>NZ_CP159342.1:5505722-6117469 GCF_040499845.1 Micromonospora sp. CCTCC AA 2012012
CATAACGGTTGGCGAGGTCATCGATTCGTCCCACGCTGTGACACTACGGGAACCGGGTGCCCCGCTGTCGACCCTGTTTGCCGTGCCTGTCCGCCGTGTTCAGGGCAGCAGCTCCGCCGGATAAAAGTCGATCGGAAACGGCACACCGCTCTCGGCACAGCGGCGCGGCTTGTCGACGAAGTCCTGCTGTCGGCTCGCGGGAGAGACGAACTCCACCGCCATGGTGCAGTACTGCGCGGGGACCCACACTCGCCGTCCAGGTCGTACGACGGGTCGAACCCCTGTGGCACGGCCATCCCGCCCACCTCCTGAGCTGGTCAACGCCTCCCAGGTAAGGCGGCTGCTGTGGTGGTCGACACGGCGTCTGATTTTCGCGGGACTTCGTCGTACGGGTGGGGCAGAGTGTCAGGGGTGACAACGGACTTCACTCCTGACCGGGCGCCGCTGCGCAGCTGGCTGCCCGGGTTCCTGGCGCTCGGCGTGATCTGGGGTTCCAGCTTCCTCTTCATCAAGGTGGCGGTCGCCGAGCTGCACCCGTTGCACCTCACCCTCTACCGGGTGGCGACCGGCGCGGCGACCCTGCTGGTGGTGCTCGCCGTGCTCCGCGACCGACTGCCCCGCGAGCCCCGCGTGTGGGGGCACATGGTGGTCGTCGCCGCGTTCGGCGTGGCGATCCCGTTCACCCTCTTCGGCTTCGGTGAGCAGCGGGTCGAGTCGATGCTGGCGGGCATCTGGAACGCCACCACCCCGCTGATCGTGCTGCCGCTGGCGGTGCTGGTGTTCCGCACCGAGCGGTTGACCGTGCGGCGTGGCGTCGGGCTGGGGCTGGGCTTCCTCGGCGTGCTGGTGGTGCTGGGTGTCTGGGAGGGCGTGGGCGGGTCGCACTTCACCGGCCAGCTCATGTGTCTGGGCGCGGCGGCCTGCTACGGCGTGGCCATCCCGTACCAGAAGAAGTTCGTCGCCGGCAGCGCGTACTCCGGGCTCTCCCTCTCGGCGGCGCAGCTGCTGGTGGCGACCGCGCAGCTCGCGGTGGTGGCGCCGCTGGTGGCAGGCGCCCCGCCGATGCCGACCGGGCTCTCCGCCCGGGTGGTCGGCAGCGTGCTGGCGCTCGGCGCGCTCGGCACCGGGCTGGCCTTCGTGATCAACCTGCGGAACATCCGGGTGGCGGGCGCGAGCACCGCCTCCACGGTGACCTACCTGATCCCGGTCTTCGCGGTGCTGGTCGGGGCCGTGGTGCTCGGCGAGCGGATGAACTGGCACCAGCCGGTCGGTGCGCTCGTCGTGCTGCTCGGCGTGGCGGTCGCCCAGGGCGTCGTCGGCCGCCGCCGACGCCCGGCCACCCCGGTCAGCGCCGCCACGCCGGCCGTGCCCGCCGTCGAACCGGCCGCCCGCCCCTGACCCACCCGCTCCCGGCCGGCCCGCCCTTGGGTTGCCCGCTCCCGGCCGGCCCACCCTCGGCCCGCCCGCTCCCGGGCGGCCCGGGCGGGTCACGGGTCAGCGGCGGGTGTGGGTCCACTTCACCAGGCGGTCCGCCTTCCAGGTGTTGATCACGCGGTCGGCCGGTACGCCGCAGAGCGCGGCCCGTTCGCAGCCGAACCGCTGCCAGTCGAGCTGGCCGGGCGCGTGCGCGTCGGTGTCGATGGCGAACCGGCAGCCCGCCTCCAGGGCCCGGCGGATCAGCCGCTTCGGCGGATCCTGCCGCTCCGGCCGGGAGTTGATCTCGACGGCGACGCCGTGCTCGGCGCAGGCGGCGAAGACGGCGTCCGCGTCGAAGTCGCTCTCCGCCCGGGTACGCGGCCGGTGTGCCCGGTCACCCGGACCCTTCACCCCGGCCGGCCGGGACGCCACCATCCGACCCGTGCAGTGGCCGAGGATGTCCAGGTGCGGGTTCGCCACCGCGGCCAGCATCCGCCGGGTCATCTTCGCCCGCTCGTCGTTCAGGCCGCTGTGCACCGAACCGACCACCACGTCCAGCCGGGCCAGCAGCTCCTCGTCCTGGTCCAGCGAACCGTCGGCGAGGATGTCCACCTCGATGCCGGTGAGGATGCGGAAGCCCTTCGGCAGCGCGTCGTTCACCGCCGCCACGTGGTCGAGCTGCTTGCGCAGCCGGTCGGCGGTGAGACCCCGGGCCACCTTCAACCGGGGGGAGTGGTCCGTCAGCACCACGTACTCGTGGCCCAGCTCGACCGCCGCGAGCGCCATCTCCTCGATCGGCGACCCGCCGTCCGACCAGTCGGAGTGGGTGTGGCAGTCGCCGCGCAGCGCCTCCCGCAGCGCGGCCGCCGCGGCGTCCAGGTCGGTGCCCTCGGTGGCGACCAGTCGGCGCAGATAGACCGGCTCCTCGCCGGCCAGCGACTCGGCCACGCAGCGGGCCGTGACGTCACCGACCCCGGGCAGCTCGGTCAGCTTGCCGGTCCGCGCCCGTTCGGCCACCTCGGTCGCCGGCAGCGCGGCGAGCGCCGTGGCCGCCGAGCGGAACGCCCGGACCCGGTAGGTGGCCTCGTTGGCGCGCTCCAGCAGGAAGGCGATCCGGCGCAGGTCGGCGATCGGGTCCCGGGCGCTCATGTCCTGCAACCTACGCGCCCCGGCCGACGTTCGCGGGATGTCCCACGCCCGGCGTGTGCCGTCCCGAGTGGACGGCGGTCAGCCGGCGCCGCTGGTGGTGGTCGGGGCCTTCGGGCAGCCGTGCTTCCGCTGCCAGGCCACCACCTCGGGGCCGGGTGCCCGGTTGCCCCGCTTCCGCCACGAGTCCAGGTAACGGGCCGGCCAGATCACCCCGCGCCGGATCCACCAGTCGTCGTGGCCACGGCACGCCGGGGAGAGGCCGAAGTGCAGGTGGCAGACGTTGTTCGCGTTCCCGGTGTGGCCCACCCGGCCGAGCTGCTGACCGGCGCGCACCCGTACGCCGGCGTCGATCCCGGTGGCGATCGCGCTCAGGTGCGAGCCGTAGTAGCGGACCCCGTCGTCGCCCAGCAGCGACACCGAGAGCCCCCCGTTGTACGGCCCCAACGGGCCGCGCTTGTCGAACCGGTCCACCCGGCTGACCTCGAGGATCCTGCCGTCGGTCACCGCGACGACCGGCTCGCCGCAGTCGGCGAAGATGTCCGTCCCCGGGTACGCGGAGTGCGTCGGGTGGTAGGCGACGTTGTCGGCCCTGACGGGAAAGACGTGGCGCAGGTCGGTACGGGTCGGTGCCGGCGACGGGGAAGCCGCGCCCGGGGTCGGCGTCGCCTCGGTGGGGGCGGGCTGCTCCGCCGTCGCCACGGCCGACGGGCCGTCCCAGACGTTCGACGGCGACGCCGAGGGGCGGGCGCCGGACGCGCAACCGGCGACCAGCGCCGGGGCGAGCAGCAGCAGGACCGGGTACGCCGAACGCGCGCGGCGGCGTCCGATCGATCGCGAGCGCATCCGGACATCCTGACAGACCACTACCGTAGGGACGAAAGCCGAATGGCGTGGCACCGCGTCGACACCCGGACAGTCGCTCTGCGTCATCGTCCGTCGCCGTGTGTCGGGTACGGTCCGTGAAGGGAGCAGGGGCGATGAACTGGAACGCCGTGCCCGGTGAACCCTCGCCCGGCGAGGCCCGCCCGATGCCGCGCACCCCGTCGGGGCTCTTCCCGTCCGGGCCGCCGGCCCGACCCACCTGGCGCGAGCCGCACCCGGTCAGCGGCGGCGGCGTGGCCGCGGGTGGCGGGCTGACCGCCCTCTGGCTGATCGTGTTCGGCCTGCTGGGGCACGACGTGCCGAGCTACGCGTGGTGGACGGTGGTGGCCGGCGGGTTGGCCTGGCTGGTCGCCCTGACCCTCGTCCGGTACGGCGACCGGGGCGTGGCGACCGGGATCGCCATCGTCACCGCGGGCGGCTGGAGCATCGCCGCGGCGGTGCTCGCGGTGCGCTGGGCGCAGTCCGGCGACTGGCCACTCTGGTGACGTGGAGTGTCGGTTCCGCTGCGCAGCGAAGACCGTCTTGACGTACCCGCTGTGACGGTCCACGCTCGCAATATGGCCTGGGACACACCGCAGCTCGACCCCGAGCGATGCCGCCGCCGCCTGCAACTCCTCGCCGAGTTGGCCGGGGCGCGCACGGTACGTCAGCGCAACCGGCCACAGCGGGTCCGTACCGAGCAGCTGCGGCAGCTCATCGCCACCCGACGACCATCGCGGGTCGAGCCACTTTCTCCGGGATTGGCCGGCCCTTCGGGGCGTTGACCGGTCGCCCGCCGACGCGACCGGTTAACGTGCACGCGTAACGAGTCGGCGTGCTGCCGAGGCCATTTTGGGGGGACCGTGTCGTACTTCGCTGCTGCCGTGGCGCGCGACGAGGGCGGCTGGACCGCCGCGGAGGTGAACCTGCGGGGGGTCACCGACATCGACGAGGTCGCCGACCGGCTGCGCGACGTCGAGCTGGACGCCGACCTGTCGCTGCTCTTCGTCGAGGCCGACGACGCGTACCTGGTGATCCTGCGCCTGGACGACGGCGAGGACCTGCGGATCTTCGGTTCGGACTCCGCGTACGCGGAGGAGTCCCGGCTGGGCGCCCTGCTGGTCGGTGACCTGAAGACGTCGGTCACCGGGATCGAGGACGGCGACGAGCCGCGCCCGGCCAGCGGCGGCGACGACGAGACCGAGCAGCCGGCGGTGGACCCGGAGGCCGACCCGGTCGGTGACGCCGACATCCTCGCCGACCTGGGCATCTCCGCCCAGAAACTGCTGAACCTCTGCGCCCACGAGGGCATGCTGCCGGGCGACGTCACCGCGGAGATCTGCCAACTGCTCGGCTGCGCCGACGAGGTCGAGGAGCTGCGTGAGGTCTGAGCCGCCCGCGTTCGGACCCGTCGGTGGGGAACCGGCCGACGTCACCGACCCAGCGCTGGAGACCGTACGCCCGGGCCAGCCCACGCCCGGCGCGACCGGCCGGGTCGGTCCGGGCGCCCAGGAAGGGCTGGCCGATCCCGACGGTGCCGGCCGGCGGCAGCGGCACGAACGCTGGATGCGGCGGGCCCTGGAGGTCGCCGTCACCGGCCCGGACACGGTCGGCACGACCGGTCCGGACGCCGTCGAGGACATCCCGGTCGGCGCGGTGCTCTACGGCCCCGACGGCGCGGAACTGACCGTCGGGCGCAACGAGCGGGAGCTGACCGGGGACCCGACCGCGCACGCCGAGGTGCTGGCGCTGCGCCGCGCCGCCGAGCGGCTGGGCCGCTGGCGGCTGGAGGGCTGCACGCTGGTGGTCACCCTGGAGCCGTGCACGATGTGCGCGGGCGCGATCTCGCTGGCCCGGATCTCGACGGTGGTCTTCGGCGCGTGGGAGCCGAAGACCGGCGCCGTCGGCTCGCTCTGGGACGTGCTGCGCGACCGCCGCCTCACCCACCGCCCCGAGGTGTACGGCGGCGTGCTGGAGACGGAGAGCGCCGCGCTGCTGCGCGCCTTCTTCAGATGAGGAGGGGCCCCTCCCGTGCCGGAAGGGGCCCCGATGACACCTGACGGTCAGGCGATGACCGTGTCGAGGGCGATCTCGACCATCTGGCCGAAGGTCTGCTCCCGCTCCTGCGAGGTGGTCTTCTCGCCGGTCTTGATGTGGTCGCTGACGGTGAGGATGGTCAGCGCCCGGGCCCGGAACCGGGCCGCGATCGTGTAGAGCGCCGCCGACTCCATCTCCACCGCCAGGACGCCGTAGTCGGCGAGGGTGTCGTAGAGGTCCGGCCGGTCGGTGTAGAAGGCGTCCGCCGCCAGGATCGGTCCGACGTGCATGCTGATGCCGCGCCGCTCGGCCACCTCGACCGAGGTACGCAGCAGCCCGAAGTCGGCGACCGGGGCGTAGTCGATCAGCCCGTCGAAGCGCATCCGGTTCATGTTCGAGTCGGTGGAGGACCCGATCGCGGCGACCACGTCGCGCAGCTGGAGTTCCTCGGTGAGGGCCCCGCAGGAGCCGACCCGGATCAGCGTCTTCACGCCGTACTCGTTGATCAGCTCGTGGGCGTAGATGGAGGCGGAGGGCATGCCCATGCCGGAACCCTGGACGGAGACCTCGACGCCGTTCCAGCGCCCGGTGAAGCCCAGCATGCCGCGGACCGTCGAGTAGCAGGTGGCGCCCTCGAGGTAGGTCTCCGCGATCCACTTGGCCCGCAGCGGGTCGCCCGGCATCAGGACCCGCTCGGCGATCTCTCCCGGCTTAGCGCCGATGTGCGTACTCATGGCAAAGATCCTGCCAGGCCGACGTCGGGGATACCGGTTCGGCGTCCCAACCCGGGGTCCTGTACCCTCGTCGGCGGTGGCGTGTCCGAGTGGCCTAAGGAGCACGCCTCGAAAGCGTGTGAGGGTTTACGCCCTCCGCGGGTTCAAATCCCGCCGCCACCGCCGACCGAAGCGCCCGGGAACTCCCGGGCGCTTCGTCGTTTTCGGCAGGCCGCTCAACACGGACCGTAGCCCTCCTCGAAGAGGCGGCGGGCCCAGTCGGCGTATCCGGCGACGGTGTTGCGGACCGTCCGGCCGTCGTGCAGGAAGAGGTACGCGCGGTCCCCGGTGCGGGCGAGCAGTCCGTCGAACCGGTACGTCCCGCGCGGCGCCCGCAGCTCGGTGACCGACGGATAGCTGGCCCAGACCTGTTCGATCGGGGTGCCGACCGTTATCCCTTCCGGCGTGCTGACCTCGTCGTCGACCCAGAGCAGCACCAGCCGGTCGTCGACGAAGATCGGGCTGACCTCGCCGGGACCGGCGAGTGTCGGGCCGCACGCGTCGACGTCGGTGCGGAGCATGCCCCGGTCGGTCAGCTCGGCCTCGCTGTCGCCGAACTCGGCGTCGCGCAGCCCCCGCAGGTCCATCACCTCGCCGCCGGTGGGCACCACCGAGCCGGGTGGACGTGGCGCGCTGCCGGCGATCGAGGCAGCCACCACCAGCGTGGCAATAAAAGCAAATTGTCGCAATTTCATGGAATCCCCCAGTCCCCAACGGGACCGGGGCGATCAGGTTGCTGGTGTCGGCCGGATTGGTGGAGTTCCCACTCCTCGGCCAGCTCGTCCCAGTAGTCGGCGGACAGGCCGCGCCGGCCGTGCGCCAGCCAGCCGGCCGTGTCCCGTTCCAGGTGCAGGCCGAGTTCGGCGAACGGGTCGATCCACGGCCCCGGCTCGGCTCCCAGCCGGGCGAGCGCCTCGTTGATCGGCCACTGCTCACGCGGCCGGTCCAGGGTGTCGTCGAAGCAGGGACCCCAGCTCAGTTCGCCGCCCAGCCACACCGCCGATGCCTGGTGGCCCAGCCCGCCGGCGAACTCCGCCTCCAGATAGGCCACCGGTCCCCGCCGCGACCAGCCGGCCAGCAGCTCCGCCAGCAGCGGCGAGAGGACGAGCTGGAACGGCTGCTCGGCCGACGGCTCCCCGGTCGCGAAGTCCGGCAGCGCGCCGGTCAGCTCCTCGACCAGTTGCGTCGTCACCGGCAGCAGCGCGAAGTCCTGTCGCAACGCGCCGAGCACCGCGTGGTCCAGCCCGGCGGTCTGCTCACGGAGCAGCTCCACGTCGGCCACCACCGCGCTGAGCTGGTAACTCATCCGATCCTCTCGCCGTCCACAGGCTGTGGATGGAACATGTGTACGACGGATCCGCCACTGCCGGTCCGGGTGCCCCGGCACAGATCATCGCAACCGGGTCCGTACCCGCAAAAGGGCCGGCTCCGCGCGGAGCCGGCCCCTTTTGAGATCAGGTCGTCACCAGGCGGACATGTCCGGCAGTTGGTCGATGGAGATGGTCTTCGGGTTCGCCATCGCGGTCTTCCACAGGCCGGCCACGTCCTTGCCGCTGCCGGTCCAGTCCCGGGACGCCCACACCACGAAGTACGGCCACGGCGCGTCGGAGTTCGGGTTCAGCGGGCTGAACGTCTCCGCCACCCCGGTGGTCTTGCTGCCGCTGACCGCCTTGGTGGTGTCGAAGTCGCTCCAGCTCTGGAAGTAGTCGGAGGTGACCAGGTCGACGTAGGCGTCGCCCGGGTACCAGGACGCGAGCGAGCTGCCCTGGCCGCTGGCCATGCCGTTGAAGACCCAGACGATGTTGTGCGCCCCGGCGAGCTGGGCGCGCTGGTAGATCAGCCGCCAGAGCTGCTGGTAGGCGCTCTGGCCCTTCTTGGTCCACCACATGTAGTTGTTGTTGGCCTCGTGCAGCGGCCGGAACAGCACCGGCACCCCGGCGTCGCCCATCTTCTTCAGCTCACCGACCACCAGGTCGATGTCCTTGTAGAGCTGCGACGACGGGTTGTTCAGGTCGGGCTGGAAGTCGCAGGGGGCGGAGTAGTTGCCGCCGTGCGGGCAGTACCAGTGCCACTGGAAGGCGACGATGCCCTTGCGGGACTTCGCCCAGTCGATGACCTGCTGGGTCTGGATGCTGCCCTTGGTGTACTCCATGAAGTCGAACGCCACGATCGCCGGGTAGCGGCCGGTCAGCTGCTGCACCTTGTCGGCGTCCGGCAGGTCGGTCTGCCCGCTGACGTACTGGTGGGTCTTCAGGTAGCAGATCAGGTTGCGGACCTTGGAGTTCGCCTGCGGGTCGGCGGGGTCCTGCCCGCAGTTGGGGCCCGGCGGGGTGGGCGGCTTCACCGCGTACACCTCGAACTCGTAGAGCGAGTAGCCCCAGGCGGTGCCGCGTGCCGTGCCGGACATCCGGACGTACCGGCCGCTGCCGGTGACCGTGAGGGCGTCGAGCCCACCGTCGCCGGTGGTGGTGCTGTAGACCGGGGTCCAGGTGGTCCCGTCGGTCGAGGTCTGGAGCTGGTACGCCTTGCCGTACGCCGCCTCCCAACGCAGGTTGACCTGCGCGATCGGGTACGTGGCACCCAGGTCGACCTGGATCCACTGCGGGTCGGTGTAGAGGCTGGACCAGCGGGTCGCGCCGTTGCCGTCCACCGCGAGGTTCGACGAGAGGCTGGTGCTCTCGTTGGACGACGCGGTGGTCGGCCGGTTGAGCGCCAGGTTGCCGGCCGGCGCGGTGCCGGTCGGGCTCGGGGTCGGGCTCGGGCTGGTGGGGTTGGGGCTGGGCGTGCTGGTCGGGGTGCCGCTCGGGCCGGGCGTCGGGTCGCCGCAGGCCGCCCCGTTGAGGGTGAAGGCGGTCGGGGCCGGGTTGGACCCGCTGTAGGTGACGTTGAAGCCGAAGCTGACGGTGCCGCCGTTCGCCGGGATCCCGGCGCTGTAACTGACGTTGGTGGCGGTCACGTTGGCGCCGGACTGGGTCTTCGTGGCGTTCCAGATGTCGCCGACGACCTGGTTGCCGGGGAAGGTCCAGGCGAGGGTCCAGCCGTTGACCGGGGTGGTGCTGGTGTTCGTGATGATCAGGTTGGTGGTGGCGCCGGATCCCCAGTCGTTGGTGACCTGGTACTGCACCTGACAGGTGGCGGCGGCGGCCTGCGCGCTGGGCATGCTGACCAGGGCGGCGGACAGCACGGTGACGGCTGCCGCCGCGCCGGCCAGCAGGCCCCGGGCGCGTACGCGGTGGGTCATGTGGATCTCCTGGGACGGGTGATGGGTGCGGAGGGTCGCCCGGCCGGGTGGGGGTCGGGTCGCCCGGTGTCACCTGCTCTGCCCGGACAGGCCGACGGTCGGTTGCCCCCGACCGCCGCCCAGAGGAGACATAGACGATAGTTATGATTAACCGGTTAACTTGTCAACACCCACACCACCCCGATTCCTCGGATCGAGGCACGTCCAAGCCTGGGCTCGGCGGCGACAGAGCCTGAACCGGTCAAGCCGGACGGGGCGGATCGGCTGATCCGCCGGTCAGCCGGCGGCCTGGTCGAGGTGGGTGCGGAGGAAGGCCGCGACCGCGTCCAGGGCGGTCGCCGCCGGGCTCAGCACCGCAGCGAAGCTCTGGAAGACGTGGGGCGCGTTCGGAAAGGTCTGGAGGGTGACCGCCACGTCGGCGTCGGCCGCCTCGGCTGCCAGCCGGAGGGCGTCGTCGAGGAGGATCTCGTGGGTGCCCGCCTGGACCAGCAGCGGAGGCAGCCCACGCAGGTCGGCGAAGAGCGGACTGGCGAGCGGGGAGCGCGGGTCGGCGCCGGCGAGGTAGTCGCGGGAGCGGACGGCGAGGGCCTCGGGGGTCAGGGTCGGGTCGACCGCCGCCTTGGTCCTCAGGCTGCGGCCGGACTGGGTGAGATCCGTCCACGGGGAGAGCACGGCGGCGGACGTCGGCAGCGGGAGGCCCGCGTCCCGGAGCGCGACCAGGAGCGCGACGGCGAGTCCGCCACCGGAGGACTCCCCGCAGAGGGCGATCCGGTCGGCCGGGACGCCGCTGTCGAGCAGTCCCCGGTAGGCGGCCACGGCGTCGTCGACCGCGGCCGGGAAGGGATGCTCCGGCGCGAGCCGGTAGTCGACCGTGTAGGCGGTGGTGCCGGAGCGGCGGGCGACGTCGGCGGCCAGGTTGGCGCTGGTGGCGGCGGAGCCGAAGGCGTAGGCGCCGCCGTGGAGGAAGAGCACCGCCCCGGCCCCGTGGTCCGGGCCCGCCGTGACCTTCAGGGTGCGCACGCCGCCCAGGTCGACGGCGTCGGTACGCACGTCCTCGGGGAGCGGTATCGCGCCGAGCAGCTCCTCGAAGACGTCGCGCATCTTGCCCACGTCGCCGCCGATGTCCAGCGGGGACATGCGCAGGAGCGCGACGACGGAGCGCAGCTGGGTTCCGGTCATGGTGGTTCCGCCGCCCGTCCGGGGTCCTGGAGACGACTCAGGGCCGGTCCCCGTGGGGGCCGGCCCTGTCCGTTCTTCCTGCTCACGCGAGCGGAGGATACGAGATTCGAACTCGTGAGGGTGTTAACCCAACACGCTTTCCAAGTCTGCCGGCTTGAGTTCGCTAGGGGATTTGACAGTGCGGGCCAGCGGTGTGACGCCCGCCGGGGCCGTCACCGGCCGAACTGGTACGCAGATGAACGAGACTATGACTGAGACGATCGACGATTGGCTCGTCAGCCTGCAATCTAGTCTCGATCCCCCCGGTCCCGGCTCCTCCGGCCGAACAGACTGCTCGCTCTACCCTCGGCGGGCAAATCGGAAGCAAACAAGACGGCAACCGCCGTGCTAATTATTGCGGTCTGAACGGCTCCTGTTCCGGCTGCCTTCGGATCCACCATAGGCAGTTCATCATAAAACAGGCCGAAGAGCACCAAACCTATTGCTGGCACTAGTCGTCGAGTTAGCCCCGCTGCGCGTGTCCAAATGGTACGCGCATCCTGGCTGTTTGATTCCGGCCATCCGTCGAGGCATAAGGATTCGAGGTCGCTTGTCATTTGTTGAAGCATGAAATCAACCTGGTTTGGCCTGATGGAATCGAGGAGTTGAAATTCATGCTCTTTGAGACGACGTGAGATTGACTCTGCCCTTCCCCGATAAAGGTGCCTATCCGAAGCGCTGCCACCGTAGCTCTTAACGCAGCGATCGACTTCGGCTACCATTTCCTCCCGCGTAATTCGTATGGTCGAAACCAGTCTTTTCTTTACAGTTCTTCTACGCAGTTGAGACCTATGCTGGTCAATGCTTGAAATTAGGCGCAGGTACGATTCGACCACGATGTGTGCTGGAGGCGGGTACCCGTTGACCCGCCGGCTTAGGATTTCGCCAAGCGACCTGAATCCAGTCAGTCGCCACCACAAATCAAGAGCGGCAGTTGAGGCAATGTATAGCGTTAAGGTCACCATAAATGTTCGTACAACATCTATGGCGTCAGCCGCTTCTTCTGCCGTTAGCGCTGACTGGTCTAAAAGGTTCCTTAGTGTGAGGCTCCCATCTCCGCGGAGCATCCACCATGCGGCAAGCACCGCGCTCCCTAATTCCATTACACTGCCCATCAAGGGGATGAGTGAGAGTGGAGGAATGCGAGCTAAAAAACCAAATAAGAGGGTAAGGAGTACGCACAGCAGGGATGCCACCATTGCCAATACGATCTTTACCCCCACAGGCAGATGCACGTCGAGCAGTGCTGTGGAAATGGTTGGTATGGCGATGACCGCAGCTAATGCTACGAATGGTGCAGCGCCAGCGAGCAACGTTCTAAATATCCATTTATTGTGAATGGCTGACCGTGTCGCAACGCTTCGGCTCGCGAGAATCGTAGACGCTGCTGGTCCATGAGGGTTAGTGCTGTGGCGGCCTACGATTGCGGTCCAGTTGCCATTTAGGGTTCGAGCGAGTGGAAGTGCCTGAAATGCGGGCCAGTGTCTAGTAACCAACCAAAGCCCCAATGCGAAGGACCTCAGAGAATCGACTACATATTCCCAAAGTTCGTTGACAAGTACCGCAAGAGGGCTCCGGTGCATGCTTGGAATGTTAGCGCCTGCCGTCAATGCGACTGATGGTAATGGTAGAACTAATTCCTACTATACTGGTCCAATTTCGATCTTTGTCCGTATTGGACGCGCCGCAGGGCGGTACTGAGTCCGGCCCTGCTAGTTGCGCAGAATGATGACGCATGACTTGACTCACAACGTTGCACGCTCTACTAGCAAGTTGGCCACTATATCCATACCGGTTATTACCTGAGTCGCTCCAGCGGCGCGAAACGCGGCTACCTTAGCTGCCCGATTCGCATACCCAATGACTTGTACTCCGGCCGCTTGGCCCGCCTCAATGTCCGACAACGAGTCGCCAATTAGGACGCATTGGCCCGGAGCTGCGCTAAGAGCGCGGACGGCATTCAGGACAGGCTCAGGGTTGGGCTTCATGCGCGTAGGCTCGGCATAAGGACGTCCAACGATCGGTGAGATGTACGCAGCAAGTCGGTGCTTTTTCAGATAGGCGGTGACAGCATCAGCAGAGTTGTTGCTAACGACTGCCACGGCGACACCCAGTTGCCATGCCGCGACGATTACTTCTCGGCCATATGGCGTAGGCTGCGCTGTCTCGGCGGCTTGGCGTTCGGCAGCGCAGAGCGCGTCCTCAATAGCCCTTGTGTCGCCTTGGTTCCCAGTCGCCCCGGTGCGGCGCAGCACCTCAAGTGGGTCCTGCTCGCTGGCGAGGCCGGGCGGCACGTCGACTCCTCGCCGCCGGAGCACGTTGACCAGTTCGCCGGCAACCTGCGGCGCCGGGTGTCCGGCGAAGATACTGCACACCGGGCCGTCGAAGTCGAGCAGCACCGCTCGGACTCCACCGAGCAGGCGGCCGAGGTCGGCGCTCATCCGTCATACCGGTAGGCGATGGTCGACCACACCGAGTCGAACCACTGGCGGGACGCCTCCACGAACTGCGTGCCGTGCGAGGTGTCGTCGTCGGTCACCGCGTAGTGGAACAGCGGCACGTCCTTGCCCATCAGGTCGTAGATCGCCATGGGCTCGCCCTTGATCGAGACGGTGCGCTCAATGACCGGGTAGAAGCCGTAGAAGACTTCTTCGCCGTTCAGGATGTAGAGCTTGAACAGGGGCGATGCTCGATGCATCCGCACCTCCACCGTGGTTGAGCGGATCAGACCAAGGTCGCCCAACTCGGCTACCTGGTCGATGATCCCGTCTGCCGCCCGGCGCGTAATGCGCTCGGCCCGCTCTCGCACCGCTGGATCGTCCGCCTGAGTCTCGGCCCGAGCGGGCAGCGCCATGGGCACTGTCATGTCGGAGATCAGGACCCGCACCGCGATCGTCTCCGGCGCGAGCCTGCCTACCCGCACCTTGTCGAGCGCTTCAGCGAGAGCGTCTCGCAGCGTCTCGCCTGAGAATCCGGCGAAGTCGATGGTGACGTGCGGCCTCTCGAATGAGGCTTCGATGTGTGGCCGCAGTTCCACGGCACGCTGGGTCTGCGCGCGGACGAACGCTCCGCTGCCCTGCCGGGACACGATCAGCCGCTCTGCCCGGAGCAGGTCCAAGGCTCGCTTGACCGTCTCTCGCGCCACGCCGTAGCGGGCGGCTAGGTCTGGTTGCGACGGCAGTTTGTCGCCGGGGGCGAGCCGGCGCGTGAGGATGGCGGCCCGCAGCTTGTTCGCGATCTGCTGCGAGGCCTGTTTGGGGTCGTCGGGGTCCAGCTTGCCGAGGAAGTCAAGGTTCTCGCTCACCGGATCACGGTAGCGCTGACTAGCCAAGTTGGGAAAGTTCGCTGCGCCCTCTTGACCTGACTAGCCAAGCCGGCTTACGTTCGGCTTGTTGCACCTGACTAGCCAGGTGCAACAAGCCGAGCGGAAGCCGGGGAAGGTAGCGCCTGCGCTGCGCGCCCACGGGCCGGTCGTGTGGTCGTTCATTCAGAACTTCACAGCAGAAGCGCCGCGTGGATCCGTCTGCGGCATCCCTGCCTTGAGCCACACGGTGGCCGACCCCGGTAGATCCCGGGCGAGCAGGGCGAGCGGGCCGGATCTCGGCACGCGGCTTCGGCTTCTGCAACTTGCACAAAACGTCCTGGGACTGGCTGTCCGTATGACTCGAAGACACGGCAGCCTTCCCAATTCATCGACTCCCCCGGAGGTATCCGTGAGACAGCACCTCGCCCCCGTCACGACCGAGCCGACCGCCGCCGATCTGGCCGCGATCGAGGCGGAGTGGCCGCTGATCGCCGCCGAGCTGGACATGCTCGACGCCGAAATCACCCTGCTCTACGCCGAGGACCACGGCGGCCCGACCGCCCTGGACTGGCGCAGGTTGCGCCGGGCCGAGGCCCGCGTCACCCGCGCCGCCGCCGACCTGACCACCCGCACCACCCCGGGCCGCGCGGCCTGATGTCCCGCATCCGCACCGCCTACTTCGATCCGGCCGGCGCGCGGTACGGCATCCCCACCTACTTGTGGCGAGGTGCCCCACCCGGCTACGCCACCCGCCGCCAACTGACCGCCGCCGGTCTACGCCCCGGCGGTCAGCCGGTCGCCGCTCAGATCCTCTGGTCCGGCGTCGGCGGTACCCGCGCCGCCTACCTCTACCGGGTCGACCTCGCCGCGCCGAAGCGCACCGCCACCCCGGCGCAGCGGGCCGCGATCGGCAAGGCGCTCACGGCCCGGCGGACATGCCCGACGTGCGGCACTGTCCGGTCCTACTTCATCCCGCGCTCGCTGGGCGAATGCCTCGCGTGCGCCTTTCCTCAGGAGGACGCAGCATGACCGCCCCCACCCTGAACGGCACCAAGTACCCCCAGCCCATTGAGGAGCTGTTGCCCGCCGCCCGGAAGCTCACCGAGGAGTTGGGCGAGGTGCCCTCGCGGAACCGGCTGATGCAGACCTTCCGCATCGGTGCCCCGAAGGCGAGTGAACTGCGGAATCTGCTGACCGAGGAGGCCGTACACCGCGACCTCGACGAGGCTTTCGACCGCACGGGCACTGACGAGGAGCCGCCGGCCGACCCGTGGCTGTACGCCGAGCCGATCGGCCCGGACCCCGCGCCTCTGCTGCACCCGCCGTCGGTGCCGCTCGATCCGTCCGAGTACACAGCCCGGACCGTGCCGGCCCCGGTGGTGCCCGAGCCGGACCGGGCGGCCGACCGCGCCGAGACGCTGCGCACGGTGATGGCGCTGCGGGGGTCGTTCCTTACGCCCCGGACGGACCCGGCGGACACCCGGCCCGAGAACGTGACCGAGCCGGACCCGACGCCCGCCCCGGCGGTCCCGGCCGCAGAGCCGGTCGAGCAGGTAACGACGGTCGGTCACCCGGATACGCCTACCCCGCCGACGCCGTCCCGCCGGGCGGTGGCGTGGCCGGTGATGCTGCTGGCGCTGCCGGCGTTCGTGGCGATCTGGTCCGGGTGGGTCGGCCTCGGCGGACTCACCGGGTTCGGCATCGTCCATCCGCTACCCGGCATCGTCGACGGGTTCTCCATCAACTCGGCGATCACCCTGCCGATCGGGGTCGAGACGTACGGCGCGTACGCGCTCTACGTGTGGCTGTCCGGCCGCGTGCCCGCTCCGGCGCTGCGGTTCGCCAAGTGGTCCGCCCTCGGCTCCCTCATCGTCGGCGCGCTCGGTCAGGTCGCCTACCACCTCCTGGTCGCCGCCGGCATCGACTCGGCCCCCTGGTGGATCACCACCGCCGTCGCCTGCCTGCCCGTGGCGGTGCTCGGCATGGGCGCCGCACTCGCGCACCTCGTCCGCACGCACGACTAGCTAGCCCGGCGGCGCGGCCCATCGGCCTGGAAACCAGCGCCGCGCCGCCGGCCCTCCACCCCTCAGCCCTCAACAGACTTCGGGAGAGACACCCATGTTCGCAGCAGACCCCAGCGGCGTCCACGCCGCCACCTTCGCCGCCGTGTTCGCCGCCCTCTACGTCGCCCACCAGGTCGCCGACCACTGGGTACAAACCCAGCACCAAGCCGACTGCAAGGGCCTGCCCGGCTGGCCCGGCCGCATCGCCTGCGCCGCCCACGTCACCACCTACACCCTCACCGCCCTCGTCGCCCTAACCGTGCTGCTGCTGGCCACCGGGCTGCGGCTGGACCCGTGGGGCGTCGGCGTCGGGTTGACCGTGTCGGCGGTGTCGCACTACATCGCCGACCGGCGCACCCCGCTCAAGCGGATCGCCGACGCGCTCGGCTCGGCCCGCTTCCACGCCCTCGGCACGCCCCGCCCCGGCCACGACGACAACCCCTCCCTCGGCACCGGCGCCTACGCCCTCGACCAGTCCTGGCACTACGGGTTCCTGTTCATCGCCGCCCTGTTCTGCGCGATCTGACCACCCCCGCCCCCACCGGCCCGACCCCCACCGGCGGCCCGGTGGGGCGCGGAGGTTGCCAGACCCGTTGGCAGCCCGACAAGGAGGAACATCCCGTGGCGATCTCGTCCTGCAACCAGTGCGGCAAGGGCTTCCGCAGCGTGTCGATCGACGACACCGGCACCCTCGCGATCTGCACCGACGGGCACTACAACTTCGACCCCACCACCGCCAGCAGCGGCGGCACGGTGAACACCGGCAGCGTCACGGTCACCGGGCAGTGCGCGATCGGCAACGGCGCGACCGCCATCGGCCGCCGGAAGGGCCGGAGGTGATGGACAAGCCGACCGTCCCAAACACGATCAGCGACCGGCAGATGGCGGACCTGTCTCGCCGGGCGCAGAAGACCAACCCGCAGATGTTCACCGCCAAGGCGATCCAGCAGCGATTGGCGTCCCAGGCCCAGCAGCGCAAGGCGAACCACAGCTGACCGCGCCCGGCGGCGCGGCCTACGGCCTCGACAACCCGGCCGCGCCGCCGGCCCTCATCCCCAACCCTCACGGATCAGATGGAGGAACCCCCATCATGACGTCCCCCCACGATGACGACCGTTTCGACTGGCACGCCGCCGAGCGTGACCTGACCGACCCGGCCGGCCCGGACGCCGAGGTGCTCGACCTCGACGCCGCCCGCGCCGCCCGCACCCCCGACGGCGGGCCGATGCTGGTCGACTCGCTGGCCGCGCAGCGCTCCCCGCGGTTCACCCTCGACGGTGTCCGCGCCGGCCAGCGCCGCCCGATCCTGCCCGCGTGGCTGCGGTCCGGTGCCGAGCTGCGCGACGTGATGCGGTGGGCGGTGGGGCATCTGCTGCACACCGCCGCCTACCACGGCACCCGCCTGCCGAAGTACGCCGGCAAACTCGCGTTCCGCGCCCCGGCCGGTGCGGGCCGGCTGGTGTCGGGGGCGGTTCGGTGGCTGTTCGACTGGGAAGGCGAGCCGCACCGGCAGGCCACCTCCCAGAGCAGGGACGGTGAGCTGTACCTGAAGCTGTCGCGGCAGCGGGACCGGCGGGTGCGATGGCGCGGCATCGTCGCCACCTTCACCCTCGCCGTCACCCTCGCCGGTGGCGTCGCGGTCGCCCTGGCCCCGTTGTGGGCGCGGTGGGCGGTGCTGGCGCTGCTGGTGACGCTCTGCGGGCTGCTCGGTCAGCCGGCCGACAAGCCGCTGCTCGACACCGCCGTGGTCGTGCCCCGCGTGGCGCGGCTGACCTCGGACGTGGTGGTGCGCGCCCTGGCCGTGCTCGGCATCTCCGGCATCACCCAGGCCATCGCCAAGCAGGGTCACCGGGCGATCGGCTTCACCGCCCCGATCGTGCGCGACGGCCCCGGCTGGCGGGCGGACATCGACCTCCCGCCCGGTGTGACGGCCGGGGACGTGATTGAGCGGCGGGACCGGCTCGCCGCCGGCCTCACCCGCCCCCTCGGCTGCGTCTGGCCCGAAGGGCAGCCGGAGGTGCATCCCGGCCGACTGCTGCTGTGGGTGGGCGATCAGGACATGGCCGCGACGAAGCCGGCTGTATGGCCGCTGCTCAAGGCGTCCGGCGGGTTCGACCTCGGCCGGCCGGTGCCGTTCGGCACCGACCCGCGCGGCCGGATCATCTCCTTCGAGCTGCCGTACACGAACCTGCTGATCGGGTCGATTCCCGGCTACGGCAAGACCGCCGCCACTCAGGTGCCGATGCTGGCCGCCGCCCTCGACCCGTACGCGGAGTTGTGGTACTTCGACTTCAAGGGCACCGGCGGCCTCGACCCCCTGGAGAAGGTGTCGGCCCGGTACGCCTCGGGGCAGGACGACGACACCGCCGAGGAAGGGCTGTTGGCGTTGCGGGAGCTGCGCAAGGAATGCCAGCGCCGCGCCGCCATCATCAAGGGCCTGCCGAAGACGGTGTGCCCGGACAACAAGGTCACGCCGGAACTGGCCCGCCGCAAGAAGTTGGGCCTGCACTGGCTGGTCGTGGCCCTCGATGAGGTGCAGGAGCTGTTCTCCCACCCGGAGTTCGGCAAGGAAGCCGGCGAGCTGGCCGAGAAAATCATCAAGCTCGGCCGCGCCCTGGGCGTCATCCTCGTGGTCGCCACGCAGCGGCCGGACGCCAAGAGCCTCCCCACCGGTGTCAGCGCGAACGCGGGCACGCGGTTCTGCCTGCGGGTCATGGGCCAGATCGAAAACGACATGATCCTCGGCACCTCGGCCTACAAAAACGGCATCCGCGCCACGATGTTCGCCAAGAAAGACAAGGGCGTCGGCTACCTGGTCGGCGCGGCCGACGACGCGCAGATCGTCCGCACCTTCTACGTCGACGGACCGACCGCCGAAAAGATCACCGACCGGGCGCGCGCCCTACGCGAGGCGGCCGGCACCCTGACCGGGCACGCCATCGGCCAGGCAGCGCCGACCCCGGCGGCCCGCCGGGACACGCTGCTGGACGACATCCTCACCGTGGTCCCCGCGACCGAGCCGAAGGTGTGGGCCGAGACGCTGACCGAGCGCCTGGCCGACCTCAACCCCGAGGCATACGGGGACCTGACCCGCGACCAGCTCACCGCCGCGCTCAAGCCCTACGGGATCACCACGGGGCAGGTCTGGGGCACCGACCCGGCCACCGGCAAGGGCGCCAACCGGCGCGGCATCGACCGCGCCGACATCACCGACGCGGTCGCGGAACGTAACAAGCGGCGCGGAGACAAAGCCGCCTAACCCGGACAGCGTGTGGTCGCTAGGTCTAGCGGCACCCCCCGCTAGACCTAGCACCCCCGCTAGCGACCTATCCCAATCCTGGCCAGTGCCCTAGTTCCTAGTGGCGTCGACCGTCTGCACCCTCAAACCGGCTCGTGGAGGCGTTTCGTGACCACCATCGCCCTGCTCGCTAGCCTCACCGTCCTTGGTTACGCACTGTGTTACCTGGTCGTGTGTGTTGCCTCGCCGTGGGGGCGCTGCCGCCGCTGCCACGGCCGCCGCTACCACCGCACGGCCATCGGCACCCGACGCGACTGCCGCCGCTGCGACGGCACCGGCATCCGCGTCCGCGCCGGCCGCCGGCTGCTCGACCACATCCGCGCTGAGTACCGCGACGGCCACCGATGACCCGCCGACCGGAGCACCCTGCATGGTGCGGACGGGACCACCGCTGCAACCTCGGCGAGCATCGCTCCGAGGACATCGTGGTCGACGTCGCCGGCCGCGCCCGTGCCGTGCTGGTGCGGGTGCGGACCGGCGCCGGCCGGGAGCACGCCGAGGTGCGCGTCAGGGTCGCCCTCGCCCCCGGCGAGATAGCCGCCCGCCGCCAACTGGTCGGGCTGCTCGGCGACCTGCGCCAAGCCGTCACCCGCGCCGCCATCGCCGCCCGGCCGCGACCCGGCAGGGCCGCGTGATGCCCGCGCCGCGCCGCGACGGCGCATCCCCCCGCGACCCGCACCTCACCGGCGGCCTCGAAGTCTGGATGACCGGCACGCCGGCCGAGCTCGACGCCGCGACCGCCGCGCTGACCGTCGCCGGCCGGATGGTTCAGCACGGCACCCGCCGGCCGCTGACCGGTGCCGACGCCGGCCGCCACCGGCTCTACCTGCGCTTGGCCGTGGCGACCGGCAAGCAGCCGACCCGCGCCCCGGACAACACCGGGGGCGCGCTGATCGACCTCGACGCCGCCCGCGCCCACCGCCGGCCCGCCTGACCGCCGCTCGACGCTGGATAGGAGTTCCCATGTCTGACCTGCTCGCCGCTGCGCTCGCCCACGCAGGGCGCGGCTGGCACGTCTTCCCGCTGCGGCCGAACGACAAGCGGCCCGCGTTCCCCGACCACACCGCAGACGACTGCGCCGGCCGCGACCCACGCTGCCGTGCCGGGCACCTCGGGTGGGAGCAGCGCGCCACCACCGACCCCGACCGCATCCGCCGCGCCTGGTCGTCCCGCCCCTACGGCATCGGCATCGCGTGCGGCCCATCTGGGCTGGTGGTGGTCGACCTGGACGTGCCCAAGCGCCCCGACGACACCCCGCCGCCGGAGTGGGCGGGGGTATGCGACGGGTGGGACGTGTTCGCCACCCTCGCCGCCCGCCACGGCACCCCGATCAACCCGCTCGACGGGTTCGGCCTGGACGCCCCACCGCGCACCGGCGTCGACGCCACCTACACCGTGGGCACCGGCAGCGGCGGCACCCACCTCTACTACCGCCACCCCGTCGCCGGCCCGGCCCTGCGCAACACCACCGGCGACCGGGGCGGCCTCGGCTGGAAGGTCGACACCCGCGCCCACGGCGGCTACGTCGTCGCCGCCGGCAGCACCGTCGCCGGCTATCCCTACTCGGTGGCGCTGGACGTCGACCCTGCGCCGCTGCCCGGGTGGCTTGCCGGGCTGCTCACACCCGCGCCGCGACCGGCCCGGCCGGCAGCCGCGGTGACCCTGCCCGCCGAACGGCACGGTCGGTACGTCGCCGCCGCGATCCGCCGCCAGGTCGCCCGCCTGACCGCCGCCCCGGATGGGCAGCGCAACCACGCCCTGTTCACCTCAGCCGTGGCGCTCGGCCAACTCGCCGCCGGGGGCGCGCTCACTGACGACGACGTCACCGCCGTCCTGGAACCGGCCGCCCTGTCCATCGGCCTGCCGGCCGGGGAAGTCGCGCGCACGATCGCGTCCGGTCTGCGCGTGGGCACCCGCAACCCCCGCACCCTCGGCAACCTGGGTAGGGCCGCATGACCAGCCGACTCCAGATCGGGTCCGGCCCGGAAACCATCCGCGTGCTCAAGGCCGCGCTCATCGACGGGCTGTTGCCCGACACCTACGTGTCGGCCGGGGCGCTGGTCCACATGGAAGCCGTCTCCGGTGGCCTGCCCACCGCCGCCGACGAGGACTCCCCGCTGCCGGTGTCCGCCAGCGTGGTCAACCCCGCCGGCCTCGCCGGCCTGCTCGCCGAGCACGCCTACGTCTACAAGCTGAAGACCCGCAAGAGCGACACCGGCGACCCGGAGATGTTCGAAGACGAGGTGACCCCGCCCCGGGACATCCTGTCCTCGGTGCTCGCCGGGAAGACGTGGCCGGGCGTGCCGCCGCTGCGCGGGATCATCGGCGCTCCGGTGCTGCGCCGCGACGGCACCCTGTTGCAGCAACCCGGCTACGACCCCGCCACCGGCCTCTACCTCGCCTCCCGGGTGGCCTTGCCGCCCGTCCCCGACGAACCCACCCCCGAGCAGGTCGCCGAGGCGCGCACGTTTCTGCTCTCCCGGTTCCTGCGCGATTTCCCCTGGGCATCGGCTGCCGATCGCGCCAACTACGTGGCGCTGCTCGCCACCCCGATCCTGCGGCACTTCACCCGCTCGCTGACCCCCTTTGCGCTGATCGACGCCACCATGCCGTCGAGCGGTAAGACGATCCTCACCGCCGGCCCCGGCATGCTCTACGGGCAGCGCGTCATGCCCTGGGCCTACGCGGACGAAGAGCTGCGCAAGTCCATCACCGCCGTCCTCGCCGAGCAGGTCGGCGTGGTCATCTGGGACAACCTCGCCGAGGGCACCGTCATCGACTCCGCCGTGCTCGCCCAACTCGTCACCACCGGCGTGTGGTCCGACCGCCAGTTGGGCGCGTCGCGGAACATCGCCACCGTCAACGACCGGCTGTGGATGGCCACCGGCAACAACCTCCAGGTCGGCGGAGACATGGCCTCCCGCACCGTCCGCGTGCACCTCGACCCGAACATGCCCCGCCCCGAACTGCGCGACCAATCCGGGTTCGGCATCCCCCACCTCGACCAATGGATCACCGACCCCGCCAACCAACTCACCGTCCTGTGGCACCTCCTGGTCCTCGTCCTCGACTGGACCCGCCAAGGCGCACCCCGCCTCGGCGGGCTGTCCATGCGGCAATTCACCCCCTGGGCGCAAGCCCTCGGCGGGTTCCTGGCGCATCACGGCATCGACGGGTTCCTCACCAACGCCGCCGACGTCCGCGAGATCGATGAAGACGAAACGCGCTGGCGCGCGTTCCTCACCACCTGGCACGACCGCCACGGCGGCCGTGCGATGACCGCCGCCGAACTCCGGCAAGACGCCGAACCCCTGCACCTCGGCAGCGACGCCCACGACCCGTGGGACGGGCAGTTCATCACCACCGCCGCCGGACGACTGCCCAACCCCCTGCAACTCGGCCGGCTCCTCACCGGTCAAGCCGGGCGGTGGCGCGGTGAGCACGTCATCCGGGCCGGGAAACACGAGCGCGGCAACCGGGCCGTGTTCTGGGTCGAACACCACGAGGGCTGAAACCCGCTGAACCATCTCGGCATCTCGGCATCTCGGCAGAACCAACCCTTGAGCTGGGAGAACACCCTGCCGAGATCAAGGCAGTCGACAACCGTCGATCTCGGCATCTCGGCACCCTTCTGCCGAGATGACAGCCGGTTGCCGAGATGGCTCAGCGAACCCGGAACGATCTCGGCAGACGTTTGCCCAGCTCAACGGCACCTTTGCCGAGATGCCGAGATGCCGAGATGGTTCAGCCCCTCCCACAAACAAGCACCCACCACCGCAACCCAACCGCGCAAGCCGACCCGCTCAGAGCCACACAGCCGGTTCCGCCCATCGCCTAACACCGCCCCGCCCGAGATCTTGCCTCTACGGCCCTCTCAGCCGGCCACTCTAACGGCCTCCATCGATCCGCCCGCCACACCTAGCAAGTCACCCTCGCCCGCCGAAAACGCCAGCCACCGGCGCTCTCAACCCACCGGAACCACGGAGAGAAGACGTGCCCACGCCAGAAAACCGCGTCGTCCTGACCATCGAAGAAGCCGCCCACCGACTCGGCATCGGCCGCACCACCATGTACGCCCTCATCAAGACCGGCCAAATCCGCACCGTCACCATCGGCCGCCTCCGCCGCGTCCCCACCTTCTGCCTCGACGAATACGTGCGGAACCTGCTCGCCGAACCAACCCACCTCGACCACGCCGCCTGACGAAAGGAGCCAGCCAGTGGGACGCAAACCGAACGGCGCATCCAGCATCTACAAGGGCGGCGACGGCTACTGGCACGGCCGCGTCACCGTCGGCGTCAAGGACAACGGCAAGCCGGACCGCCGGCACGTCCAGGCGAAGACCGAGGCCGAGGTGATTCGCAAGGTTCGCGCCCTGGAGCGCGAGCGCGACAACGGCACCGCACGGAAGCCGGGGCAGCGCTGGACGGTCGAGAAGTGGCTCACGCACTGGGTCGAGAACATCGCCGGCCCGGTGGTCCGCACGAACACCCTCGACGGCTACCGGGTCGCCGTCCGCCGGCACCTGATCCCCGGCGTGGGTGCCCACCGTCTCGACCGCCTGGAGCCGGAGCACCTGGAGAAGCTGTACGTCCGAATGATGGCCAACGGCAGCGCGGCCGGCACTGCCCATCAGGCGCACCGAACCATCCGCACGGCGCTCGGCGAGGCGGTGCGTCGCGGGCACCTCGCCCGGAATCCCGCCGCGCTGGCCAGGCCGCCCCGCCTCCCGGATTCCGAGGTGCAGCCGTACACCGTCCCCGAGGTGCAGGCGATCCTACGCGCGGCGGCCTCTCGGAGGAACAGCGCCAGGTGGGCGGTAGCGCTGGCCCTCGGGCTGCGCCAAGGTGAAGCGCTCGGCCTGAAATGGCCTGATGTGGATTTGGAGAACGGGACGCTGACGGTGCGCCGCGCGCTTCTCCGGCCGAAATGGCGGCACGGCTGCGACGGGAAGTGCGAGCAGAAGTTGCCCGGCCAGTGCCCGGACCGGGTGAACGAGCGGCCGGTAGCGGCGGACACCAAATCTCGCGCCGGCCGCCGTTCCATCGGTCTGCCGGATGCCCTGATCGAACTACTCCGGCAGCACCGCAAGGGGCAGGACGTCGAGCGTGAAACCGCCGCACAGCTCTGGCACGATGAAGGGTGGGTGTTCGCCTCGCCAACCGGCCAGGCGATCCATCAGGCGACGGACTACGACGAGTGGAAACGGCTGCTCAAACTCGCCGGAGTGCGGGACGGCCGGCTCCACGACGCCCGGCACACCGCCGCCACCGTCCTCCTGGTTCTCGGCGTCTCCGGCCGCGCGGTGATGGGCATCATGGGCTGGTCGAACTCGGCAATGGCCGTGCGATACCAGCACATGACGGATCAGGTGCGCCGCGACATCGCGCAGCAGCTCGGCGGGCTGCTCTGGGGAGAAAGCTCGGAATAGCTTGGTGGGCCAGTTTCGGCTGGCCCACCAAGCCCACCCTAGCCAGGATGTTCGACCGACTAATCGGCGCTTTGTCGCCCGTAACTGTTACCCTTCTTGGTTTCCCTTACGCGTTGAAGCTGCATTGCGTCTGCAAGGGTGTAGATTGGCCCGCTCTTGGTCCTGGCGACAGGCGGCGGAAACCACGTCTGCTTCGACAGCTGCTGTACCCGTTGCCTCGAAACGCCTAGTTGAACGGCAATCTCGGCCAGCGTCACAAGTTCTGGGACCTGTTCCGGCGTGCCGTCCGGGTGAACGGAAACGGAAATAGGGTCGATCTCTGCTTCCGCGACCCGCTGAATCCACTCCACCATCCGCGCGGCTTTGGCGAGCGCAGACGATGCCGTTCTGCGACGTAGTGTCTGCGTTGCCACAAGGGTCGCGCCCGTTCGGCGCTCCACGAACTTCCAGTCCAAAGCTAGCCGATCGTTTCGCGCCTTGGATGCCCTGAGCGCATCTGGCGTGCTAGGAAAAACAATTCGAACAACCCAGTCTTCCATGAAGAAACCTGATTCCCTGGTCCTTGTCGCGTCAACTCACTGGGCAAGCCAGTAGCAAAGAAAGCCCTGGATGATGGGCAGGCTGGCGAGGGTGAGAAGTTCGTCTCCAGTGCGCCGGTAGACCAGATACGACGCGGCAGCGGTGGCGACAGCAATGACAAAGTTTCTGACCGTTATTGGGCGGCGCGGTCTCATGTTTTGGAGGTTCCAGAGGTCTTCCGAGTACTGTTCCAAGTCGCTAGGCTGCACAGTGGCTCCTGCTTGCTGATGGGTAGGGAGCATGGCGGCGCCCGAGGGACGAGCTCGGGCGCCGCTTCCTATTTTGCGTATGGTTCGCATCCAGCGCCGGACAGCGTGTGCGACTGAGATGAAGAGGTCTCTGAGTTGCGGGGTCTCAAGCTAAGTGGCCATTGTCGGTGACAAGTAAACGGTTGTCACCGACAACCCCTTAGGTAGCACGCTCCCGGCTTCGAGCGCCAGTCAGTAGGGGAGCCCGCCATATACCTCGCGGCGAGGGTGAATTGGCGCTCCTGGTAGCTGCCCTACGGGCGGCTGTCGCCCCCGGCGGCTCGGCGGACTGCTTCGGGCGTCCTACTGCCCTCCCTCAGGAGGGTGGGCGGACCTGCGGTCAGGCCGGATGGGCAGCCGCAAGTGAGACGACAACTGAGACGGCAGCGACCGTAGAGACGACTCAGGGCCGGTCCCCGTGGGGGCCGGCCCTGTCGTTCGTGCTGCTCACGCGAGCGGAGGATACGAGATTCGAACTCGTGAGGGTGTTAACCCAACACGCTTTCCAAGCGTGCGCCCTAGGCCTCTAGGCGAATCCTCCGCGAGCCAGGATACAGGTCCCGTGACGGCCGGCCACCCCACCACCCCCTGAAGATCCACGCCGGGTCGGGTAGGCTTGGCGGCACCCCCCGTGCGGCGTGCATCTCGTGAACCTCCCCAGGGCCGGAAGGCAGCAAGGATAAGCGGGCTCTGACGGGTGCACGGGGGGCCTTTCTGTCTCCGGGTGCCGGTAACGTCCCTGCGGGTCAGGTCACGGGGTGGTGGGTGGTCACCCGCGCCTGACCGGCGCAGAATGGCTCGGTCGAGAGGAGGCGGGACGGGTGGCACTGGCCCTTTACCGCAAGTACCGGCCCCGGACGTTCGCCGAGCTCATCGGGCAGGAGCACGTCACCGAGCCGCTGTCGCAGGCGCTGCGCAGCGGGCGGCTCAACCACGCGTACCTCTTCTCCGGCCCCCGCGGCTGCGGCAAGACCTCCAGCGCCCGGATCCTGGCCCGCTCGCTCAACTGCGAGCAGGGCCCGACCCCCGAGCCGTGCGGGCGGTGTGAGTCCTGCCGCTCGCTGGCCACCGACGGCGCCGGCTCGATCGACGTCATCGAGATCGACGCGGCCAGCCACGGCGGCGTCGACGACGCCCGTGAGCTGCGCGAGAAGGCGTTCTTCGCGCCGGCCAACAGTCGCTTCAAGATCTATGTCATCGACGAGGCGCACATGGTCTCGTCGGCCGGCTTCAACGCCCTGCTCAAGCTGGTCGAGGAGCCCCCGGAGTACGTCAAGTTCATCTTCGCCACCACCGAGCCGGAGAAGGTCCTCGGCACGATCAAGTCGCGGACCCACCACTACCCGTTCCGGCTGATCCCGCCGAAGGTGCTGCGCCCCTACCTGGAGCAGCTCACCGAGGCGGAAGGCGTCAAGGTCGAGCCGGCCGTCTTCCCCCTCGTCGTGCGCGCGGGCGGTGGCAGCGCGCGGGACAGCCTCTCCGTGCTCGACCAGCTCATCGCGGGCGCCGGCCCGGAGGGGGTCAGCTACGCCCGGGCCGCCGCGCTGCTCGGCGTGACCGACTCCGCGCTGATCGACGAGATGTGCGACGCGCTGGCCGCCGGGGACGGCAGGGCCGCGTACGCCACCGTCGACCGGGTCGCCGAGGCCGGGCACGACCTGCGCCGGTTCGCCTCCGACCTGCTGGAACGGCTGCGCGACCTGATCGTCCTCCAGCAGGTGCCGGACGCCGCCGCCAAGGGCCTGATCGACGGCCCGGCCGACCAGATCGAGCGGATGGCGGCCCAGGCCCAGCAGCTCGGCCCGGCCACCCTGTCCCGCTGCGCGGACATCGTGCACAACGGGCTGGTCGAGATGCGCGGCACCACCGCGCCCCGGCTGCTGCTGGAGCTGATCTGCGCCCGGATGCTGCTGCCCGGCGTGGACGACTCCACCGGCGGCCTGCTCCAGCGCCTGGAACGGATGGAACGCCGGCTCACCCTGGGTGGGTCCGAGCCGCCGCCGGCCGCCGCCGGTCCCGCGCCGGTCGCCCACCCCCCTGCGGTACGCCAGGAGTCTCCCGCCCCGACCGCGGCTGCCGCCGCGTCCGACCCGCAGACCGCCGGCCAGCCGGCGGCTGCCGACGCCCCCTCCGGTGCCGCCGCCGCCCGCGCCGCCCTGGCCGCCGGCTCCCGGACCGCCACCCCCGGCGGCTCCCGTCCCGCCCCGTCCACCGGTCCGGCCCCGGCCGCGGCCGGGGCCCCCTCGCCGACCGAGCGACCCGGTGGCTCCGCTCCGGCCGGTTCGGCGGGCAACGGGCCGGCCACCCCGGTCAGCAACGGGCCGGCCACCCCGGCACACCGGGCGGTGCCGCCGTCCGCCGTCATGCCCGATCCGGCCACCCCCGAGCCGCCCCGGCCCGGCTCCGCCGCCCCCGGCGCGCTGGACGCGGTCGCGGTACGCCGGGTCTGGCCGGACATCGTGGCGAAGGTCAACCGGATCAAGAAGCCGGCCGCCGCCCTGATGCGGGACGCGGTGGTCCGCGACATCGACGGCGACACCCTGGTGCTGACCGTGAAGTCCCCGGTCCTCGCCCAGATGATGGCCCACCACACCTCGGTCCTGGCCGAGGCGCTCTACGAGGAGTTCGGCGGCCGTTGGCAGATCCGCTGCGAGGTGGCCGGTGAGCGCGGTGGCGCCGCCCTCGGCGGACCACCCCGGTCGACCGCCCGCCCGGCCCCGGCGACCGCGCCCCCACCGACCGCGCCCCCACCGACCGGTGGCGCTCCCGTTCCCGGTGCCTCCTCCGCCGGCTCGTCCGGTCCGGGCGGCTCCACACCCGGCGGATCCACACCCGGCGGCCTCGACTCCGGTCCGGGCGGCTCCGCACCCGGCGGCCCCGACTCCGGTCGGGCGTCCGGCCCGGACGGTGCGAATGGTCCCGGCAGCCGGAACGGCGGGGGTCCCGCCACCGGCGGTGCGCCGACCGGGCTCGGCCCCGCGCACGGCGGTCCGGGTGGACCGGCCGGAGGTGGCCAGAACGGCACCTCGCCAACCGGCCCCGCCGACGTGGCCGATGATGACGGGGGTTGGCCGGAACCGGCCCGCCCCGGCGGTGCCGCCCGCCCCGGTGATGCCGCCGGTGGGGACGGCGATTGGCCGGAAGCGGCCCGCCCCGGCGGTGCCACCGCGGGTGCCGACTGGCCGGAGCCGGCGCGCCCCGGTGGGGCCACGGCGACCGCCGCCACCGCCACGGCGACCGTGACGGCGGCTCCTGTCGTACCGCAGGCGAGCGGGTCCCCGCAGCCCCCGGTGAGCAGCGCGATCGCGGCGGCCCGCGCGGCGGCGGCCGCGGCGACCGCCGGGGCCGGCAAGGGTCCGCGCACCGCGCCCGCCGCCCGGAAGACCGCCGACGCGGAGTGGGCCGGCGAGCCGCCATACGACCCGGACTACGACGGGCCGCTGCGGAGTGGCGGTGCGCCGACGGCCGCTACCCCGGCCACCCCGGCGTACGAGGGCTTCGACCCGGGCGACGAGCCGCTGGACGAGGTGATCGACGAGCGGACCGCCCGGCAGTCGAGCGAGGAGCAGGCGGTGCAGCTGCTCCGCGAGGCGTTCGGCGCTGAGAAGATCGACGAGGTCGACGCGCGCTGAGGCGCGCGGACGACCCCGAGGACGGGTGCCGCCGGCCGACTAGGCTGGGCGCGGCCGAGCAGACGAGTGCGAGAAGGAGCCATCCGTGCGCCCAGGTGGACAGCCGAACATGCAGCAGATGCTGAAGCAGGCGCAGAAGATGCAGCAGCAGATCGCCAAGGCCCAGGCCGAGCTGGCCGAGGCGGAGCTGACCGGGACCGCCGGTGGCGGGCTGGTCACCGCGACGGTCGCCGGCACCGGCGAACTGAAGGCGATCAAGATCGACGCGAAGGCGGTCGACCCGGAGGACGTGGAGACCCTGGAGGACCTGGTCGTCGCGGCCGTGCACAACGCCGCCGAGGCGGCCCGGGAGCTGACCGAGAAGAAGATGGGCCCGGTCAGCGGCGGCATGGGCGGCCTCGGCCTGCCCGGTTTCTGAGCGGCAGATGTACGAGGGTGCCATCCAGGACCTGATCGACGAGCTGGGACGGCTGCCGGGCGTCGGCCCGAAGAGCGCCCAGCGGATCGCCTTCCACGTCCTGTCGGCGGATCCGGCCGACGTCAACCGGCTGGCCGGCGCGCTGCGCAAGGTCAAGGAGCTGGTGCGCTTCTGCACCACCTGCTACAACGTGGCGGAGTCGGAGCAGTGCCGGATCTGCCGCGACCCCCGCCGTACGGACGAGGTGCTCTGTGTGGTCGAGGAGCCGAAGGACGTCGTGGCGATCGAGCGGACCGGTGAGTTCCGCGGGCGCTACCACGTGCTCGGTGGCGCGATCAATCCGCTGGAGGGGATCGGGCCGGACAACCTGCGCATCCGGGAGCTGATGACCCGGCTGAGCGGCGGCACGGTACGCGAGTTGATCCTGGCCACCGACCCGAACACCGAGGGCGAGGCGACCGCCACCTATCTGGCCCTGATGGTCAAGCCGATGGGCATCTCGGTGACCCGGCTGGCCAGCGGCCTGCCGGTCGGCGGTGACCTGGAGTACGCCGACGAGATCACCCTGGGTCGGGCGTTCGAGGGCCGGCGGGCCGTCTGAGCCGTCGCAGGGCCCCTGTCGTACCGGTGCGGCCGTCGCCACCTCGCGTGGCGGCGGCCGCACCGTCGTGTGCGCCGCCGCGCCCGGCCGGCCCGTCCGGGCTGTGACAGTCATTCCCACCTGCCGCTGACGGCTGTCAGAGCCGACTGCTTGGTGTCGGCTTGATAGCGATTGCCTAACGGGCGTTCCGCTTCGGTGAGTCGTGTCATAGCCTCCGGCTCACAGACTGAGCCACAACTCGGCGTGGTCATGCGCATGACAGAGGTGAGAGATGCAGGCAGGCAGGCTCAAGGCGGCTGTGGCCCTCGCGGCCGTTGCCGCTCTGGCGGTCGGGGCGTCCGGCTGCGCGAAGAGCGAGCGTGACGGGGACAGCGGTGGAGCCAAGACTGGCGGCACCTTCGTCTTCGCGGGCACCAGCAACCCCAAGAACTTCGACCCGATCTTCAACGATGACGGTGAGTCGTTCCGGCCGATCCGGCAGATGTACGACACGCTGGTGCAGAACAAGCCGGGCACGGCGGACCTCGTCGGCGCCCTCGCGGAGAAGTGGGAGCACGACGAGAGCGGCAAGGTCTGGACCTTCCACCTGCGCAAGGGTGTGAAGTTCCACGACGGCACCGACTTCAACGCCGCAGCGGTCTGCTTCAACTTCGACCGCTGGTACAACATGAAGGGCGCCGCCGCCCAGTCGCAGATGATCTACTACTCGGACACGTTCGGCGGGTTCGCCAAGAACGAGGCCGAGGGCGTCGGCAAGCCGGTCTACAACAAGTGCGAGGCCAAGGACGACGGCACCGCCGTCATCACGATGAACCAGTACAAGGGCGCCTTCCCCGGTGCCTTCGCGCTGACCGCCCTCTCGATCGCCAGCCCGGACGCGCTGAAGAAGTACGACGCCGACACGGTCAAGCAGAACGGCGACTCCTTCGAGTACAGCGCCTTCGCCAACGAGCACCCGGTCGGCACCGGCCCGTTCAAGTTCGGCGGCTGGGACAAGGCCAAGAACGAGATCACCCTGGAGCGCAACCCCGACTACTGGGGCGAGAAGGCCAAGGTCGACAAGCTGGTCATCAAGGTCATCCCGGACGAGAACACCCGCAAGCAGGAGCTGCGCGCGGGCACCGTCCAGGGCATCGACTTCCCCGCCCCGGCCGACCGCAAGGCGCTCTCCGGTGAGGGCTTCCAGGTCCTCGACCGGCCGGCGTTCAACATCCTCTACCTGGGCATCAACCAGAAGAACCCGAAGCTGAAGGACCTGCGGGTGCGCCAGGCGATCGCCTACGCCCTCAACCGTCAGCAGCTCGTCCAGACCAAGGGCCCGGGCGGCACCAAGGTCGCCGACGAGTTCATGCCCGACACCGTGGCCGGCTACGCCAACGACGTGCAGAAGTACGAGTACAACCCGGAGAAGGCGAAGCAGCTGCTGAAGGAGGCCGGGGCCGAGGGTCTGACCCTGAACTTCTACTACCCGACCGACGTCACCCGGCCGTACATGCCGAACCCGCAGGAGATCTTCACCGTCCTCGCCAACGACCTCCAGGCCGTCGGCATCAAGGTCAACGGTGTGGCCCGCCCGTGGAACGGTGGCTACAAGGACGACATCCAGCAGTTCGGCAAGCAGGACCTGCACCTGCTCGGTTGGACCGGCGACTACAACGACCCGGGCAACTTCGTCGGCACCTTCTTCGGTCGCGGCAAGGTCGAGTTCGGTGACCAGGCGATGACCGAGATGTTCGACGCGATCTCCAAGGCCGACGCCACCGTCGACGACGCCGGCAAGAAGGCCGCGTGGGAGCAGGTCAACCGGGACATCGCCAGCAAGTGGCTGCCGGCCGTCCCGATCTGGCACGCCCCGCCGGCCATCGTGGTCGCCAAGAACGTCAAGGGTCTGGTTGCCAGCCCGCTGACCGACGAGCGCTTCAACACGGTCAGCGTCTCCTGACAAGGACGCTCAACCACTGACGCCGTACGCGGATCGGCCCGGGCCGGGGCACAGACCCCGGCCCGGGCCGAACCGCTGATATCGAGAATCTGGTGTGAGAGATGTTGCGAGTCATAGTCCGCCGCCTGCTCCAGCTGGTGGTGACCCTGATGGCGCTGTCCGCGCTCATCTTCATCTGGCTGCGGAACCTGCCCGGCGGCCCGATCGAGGCGCTGCTCGGTGAGCGCGCCACCCCCGAGCGGCGCGCGCTGCTGACCAAGGCGCTCGGCTACGACCAGCCGATCCTGGTCCAGTACGGCAAGTTCATGCAACGGGTCCTGACCGGCGACTTCGGCAACTCCATCCGCTCCGGCGACGCCGTCACCGAGGTGATCGGCCGCGCCTTCCCGGCCACCATCGAGCTGGCGGTGGCCGCCCTGATCATCGCGATCGGGCTCGGCGTGCCGCTCGGCTATCTCGCCGCCCGGTACCACGGGCGGCTGCTGGACAACCTGAGCATCGCGGGCACCCTGCTCGGCATCTCGATCCCCATCTTCTTCCTGGGCTATCTGCTCAAGGACGTCTTCACCCAGAACATCCACTGGTTCCCGCCCTCGGGGCGGCTCAGCACCGGTCTGGACAACACCGAGATCACCGGGTTCTTCGTCCTCGACGGGCTGCTGACCCGGGAGTTCGACGCCACCGCCGACGCGCTCTGGCACCTGGTCCTGCCGGCGGTCACGCTCGCCACCATCCCGCTGGCGGTGATCGTCCGGATCACCCGGGCCAGCGTGCTGGACGTGCTCAACGAGGACTACGTCCGGACGGCCGAGGCCAAGGGCCTGCGGCACAAGACCATCCGGGGCCGGCACATCCTGCGCAACGCCCTGCTGCCGGTGGTCACCACGATCGGTCTGCAGACCGGCGCGCTGCTCTCCGGCGCGGTGCTCACCGAGAAGGTCTACAACTGGGGCGGCCTCGGCACCCTGATCTACGACTCGATCAGCGGTGGCCGGGACTACCCGGTGCTCCAGGCGCTGATCCTGCTGGCCGCACTGGTCTTCGTGGTGGTCAACCTCCTGGTCGACGTCTCCTACGCCTTCATCGACCCGAGGGTGCGTGTGCGATGAGCGAGCATCGCGAGCGAATGATCAAGCACAGCGTGGCGGAGCCCCGTGCGGCCGCCGAGCGAAGCGAGGTGGCCGCATGAGCGACCCGATCACCCGGCCCAACGTGCCGACTCCGCGGGACGAATCCGGCCTGCCCGAGTCCGACCTGACTCCGGCCGACGGGCCGGGCGTCGAGGAGAAGCGCGAGGGCGTGACGCCGCGCAACATCGCGCTGCTCGGCGAGCGGAAGAAGGAGCGGCTGGACGCGCTGGCCCGGGCCAGCGCTGACAAGGGGGGCGTGAGCCTCGTCCGGGACGCGTTCCGCCGGCTGCGGCGCAACCCGGTCGCCATCGTCGGCGCGTCGATCGTCGCGCTCTTCGTCCTGATCGCGATCTTCGCGCCGCTGCTCGCGCCGCACGACCCGGCGCAGCGCTTCGACGAGCTGACCCGCAACCTGACTGTCGACAACATCCCCGGCGCCACCGGCGACTTCCCGCTCGGCTCCGACCCGCTCGGTCGTGACTTCCTCTCCCGCATGATCTACGGCAGCCAGCAGACGCTCTTCGTCGGCGTGGTGGCCACCATGATCGGTCTGGCCCTGGGCGTGCTGATCGGCGCGCTGGCCGGCGCCTTCGGCGGCTGGGTCGACAACATCCTGATGCGGTTCACCGACGTGATGCTGGCCCTGCCCGCCCTGCTGCTGGCGATCAGCCTGGTCGCCATGGCCAGCCGGTCCAGCCAGTGGACGGTCATCTTCGCGGTGGCGATCGTCAACGTGCCGATCTTCGCCCGGCTGCTGCGCGGCTCGATGCTGGCCCAGCGGGAGAGCGACCACGTGCTGGCCGCCCGGGCGCTCGGCGTGAAGCAGCGGTCCATCGTGCTGCGGCACATGCTGCCCAACGCGATGACCGCGGTGATCGTGCAGGCCACGCTCACCCTCTCCACCGCCATCCTGGAGGCGGCGTCGCTCTCCTTCCTCGGCCTCGGCGACCCGGACATCAACCGCGCCGAGTGGGGCCTGATGCTCGGCGTGGACGGTCAGCGGTACTTCGAGGTCCGGCCCGAGCTGGCCTACTACCCGGCTGCCGCGATCATCATCGTCGCGCTCGGCTTCACCCTGCTCGGTGAGGCGATGCGCGAGGCGATCGACCCGAAGAACCGGCGGTGACGGCGATGGGAACCACGCACCAGCGCAGTGAGGAAGTGACCCGATGAGCCTGCTCGACGTACGCGATCTGAGCGTGGTGTTCCAGCGACGCGGTGAGCGGCCGTTCACCGCGGTCGACAAGGTCAGTTTCAGTGTGGAGCCGGGCCAGACCGTGGGCCTGGTCGGCGAGTCCGGCTGCGGCAAGAGCGTGACCAGCTTGGCGATCATGGGCCTGCTGCCCAAGCGGGGCAACAAGGTCACCGGTGAGGTGAGCTTCGACGGCACCGACCTGCTGCGGCTGCGCCCCGACGACCTGCGGGACCGGCGGGGCCGGGACATCGGCATGATCTTCCAGGACCCGCTCTCCTCGCTGAACCCGGTCGTCCCGATCGGTGTCCAGGTCGCCGAGGTGCTGGAGCGGCACCGGGGCATGAAGCGCAGCGCCGCCCTCAAGGAGTCCCGGGAACTGCTCGACGCGGTCGGCATCCCCGACCCGATGCGGCGGCTCAAGGAATACCCGCACCAGATCTCCGGCGGCATGCGGCAGCGCGCCCTGATCGCCATCGCGCTGGCCTGCAAGCCGCGGCTGCTGATCGCCGACGAGCCGACCACCGCGCTGGACGTGACCATCCAGGCGCAGATCCTCACCCTGCTCAAGCAGCTGGTCGACGAGACCGGCACCGCCCTCATCATGATCACGCACGACCTGGGCGTGGTGGCCGGCCTCTGCGACACGGTCAACGTGCTCTACGGCGGCAAGGTCGTCGAGCGGGCCGCCCGGCACGACCTGTTCGCCCAGCCGCGCCACCCGTACACGCACGGGCTGCTCAACTCGGTGCCGCGGCTGGACTCGCCCCGGGGCGAGCGGCTGCACGCCATCCGCGGCTCGGTGGCCGACAACATCCCGTGGGGCGAGGGGTGCGCCTTCGCGCCCCGCTGCGACAACGTGGTGGACGCCTGCCTGGAGGGCACGCCCCCGCTCGAACCCACCGCGACCGGCGGCGACCTGCGCTGCAACAACCCTGTTTCGGAGGAGGTGGCGGTAGCGTGACCGAGCGGACCGGACCACTGGTCGAACTGCGCGACGTCAAGGTCCACTTCCCGATCAAGAGCGGTGTGCTCTTCGACCGCACCGTCGGCTACGTCTACGCCGTCGACGGCGTCTCGCTGTCGATCAACGCGGGTGAGACGTACGGGCTGGTGGGCGAGTCGGGCTGCGGCAAGTCCACGCTCGGCCGGGGCCTGCTGCGGCTGGTCGAGCCGACCGACGGTGAGATCGTCTTCGACGGCACGGACGTCCGCTCGCTCAAGGGCGAGTCGATGCGCAAGGCCCGCCGCCGGATGCAGATGATCTTCCAGGACCCGCTGTCCAGCCTCGACCCCCGCCAGTCGGTGGAGTCGCTGCTGGTCGAGGGGCTCAAGGCGCACGGCCTCGCCGACGACAAGGCGGCCACCGCCAAGCGCCTGCGGGACGCCCTGGACGCCGTCGGCCTGCCCGCCTCGGCGCTCAGCAAGTATCCGCACGAGTTCTCCGGCGGCCAGCGGCAGCGCATCGGGATCGCCCGGGCCCTGGTGCTCGACCCGGACCTGATCGTGGCCGACGAGCCGGTCTCGGCGCTGGACGTGTCGATCCAGGCGCAGGTGCTCAACCTGCTGGAGGACATCCAGAACGAGCGCGGCCTGACGTACCTGATCATCGCCCACGACCTGGCGGTGGTCCGGCACATCGCCGACACGGTCGGGGTGATGTACCTCGGCGGTCTGGTGGAGGAGGCGTCCAGCGACGACCTCTACCGGGAGCCGATGCACCCGTACACGAAGGCGCTGATGTCGGCGGTGCCGGTGCCGGACCCGCTGGTGGAGGACCGCCGCGAGCGGATCCTGCTCGCCGGCGACCTGCCCTCGCCGACGAACCCGCCGGCCGGGTGCCGGTTCCACACCCGATGCCCGTGGGCGCAGCCGACCCGCTGCGCCGACGAGCGGCCGGCGCTGCGCGACGTGCTCGACGGACACCGGGTGGCCTGCCACTACGCGGAGGACATCGCGGCCGGCCGGATCCGGCCGCACGAGGTGGAGCCGACGCTGGTCCGCCCGGACGACGGCGCGGCGCCGGGCGACACCGGTGAGCTGATCCCGACCCCGTGACCACGGCACGAGGCCCCCTTCCCGATCCCGGGAAGGGGGCCTCGGCGCAGCTCAGCCCTCGGGGCGGTGGAGCAGGGCGACCGCGATGCCGTGCACGGCGTCCAGGTCGCCCGCGTCGGCCAGCGCCGCCTTCCCGCCGGTCACCACGTACCACTCGTCGGCGTCCTTGTACTGCACGTGCAGGGTGACCTGGCCGTCGGCGTACTCCGTGCGCAGGGTCAGCTCGCCGGTCACCACCCCGACCTCGTCGGTCATCACGCCGCCCGGCCCCGGGGTGATGTCGGCGGTGCGCTGCTGCGTACCCCCGGCGGGTGCCGCAGCCGGTGCGGCCCCGGCCGGGGCGGTGTCGGCGGCCATGCCGGCCCCGGAGACGTCGGCGGGTGCCGCCGGCGTGCCGTCCGCGGTCATCCCCGCCGACGTGGCGCCGGTGGCCGGCGTCGCGTCCTTCCCGGCGGCGGTCGGTGTCTGCTCCGGCGCGGGTGTCCCCCCGGCCCCGCTCACCGCTTGCTCGCCCATGTGCAGCCCTCCAACATGTCGGTGAGGGCGGCCTTCTCGGCACTGGTCACCGTCAGCCGCCAGTAGTGCTTGACCGTCACCCAGTCCGCGGCGTACTGGCACCAGTACGACCGGTTCGCCGGTTTCCACTGGGACGGGTCCTGGTCACCCTTTGCCCGGTTGGAGGTCAGGGAAACCGCGATGAGCTGCGGCCGGGTCAGGTCGTTGGCGAAGTCGCCGCGCTTCGAGTCGTCCCACTCGTCGGCGCCCGAGCGCCACGCGTTGGCCAGCGGCACCACGTGGTCGATGTCCACGTCCGACGGGTCGGTGAAGACCCGGCCGTCGTAGGCGCTCTCCCAGCGCCCGCCCACCACGTTGCAGCCGGAGAGCTTGATGCTCTCGCCGTCCCGCTGGAGCACGCTGTCCCGCACGTCGCAGTTCTTGCCGGTGTCCCGCCAGTGCGGGAACCGGGTCCGGCTGTAGCCCTTCATGGACCCGGCGGCGGCGACGGTCAGCTCACCGAGCTCCTGGGTGACGTTGCCTCCGCTCGGCGGCGGCGCATCCGGCTCGACGGCCGGGTCACAACCGGCGACGCCGAGGGCCAGCGCCGCGACGAGCGCGGCCACCCCCGCGGTGCGGGCTCCTGATCTGGTACGCACAGACGACACCTCTCCAGCTTGCGGGCTCCCGGCGATCCCGCACAGTACCCCGGCGCGGTTTCTCTGATTCGTGGCGTCGGGAGTGGATCCCGGGCAGAGTTGGTAGTCATGACCTCACCCGCGCCCGCGCTCCGGACGGGCACCGCCGCCGCGCGAGGCACCCTGCTGGCCGCGATCCTCGCCTCCGGCATGGTCTTCCTGGACACCACCGTCGTCAACGTCGCCCTGCCGCGGCTCGGCGCCGAACTCGGCGCGACCGTCGCCGATCTTCAGTGGACGGTCAACGGCTACCTGCTGATGCTCGCCGCGTTCGTGCTGCTCGGCGGGGCACTCGGCGACCGGTTCGGCCGCCGTCGGGTCTTCCTGCTGGGGGTGATCTGGTTCGCCGCCGCCTCCGTGCTCTGCGGACTGGCCCAGGGCACCGGCTGGCTGGTCGCCGCCCGCTTCCTCCAGGGCGCGGGCGGCGCCCTGCTCACCCCGGGTTCGCTCGCCGTCCTCCAGGCCAGCTTCCACCCGGACGACCGGGGGCGGGCGATCGGCACCTGGGCCGGCCTCTCCGGCGTCTCCACCGCGCTCGGCCCGCTGCTGGGCGGGTGGCTGATCGACGCGCTCTCCTGGCGGTGGATCTTCTTCATCAACGTGCCGCTGGCCGTCGGGGTGGTGCTCGCCGGGCTGCGCTGGGTGCCGGAGAGCCGGGACGAGGACGTCTCCCGTACCGGGGCGGGGCGGCGGCGCTTCGACGTGGCCGGGGCGCTGCTCGGCGCGGTCGGCCTCGGCGGCGTCACGTACGCCCTGATCGACGCCCCGGCGCGCGGCGTCGGCTCCCTGCCGGTGCTGGCCTCGGCGCTGGTCGGGTTGGTCGCCGCGGTGGTCTTCGTGCTGGTGGAACGGCGTCGCGGGGACACCGCCATGCTCCCCACCGGCCTCTTCACCAGCCGGCTCTTCTCGGTGCTCAACATCTTCACCGTGGGGGTGTACGCGGCACTCGCCGGGTTCAGCTTCTTCCTCGCGGTCTATCTGCAGAACGTGGTCGGCTGGTCGGCCCTGCTCACCGGCCTGGCGACCGTGCCGATGACGGTGCTGCTGCTGCTCGGTTCGTCCCGGGCGGGGGCGCTGTCGGCCCGGATCGGTCCCCGGCTGCCGCTCACCGTCGGCCCGGTGATCGCCGCGGTCGGCCTGCTGCTGCTGCGCCGGGTCGCGCCGGGGGCGTCGTACTGGGTGGACGTGCTGCCGGGGGTGCTCCTGTTCGGAGTGGGGCTGACGCTGGTGGTGGCGCCGCTGACCGCCTCGGTGCTGGCCGCCGTCGCCGACCGGTTCGCCGGGGTGGCGAGCGGATTCAACAACGCCGCCTCCCGGGCCGGGAGCCTGCTGGCGGTGGCCGCGCTGCCGCTGCTCGTCGGCCTCTCCGGCACCGGGTACGAGCAGCGGGGCGCGCTGACCGACGCGTACCGGGGGGCGCTCCTGTGGTGCGCCGGGCTGCTGCTCGTCGCCGCCGTGATGGCCGCCCTGCTCATCCACCGGCCGGTGAAGCAGGAGCCCCCGGGCTGACCGGGGGCTCCTGCTTCGCGGGGCTCAGCTTCGGGCGCGGTTGACGGCGCTGGTGACCGCCTTCACCGAGGCGGTGACGATGTTGGCGTCCGTGCCGACGCCCCACACCGTCCGACCGTCCACCTCGCACTCCACGTACGCGGCGGCCTGCGCGTCACCACCGGAGGAGAGGGCGTGCTCGTGGTAGTCGAGCACCCGTACCGCCACGCCCAGGGCCCCCAGCGCGTTGACGTACGCGTCGATCGGGCCGTTGCCGACCGCGGTGAGCGACCGGCGCTCGCCAGCGGAACCGACCTCGGCCTCGATCTCGACCTTGCCGTCGACGGTGCCGATGGTGTAGCCGGCCAGGGTGACGGCCGGGTCGACCTGGTGGTCCAGCAGGTAGTTGCGGGCGAAGATCTCCCACATGGTGCCCGGCTCGATTTCGCCGCCGTCGTGGTCGGTGACCTGCTGCACGACGCCGGAGAACTCGATCTGGAGCCGGCGCGGCAGGTCGAGCTGGTGCTCCGACTTCATGATGTACGCGACGCCGCCCTTGCCGGACTGCGAGTTGACCCGGATGACCGCCTCGTAGGTGCGGCCCAGGTCCTTCGGGTCGATGGGCAGGTAGGGCACCGCCCAGGTGTGCCGGTCGATCGGCACCCCGGCCGCCGCCGCATCCTTCGCCAGCGCCTCGAAGCCCTTCTTGATGGCGTCCTGGTGGGAGCCGGAGAAGGCGGTGTAGACCAGGTCGCCCGCGTACGGGTGACGCTCGTGCACCGGCAGCTGGTTGCAGTACTCGACGGCGCGCTTGACCTCGTCGATGTTCGAGAAGTCGATCATCGGGTCGATGCCCTGGGAGAAGAGGTTCAGGCCCAGGGTGACCAGGTCGACGTTGCCGGTCCGCTCGCCGTTGCCGAAGAGGCAGCCCTCGATCCGGTCGGCGCCGGCCAGCAGCCCCAGCTCGGCGGCGGCCACGCCGGTGCCCCGGTCGTTGTGCGGGTGCAGGCTCAGCACCAGGCTGTCCCGGCGGGGCAGGCGGCGGTGCATCCACTCGATCGAGTCGGCGTAGACGTTCGGCATGGCCATCTCGACGGTGGCCGGCAGGTTGATGATCAGCTTCCGGTCCGGGGTCGGGTCGATCACCTCGATGACCTTGCCGCACACCTCCAGCGCGTACTCCAGCTCGGTGCCCGTGTACGACTCCGGCGAGTACTCGTAGTGGATGTCGGTGTCCGGGGTGTGGATCTCCGCGTACTTCCGGCAGAGCCGGGCGCCCTGGGTGGCGATGTCGGTGATGCCGTCCCGGTCCAGGCCGAAGACCACCCGACGCTGGAGCGTCGAGGTCGAGTTGTAGAAGTGCACGATGGCCCGGCGGGCGCCGCGCAGCGACTCGAAGGTCCGCTCGATCAGGTGCTCCCGGCACTGGGTGAGCACCTGGATGGTGACGTCCTCCGGGACCAGGTCCTGCTCGATGAGCTGCCGGACGAAGTCGAAGTCGGTCTGGCTGGCCGACGGGAAGCCGACCTCGATCTCCTTGTAGCCCATCTGCACCAGCAGCTGGAACATCCGGCGCTTGCGCTCCGGGGACATCGGGTCGATCAGCGCCTGGTTGCCGTCGCGGAGGTCCACCGCGCACCAGCGCGGGGCGGCCTCGACCTGGCGGGTGGGCCAGGTGCGGTCCGGCAGGTCGACCCGGAACTGCTGGTCGTAGGGCTGGTAGCGCTGGAACGGCATCCGGCTGGGGCGCTGCCGGGCGATCGGATCGGTCTCGGCGTCAGTGGCGGTCTGTGCCATGGCGGAGTGCTCCCTGGGAACTTCGGGCGTCAGCAATCGGAAGTGTCGGCGCGGTGCGCGGCGGCGGTGCCGGGCGGTGCCGAGGTGAAGTTCGGATGTGCTGGACGGCGCGGTTCGACTCCGCGACGAGGTGCCGGCCGGTCAGGCCTCGTCGCGGCGACCAAGGAGAAGGTACGCCTGCCACATGACAGGGTCACCCTACGTGGTGAGACGGGGGGTGGGAAGGCAGGTCCGGAGTTTGAGATGGGCGTCGCAACCCGCCGACCCCGCCTCAGCGCAGCAGCAGGGCCGCGACGGGGTGCCGCCGGCGCAGCCCGGTCTCCCGGGCCCGCAGCTCCTCGGGGAGCGCGAACGGGTCGCCGAGCCGGCCGACGGCGGCGACGACCAGCGGCCGGACCCCCGGGTCGAGGTCGAGTTCGGCGGCCAGGCCGGCCCGGTCGAAGCGGCCGAGCTGGTGCACGTGCAGGCCGAGCGCGGTGGCCTGGACGGTCAGGTGGGCCATCGCCTGGCCCAGGTCGTAGGCGGCCCGCTCGGCGTCGCCACCGGTGTGCGCGCCCACCACCAGCGCGGACGCGTGCCGCGCCCAGCGCTGGTCGGCAACGGGCAGGTTGACCAGGATCCGCTTCCAGGTCTCCTCGTCGCGGTGCCCGAGGGCGAACCGCCACGGCTGGGCGTTGCCGGCCGAGGGGGCCCAGCGGGCGGCCTCCAGCAGGGAGGCCGCCTCCGCGCCGGGGAGGGTCGCCGCCGGGTCGAAGGCCCGGGGACTCCAGCGGAAGGCGAGCAGCGGGGTGAGGTCGGCCATGCGAAGACCGTCCCAGATGGGCGATTCGTCGCTTACGGCGGGCCGGGTGGATGTGGTTAATGCCACCCGTAACCGGACATCGCGTCGCTACGTTCCCGCGCTCGGACTGTCGCCCGGCGAGGGGGCCGTGCCGGTGATCGGCTCGCCCTCCACCGTCGGCCCGGCGAGCGGGGTCGTCGCCGGCCCCGGGCCCGGCGTACCGGCCAGGGTCAGGGTGCCCAGCGCGGCCCGTACGTAGGTGGGGGTGCCGTCCGGCAGGTAGCAGTAGATCCCCACGTCCAGCGGCGCGTTCAACGAGGCGGAGGTCGACTCCACCGAGTAGCAGTCGCCGGAGACCCCGGCCGGCGCGGTCGCGGGGGAGACCGCCAGCGGGGCGCGTCGATCGGTGAGCACCTCCAGCCAGTCGGTGAACGGGTGCTGCACCCGGGGATCGAGCCGGCGGGGGACGGTGTCGTCGGCGTCGCCGATGCGTACGCAGCTCGCCGGGTCGGGCCGGCCGGGCGAGGGGAGCGCGCACTGGAACAGCCCGTCCGGGGTGGTGGCGAGCGAGACGTCCACCGTGCCGCCCAGCCCCCAGGCCGGCACGTCGACCCGCCAGGTGCCGTCGTTCGCGCTGGTCACCAGCACCGTACGGTCCGGGCTGTCCGGCGTGACCAGCGTGTACCGGGCGGTCAGGTGGCGGTCGAGGGCGGCGGCGGCGAGCGCGGCCAACTCGTCCCGGGCCGCGTCGACCCCGGCCGGCACCGGATCGGCGGCGGCCGACGGCGGGGCGGGCCGGGGCCGGTCGGTGGTGCAGGCGGCGAGGAGTGCCGGCAGGGCGATCGCCAGGGCGGCGGTCAGCCCCCGGGCCGCGCGAAGATGAGCGTGCACCGGGTCATTCTGCGGTGCGGGGCCGACGGCCGGAGTCCGCCGGTCGGCTGCCGTCGCCGCGTGTCGCGGCCCGCCGGCCACGCCCCGGCGGGCCTGGTGAGCCGCCCCACCCCGGGCCGGATGGTGGGATCACCCGACCCGGCGCGTCGCGCCGCCCGATACCCTGAGGTGGTCTGACCCGCGCCGCCGGACCGAACCCGGCGGCGCGCGGCACGCTCAGGGTCGTCGCTGGGAGGGAGTGCACCGTCGTGGCACTCGTGGTGCAGAAGTACGGCGGGTCCTCCGTCGCCAACGCCGAGCGGATCAAGCGGGTGGCCGAGCGCATCGTCGCCGCCCGCAAGGCCGGCGACGACGTCGTTGTGGTGGTCTCCGCGATGGGCGACACCACGGACGAGCTGCTCGACCTGGCCAACCAGGTCAGCCCGCTGCCGCCGGGCCGCGAGCTGGACATGCTGCTCACCGCCGGGGAGCGGATCTCCATGGCGCTGCTCGCCATGGCCATCCACAACCTGGGGTACGAGGCCCGCTCGTTCACCGGTTCCCAGGCGGGCGTGATCACCACCTCGGTGCACGGCCGGGCGCGGATCATCGACGTCACCCCGGGCCGCCTCAAGGGCGCGCTCGACGAGGGCTCGGTGGTCATCGTCGCCGGCTTCCAGGGCGTCTCGCAGGACACCAAGGACGTCACCACGCTGGGCCGGGGCGGGTCGGACACCACCGCCGTGGCGCTCGCCGCCGCCCTGCACGCCGACGTCTGCGAGATCTACACCGACGTGGACGGCATCTTCAGCGCCGACCCGCGGATCGTGCCGAACGCGCGGCACATCAAGCACATCACCTACGAGGAGATGCTGGAGCTGGCCGCCTGCGGCGCCAAGGTGCTGCACCTGCGCAGCGTCGAGTACGCCCGGCGCGCGGGGTTGCCGATCCACGTCCGTTCGTCATACTCGACCAACACCGGCACCATGGTCACCGGATCGATGGAGGACCTTCCCGTGGAACAGGCACTGATCACCGGGGTCGCCCACGACCGCAGCGAGGCGAAGATCACCATCGTGGGGGTGCCGGACGAGCCGGGCGCCGCCGCGAAGATCTTCGACACCGTCGCGGGTGCCGAGATCAACATCGACATGATCGTGCAGAACGTCTCCACCGAGGGCACCGGCCGGACGGACATCTCGTTCACCCTGCCCAAGACCGACGGCCCGACCGCGATGGCGGCGCTCAGCAAGATCCAGGAGTCGGTCAAGTTCAAGGGCCTGCTCTATGACGACCACGTCGGCAAGGTCTCCCTGATCGGCGCCGGGATGCGCTCGCACCCGGGCGTCGCGGCCGGCTTCTTCGCCGCCCTCGGCGCGGCCGGCGTGAACATCGAGATGATCTCCACCTCCGAGATCCGGGTCTCCGTGGTCTGCCGGGACACCGACCTCGACAAGGCGGTCCGGGCCATCCACGACCAGTTCGAGCTGGGCGGCGACGCCGAGGCCGTGGTCTACGCGGGCACCGGGCGCTGACCCGATGGCGTCGCTGCCCACCCTCGCCGTGGTCGGGGCGACCGGTGCCGTCGGCACGGTGATGTGCCAGCTGCTCTCCTCCCGGCGCAACGTCTGGGGCGAGATCCGGCTGCTCGCCTCCGCGCGCTCGGTGGGCCGGCAGGTGCAGTGCCGGGGCGAGACGCTGACCGTCCAGGCCCTCACCCCCGAGGCGTTCGACGGCGTCGACGTGGCCATGTTCGACGTGCCCGACGAGGTCTCCGCCGAGTGGGCGCCGATCGCGGTGCGCCACGGCGCGGTGGCGGTGGACAACTCCGGTGCCTTCCGGATGGACCGCGACGTGCCGCTGGTGGTCCCCGAGATCAACCCCGAGCAGGTGCGCCACCGGCCGAAGGGCATCGTCGCCAACGCCAACTGCACCACCCTGGCGATGATCGTGGCGATCGCCCCGCTGCACCGCGAGTACGGCCTGCGCGAGCTGGTCCTCGCGTCGTACCAGGCGGCCTCCGGGGCGGGGCAGGCCGGCGTGGACACGCTGCATGACCAGCTCGGCAAGATCGCCGGGGACCGGGTGCTCGGCTCGCGTACCGGCGACGTGCGCCAGGCGGTCGGCGACGAGCTGGGCCCGTTCCCGGCCCCGCTGGCGCTCAACGTGGTGCCCTGGGCCGGCTCGCTCGCCGACGGCGGCTGGTCGTCGGAGGAGCTGAAGATGCGCAACGAGTCGCGCAAGATCCTCGGGCTGCCCGACCTCAAGGTCTCCGCCACCTGCGTACGGGTCCCCGTGGTGACCGGCCACTCGGTGGCCGTGCACGCGGTCTTCGCCACCGAGGTGGACGCCGAGGGGGCCCGCGAGGCGCTGCGCAACGCCCCCGGCGTGATCCTGGTCGACGACCCGGCCGCGGGCGAGTTCCCGATGCCGATCGACGCCGTCGGCACCGATCCCTCCTGGGTCGGCCGGATCCGCCGCGCCGTCGACGACCCGCGCGCCCTCGACCTCTTCGTCACCGGCGACAACCTCCGCAAGGGCGCCGCCCTCAACACCGCCCAGATCGCCGAACTCCTCGCCAAGGACCTCACCCGCCCCTGACCCCCGGACCCGCCGTTCCCCCGCCCTCGCCGTCCCGCCCGCACTTTCTCGGAAAGAGTGCCTACCCGGCCGGGATTGGCCACTCTTTCCGAGAAAGAGGGCCTGTCGGGCCGGGATTGGCCACTCTTTCCGAGAAAGAGGGCCTGGCGGGCCGGGGCGGCCGGGTGGGGTGGGTGGTGGGTCAGGCGGCGGCGAGGCGGACGCCGTCGCGGCCCTGGCGTTTGACGGCGTAGAGGGCCTGGTCGGCGCGGCGGAGGGTCAGTTCGGGTGCCTCGCCGGCGCGGGGCAGGGCGACGCCGACGCTGATCGTCCGGCCGGTACGCCGGGCCGCCTCGGTGAGCCGCTCGGCGATCCGGACGGCCTCGTCGGGGCGGCTCACCTCGATCACCGCCACGAACTCGTCGCCGCCCACCCGGTACAGCTCGTCGCCGTGGCGCAGCGCCCCCTCCAGCGCCCGGGCCAACCCCACCAGCACCCGGTCGCCGGCCTGGTGGCCGTACGTGTCGTTGACGGTCTTGAAGCCGTCCACGTCGATCGCCAGCAGGGCCGTACGCCCCGGGGTGGCCGCCGCGATCCGCTGCCCGAACGGGCCGGTGTGCCGCAGCCCGGTCAGCGGGTCCGAGCTGGCCTGCTCGCGCAGCCGGGCCAGGGTGCGCAGCCGGTCGAGGCAGGTCCACGCCTGCCCGGCGAGCAGCTCCATCAGGTTCACCGTGGTCGGGTCGGGGCGCAGCAGCCGCTCGTCGGCCACCAGCAGCACCCCGCCGCCCTCCGGCGGACCGACCGGCACCGCCACCAGGGTGCGTGCCCCGGCCCGGGCCAGCGGCAGATAGTCGTCGGTCGGCGGATGCCCCGCCTCGCCCAGCGTGTACGCCGAGCCGTGCCGGTGCGCCCGGGCGATCAACCGGCCCAGCGGCCCGGTGCCGGCCTCGGTCAGTTCGGCGCGGATCCGTGACTCCAGTTCGCCGGGGGCGCTGGTCGGCGCACCGAGTCGGGGTCCGCGTCGACCGGCGAGCACCAGCACGGCGGCGGAGAGGGTGGAGACGTCCCGGGCGGCGGTGATCGCCGCGGCCATCAGGTCCCAGTCGGTGGGGGCGGAGGTCATCGCGGCGGCGTGCCGGAGCAGCTTCTCGCTGCGGCTCTCGGCCGGTGGGCCGCCGAGCGCCACGATCCGCGCGCCCAACCGGGCGGCCAGCCGTTCGGCGGTCCGCTGCCACGCCGCCAGCTCGGCCGGGGCGCTCCACTGGAGGTCGAGCACGCCGATCGGCCGGCCCGCCGGGTCCAGCACCGGTACGCAGACCTCGGTGCTGACGTCCGGGCGGATCGGCAGGTAGTCCGGGTCGGCGGTGACGTCGGCGACGGCGGTGGGCGTACCGGTGGCGTGCACCCGGCCGACGATGCCGGCCTTCGGGGGGACGGTGGAGAAGACCTGCCACGCGCCGGTGGCGGCCACGCAGCGGAGCCGGTCGTGGACCTCCAGCAGGATCGAGACGGTCGCCGGGGTGTGGCGGGCGAGCGCGGCGACCGTCCACTGGCATGCCTCCAGGGCGGTCGACGCCATCGGAAGGCGGACCGTGACGTCTCGGATGACTCGCTCGTGATCCACGTCGTTCCTGGTGGGAGGGCGTCGGCGGGGCCGGCTGACGCGATCAAGGGTACTCAGCGACGGGTTCACCGACCTTCGTACACATGTGCTATCCACAGGCTGTGGACACGGCCTGTGGGTGACGCGGGGCCGCGCGAGGGAGGCGATCGGCGATAGCGTGAGGGTCCCGGTCCCGAGGAGGCGTCGATGCTCATCGCCCAGCTCAGCGACCCGCACGTGACCACCGGCCCGCTCGCCGCCGAGCAGGCGTCCGGGCTGCACCGGGCCCTCGGCCGGGTGCTCGCCCTGCGACCACGACCGGAGTGCGTGGTGATCACCGGTGACCTGGTCGCCCACGGCCGCCCCGACGAGTACGCGGCGCTCCGCGAGATCATCGGCCGCTTCCCGCTGCCGGTGCACCTGGCCGCCGGCAACCACGACGACCGGGAGTCGCTGCTGGACGCCTTCGGCGGCACGCCCTACCTCGGTGGCGGCTTCTCGGCCTACTACCACGTCGACCACGCCGAGGCGACGGTCGTGGTGCTCGACTCGCTCACCCCGGGCGGCAGCGGCGGGCGGCTCGGCGACGACCAGCTGACCTGGCTCGACGGGGTGCTGGCCGGCCGGCCGGAGGTGCCCGCCGTCGTGTGCCTGCACCATCCGCCGGTCGCGGTCGGCATCCCGGCCGCCGACGAGATCCGACTCGCCGACGGGGAGGCGCTCGCCGCCGTGATCGGCCGCCACCCCCACGTCGTACGCGTCACCGCCGGTCACCTGCACCGGGCGGTGACCACGGCGTTCGCCGGCACGGTGCTCACCACCGCCCCGAGCACCTGGGTGCAGGCCTCGCTGACGATGAGCGGTGACGAGGAGATCGGGCTGGTCGCCGAGCCGACCGCCTTCCTGCTGCACCGGTTGGCCGACGGCGGCTGCGTCACCCACACCGTCCAGGTCAGCCACGCCGCCGGGCAGACCTGCTGGTTCTGACGCCGGGGCGAGGTCGGCTGCGGTGCGACGCCCGGCCGACCGTGCTGGCCGCTGGCTGCCCGGCGGCCTCGATCAGGGACCTGGCCTCGGGATCCCGCCGCCCGCGCCGGCGTCCGCGCCGCGGTCCGAACCCCGCAGCACCCCGGGGCCGTCGATCGGGTCACCCGACGCCTGGCCGATCAGCCGGAACCGGCCGACCGGTCGGAGTGGACGGACCCGGCCGAACTCGTGGCCGGCAGGGCGCGACGGCTGACCGGGGCGGTCCGGACGGTCCAGTTCCTGGTCCCGTCCGGACCGGACGGAACCCGCCCGGCGGACATACTTGCCAACGGGAAGGCTCAGCGGCTCACAGTTGCCATCTGCAATCTATAGCGTCATCCCCCAGACCGGAGGCCGACGACCTTCGGCCGGCACCCCTGAGCGACTCCTGCTCGTGGGGCGGCGGCGACGCCTCCCGCCGACCTCACGCCGGTGCCACGGGGTCGGCTCCCCGGTCCCTGGGAGCCGGCCCCGTGCCGGGTGCGCGCGGGGTCTCGGCCCAACCGGGCAGCAAGCGGCCGAGCCGACCTCGTGCCGGGTGTGCGTTGTGCCGGCTTAACCGGGCAGCAAGGGGACGAGCCCACCCGTGGCGGGTGTGCGTTGTGTCGGATCGACGGGGCAGCGAGCGGCCGAGCCGACCTTGTGCCGGGTGTGGGTTCAGTCGAGCAGGAAGCGGCGGATCTCGGCGGCCAGGTCCTCCGGCGGCACGTCGTGGAAGCCGCCGGGCACGCTGCGGTGCGTGGCACCGGGGATCGCCCCCGCCGTCGCGCCGGCCGCTTCCCGCAACCACGGCGGGCTTCCCGTGCTGTCGACCACCACGGTCGGCGCGGTGACCCTGGCCAACCGGGCCGTGGGCAGGGCCCCGTCGCCGGTCACCGTGCAGTCGTAGGCCAGGGTATGGGCCAGTCCCTCCAGCCAGGACCAGCCGGGTGACCGGCGCATCCCCTCGACGCCCTCGGCGGGCACCCCGACCGCGGCGGTCAGGAAGAGCGCGACCGCGTCGCCGCGCCGGCCGGCCGACACCAGCCCGGTCAGCCGCTCCGCGAGATCGGCCGGGGCGCCACCGTCGTGCCCGTCGACCCGGAACGGCGGCTCGAAGAGCGCCAGGCCGGTCACCGGCAGCCCCACGGCCGCCGCCTCGGCGGCGAGGATCGCGCCGGACGAGATGCCGTAGACGTGCGCCCGGCCGCCGGCCGCCTCGATCACGGCGGCCAGGTCGTCGGTCTCCCGCTGCACCGCGTACGGTCCGGTGTCGCCGCTGTCGCCCCGCCCACGACGGTCGTAGCCGTACACGGTGAAGTCGGCGGAGAGGGCGGTGCCCAGCGCGCGGGTGGTGGACCGGTCGTTGAAGGCCCCACCGACCAGGACGATGGGCGGGCCGTCACCGGCCGTCTCGTAGGCGATGGGGGTGCCGTCGGCCGAGCGGGCCGAGTCCACCGTCCAGGTAGTCCGGACAGACGTCATGGCTACTTTCTAGTCCATGCCCCTGACAGCGGGGGCTCGTGAAGGAATTCACCTGCCCGTCATGTCCGACTCGTCGGACAGACCGGTACAGGTCGCCCCCGATACCGGCGGATCTGATCGACTGTCCCGGTCGACCGATCGCGGTACGGGTGGCAAGCTTGCCTCGGCGGGGCGGCGTCTCCCCCGACCGCCGCCACCCGCGATCAACCCCTGTCACGGCACGGATCAGGGTCCCGGGCGAACCATCGCCCGGACAACCACGCGCCGAACCTCACGAGGAGTTCCATGTCCGTCCCCGGGATGCGCCGGGCCTTCGTCGGCCTGGCCGCACTCGCCGCGACCGCGCTCGGCACGGTCGCCGTCAACCCCAGCCAGGCGGAAGCCGGCCCCAAGCCGGTCGACGTCAAGCTGCTCGCCATCAACGACTTCCACGGCAACCTGGAGCCGCCGACCGGCTCCAGCGGCACCATCGCCGGGCAGCCCGCCGGCGGTGCGGAATACCTCGCCACCCAGCTCAAGCAGCTGCGCGGCGCCACCGAGGAGGAGCAGGAGCACACCATCACGGTCGCCGCCGGTGACCTGATCGGTGCCTCCCCGCTGCTCTCCGCGGCCTTCCACGACGAGCCCACCATCGAGGAGATGAACCTCGCCGGGCTCCAGTTCACCAGCGTCGGCAACCACGAGTTCGACGAGGGCGCCACCGAGCTGCTGCGCATGCAGAACGGCGGCTGCCACCCGGTGGACGGCTGCGCCGACGGCACCCCGTTCGAGGGCGCCAAGTTCCAGTACCTCTCCGCCAACGCCTTCCGCACCGCCACCGGCCAGCCGCTGCTGCCGCCGTACGGCATCAAGAAGGTCGACGGCGTCAAGGTCGGCTTCATCGGGATGACCCTGGAGGGCACCCCGAACATCGTCAGCCAGCAGGGCGTCGCCGGCCTCACCTTCGCCGACGAGGCGGACACCGCCAACAAGTACGCCCGCATCCTGCAGCGCCAGGGCGTGCAGTCCATCGTCGTGCTGCTGCACGAGGGTGGCGTGCAGAACGGCGGCGGCATCAACGACTGCACCGGCTTCAGCGGCCCGATCGTCGACATCGCCAACCGGATGGACCCGTCCATCGACGTGATCGTCAGCGGGCACACCCACGCGGCGTACAACTGCAACATCAACGGCAAGCTGGTCACCAGTGCCAGCTCCTTCGGTCGCCTTGTCACCGACATCGACCTGAAGATCGACCGTCGCACCGGTGACGTGGTCCGCGCCGCCGCGAACAACGTCGTGGTCACCCGGGACCTCGCCAAGGACCCGGCGACCACCGATCTGATCAACCGGTACAAGACCGCGCTCGGCCCGGTCGCCGACAAGGTGGTCGGCGAGACCACCAGCGCGATCACCAAGGCGCCGGAGAACCTGTACCAGACCGGGGTGGACGCCAACGGCAAGCCGACGTACCAGACCGGTGAGTCGCCGCTGGGCAACATCATCGCCGACGCCCAGCTCGCCGCCACCGACAACGAGCAGAACGCGGTCGCCGCGTTCATGAACCCCGGTGGTGTCCGCGCCGACCTCGACGCCGGCCCGGTCACCTACGCCGAGGCGTTCACCGTGCAGCCGTTCGCCAACAACCTGGTGACGCTCGACCTGACCGGCGCGCAGCTCTACTGCATGCTGGAGCAGCAGTTCACCGTCGCCCGGGTGCTGTACGCCTCGTCGACCGTGCACTACGTGGTCGACCCGAACGGCACCACCGCCGCGGCCGGCGCGCCGTGCAGCGGCAGCCGGGTGGTCCGGGGCAGCCTCACCATCAACGGTGCCCCCGTCACCGACACCGCGACCTACCGGGTCACGGTGAACAACTTCCTCGCCGGCGGCGGTGACGGGTTCAGCGTCCTCAAGGACGGCACGAACCAGGTCACCGGCATGATCGACCTGGACGCGTTCGTGGCGTACCTGACCGCCAAGTCGCCGGTCTCCGCGCCGGCTCTGGACCGGATCCAGACCACCGCCGAGGTGCCCGCCGCCTGACGGCAGCCCGTACGACGACGGGCCCCGGAGCGTCTGCTCCGGGGCCCGTCCGCATCTGCGGGTGGGGGCGGCCCTCAGCGGGCGACGGCCTCGGGCTCGCGGGGTGGGGCCAGGGTGCCGCGCCCGTCCTGTCCGGGGTCGAGCAGCCGGCGCAGGGAGAGGGCGATCACCGAGGCGGTCAGGCAACCGCCGACCACGGCGACCACCCAGACCCGCCCGTGCGCCGCACCGATCAGCGGGCCGGCGGTGACCGGGCCGATCACCCCGCTGATTCCGAAGATCATCGAACTCATCGCGTTGTACCGGCCGCGCAGCTCGTCGGTGGCGAGCGCGTTGGTCAGCGCCGGCATCACCGGTGACAGCAGCGTCTCGCCGAAGCCGAAGATCGCCGAGCAGGCCACCACGCCGAGCGCCGCGAGCAGCGCGTTCCCCGTACCGACCAGGCCGGCGGCGCCGAGCACCAGCCAGGCGGTCGCGAAGACCGCGCCCACCGCGGCGAGCGCGCCGGTCCGGCTGCGCCCCTCCAGCCGACGGATCACCAGCAGCTGGGAGAGCACGATCATCACCGTGTTCGCGGCGAGGGCCCAGGCCACCACCCGCGGTGTCACCCCCACCACCCGGATCGCGTACGCGGTGAAGCCCACCTCGATCTGCGCGTAACCGCAGGTGGTGAGCACCAGCCCGAAGACGACCAGGCGGCGGAACGGCCGGTCCCGCAGCACGGTGAGATAGCCCCCGGTCGCCGGCCGCTCCTCGGCGCCCGTGGCGACGGCGAGCCGGTGGCCGACCTGCGGCAGGGTCAGCAGGATCACCGCCGGCATCAGATAGCTCAGCGCGTCCAGCAGATAGATCGCCTGGAAGGTCACCGGGCGGGCCACGTCGACCACCGCGCCGGAGACCAGACCGCCCAGCCCGATGCCGAGGTTGAGCAGGGCGAACTGGAGGCCGAAGACGCGCTGCCGCTCACCGTCGTCGGTCAACGACGCGAGGATGGTCGCCTGCCCGGACCAGAGCGCCGAGCTGCCCACCGCGACGAGTGTGAGGACCGCGAAGGCGGTGCCGGTCGAGTGGACCAGGGCGAGCAGCCCGGTGCCCACCGCCTCCAGCACGAGACAGGGCAGCACCACCCGGCGGGCGCCGAACCGGTCGATCAGCGTGCCGCCCACCGGGGACAGTGCGAGCGTCACCGCACCGCACCAGCCGATCGCCAGACCGGCTGTGGTGTCGCTCAGTCCCCGCAGGTCGGTGAGGTAGATGAAGAGGAACGGCAGGGTCAGGCCGCGCCCGACCGCCGAGAGCAGGGTGCCGAGGAGGATCCGACGGGCTTCCGGGCGGGTGGGGAGGGCGCGGCGCAGCATGGCTGGATTCTCTGCGTCGGGTACGACGGTGCGCGACCGGATAACCGACGATCCGGCCCTGGGCGGAGCCGGTGGGTGAGCAGGCCCACATGGTCTGCCATGCTGACCCGGTGAGCACGACCTGGCGACACCTGCCCGCCCCGGCCCGTGAGATCGCGGCGGCCGCCGCGGAGGCCGTCGCCGCCGCCCGGGAGCGGGACGCGGGGGCGTACGAGCTGGCGGTGGAGCGGCTCACCGCCGCCGACCGGGCCGGCCTGGTGCTCGGTGGGGTGGTACGCCTGCTGCTGGAGGAGAGCCACCCGGACGGGTTGGCCGGCGACGACGTACGCCAGGTCCTGGAACGCTGCGTGCGGTCGGTGACGCCGTGGTGGTCGCAGGTCGACCCGCACGTGCTGCTGGTGCTGCTGGCCAGCGCCCTCGGCGTCTACGACCCCGGCGAGGACGACGCGCCGCCCGGGCCGGGGGAGATCGCGCGACACGCCCCGCTGCTCGTGGCCGACCTGCTGGCCGTCACCGGCCGACCGTTGGACGACTACCTGGCCGCCGCGTTCGCCGAGGTCGCCCGCACCGAACTGCACGACTGACCCGAGCCGGTCACGGGCTGGCGGCGAGGAAGACGAAGGCGGCGAGCAGCACCAGGTGCACCCCGCCCTGGAGTACGGTCGCCCGGCCCGGCACGACGGTGAGGACGCCGGTCACGGCGGTCAGGGCGAGCAGCGTGAGCTGGGTGCCGCCGAGGCCGAGCAGCAGCGGGCCGTCGAGCCAGACGGAGGCGAGCGCGATGGCCGGGATGGTCAGCCCGATGCTGGCCATGGCGGAGCCGAGGGCCAGGTTCAGGCTGATCTGCACCCGGTCGCGGCGGGCGGCGCGGGCCGCCGCGAGGGTCTCCGGCAGCAGCACCAGCAGGGCGATGACCACGCCGACGAAGGCCTGCGGGAGGTTCGCGGCCGAGACGCCGGCCTCGATCGTCGGCGAAATGATCTTCGCGTTGCCGACCACCGCCACCAACGCCACCACCAGCAGCGCCACGCTGGTCCACGCGGTACGCGCCGACGGCGGGTCGGCGTGCCCGTCCCCGTCCACGTCGACGATCCGGCCGTCCTGGCTGACCGGGAGGAAGTAGTCCCGGTGCCGGCCGGTCTGCACCAGCACGAAGAGCCCGTACAGGGCGAGCGACGCCACGGCCGCGAACGCCAGCTGCGCGGGGGAGAACTCCGGGCCGGGACGGCTGGTGGTGAAGGTCGGCACGACCAGGCTGAGGGTGGCCAGGGTCGCCACGGTGGCCAGCGCCCCGCCGGTGCCCTCCGGGTTGAAGACGGCCACCCGGCGGCGCAGCGCCCCGAGCAGCAGCGACAGGCCGAGGATCCCGTTGCAGGTGATCATGACGGCGGCGAAGACGGTGTCCCGGGCCAGCGCCTGGGTCTTGTCGCCGCCGCTGATCATCAGCGTGACGATCAGGGCCACCTCGATGACGGTCACCGCCACCGCGAGGACCAGCGAACCGAACGGCTCACCCACCTTGTGGGCGACCACCTCGGCGTGGTGCACGGCGGCCAGGACCGCGCCGGCCAGCAGCGCGGCCACCACCGCGACCAGCACGCCGGGCAGGTCCCGCCCCCAGGCGGCGGCGAGCACGACCACCGCGATCAGGGGTACGACGAAGGTCCAGTCGGTCACGCGGGACTTGATCAGGGCCGTCATCGGTCAACAATGCCAGGAAAAGCGGTGAGGTGCCCCTCACCGACAGGTCGGGAGGCTCACCGGGACAGCCGGTTTCCGGGAATCACGGCGGGGTGGACGACATGCCGCGGGAACAGCGGAACGCCTGGGTACGCCTCGTCGTCAACCCCGGTGCTCGCCGATCGCGAGCCCGAATGTGCCCCACTCCAGTCACCAGCTAGCACCGGCTGTGGACGGGAAAAGTTGCCTGGCAACGCCGCCCGGACCGGCGAGGGCCGAGTGGGCCGGGCCGGGGAGTCGGCTCGGCGGAATCGAATGTCGAATCCGGACCGGCACGTCGGCCAACGGGAATGACGTGCTGGCGGCCGGGGTCGACCGCTGGTCCGTGACCGGGATCGCCGGGGTGCTCGATGCCTCGGGAGGAGCGGTGAGCCCTGGAAACGAATCAAGACCCCTCCGTGGAGGGGCCTTGACCTTCACTTACCTCTGGTCGGGGTGGCCGGATTCGAACCGACGACCCCTTCGTCCAGAAGGAACGATCGGCGGCTGCAGAGCTGGACATGTAGTACGCGGACAACTCGCGCTGACCGAGGCGGGACTGCGGCGCTCGTCCACTTTGTCAGGTCGAGCGCGCGTCCGATAAGATTGGGGGCGGTGTGATCTATCGACCGCTCTTCTGGATGGTTCCGGGCTGCGGGAGGCGCTGCAGCCCTCCTGGAGAGGGGCCCCCGAAGAAGGGACTGAAATGATCACGCCTGAAGGACAGGATCAGCAGACGGGTTTACTCGTGAACCTGGCTCTGGCCTGCGAGGTGATCGCGAACCTGAACGCGGCTACCGGCAGGGACGAGCCCGGCATCACCGAGCTCGTCCTGCTGGCCCTGGTGCTGGTCCTCGTCAACGGCGTCCACTCCAACGACGAGAACTAGCTCTTCACCTCTAGCCGGAGGGGCTGCGTGCAAGCGTGGCCCCTCCGCCTTATCTTCCAAACTAACTATACCTAACTTCTACCAAGTTAACATGTACGAGGTTAGACGGATCGTTGTGGCTGTTACCTGGGTCTCTGCCATCGTTCAAGCTGTTAGTCGAACGTCAGGACCGTAATGCTAGCGACGAAGCCCTCCGTAACCCGCCGCATCATGCTCCACGCCATCCCGTCGGCCTTCGTCCGCACGCTCGTGAAGTTGGCCAGGCCCCACCTGCTCGGCTTCGCCCGGACGGAGGTTGTCGGGATAGCGCCACCATCCCGGAGTGCCCGAAGACCCCGCCGGAGGCACCGTCCTTGAGTCGATCACCATCACAGCCCCAGAGCTGCCAGCAACCAAGGCGGCCCGGGTTTCTTCGTATGTCGCGCCGCCGGCGGGCTGGCAACCGCGTGCCGGCGGCCGAAGGCCAGAGGGCAACGCGGCGGGCCGATAGGCCCGGCCCAGGTTCGGCAGCGCGCGCGGCCTGCGAAGCGGGCCGCCTTGAAGACGTACAGAAAGTTCTCACCACCTGGCCGGTAGCCGGCCTTCCGCTGCCCGGACAGCAGGCGCGCCAGGCTGTGGCGTCGGTGCTGGGTGGTGACCACGAGGACGCCTACACCGCAGAGCTGCCTCGCCGGTAGCAGGTGTCCCTAGTTCCGGCGCCGGTACTGCGTCCCGTCCGGGTCTCGCTCGAACACAGGTAGATCCGGCGTGTGCAGTGCAGGAGCCTGGAGAGCAACCGCGCTCAGGACGTCTTGGTCGGACACATCGAATCGGGCCGGGAAGCGAATCGACATTGACTGAGGCCACACGGGCCGCCAGCGGTTCGAATCCCGCGTTGGCGGAGGCACGCCCCAGCCGTCGACGGTGTAGACCAAGAACGACAAGCTGCGAAAGGTTAGGCAGGTCCACAGAACGTTCCGAATATCACCGTCGTCCCACGGCCTGTCAGATCTACGCACCTGGACTGCCATCTGTTTGATATTGAAGTCCAACTCCCCGGCATGACGACCAAGCCACACTTTGCAGTCGGGGGGAGGAAGTAGCCGCTGGCGGAGGTAGTGGTAGCTGTCTGAATGACCCACAGTGGTCCCGGCGCTCAACGCCTGCATCCATGCGGTCTTCACTGCCCACGTGGAGAGCCGCGCCGCCTCGTCGGGCAGGATGCCGATGCTCCAGCCTCTGACGGCAGCATCCATGAGCGAGAGAACCAGCGGCTTGACCTGTCTCTCAAGCTGACTCATCCACCCGTTGTTGCAAGATCTACACACCTCTCGCGTCTTCATCGTCAGCACGGAGCCGAGTCGCTGTGTAACGACGGTGGGCATCTCCTTGACCGTGTCGACGGCGGTCTGCCCGAAGCCGGCTTCGTGGTTCCAGCGATGCGGTTCCACGTTCTCCGCGTAAGGGTGCAGCCATTGAGGCCAGACATGCTCCTTCGAGAATCCGTCAGTCTTGCTGCAGAAAACACACGATCGTCGTTTGGCTCGCACGTCCGTAGCTTCCTCCGCCTCGCCTAAGCCGCATACACGGCGGACCGGCACGCCCTCGGCCTGGTCTTCGTCACCACTGTCGGCACTGCCCTCGACGCGGCCAACGTCCGCCGAGTCGTCACCCTCGCCGGCATGGATCCGGCCGCCTGGACTCCCCGTGAGCTGCGGCACAGCTTCGTGTCGCTGCTCTCCGACAGCGGCGTGAGCCTGGAAGACATCGCCGACCTGTGCGGCCACTCGGGCACCACCGTTACGGAGAAGGTCTACCGTCACCAGCTCCGGCCGGTGATGCTCCAGGGCGCGGCAGTCATGGATCGCATCTTCGCGCCGGCTGCTGAGGCGTAGTCACTCAGTTGGTCACCCAGGATGCACTAGAGGGCACATCCATGGATCGGATGTGCCCTCTCACCTGGTCGGGGTGGCCGGATTCGAACCGACGACCTCTTCGTCCCGAACGAAGCGCGCTACCAAGCTGCGCCACACCCCGAGGCGTGCCGACAAATAGTAGCCCACCCGCTCCCGTGGTCAAACTCGGTACCCCCCGGCGTCGGCGGGACCCGGCCCGGGCCCCGCCGACGGGTTCAGCGCGGAATCAGGGTGAGGATGCTCGCCTCCGGCGGGCAGGCGAAGCGGACCGGCGCGGTGGGGTGCGTGCCGAGCCCGGCGGAGACGTGCAGCCAGGCGTCCGAGCCCGGCCAACGGTGCAGGCCGCGTGCCATGGAGCGGGGCAGTCCGCAGTTGGTGACCAGCGCGCCGTAGCCGGGTACGCAGACCTGCCCGCCGTGGGTGTGGCCGGCGAGGAGCAGGTCGAAGCCGTCGGCGGCCATCCGGTCGAGGACGGCCGGCTCCGGCGAGTGGGTCAGCGCGACGGAGAGGTCGGCGTCCGGGTTGGCGGGGCCGGCCACGGCGTCGTAGTCGTCCCGCTCGATGTGCGGGTCGTCGACGCCGAGCAGCTCGATCAGCCGGCCGCCGGCCTTCAGCGTGGTCCGTGCGTTGTTCAGGTCCGCCCAGCCGGCGCCGGTGAGGACGGTCCGCAGCTCGTCGTACGGCAGCGCGGTGCCGTGGGTGTACTCGCGCTCGGGCAGGAAGTAGGTGAACGGGTTCTTCCAGACCGGCCCGGTGTAGTCGTTCGAGCCGAAGACGAAGGCCCCGGGGAGGTCCAGCAGCGGTTGCAGCGCCCGCAGCGCTCCCGGTACGGCGTCCGGGTGGGCCATGTTGTCCCCGGTGACGACCACCAGGTCGGGGTCGAGGGCCGCCAGTGAGGCGACCCACTCCTGCTTGCGCCGCTGGTTCGGCATCATGTGCAGGTCGGAGACGTGCAGTACGCGCAGCGGTTCGGCGTCGGCCGGCAGCACCGGTACGTCGTAGCGGCGCAGGGTGAACATGTTGCGCTCGATGAGCGACGCGTACGCCAGGGTGGCCGTGCCCGCGGCGACGGTCCCGGCGGCGAGCCGGAATAGTGTGCGCTTTCGCATGGCGTTCAGGGTAGTTTGACCGACCATGAGCACGCTGAAGGACCGCCTCACCGCAGACATGCGCGCCGCTCTCAAGGCGCGCGACGAGCTGACCACCTCCACCCTCCGGATGGCCCTGGCCGCCGTGGGCAACGCGGAGGTCGCCGGCAAGGCCAAGCGCGAGCTCTCCGACGACGAGGTGCTCGCGGTGCTGACCAAGGAGGCGAAGAAGCGGCGTGAGGCCGCCACCGCCTTCGCCGACGCCGGGCGCACCGAGCAGGCCACCAAGGAGACCGCCGAGGGGGAGGTGCTGGAGCGCTACCTGCCGAAGCAGCTCTCCGACGACGAGCTGGCCGGGCTGGTCGCGGGGGCGCTCGCCGCGGGCGGCTTCACCGGCAAGGCGCAGATGGGCCCGGCCATGAAGGCGGCCCAGGCCGTGGTGGCCGGCAAGGCCGAGGGTGGCCGGGTGGCCGCCGAGGTACGCCGCCAGCTCGGTCTCTGACCGGTCCACGACGAAACGGGCGGGCACCCCTGGTGGGGTGCCCGCCCGTTGTCGGTGTCGCCGGTCAGCCGCGTGGTCGTCCGGGGCGGCCGTTGTTGGGCGGTGGCGGGAGTTGGACGCCGCCCGGTTTGACGACGGGGCCCGTCGGGGTGCCGGCACCGGCGCCGGAGCTGACCTCGATGGTCACCACGCCGCCCTTGATGGTGCGGCCGTCCGGGCTGGTGCCGGCGGCGGTGCCGGGCGGGCAGCTCGACGCGACCTTGTTGTCGCTGACGACCACCTCGAAGCCGGCGCCCTGCAGGCGTGACTTCGCGCTGTCGATGGACTGGCACGTGACGTCCGGGATGGAGCGCTGGTCACCCTCGATGATCTTGCCGCTCGGCGGGGTGAAGTCGATGCGCTCCTTGCCCTTCATGGCGTCGCGCAGCGTCTCGTAGACCGCCGGGTTGATGCCGTTGGGGACGTCGTGGCCCATCTTCTGGGTGGTCTGCGGCCAGTCGGGGTCGGCCATGATGCCGGCCACCGCGTACTGCTTGGTCATCGCGACCAGGGCGGAGGTCTTCTCTGAGTCGGTGGTGCCGGACTTGCCGGCGACCGGCGCGTTGACGATGCCGCGGACGTTGCGGGCCGTGGCGCCCTGGCACTTCGAGGTCGACGACTTGTCACCGACCGGGCAGCGCGCCGCGTCCACGGCGGCCCGGGCCACCTGGGTGCTGATCCGCTGCTCGCAGCGCGGGTTGGCGACGTCGAGCTTGTTGCCGTCGGGGTCGCGGATCTCCTGCACCGGGATCGGTTCGCAGTACTTGCCGTCCGCGGCCAGGGTCGCGTACGCGTTCGCCAGCTCCAGCGGGGTGGTGGCGGAGACACCGAGGGTGAACGCGCCCCACTGGTTGGCGCCGCCCTCCTTGGTGGCCCGGCGGGCGTCCTCGCTGTCCCGGAAGGTGATGCCGAGCTTCTGCGCCACCTTGATCACGTTGTCCGCGCCGACCTGCTGCTCCAGCGGCACGAAGTAGGTGTTGACCGAGTTGCCGAAGGCGGTCCACATGTTGTGCACGCCAGTCATGCTCTTCGAGGCGTTCTTCGGGCAGTAGAAGTGGGTGTTGGGGCAGGCCGCCGGGGAGTTCTGCTCGACGATGTAGTTCGACTTGAAGGTCTCCGGCGCGTTGATCTGGTAGCTGAGCGGGATGCCCTTCTCCAGCGCCGCGACCATGGTGAACATCTTGAACGTCGAGCCGGCCTGGTAGCCCTTGATGTCACCGCCGCCGGTGAGCAGTGGGTTGGTGGTGTTCGGATAGCTGCCCCGGAGGTTCTTCTTGGCCCGCCTCGGGTCGCTGGAGATGCCGTTCTGCGGGTGCTTCAGATCGTCGATCTTGAAGTTCCGGTTGACCGCGAGGGCCCGGACCCGCCCGGTGCCCGGCTCGATCACCGCGACCATCCGGGCCGCCTTGCTGGTCGCACCCAGGTGGTTACGGACGGCCTTGTCGGCACCGCGCTGCGCCTGCGCGTCGAGGCTGGTGACGATGGTGAAGCCGCCGCTCTTGAGCCGCCGCTCCCGGTCGTACGTGGTCGAGCCGAAGGTCTCCTGCCCCATCCACCAGCGGTAGAAGTAGTCGCAGAAGAAGCCCCAGCCCTTCTCCAGGGTGTCGACGCAGCCGTTCGGGGTGCGCTTGTCCTTCACCTTGAGCGTGATGGCCTTGGCCTGGTCGGCCTGCTGCTGGGTGATGGCCCCGATCTGCACCATGTTCTGGATGACGTAGTCGCGCCGGCCCACCGCCTGCGGGTAACCGCTGGGGGTGGTCGGGTCGAACGCGGTCGGCGCCTTCACCATGCCGGCCAGCATGGCCGACTGCTGGATGTCGAGCTTGCTCGGCGGCACGCCGAAATAGACCTGGCTGGCGGCGTAGATGCCGTACGCGCCGTTGCCGAAGGCGGCGATGTTGAGGTAGCGCTCCAGGATCTCGTCCTTGGAGAGCTCCTTGTCGATCTGGAGCGCGTACTTCATCTCGCGCAGCTTGCGGGCGCTGGTGTCCTCGGTCGCGGCGACCACGTCGGCCGGGTGGGTCGCCGAGTACGCGATGGCCAGCCGGACGTACTGCATGGTCAGCGTGGAGGCGCCCTGCCGGCCGTTCCCCCCGCCGGACTGGTTGTTGACGAACGCGCGGGCGACACCGTTGAGGTCGACGCCGTTGTGCTTGTAGAAGTCGTGGTCCTCGGCCGCGATGATCGCCTTGCGCATCAGCGGCGAGACGTCCTTGAGCTTGACGTCCTTGCGGTTCTCGTCGTACATGGTGGCGAGCGGCGTCTTGCCGTCCGAGGCGAGCAGGTAACTGATCTGCGGCGCCCGGGCCACGGTCAGCTCGCTGGGCAGCGCGCCGAAGGTCTCCGCCCCGGCCTTGGCGGCCAGTCCGGACATCGCCACCGCGGGGAAGGCCGCCGCCGCGACCACCACGCCGGCCAACAGGCCACAGATGAGTAGCGATGCGGCGTTGGTCAGCACATTGTGGTCACGTTTCCGCATCCAGGTCACCTCGACAGGGTACGCGAGTAGGGAACGAGGGGCGCGGCGCCATGTTTCCCCATTTCCTGCGCGCGCCGACCTCGTTGTGCTAAACGCACGAACCCTGGTGCGAGGTTGCGTGAACCCGCCGATGAGTCTCCTCCGAACGGGGGAACCCGCGCAGCGTTTTCACCGACTCCGACCGGGTAGACGGCGGGCGAAGGCCCGGGAAGCCGGGAGTGTCCGGAATGATGGATTTCGCCGACAACGTTGCGTAATCAGGCGACTACAGAGCATGATGATGGCGGCGACAGGAAGCCACATGTCGTCCGTGCCGCCCTGGGGAGGCCGGACGGACGACGGGGGGAATCGACGGCTGGTCGCGCGAAGTCGGTAGGTACTGCAAGGGGGGACGTGTACACATGGGCATGATCGCTGACTGGCCGTCACTGGCGGCATGTCAGAACGGGGACCCGGACGCGTTGTTCGTCCAAGGCGCCGAACAGAACGTGGCGAAGAGGATCTGCCGGAGCTGCCCAGTTCGGTACGAGTGCCTGGCCGACGCGCTCGACAACCGGATCGAGTTCGGGGTGTGGGGCGGCATGACCGAGCGGGAACGCCGGGCGCTGCTGCGCCGCCACCCGCAGGTCACGAGCTGGCGCAAGATGTTCGAGGCCGCGATGAAGAAGAACGCCAAGGAGAAGGCCGGCAAGGACAAGGTCCTGGTCACCGCCGCCGGCTGACCGCCGGCCTCACGGTCGGCTGATCGCCTCACCGATGGTCCGCAGCCCGTCGACGTCGTGCACGTCGGCGGGCTGTGCCGTCACCGACACCGCCGGCACGGCCGGGAACGCCTCGGTGAACCGGGCCGCCACCTGCTGCTCACGGGCCGCCTGTCGGGCCAGCACGGCGTGCGCCCGCAGCACGTCCGCGGTGGCCTCGTGGCCGCCCTCGCGCTCCAACCGCTCGGCGGCGGCCAGGCTGTCGGCCGCCGAGAGCGCCGACGCCGGGCGGTGCACCCGGTTGAGCACCAGGCCGGCCAGCGGCATCCGCTCCTCCCGCAGCCGGCCGGCGAAGTACGCCGCCTCCCGGACCGCGTCCGACTCGGGGGCCGCGACCAGCAGGAAGGCCGTCTCGTCCGCCTGCAGGATCCGGTACGTCTGCTCGGCCCGCTGCCGGAAGCCGCCGAACATCGAATCCAGTGCGGCGACGAAGCCGGAGAGGTCGGTGAGCAACTGGGCGCCGATCACCTTCTGCACGACCTTGGAGAACATCCCGAAGCTCGCGGTGACGAAGCTGAACATGCTCCGGCCCCCGCTGCGCGCCGGCGCGAGCAGCAGCCGCAGCATCCGCCCGTCGAGGAAGCGGGAGAGTCGGGCCGGCGCGTCGAGGAAGTCCAGCGCGGAGCGGGACGGCGGGGTGTCCACCACGATGAGGTCCCACTCGCCCCGGGCGTGCAACTGCCCGAGCTTCTCCATCGCCATGTATTCCTGCGTGCCGGCGAAGGTCGAGCTCATCGCCTGGTAGAAGGGGTTGGCGAAGATCTCCGCCGCCTTCGCCGGATCGGTGTGCTGGAGCACCACGTCGTCGAAGGTGCGCTTCATGTCGAGCATCATGGCGTGCAGCTCACCGCCGCTGGCCTCGACGTCGATCCCCTTGACCTGGCGTGGGGTGTTGTCCAGCTCGGTCAGGCCGAGCGACTGGGCCAGCCGGCGGGCCGGGTCGATGGTGAGCACCACCGTCCGCCGGCCGTGCCGCTCGGCGGCGCGCAACGCCAGGGCCGCGGCGGTGGTCGTCTTGCCCACGCCGCCCGCTCCGCAGCACACCACGATCCGCACGCCGGGGTCGGCGAGGATCTGGTCGACGTCCAGCTGCGGCGCCGCGTCTTCGGAAGGCACCAATCGAGCGTATCGGGCCGGAGGGTGTCTCTGCTCCGTGCCGGCCTCAGGTGTGAGTCAATCCGCCCGGACGAGGACGTCGGCCAGCGTCTCCAGGCCCGCCCGGTCCACCCCGTCGGGCAGCAGCGGCAGCTCCGTCACCGGCCGGCCGAGCTCCGCCAGGTCGCCCCGGAGCGAATCCTCCAGCTCCCGGCGGATGTGCTGGTCACGGGCCTCCTCGGCCAGCCCGGCGACGGTCTCCCGGTCGGCCGGCAGCCCGGCGGCGAGCAGCCCCCGCTTCAGCTCCGCCTGGGTCACCGCCCGGCCGGCGGGCAGCGGCGGCCGGGCGCCGTTGACGATGACCCGACCGACCGGGAAGCCGAGCTTGGTCAGCTCGGCGATCGCGTCCACCGTCTCCTGGACCGGCATCTCCTCCAGCAGCGTCACCACGTGCACCGCCGTCATCGGCGAGCGCAGCAGCGCGGAGACCCCCTCGCTCTGGGTCTTGATCGGGCCGACCCGGGCCAGCCGGGCGGTCTCGGCGGTCACGTTGAGGAAACGGCCGATCCGCCCGGTCGGCGGCGCGTCCAGCACCACCGCGTCGTACGTCCGGCGCTGCCCGCTGGTGCGGGTGGTCGCCTCCTTCACCTTGCCGGTGAGCAGCACGTCCCGCAGGCCCGGGGCGATGGTGGTGGCGAAGTCGATCGCGCCGAGCTTGCGCAGCGCCCGGCCGGCGGCACCGAGCTTGTAGAACATGTCCAGGTATTCGAGGAGGGCCTCCTCGGCGTCCACCGCCAGGGCCCGCACCTCGCCGCCGCCGGGGGCGTCGGTCAGGTGCCGCTCCTCGTACGGCAGCGGGTCGGTGCCGAAGAGCTGGGCGATGCCCTGCCGCCCCTCCACCTCGACCAGCAGGGTGCGCCGCCCGCCGGCGGCCAGCCCGAGGGCCAGCGCCGCGGCCACGCTCGTCTTGCCCGTGCCGCCCTTGCCGGTCACCACGTGCAGGCGGGCGGGCCATCCGGTGCCGGCCGGATCGGCCGGCTGCTCTGCTGCTGCCACCCGTCGAGCCTATCCAGCCGCCGGGCTCAGGCGACCTCGCAGACCCACCAACCCGTCTTCCGCACCACCGTGAAGCGCAGGTCCTGGTCGGCGACCTTCTCGTCGGTGGTGGTCATGGTGACCTTGGTGGTCACGGTGGCCCGGTCCCCGGTCTGGTTGTCGACCTTCGGGGTGGTCCAGCGGAACCGCGGGTTCTGGTACTCGGTGGAGTACTTCTGCACCTCGGCGACCTTGGCCGCGATCTTCTTGTCGTCCCGGGCGGCGGAGCAGACGAAGGTGGCCGCCCGCTTCGCGTCCCGGTCCTTGTAGACGGCGGTGAGGAAGCCGTCCACCGCGACCGTCGGGTCCTTGGCGCCCTGGCCGTCCTCCGCGTTGCGCAGGGCCAGGAACGCGGCCGTGCCGCCACCGCCGCAGAGCAGCAGGGCCGCGCCCAGCACGATCGAGACGATCAGCAGGCCGCGCTTGCGCTTCGGCGCGGCCGGTTGCTGGTACGGCGGGTGACCCGCCACGGGCGGGAGGACCGCGCCGGGGGTGTGGCCGGCGAGCGCCGGGTCCTGGTGCGACGGACCGGCGGGCGATCCGCTGGCGCCACCGATGGGCGGTTGGGTCATGTCGTTCCCCCGGGGTGCGGCGCGGTCGCCGCCCCTGGCGACCGACGCGGGTTCGAGCGTGGCGGGCGGGCGCGGGTGGCCCGTTCGACCGGAAGGGTAGCGGTCGATGGGCGGTTTGCCTGCCCCGCGTGCCGGTGCCCGTCGTCGCCGGTGCGGGACCACGGGCGGACGTGAGCAGGTTGTCACCTTCCGGACGAGGCATGTGTCGCATATGTGACTCAAGGTCATCAGGCGTGCGCGTCCCGTTGCCGGGACCGGCGCCGGGTCCTACGTTCGTCGCGATGCGGGGGCCGGACCGGGCGGGGAGTCCGAGCCGGACGGTGGTGACTCTGACCAGGTAAGACGCCCGGAGGCGACGTATGCGCGACGCGGAGAACATTCCCCGAGCCCAGTTCCCGGCGGGAGACCGGGCCGGGCGACCCGGTGAGGGCGAGGGCCCGGGGAGCGGCCTGCCGTTCAACGAGCGGTCGTACCGCCGCTGCGTCGAGTCGGCCGAGGTGATCCGCACGCTGATCCGCCCCGGCGAGCGCGGCCGGGACGACGAGGACCCGGGGTACGTCATCCACCTGCCGGTCCGGGTGGCCGATCTGGCCGCCGCCACCGCACTGGCCGGCACGGTGGCCGTCTCGCTCGGCTTCCTGAACGAGCTGGACGCCGGCGAGACCACCGTCTCGACCGCCGACGACCAGAACAACCGGCACCGGGTCTTCTGCGACCTGCTGCTGCCCGACCGCAGCCGCTGCCCGCAGCGGTACGGCCACGAGGGCCCCTGCGGCGAGCTGCCGGCGACGCCGGAGCCGCCCGTGACGCCCGTGACGCCCGAGCAGCGTCCCGCGCCCCACTCGTCCTGACGGACCGTAGGCTGTGCCTGAACAGTCCATGCCAGGAGAGGAAGCCCGCCACCGATGCAGAAGTGGGAATACGCCACGGTCCCGCTGCTGGTCCACGCGACCAAGCAGATCCTCGACAACTGGGGCGAGGACGGCTGGGAGCTGGTCTCCGTGGTCCCCGGTCCGAACCCGGAGCAGCTCGTCGCCTACCTGAAGCGGCCGAAGGCATGAGCGAGCGCAGCGAGCGAATCATCGGGCTCAGTGCACGGGTGCCTCATGCCGCCGCCGAGCGAAGCGAGGAGGCGGCATGAGCAACGGACCGCACGCGAAGCTCGCCGAGCTGGGTCTGAGCCTGCCCGAGGTGGTGCCGCCGGTGGCCAGCTACGTGCCGGCCGTCCAGTCCGGCCAGCACGTCTACGTCTCCGGCCAGCTGCCGATGGCCGAGGGGAAGCTCCTCGCCACCGGCAAGGTCGGCGCGGGCGTCTCCGCCGAGCAGGCGAAGGACCTGGCCGAGCGGTGCGCGCTGAACGCCATGGCGGCGATCGACTCGCTCGTCGGCCTGGAGAACGTCGTCAAGATCGTGAAGCTGACCGGCTTCGTCGCCAGCGCGCCGGGCTTCACCGGCCAGCCGGGCGTCATCAACGGCGCCTCGGACCTCTTCGGCGCCGTCTTCGGTGAGGCCGGCCGGCACGCCCGCAGCGCCGTCGGCGTGGCGGAGCTGCCGCTGGACGCCCCGGTCGAGGTCGAGGTCATCGTCGAGGTCGGCTGACGTCCCGTCCCCCGCGGTCCTGCGCCCGGCCGTCGCGGCGAAAGCCGTGAACGGGCACGAATCAGTGGCCCGGGCTGCAAGATCGCGGGGAGTGGCGGGCGGGGTCGTACGATCGCTGCCATGGGCGGGCGTGTGACGGGAGCGGCAGGGGCGCTGGCCGACGAGGTGCCGGGGTGGGTCACGCTGCTGCGGGCACCGAACCCGGGGCCGATGACCCTCGACGGCACCAACACCTGGGTGCTGCGGACGGCCCCCGGTGCGCCGGCCGTGGTGGTCGATCCGGGGCCGGCGCACGAGGAACACCTGGCCGCGATCGCGGCGCACGGGCCGGTCGGACTGGTCCTGATCACCCACGGCCATCCCGACCACACCGAGGGCTCCGCCCGCCTGCACGAGCTGCTCGGCGGGACGCCGGTGCTCGCCGTCGACCCCGCGCACTCCGTCGGCGCCGGGCCGCTGACCGCGGACACCCCGCTCGACGCCGCCGGTCTCGACCTCCGGCTGGTGAACACCCCCGGCCACACCGCCGACTCGGTCTGCTTCCTGGTCGGGCACGGCGACGAGCGGGTGGTGCTCACCGGGGACACCATCCTCGGCCGGGGCACCACCGTCGTCGCCCATCCGGACGGCCACCTCGGTGACTACCTGACCAGCCTGGAGCTGCTCTCGGCGTACCGGGGGATCCCGGCGCTGCCGGGGCACGGCCCGGCGCTGGCCGACTGCGGCGCGGCGGCCGACTTCTATCTCGCCCACCGCCGGGCCCGGCTCGACCAGGTCCGGCAGGTGGTCGCCGAGGGTGTCACCGACGCGCCCGACGTGGTCGCCCGGATCTATGCCGACGTGGACCGGTCCCTCTGGTGGGCGGCCGAGATGTCGGTCCGGGCGCAGCTCGCCCATCTCGGCGTCGACGAGCGGGAATCCGGCCCCGGGGCCGGCGGGTTGGAGCAGGCGTGACCTGCCCGGTCTGCGGAACCGTCGCCGTCCCCGGCGCGCGGTTCTGCCACAACTGCGGCGCGGCCCTGCCGGCCGCCGCCACCCTGCCCGCCGCCGAGCGGCGGGTGGTCACCGTGCTCTTCGGCGACCTCTCCGACTTCACCTCCTGGTCGGAGGACCTCGACCCGGAACGGGTCGGCGCGGTCACCGACCGGGTGCTCGCCGCCCTCGCCGGCGCCGTGAAGACCTTCGGCGGGCACGTCGACAAGCTCACCGGCGACGGGATCATGGCGGTCTTCGGTGCGCCGGTCGCGCACGAGGACGACGCGGAACGCGCCGTCCGGGCCGCGCTGTCCATGCAGCGGGCGGTCCGCCGGGTGCTCGACGACGAGCGGGGCGGCGGCGCGCCGCTCGGCCTGCGGGTCGGCCTCAACACCGGCGACGTGATCGCCGGCATCCAGGCCGCCATCGAGTACACGGTCATCGGCGACACGGTGAACACCGCCGCCCGGCTCGCCGACGCCGCCGCCGTCGGCGCCGTCTACGCCGGGGCGCGCACCTCCGCCGCCACCCGGCACGTGGCCTCCTGGCGGGCGCTGCGTCCGCTGCGACTCAAGGGCAAGCGCGAGCCGGTCGAGGCGTACGAGCTGCTGGGTCTGCTGGACGCGCCGGGCACCCGCTCCGGGCTCGGCGACGAGGCGCCCTACGTGGGCCGGGAGACCGAGATCGGGCGGGTCGCCGGCCGGCTCGCCGAGGTGATCGACCGGGGCGAGCCCCGGGTGCTGCTGATGACCGCCGAGGCGGGGATCGGCAAGTCCCGCTTCGCCGCCGAGGTGGAGCGCCTCGCCGCCGGCTACGACGTGGGTGCCGGCCGGTACGCCGCACACACCGGCGCCCGGGTGCTCTCCGTACGCTGCGCGGCGTTCGGTGAACGCCGCCGCCTCGCCCCCCTCGCCGACCTGGTCCGGGCGGCGGTCGGCCTGCCCAACGACGCCGCCACCGCGCTGACCCGACCGGCCGTGGAGGAGCGGCTGCGCCGGCTCGGCCAGCGCCTCGGCCGGCTCCCCGGCGACCTGCCGCCGCTCGCCACCGACCAGCTCCTGGCCCTGCTCGGGTACGCCGAACTCCCCGCCGCCGCCGAGAACGGCGAGTGGAACGTGGCCGCCCCGCCGCCGGACGCCGAGGCGGTGCCGAACGCGGTGGCCGAGCTGCTCAGCGCGCTCGCCGTGGAGGCGCCACTGGTCATCGTCGTGGACGACCTGCACGACGCGACCGCCGAGACCGTCAAGGCGCTCGCCCTGACGCTCAACCGGCTCAGCGGCCCGGTGCTGGTGCTGCTGCTCGGCCGCCCCGAGCTGGTGCGTACGGCGGGCGCGCTGACCCGGCTCGCGGACGCCGAGGTGCACGCGCTGCCGCCGCTGCGCGGCGCGGACGCCGCCCGGCTGCTCACCAGCTATCTGGGCGGCGGTCGACTGCCGCAGGCCGACGCCGATCGGCTGCTCGCCACCGCTCAGGGCAACCCGTTCTATCTCGCCGAACTGGTCACCCTGCTGATGGAGCGCGGGGCGCTGACCGCCGGCCCGGGTCGGGGTGCCGACGTCGGCTGGCGGCTGGTGCCCGGCTCGCTGGGCAGCCGGCTGCTCTCCCGGGACCTGGCCGCCGTGCTCGCGGCGCGGATCGACGCGCTGCCGGTGGACGCCCGTTCGGTGCTGCGGGACGCCGCCGTGGTCGGCGACACCGTGCCGGCGGGCGCACTGGAGGCGCTCCGCGACCAACGTGCCGGGCGGGACGGCCGGCCGGGGGCGGTGGTCGCGGTCGAGCTGGACCGGGCCGTGGAGGAGCTGCTGCAACGTCGGATGCTGCACCGCACCCGCACCGGGTACGCCTTCGCCACCCCGCTGATGCGGGAGGCGGCGTACGCCGGGGTGAGCAAGGCCGAGCTGGCCGAGCGGCACGCCGCCCTGGCCCGCTGGGCCGCGCCGGAGAGCGTCGACGCGGGCACCGTCGGCGGCTTCACCGAGACGGCCCGGGACGACTTCGTCGCCGAGCACGTCGAGCGGGCCGCCGCCCTCGCCGACGCGGTGAAGCTCCGCCCGGACGCGCCGGCCCGCGCGGTCGCCCCGCTCGGCGTCGCTGCCCTCGGCCGGGCCGCCCGCCGCTCGATGCGCGCCGGGGAGCCGGCCCTGGCCGTCGAGTACGCCGAACGCGCGGCCGAGCTGGCCCGCGACGGCGTACCGCCGGCCGACCGGGTGGTGCACGCGCGGGCGCTGCTGCAGATCGGCCGCCCGGCCGACGCGCTCGCCTCCGCCGAGAAGATCGCCGCCAACGCCGGTGACGCCGCCACCCGGGTCAGTGCCCTGCTGCTCGCCGGGCAGGCCCACCAGACCCTCGGCGACCAGGCGCGGGCGGAACGCTGCTGGCAGGAGGCGTTGCAGGTGGCCACCGACGGTGAGCTGCCCACGCTGCGGGCCTCGGCGATGCGCCGGCTCGGGATGGCCGACTTCATCGCCGGCCGGCTGGGTCAGGCGAGCAGCCGGCTCGCCGCCTCCTATCAGGTCAGCCTCTCGGCGAAGGACCCGCGCGGGCAGGCCTGGTCGTTGCAGAACCTGGCCTGGGTGACCACCACCCGGGGCGACTTCGCCGGCACCGACGCGGTGCTGGGCCGGGCCGCCCGGCTCTTCGCCGAGCTGAAGGACCCGTACGGGCGGGCCTGGCTGCGCGGCACCACGGCGTTCGCCCGGCTGCTCGCCGGCCGGCTGAAGGAGGCCTGCCGGATGGCGAAGGTCTTCCTCCCGTTCGGCGAGCGGGTCGGCGAGGCGTGGGCGGTGGGCACGCTGCGGGCGGTCGAGGCGTACGCCACCGCCGAACTGGGCGAGCTGGCCGAGGCGGACCGGGGGGCGCGCCAGGCGTACCGGGAGTTCGCCGAGGTCTCCGACGACTGGGGGCAGGGCTTCGCCCTGGTGGTGCGGGGGGTGGTGGCGCGCGGGCTGGGCGAGCCGGAGCACGCCGCCGACCTGCTCACCGACGCCCTCGGGTTCGCCGAGCGGACGTCCCACCCGCTGCTGACCGGGATGGCCGGCACGTTGCGCGGTTTCGTGGCGCTGGACATGGGCGACTGCGACACCGCCGAGCGGGACGCCCGCGCGGTGCTGACCACCGTCGAGCCGCACAACCCGCAGGCCCCGGCGCAGGTGGCACCCCGGGTGCTGCTCGCCATGGCCCGGCTCGCCGCCGGTGACGCGGCGACCGCGGTGGGGCTGCTGGCCCCGGTCGCCACCACCGCCGCGAACACCCCGTCGCTGCTCTTCTCCCGCCGCCAGACGATGGCCCGGTACGCGTCCGCGCTGCTCGCCCACGGCCGGCCGGAGCAGGCGCTGGACTGGGCGCAACGGGCGGTCGCCGCCCCCGCCGAGGACGTTCGCAGCCAGGTGATCGCGGCCATGGTGCTGGCCGAGACGCTGGCCGCCTGTGGCCGTCCCGTCGAGGCGCTGGCCAGCGCGGACGAGGCGGTCCGCCTGGCGTACGCGACGGAGCAGCGCAGCGAGCGGGCCGTCGCCGACGCGCTCCGTGCCGGTCTCGCGCACCCCTGATCCCCGGCCCGGTGCCGTCAGGTCTGGCGGTTCCGGGGATGTGGGCGTCGGAGGTGACGGCTAGCGTGTGGGCTGAGGTGAGGGGAGGCCGTCCGTCGGGACGGCTCGGGTGGGGGAGGACGAATGAGGCTGCCGCGCTCCGGCGCCGGCTGGACGATGGCCGTCTTCGGCGTCCTGGCGTTGCTGCTGGGGGCGCTCGGGCTGATCTGGCCGGAGGCGCAGCTGCGGCTGCTCGGCTTCGAGGTGCCGGCCCGCCGCGCCGCCGGGGACTACACCGGCACGTTCCTCACCGCGTCCTCGATGGCCTCGTTCAACATGGGCGTCTACTACCTGCTCTCCGCGGCGACGGAGTGGCGGTCGTTCTACCGTTTCACGGTGGTGTTCCGGCTGGTCACCTTCACCGTCTTCAGCATCGCGGTGCTCTCCGACATCGCCCCGGACCGGTTCTTCGGGGTGGCCGCGTGGGAGGGGCTGGGCGCGGTCGCCACGGCGGTCGCCCTCCGCTGGGACGCCCGGCACGCCGCGTCGACGACACCCGACGCCGGCCCGTCGGCCGGACCGGTCGGGGTGGACGATGCCGCAGGTGGCGCCGCGATGGCTGATCCGGCCCGCTGAGCCGACGGTGCAGACGGGTATTTTCGAGTCGTGACCGACACCCCGCCCGGCGCCCTGCGGTTGCCCATCGTGCCCGGTCTGACCGATCTGGAGGTCTTCGCCCGGGGCGGCTACGCCACCGTCTACCGGGCCACCCAGATCTCCGTCGGGCGGGAGGTCGCGGTCAAGGTCGAGAACCGCACCCTGGACAGTGAACGGGACCAGGCCCGGTTCCTGCGCGAGGCGCGGGCGGCCGGCAAGATGTCGTCCCACCCGCACGTGGTGGACCTCTTCGACGTCGGGGTCACCGTCGACCAGCACCCCTATCTGATCATGGAGCTCTGCGACGGCTCGTACGCCGAGCGGATGCGCACCTCGCCGCTGGGCCCGGCGGAGGCCCGCGACCTGGGCGTCAAGATCGCCGACGCGCTGGCCCACTCGCACGCGGCCGGGGTGCTGCACCGGGACGTGAAGCCGGCGAACATCCTCCACTCGCACTTCAACCCGGCGGTGCTGGCCGACTTCGGGCTGGCGGTGCTGGCCGAGGTGCGGGACGCCTCGGTGACCCTGGAGGTGCTCACCCCGGCGTACGCGCCGCCGGAGATGTTCAGCCACAGCCCGCCGTCGCCCGCGGTCGACGTCTACGCCCTCTGCGCCACCCTCTACGCGGTGATGCACGGCCGGCCGCCGCGCTGGCAGTCGGAGCGCAGTCCCAGCCTGGTGACCGTGCTGGAGATGTTCCACCAGCCGATCCCCGGGCTGCCCGGCGTGCCGGAGGAGCTGATCGACGTGCTCCGCGCCGGGATGTCCAACGACCCGGGCGAACGGCCGTCCGCCGTGGAGCTGCGCGGGCTGCTCGCCGCGCTCCCGCTGGACCCGGGGCCGGCCCCGGTCAGCGGCGCGCCCGTCTCCGGCGACCCGGTCAGCGGGGGGCCGACCTGGGGGGAGAGCACCACCGGCCCGTACGGCTGGGCGGGTCAGCCGGGGCCGCGCCCGCCGGTCGACGACGGCCATCCCACCGTGGCGACTCCGCAGCGTCGCTGGCGGCGGCGCTGGTTCCTGGGTGGTGCCGGTGTGCTGGCGCTCGCCGCCTCGGCGAGCGCCGGGGCGTGGCTGGCCGGCGGTGCGCCGCAGGTGGTGTCGCCGACGCCGGTGGCCAGCGCGATCGTCGACCCGATCGGGCCGCGGGCGCTGTCGGGCTGCTCGGCCGACGGTGACCTGATCCTGCCGGCGGGCGGGCACTGCGTGCCCGAGCTGGAGTGCTTCGGGCCGGTGCGGCTACGCCGCGACCACGCGGAGGCGACGCGGATCTCCTGCGACGGCCGGCACACCTGGGAGACGTACGCCGAGGGCGAGCTGCCGGTGGCGCTGGTCGGCGCGGGGCACACCCGGGTCAGTGCCGATCCGACCGTGCGGACGCTCTGCAACGTCCGCACGTTCCGGCTCACCAGCGGCATCCGTCAGGCGACCGGCTGGAACCTGGAGGTGCTGCCGCCGTCGGGGACGGATGCCGACCGCACCTACCGTTGCCTGGCGGGGCGGGGCGTGGACGCGCTCGCCGCGCCGACCCTCACCGGTCGCTGACGCCGTTCACCGACCGCCAGTCCTGGACCTGCCGCGGGTCGAGCGTCTCCAGCGTGTCCGCGTCGAGTCCGCGCCCGCGTCGGTCGCGCACCGCACGGGGGTCCAGCGCCTCCAGCGTGTCGGCGTCCACTCCGTAGTCGGCGGGGATCGGCTGGCCGGGTGGGTTGGCCGGGGTCGGCGTGGTGCGGGGGTTCTCCCGGGCCGCGGTCACGGCCACGCCCGCCGTCATGGTGAGCAGCACGAGGACGAGGGCCAGCACCACTGCCAGGATTCCCGCCGGCCGCCAGATCAGCAGCGTCACCAGCAGGGTGGCCGCGGCCAGTGTCGCGGCGGCGGCCCGGAAGCGCGCGTCGGGCTTGGGGAACGAGCTCACCCGACAAGCATGGCGTAGGTCACCGCGCTGTCAACCGCCGGACCTGACGGGGGTCCGACACCTGCCCGCACGCTCGGAAAGAGCCTGAGAAGCGTCGATCATGAAAATTTCGTTACATCGATCGGCAATTTGTCGCTTTGGCGGGCGTTTGGCGACCCGGTTTCCTGGCCCGCGGTCCCTAGAGTGACGGAGGTCGAGGTCTCCTCGACGTACCCCGTTCCCCACCGGAAGGCATCCACATGCCACGTTCACTCCGGTCCCTGGCCGCAACAGGGATCGCCGGTATCGTCCTGGCCGGATCGGCGGTCACGCCCGCCGTCGCGGCGCCGACCCTCGCCGGCCCGGCGCAACCGTCCACCTCGGACCGGACCAGCCCGGTCGAGGCCCGGCGCGTCGACAGCGTGCCGACCCCCAAGCTCGACTGGTACGGCTGCTACGACTACGCCGAGTGCGCCACCGTCCGGCTGCCGCTCGACTACGACAACCCGAAGGGCGCCACCACCGAGGTGGCGGTGCTCCGGGTCCGGGCCCGCGACCAGCGGCACCGGATCGGCAGCCTCTTCGTGAACCCGGGCGGCCCGGGCGGCTCCGGCACCGACATCGCCCTCGCCGCGCCGTACTTCCTCGGCGACGACCTGCTGGACCGGTTCGACATCGTCGGTGTCGACCCGCGCGGCATCGCCGCCAGCGACAACGTGAAGTGCTTCCCGACGGTGAAGGAGCAGACCAAGGCGTACGCCGGGCTGAACGTCGCCTTCCCGTGGACGAAGGCCGAGGAGAAGGCGTACGTCGCGTCGTCGAAGGCGGTGGGCCGGGCCTGCTCGACCAGCGGCAAGCCGCTGACCGGGGCGGCCTCCACCGCCGAGGTGGCCCGCGACATGGACGTGCTGCGCCGCGCGGTCGGTGACCCGAAGCTCAGCTACCTCGGCTTCAGCTACGGCACCGCGCTCGGCCAGTACTACGCCAACATGTTCCCGGACCGGGTCCGCGCCCTCGTCGTCGACGGCGTGCTCAACCCGAACGCCTGGGTCGGCCAGGGGCGGGCCCGCAACCAGCTCCAGGAGACCCGGCTGCGCAGCGCGGACGGCGCGTACAAGGCGCTGCACGAGATCCTGGTGCGCTGCGCCGAGGCCGGCACCGAGAAGTGCTCCCTGGCCGCCGGTGACCCGGTCGCCACGTACGAGCTGGTCGCGAAGCGGCTGCGGAAGAAGACGCTCGTGGTGGACGACCCCGACCTGGGGCAGTTCACCGTCAGCTACGCCGACTTCGTCGGCGCCACCCTGGGCGCGCTCTACGACCCGTACGGCTGGCAGCAGGTCGTCGGGCTCACCGAGGAACTGCTGGTGCTGACCGACCCGGCCGCCGCGTCGGCGGACCGGGCGAAGGCGCGTACCGCCGTCGCGCAGCGCGCCGCGAAGGCCCGGCAGCAGCGCGGCTACGACTTCCCGTACGACAACGGGCTGGAGACCTTCCTGGCGGTGGACTGCACCGACGGCTTCCACCCGAAGGACGCGGCGGCCTGGCCGGCGCTGGTCGCCCGGGAGGACAAGCGGGCCCCGTACTTCGGTCGGGCCTGGGCCTGGGGCACCGCGCCCTGTGCCCGGAACACCTGGACCGTGCGGGACGAGGACGCCTACCTGGGCCCGTTCAACCGGCGGACCAGCGCCCCAGTGCTGGTGGTCGGCAACTACTGGGACCCGGCGACCAACTACCAGGGTGCGGTCGGCTCGGCGGCGCTGCTGCCGAACAGCCGCCTGATCAGCAGCGACAGCTGGGGGCACACCGCGTACGGCACCTCGGCCTGCGTGACCGGGGCCGTGGACGCGTACCTGCTGAGGGGGGTGCTGCCGGCGAAGGGCATCCGGTGCGTCGGTGACGCGCAGCCGTTCGTGGAGGAGCCCGCCACCGCGCGGGCGGAGGCGTCCAAGAGCGCCCTGGCCCGGGCCGGTGAACCGCGCCGGGGCGAGCCGAAGCGGCTGCCGCCCGTGGTCGCCCCGCTCCCGGTGACCGGCACGCTGACCGTCCGCTGACGGACCCCGGGGTACGGCGGGCGATCGGGTCGCCCGCCGTACCCCTTGCCGAGTCGGATGAGGTTCGTGACCTCCTCGGCGGTGTCCACCGGCCGGCGTGGACCGAGGGCGTCATGAGGTGTAGTGGCCGGCCTCCAGGTCGTCGAGGAGCGTCGGGCCGACCGGTGCCCAACCCACCAGGGCGCGGGTCGCCCTGCTCGAAGCGGGTTGGTCCCCAGCCAGCAGCGCCCCGAACACACCCAGCTGAGCCGGGTCGACGGCTGCGGCGGGAAGGCCGGTCTTCGCCGCGATGACCTCGGCGACGGCACGCATGGGCACGCCTTCCTCGCCGACCGCGTGCAGGACCGAGCCCGCGGGTGCCTTCTCCAGGGCGAGCAGGAAGAGTCGGGCGGCGTCCCCGATGTGCACGGCCGGCCAGCGGTTTTCGCCATCGCCGACATAGGCGGCCGTACCGAGCTGACGGTCGAGGCCCACCAGCATCGCGATCAGGCCGTTCCGGTCGTTCTGGCCGTGGACGGAGCGCGGCATCCGCACCAGCCCGGATCGGATGCCGCGGCGCGACAGGGCCAGGACGGCAGCCGCGGTCCGGGCCCGGGCGCCGGCCGGGCCGGTGGGGTCCAGGTGGTCGTCCTCGGTCGCCACGTGTCCCGCCAGGATCGGGGTGCCGGACGCGGCGATGAAGGCCTTTCCGGTGCCCTCGTAGACCGCACCGATCTTGTCGATCACCTCCACCTCGTTCTCGACGGTCTCCTCGAACTCGGCGAAGTCGAGCGTGAACGCCAGATGCGCGACGGCGTCGGCCTTCTCGGCCTCGGTGACCAGCAGACCGTGGTCGTGCATGTCGCCGCGGACGGCGGTGCCGCCCGCAGCGGTGATCTTCTGAGCGGACGGCTCGGAGCGCGCCAGGCCGACGACCCGGTGGCCAGCCGCGACCAGCTCCTTCGTCAGAGCTGTCCCGATCCAGCCGGACGCACCGGTGACGAACACGTGCATGGTGGTTCTCCTCGGGTTGCGGCGCCGTTCCACGCTCCTGCACATGGAACACAAGTCATGTTACTCGGTCACATCACCCTACACGGTGATGGGTCCGAGTCACATCACGTAGGATGCTCACCATGGGCCGATGGGAGCCGAACGCGAGCGGCAGACTCCTGCAGGCCGCGATCGAGCTGTTCTCGGAAGCGGGCTACGAGGCCACGACGGCGGCCCAGATCGCCGAGCGCGCGGGCCTGACGAAGACCACGCTCTTCCGCCACTTCACCGACAAGCGCGAGATCCTGTTCCAGGGCCAGGAGCCGCTCGTCGCACTGGCCGTCGAGGGCGTCGAGAGCGCGGGTCCGGGCAGCACCCCGTTCCAGGCCCTCCGGGCCGGCGTCCTCGCGCTGTGCGCCGGGCACGCCGGACAGCAGCGCGAGACCTGCCGCCAGCTCGACGCGATCCTGTCCTCCAGCGCTGAGCTGCGCGAACGCGCCGTCTTCAAACGCTCCGCCATCACCCAGGCGCTCCACCAGGCACTGGCGGCACGGCTGGGTGACGCGCGTCAGGCTGCCGTTCTGGCCGACCTGGGAGTACGCGCCTACTACGACGGCTTCGCCTCCTGGATCGCCGCAGGCGACGACCGCTGCCTGACCGACGCCGTCAGCGGTGAACTCGACGCCTACCAGGCGATGCTGGTCTCGGTGACGTGGCCGCCGCCCGACGCGCCCACCTCCGGCCGGACGGCCGAGAGGTCCGGGACCGGGAGCCGCAGGGACGGAGCCCGGTCACCCGACGGTGGAGTCTCCCCGCCTCAGTAGGACTTGTCCTGGCCGAGGACGTGCTGGGCGACGAAGTTGAGGATCATCTCCCGGCTGACCGGGGCGATCCGCCCGGCGCGCACCGCGCCGAGCAGGGTCGCCACCCCGTACTCGGTGGTCATGCCGGCCCCGCCGAGCGCCTGGACGGCGGTGTCCACGGCGAGCGCGGCGGCCTCGCCGGCCGCGTACTTGGCCATGTTGCCGGCGACGCCGGCCTCCAGGTCGCGTCCCGCGTCGTAGAGGGTGGCCGCCTTGTGGATCATCAGGCGGGCCAGTTCCACCTGCACCGCCGCGTGTGCCAGCGGATGCGCCACGCCCTGGTGGGAGCCGATGCTCCGGCCACCCCAGACCTTGCGGGTGGCGGTGTACCCGCTGGCCCGCTCGATGGCGTACCGGCCGGTGCCGGCACCCATCGCGGCGACCGTGATCCGCTCCGGGTTGAGGCCGGCGAAGAGCGCCGGAAGGCCGGCGTCGAGGGACTCGCCGACCAGTGCGTCAGCCGGCAGCCGCACGTCGTCCAGGAAGAGCAGGAACTGGTTCTCCGGGGAGAGGATCTCCATGTCCAGCCGGGACTTCTCCAGGCCCGGCGCGTCGGTCGGCACGATGAACAGCGCCGGCTTCAGCTTGCCGGTGGAGGAGTCCTCGGTGCGGGCCACCACTAGCACGTGGTCCGCCTCGTCCACCCCGGAGATGTAGACCTTGCGACCGGAGAGCAGCCAGTCGTCGCCGTCGCGGCGGGCCACCGTGCCGAGCCGGTGGAAGTTCGAGCCGGCGTCCGGCTCGGTGATCGCGAAGACGATCTTCTGGGAGCCGTCGGCGAGGCCGGGCAGGTGCCGTTTGCGCTGTTCCTCGGTGCCGTGCTTGTTGATCACCGTGGCGGCGATCGCCGGGGAGACCACGAGCAGCAGCAGCGGGCAGCCGGCCGCGGCCAGCTCCTCGCAGACCAGGGCCAGCTCGGTGATGCCGCCGCCCCCGCCGCCGTACTCGGTGGGGATGTTGACGCCGAGGTAGCCGAGCCGACCGGCCTCGTGCCACAGCTCGGTGGTGTGTTCGCCGGACTTGGCCTTCTCGACGAAGTAGGAGTGGCCGTACCTGCGGCCCAGCGCGCGGACGGCGTCGCGGAGCTGGTCCTGCTCGGGGGTGAGGTCGAAGTTCACGGGGTGTCCTCCTCGGTGGTGACCACGGCCAGCACGGCACCCGTGTCGACCTGGCTGCCGGCTGGCACCGGCAGGTCGGCGACCACGCCGTCGGCCGGGGCGAGCACGGGGTGTTCGAGCTTCATCGCTTCCAGGGTCAGCAGCAGCTCACCGGCGGCGACCCGCTGACCGACCTCGACGTGCACCCGGGTCACCGCGCCGGGCAGCGGCGCGAGCAGCGACCCGGCGGCCAGCTCCGCGGTGGGCAGTGGGAAGCGCGGCAGCTCGGTGAGGGCCGCCGCCCCGTCCGGGCCGTCCACGAAGACCATCGACCCCGCCCGGCGTACGCGGAACAGCCGCCGCACCCCGGCCACGTCCAGCACCACCCGGTCGGGGGTGGCCTCGACCAGCCCCACGGCCGGTGTTCCGTCGGCGGTGTCGCCCGGCGGAGCGGCGTGGTCCGCCGTCCCCGGCCGGCTCCCGGTCGAGGTCGACCACTCGGCGAGCCCACCGGTACGGTCCAACCGGTACCGCACCTCGACCTCGCCGTCGGGCCCGGTGAAGCGGGTGACCTGCGGGAACGCCGGCACGTTCCGCCAGCCCGACGGGAGCCCGGCCAGCACCGGGACGGACGCCCGACGCCCGGCGGCGCCGGCCAGCGCGGCGGCCAGGGCCGCCAGTGGGACCGACTCGACGGCCAGCAGCGGGGTGAAGACCTCGTCGTGCCGCTCCAGGAAGCCGGTGTCGATCTCGACGGCCGCGAACTCGGGGCTGCGCAGCACCCGGACCAGCAGGTCCCGGTTGGTGGCGACGCCGTGGAACTCGGACCGGGCCAGCGCGCCCGCGAGGGCCCGGGCCGCCTCGGCGCGGGTCGGCGCCCAGGCGACCAGTTTGGCCAGCATCGAGTCGTAGTGGACGCTCACCACCGAGCCGTCCACGACCCCGGAGTCCAGTCGCAGCCCCTTCGTCGGGGCGAACGCGCCGGCCACCCCGGGGACCGCGAACCGGTGCAGGGTGCCGGTGGCCGGGCGGAAGCCCTGCGCGGGGTCCTCCGCGCAGAGGCGTACCTCGATGGCGTGACCGTCGGTCGGTGGGGTCGCCGCCAGCGGCAGCGGCTCGCCCTCGGCGACGAGGAGTTGCAGCCGGACCAGGTCCAGGCCGGTGACCGCCTCGGTGACCGGGTGCTCCACCTGGAGCCGGGTGTTCATCTCCAGGAAGAAGAACTCCCCGGTCGGGGCGAGCAGGAACTCCACCGTCCCCGCGCCCAGGTAGTCGACCGCCCGGCCGGCGGCGACGGCCGCCTCGTGCAACCGTCGCCGCAGCTCCGGCACGACGACCGCGGGCGCCTCCTCGACGATCTTCTGGTGCCGGCGCTGGATCGAGCAGTCCCGCTCGCCGAGCGCGACCACGGTGCCGCAGGCGTCGCCGAAGATCTGCACCTCGACGTGCCGGCCGCGCTCGACGTACCGCTCGATGAAGACCGTGCCGTCGCCGAACGCGGCGGCCGCCTCGCGGCGCGCGGAGGCGACGGCCTCGGCCAGCCCGGCGGCGTCCCGGACGATCCGCATGCCGCGCCCGCCACCCCCGGCGGACGCCTTGACCAGCACCGGGAAGTCGGTGATCGCGTCGGCGTCGGTCCAGGTCGGCAGCATCGGCACACCCGCCTCGGCGAGCAGCGCCTTGGCGGCCATCTTGTCGCCCATCGCGGCGATCGCCTTGGCGGGCGGCCCCACCCAGGTCAGGCCGGCGTCGGTCACCGCCGCCGCGAAGTCGGCGTTCTCGGCGAGGAAGCCGTAACCCGGGTGGACGGCGTCCGCGCCGGCCTTGCGGGCCGCGTCCAGGACCAGGTCGATCTTCAGGTACGTCTCGGCGGGCGTGTTCCCGGGCAGCCGGACGGCCAGGTCGGCGTCGGCGACGAAGGGCGCGTCGGCGTCGGCGTCGGAGTACACGGCGACCGTCTCCACGCCGAGTGCCCGGCAGGTGGCGAAGACCCGGCGGGCGATCTCTCCCCGGTTCGCGACGAGCAGTCTGGTGATCACAGGTGAACCCCTCACATCCGGAAGACGCCGAAGCCCTCGGCGCCCTCCACCGGTCCGTTGTGGATCGCCGACAGGCAGAGCCCGAGGACGGTACGGGTGTCCCGGGGGTCGATCACCCCGTCGTCGTAGAGCCGACCGGAGAGGACGAGCGCCCCGGACTGCGACTCGATCTGCTGCTCGACCATCATCCGCATCGCGGCGTCGGAGTCCTCGTCGTAGTCCCGCCCCCGGGCGGCGGCGGCCTGCCGGGCGACGATCGACAGCACCCCGGCGAGCTGCGCCGGCCCCATCACCGCCGACTTGGCGTTCGGCCAGGTGAAGAGGAACCTCGGCTCGTACGCCCGGCCGCACATGCCGTAGTTGCCGGCGCCGTAGGAGGCGCCCAGGTTCACCGTCAGGTGCGGCACCCGGGAGTTCGACACCGCGTTGATCATCAGCGCGCCGTGCTTGATGATGCCGCGCTGCTCGTACTCGGTGCCGACCATGTAGCCGGTGGTGTTCTGGAGGAAGACCAGCGGGGTGTCGGCGGCGTTGGCGAGCTGGATGAACTGGGCCGCCTTCTGCGCCTCCTCGCTGAACAGCACGCCCCGGGCGTTGGCGAGCACGCCGACCGGGTAACCGTGCAGCTCGCCCCAGCCGGTGACCAGCGCGGTGCCGTAGCTCGGCTTGAACTCGTCGAACTCGCTGCCGTCCAGCACCCGGGCGAGGACCTCGCGCGGGTCGAACGGCACCTTCAGGTCGGCGCTGGCGATGCCGAGCAGCTCCTCCGGGTCGTACTTCGGTGGCTGGGGGACCGGGTTGCGCGGGGGCGGGCCCTGCTTGCGCCAGTTGAGCCGCCGGACGCACTGCCGGGCCAGCCGGATGCCGTCCCGCTCGTCCTCGGCGAGGAAGTCGGCCAGGCCGGACTTCGAGGCGTGCATCGCCGCGCCGCCCAGCGACTCGTCGTCGGTGACCTCGCCGGTGGCCATCCTCACCAGCGGCGGGCCGGCCAGATAGACCTGCGACCGGTCCCGGATCATGATGGTGAAGTCGGACATCCCCGGCACGTACGCGCCCCCGGCGGTGGCGTTGCCGAAGACCACGCTGACCGTGGGGATCTTCGCCGCGGAGAGCCGGGTCAGGTCACGGAACACCCGGCCGCCCGGGATGAAGATCTCCGCCTGGGTGGGCAGGTCGGCGCCGGCCGACTCGACCAGGTTCACCATCGGCAGCCGGTTGGCCAGGGCGATCTCCCCGGCCCGTCGGGTCTTCGCCAGCGACCAGGGGTTGATCGCCCCACCGCGTACCGTCGGGTCGTTGGCGACGATCAGGCACTCCACGCCCTCGACCACGCCGATGCCGGTCACCGTGCTGGCCCCGACCGGGAAGTCCGTCCCGTACGCGGCCAGCGACGACAGCTCCAGGAAGGGGCTGTCCTGGTCGAGCAGCAGCTCGATCCGCTCCCGGGGGAGCAGCTTGCCGCGTTTGTGGTGCCGGCTGACGTACTTATCGCCACCGCCGGCCCGGGCCTGGCCGAGCGCGGCGTCCAGCTCGGCGAGGCGTTCCAGCAGCGCCTCCCGGTTGGCGCGGAAGGCCGGTGCGGCCGGGTCGATCGCACTGTCCAAGGTGGTCACAGAGGTGCCTCCGTTCGTGACTGCGGGGCTCGCAGACCCGACTCACTCCGCGCACTCACAAGCCCATGCCCTTCGCGATGATCTCGTTCATGATCTCGGTGGTGCCGCCGCCGATGCTCAGGATCCGGGCGTCGCGGTAGTGCCGTTCCACCTCGGCGTCGCGCAGGTAGCCGAAGCCGCCGTGCAGTTGCAGGGCCGCGTCGACCACGTGGTCGCAGGCGGCCACCGCGACGTTCTTCGCCATCGCCACCTCGGTCACCACCGGCTCGCCCGCGGCCACCCGCTCGGCCACGTCGTGCACGTACGCCCGGGCGGCCTCGGCCCGGGTGTGCATCTCGGCGAGCCGGTGCCGGACCAGCTGCCGGCTCGCGAGGGGCCGGCCGAACGTGGACCGGTCCCGGCACCAGCGGGTGGCCAGCTCGACGCAGCGCTGCGCGGTCGCGTACGCCTGCGTGGCGAGGGAGAGGCGCTCGGCCGGGAACTGCTGCATGATCGCCAGGAAGCCGGTGTTCTCCGCGCCGATCCGGTTCGCCACCGGCACCCGTACGTCGACGAAGGAGAGCTCGGTGGTGTCCGAGCAGTGCCAGCCGAGCTTCTCCAGCCGCCGCCCGACGGTGAAGCCGGGGGTGCCCTTCTCGATCACCAGCAGGCTGAGTTCCCCGCTGCCGGGGAAGTCGGTGCAGACGGCGGTCGTCACGAAGTCGGCCCGCAGCCCGCTGGTGATGTAGGTCTTCGACCCGTTCACCACGTAGTGGTCGCCGTCCCGGCGGGCGGTGGTGCGGATCGCGGCCACGTCCGAACCGCCGTCCGGCTCGGTGATCGCCAGCGCGCCGATCATGGTGCCGGCGAGCGTCGGGCGGACGTACCGGTCGACCAGGTCGTCGTCGCCCGGGGCCGACCCGGCGCCGAGCCGACGGCCGAGCGAGCCACCCGTCCGGGCACCGGCGGCGGCGACCATGTGCGGCAGCGCGATGCCGTGCGTGAAGAGCGCCGCCACCAGCCCGGACGAGCCGCCCGAGCGGATGATCTCCTCGGTGACGACGATCGAGTCGAGCAGGTCGCCGCCGCTGCCGCCGACCGACTCGGGGAAGCCGACGCCGAGCAGCCCGATCTTCGCCGCCGTCTCGTGCAGCGACCGGGGCACCTCGCCGGCGCGTTCCCAGTCGGCCAGGTGCGGCAGCACCTCCTTCGTCACGAAGGCCCGGGTCAGCTCGCGGAGCTGCCGCCGCTCCGGGGTGTCCACGATGCTCACGACGCAGCTCCGGGGATGAGGTCGGCCGGCAGGTCCACCACGCGGGAGCGGAGCAGCTCGCCGAGCGCCTTGGCCTGCGGGTCAAAGCGGGTGGAGGCGGCCACCCCCTGCCCGAGCAGCCCGTGGAGCACGAAGTTGACCGCCCGCAGGTTCGGCAGCTCGTGGCGTTCCACGGTCAGGGTCCGGGTCTCCGGCAGCAGTTCGGCCAGCCGCTCGACGGTGAGCCAGCCGCGCAGCCAGGCCCAGGTCGCGTCGGTGCGCGCCCAGACGCCCAGGTTGGCGTCCCCGCCCTTGTCGCCGGAGCGCGCCCCGACCAGCTCACCGAGCGGCCCCCGGCGGGTCGTCGGCGGCTCCGCGACCCCGGTCGACGTCTCCGGTTCCGCCGGGGCCACCCGCGCGGTCCTCGTCGGCGGGGGGATCGGCACCCGCACGCCGTCGGGCAGCACCGCGACGTGCGCGACGGCGTCCTGCGGCACGGCGTCGGCGGTGAAGACGCCGTACGGGGTGGCGTCGCCGGGCAACGTGGTCAGCGTGCAGCCCGGGTAGGAGGCCAGCGCCAGCTCCACCGCCGCCGCCGAGAAGGCCCGCCCGGCCCGCGCCTTGTCACCGTCGCGCAGGTGTACGTGCAGCAGCGCGCTCGCCGCCTCGGTCTCCGTCGCGTCCGGATGGTCGGTACGGGCCAACGTGAACTCCAGCCCCTCCGTGCCGACCGCCGCCTCGACCTGGCCCCGGACCAGGGCCGCCTTGGCCGGGATGTCCAGCCCGCAGAGCACGAACGTCATCGCGTTACGGAAGCCGCCGAGGTTGTTGACGCCCACCTTGAGGGTGTCCGGTGGCGGGGTGCCCCGGACACCGGAGACGCGTACCCGGTCCGGCCCGTCCGGGGTCAGGGTCACCGTGTCCAGCCGGCTCACCACGTCCGGCCCCAGGTAGGCCGGGCCGCCCACCTCGTAGAGGAGCTGGGCGGTGACGGTCTCCACGGTGACCGCGCCGCCGGTGCCGGGGTGCTTGGTGAGCACCGACGAGCCGTCCGGGTGCAGCTCGGTGATCGGGAAGCCGGGCCGGTGGCCGCCGTCGGGCAGCTCGGTGAAGAAGCTGAAGTTGCCGCCGGTGACCTGCGCACCGCACTCGATCAGGTGCCCGGCGACGGTCGCCCCGGCCAGCGCGTCCAGGTCGTCCCGCCCCCAGCCGAAGCGGGCGATGGCCGGCCCGACCGCCAGCGAGGCGTCGGTGACCCGGCCGGTGACCACCACGTCCGCCCCCGCGTCGAGGCAGGCCGCGATGCCGAACGCGCCGAGGTAGGCGTTGGCGGTGAGCGCGTCGGGACGTTGGAGGGCGTCGCCCTCGACGTACCCGATGCGGACGGTGAGGCCGAGCCGGTCGGCGAGCGACCCGATCGCGGCGGCCAGGCCGGCCGGGTTGAGCCCGCCGGCGTTGGTCACGATCCGCACCCCCCGGTCGAGGGCGGTGCCGAGGCAGCCTTCGAGCTGGCGGAGGAAGGTCTTCGCATAGCCGAGTCCCGGGTCGCGCAGCCGGTCCCGGCCGAGGATCAGCATGGTCAGCTCGGCCAGGTAGTCCCCGGTCAGCACGTCCAGTTCGCCGCCGTCGAGCATCTCCCGCCAGGCGGAGGAGCGGTCGCCGTAGAAGCCGGAGGCGTTGCCGACGCGCAGCACGCCGCTCATGCCCGGGTCCCCGTACTGCCGGTGGCCGCCTCGCGGCCCGCACCGGGCGGCCCGGCGAACGCCTGGGCGACGTCCAGCCACGCGTCGGCGGTCGGGCCGGTCGCGGTCAGCGCCAGGTCGGCGCGGTGCCGTCGCTGGGTGACCAGCAGGCAGAAGTCGAGCGCCGGACCGGTCACCCGGTCGGTCGCCTCCCTCGGCCCGAAGGTCCAGAGGGGACCGTCGGCGCCCGGGGGCGCGGTGAGTTCGACCCGGACCGGGTCCGCCGGCACCGCCCGGCCGTGCGCGGCGAAGCCGTGCCCGAGGGTACGGAAGCCGAGGTGGGCGACGTGCCGCAGGCGGGCGGTCGGGGTACGGGTGACGCCGAGCGCGTCGGCGACGTCCTCGCCGTGCGCCCAGGTCTCCATGATCCGGGCGGTGGTCATCGAGGCGGGTGACATGCGGGTCCCGTACCAGGGCAGCTTCTCACCGGGTGGGGCGGCGGCGAGGGCCGCGGCGAGCGCGGCCCGGCCGTCCCGCCAGCGGGTCAGCAGGTCGGCGGGCGGGGCGAGGAAGGACTCGGCCCCGTCGTCGACCAGCCGGGCCGGGTCGGGTGCGGCGAGGACGGAGGCGTAGAAGGCGTCCGGGTCGGTGGCGGCGAGCCCGGCGACGTGATCGGTCCAGGCCAGGTGGGCGATCTGGTGGGCCACCGTCCAGCCGGGCGCGGGGGTCTGTCGGGCCCAGTCCTCGGCCGGTAGCCCGCTGACGAGGGCGTCGAGCTGGTCGGACTCGGCGGCGAGATCCGCGAGCAGAGCGGTCGGGTCGACCATGGTGCCTCCGGGCTGGGGTGGGCCGGTCAGGGGCGTTCGGGTCGGTGCGGGTCGGCGCCGGAAGGCCCGGGCGCGGCCGGCTCGGTGGCTGTCCGGTCCGGGTCGGTCGGGTCGGTGGCTGTGGGGTCGGCGGCGGTGTCGGGGGTGAGCAGGGTGGCGAGCTGGCGTTTCCAGGTGTGCAGCAGGGCGGTACGCCGGGGGGAGTCGTCGCTGAGCAGGTTGGCCACCCCCAGCCCGCGGAGCAGGTCGAGGGTGGCCTGCACCGCCTCGCGGACGCCGGGGCGGCGTTCGTCCACGCCGAGCAGTTCGACGGTGAGCCGGTGCATCTCCCGGCCCACGGTGGCCTCCAGCGGCACCAGCGCGTCGCGCAGCTCGGCGTCGGTGCGGGCGGCGACCCAGAGTTCGAGGGCGGCGACGAAGAGCGGCCCGGTGAAGGCCGCACCGAGCAGGTCGATCACCCGGTCCAGCCGTTGCGGGCCGGCCGGCAGGGCGTCCGCCTCGGTGCGCAGCTCCACCGCCCGGCGCTCGGCGAGGTGGGCGACGGCGGCGGTGACCAGGGCGGCTTTGGTGGGGTAGTGGTGCAGCTGCGCGCCCCGGGAGACGCCGGCCCGGGCGGCCACCACGGTGGTCGTGGTGCCGGACCAGCCGTGCTCCACCAGGCACTCGACGGTCGCCTCCAGCAGCCGGGCCTGGGTGGCGCGGCTGCGCTCCTGCTGCGGGACGCGAGTCGATGCGGTCGGCACGGGGACAGCGTCCCGCCCGTGAAACAAACAGTCAAGACTGACTTTTTTCGAGCCCGCTCCCGGGCCGTAATCCGACACCCTCGGGCGGGCCCTTTCCGCGATACTGTCCTCCGTTCACGGGGAGGCACGACATGGATGAATTCGTGCTGGTCGGCGGGTCCGGTTTCCTGGGCACGGCGACCGCCGAGGCACTGCGGGCGGCCGGTGCGCGGGTGACCACGGTGGACCGGCACCCGCCGGCCCGGACGTCCGCCGGCGGTCCCGACTGGCTCCGCGCCGACCTGCTGGTCGACGACCCGCCCGAGCTGCCGCCCGGACTCGTCGTGGTGCTGCTCGGCGCGAGCGACCCGCGCCCCCGCCGCCCCTGGACGCTGCCACTGGAGAACGCGATCAGCACCGCCCGGCTGCTGCCCCGGCTCACCGGGCGACAGGTCGTGCTCACCTCCTCCGTCGAGGTCTACGGCGCCGCGGCCGGCCCGCTGACCGAGGAGACCCCGCCCGGGCTGCCGTGGACCGTCGAGGAACTCGACCGCTGGTGCGTCCGGGCCCGCGAGCTGGCCCGGACGCCCTGCCCGCCCTGGCGGGCCGCCCCGCTGGCCCGGGAACTGGCCGACGCCGATCCCACCGGCCGGTGGACGTACGCGCTGGCGAAGCTCGCCCAGGAACGGCTCGTCGCCGACGCGGTCGACCCCGCCCGGCTCACGGTGCTCCGGCTCGCGAACGTCTTCGGCGTCGGGCAGGACCGGGTCGTCACCCGGCTGGCCCGCCGGGCCCGGCAGGGGCTGCCGCTGCCGGTCACCGCGGAGACCGTACGCAGCTTCCTCCCCGCCGACGCCCTGGCCCGGATGCTGCTCGACGGGATCGATCCCGGGGTCTGGAACGTCGGCGGTGAGCCGGTGCCGCTGGCCGACCTCGCCACCGGGCTCCGCGACCTGTGCGGCTCGTCGTCCCCGCTGGTCACCATGCCCCGCCGGACGCCGGACAGCTCCGGCCTGGTGGTCACCGACCGGCTCGCCGCCGCCGGGCACCGGATCGGCCCGCTCCGCCCGCACCTGGCGAAGCTGGTCGCCGAGCTGGACGACGAACCGGCGCCGCTGTTCCGGCCGCCGCTGCCGGTCGTCGTACCGCCGCCACCGGCGCAGCCCGACCTGGTGGCGGCCCGCCAGCAGGAGGCGCTGCTCAGCGGCGAGGTCAAGCACGGCAACCGGTGGACCCGGGAGCTGACCGAACGACTCGGCAAGGAGCTGGAACTCGACGACGAGCACCGGGTGCTGGTCACCGCCTCGGGCACCGCCGCGCTGCGGATCATGGTGGCCGCCACCGTCGGCCCGGCCCGCCCCGGCGACGTGGCGGTGCTGCCGTCGTACACCTTCCCGGCCACCGCCGAGATCCTGGTCCAACTCGGGTACGCGCTGCGCTTCGTCGACGTGGACGCGGTGACCTGGACGCTGGACCCGGTGGGCGTCGCGGCGGCGATCGACCGGGGCGGGGTACGGCTGGTGCTCGCCGTCGACACCTTCGGCAACCCGTGCGACTATCCGGCGCTGCGGGCGGTCTGCGAGCCCGCCGGGGTGGCGCTGCTGGCCGACTCCGCCGCCGCCCTCGGCAGCCTGCACCAGGGGCGACCGGTGGCGCAGCAGGCGCTGGCCCACTCGTACTCGATGAGCTTCGCCAAGGTGGTCTCGGCCGGCGGGGCCGGCGGCGCGCTGGTGCTGCCCGCCGACGCCGCCGAGACGGTGCTCGCCTCGCCGGCCGGCTGGACCCGCTCCGAGCTGATGAGCGAGCTGCCCGCCGTCGTCGCGGTCGACCAGCTCGCCGAGCTGGACACGCTGGTCCGGTGCCGGGCCGAGGTGGCCGAGGTGTACGCGGCCGCCGCCCGCACCCTGCCGGTGCGGTTCCAGCAGGTCCGCCCCGGCGACCGGCACTGCTGGGTGCACTGGGTGGCCCTGCTCGCCGACCGGGACCGGGTGGGCAGGGAGCTGGCCGCCCTCGGCGTGCAGACCAAGCCCTACTTCGCGGCGGTCCACCGGGGCCCGCTGGGCGGCGGTGAGCACCTGCCGGTGACCGAGCGGCTCGACGCCGAGGCACTCGCCCTGCCGATGTCGTCGGAACTCACCGTGGAACAGGCGGAACGGGTCGTCGCCGCGCTACGCCACTGCCTGCGCTGAGCCGGCCGGCGCGGCCCGGGCGGTCAGGTCGGAGGGCGGCGGCCGGTCACCAGGAGTTGCTTGCCGGCGTCGGCGAGGACCGGCTCGTCGCCCAGCCGACGCTCCACCGCCAGCAGTGCGTTCCGGTCGGTCGCCAGCCGCCCGGTCAGCCCCGCCCGGCCCAGCGGCGCGGCGCTGACCAGCAGGCCGGCGCTGCGCACCCCGACCAGGCCGGCGGCGGCGAACGCGGCCTCCAACCGGGCCCGGTCCAGCAGGTGCAGGTCGGCGGCGTGCCCCGCGGAGCGCCACACGCCCCGCCGCCGGGCCAGCCGCTCCAGCGCCTCGTCGTGCCGGCCGACACCCAGCAGTTCCAGCACCAGGCCCATCAGCGAGTCGACCAGCACGGCCAGCACGCCGCCCGGGCGCAGCCAGCCGGCCAGGTGCGCCACCGCCCGCTCCGGGTCGGCGGTGTACTGGAGGGAACCCATCGCCAGCACCGCGCCGGCCGTGGCGGGCAACGTCACCTCCGTCATCGAGCCCTCGACCAGAGTGAAGCCGGGACCGGGCGGGCGGCGGCGCAGCTCGGCGACCATCCCCGGCGCCTGCTCCACGCCGGTGACCGGGTGGCCGAGGTCGAGCAGCCGGCGCGCCCAGCGGCCCACCCCGCAGCCCGCGTCCACCACCGGACCGTCCGGCGGCAGCAGTGCCGCCACCCGCTCCCAGGCCAGGTCGTCGTACGCGCGCCGGTGCGGCACCGCGAAGTGCTCCTCGTAGCCGGGGGCCAGCGCGTCGTAGAGCGGCTGGCTCGGGCGCATCGGCTCAGACAAGGCTGCGCCGACCGCGTCGCCACTGCCGGTCGGCCAGGTAGGTGCCCGGTCGCCAGCGCAGGTTGAGGCTGTAGTTGCTGCCGCAGCCGACGCACTCCTTGCGGAACAGCCGCTCGTGCTCGGCGCGGTATTCCGGGGCGTCGACGATCTCGGCGATCGGGCGCTGGCGTACCGACGCGGTCGGGTCGTGCGCCCAGCAGCCGCCGATCTCACCCCGGGAGTGGATCATCAGCTTGAGCTGCGACTCGGCGCAGGGCAGGTCGCGTTGCAGCAGGTCGTCGAAGTGCCCGCGCAGGTACCGCAGCTCCGAGTAGCGGGGCAGCCAGCGCCGGTCGGCCCGGGCCATCGCCTCCAGCTGCGCCAGCGCCGCGTCGAGCCGGTCACCGGCCACCTCGGTCTGCCCGGTGACCGCCTCGGTGCGGAACAGGAACGTCCGATCGGTGACCAGGTTGAGATAGAGCGTCACGCCCAGCTCCTGGGCCAGCGCCGCGATGCCGGGCAGGCTCTCCACGTTGTCCCGCATCACGGTGAAGTTCATCCGTACCTTCAGGCCGAGCCGGTCGCGCTGCGCGATCAGGTTCCGCAGGTGCCGGGTGGTCGTGTCGAAGGCGCCGAGCCGACCCCGGATCCGGTCGTGCACCAGGGCCGTCGGGCCGTCGACCGAGACGTTGAAGCTGCGTACGCCCGCGGCGAAGACCTGCTTCAGCACGACCGGGGTGAGCCGGATGCCGTTGGTGTTCAGGTGCAGGTGACGCACCCCCACCTTCCGGGCGTACGCCATCAGCTCCAGCGCGTCCGGCCGGATCAGCGGCTCCCCGCCGGTGAAGTTGACCTTGTGGATGCGCAGCGCGACGAGCTGGCGCAGCACGTCCCGCCACTCCTCGGTGGAGAGCTCGCCCTTGGTGTTGCTGGTCCAGCAGCCGCAGCTCGTGCAGCGCAGGTTGCAGTTGTCGGTGAGGAACAGCTCGGCGACCAGCGGCCGGACGTGCAGCCGGGGCGCGACCCGCTCCTTGACGGCGAGCCGGCCGAAGAACCAGGCCAGCCGCGCGGTGTCGGTGACGCTCACGGCAGCCTCCGGGAGGTGTGGACGGTGCTCACGGCAGCCGCCGGGCGGCGACGAAGAGGTTGGCCGAGCGGAACAGCCGGCCGTCGAGGTGGATGCCGCGTTCCAGCAGGCGGCGCAGCGGACCGCCGGTGAGCAGCGCGGGGATCTGCAACCAGCGCCAGAACAGGTTCGCCCCGGTGACCGTGGTCGGCGCGAAGCCCGCCGCGCGCAGCAGGTCGAGCAGGTCGGCCGTGCGGTAGTTGGTGTGCCGGTCCCGGCCGACCGACATGTCCCCGCGCAGGTCGTCGGAGAGGTCGGCGAACCGGCGGTGCCACACCTCGGTGCCGAACCGCCACGAGTAGATCCGGCGGTGCAGCCGGGGGAAGTCGAACTTGGCATTGTCCGGGTCGAGAAAGCTGAAGACGTGCCGGCGCGGCACGGTGAGCACCAGCAGCCCGCCGGGGGCGAGCACCCGGTGCGCCTCGGCGAGCAGCGCCGCCTCGTCGGGCACGTGCTCCAGCACGTCCAGCAGGCTGACCGAGTCGAAGCGGCCGTCCTCGAACGGCAGCGGTCGGCCCACCCGCAGCCGGTGCAGTGGCAGGTCCGGGTGGCGGGCGGCCAGCCCGGCGAGGTAGCCGGGGTGCGGGTCGGCGCCCTCGCAGGCCGGGCCGCCCTGTTGGTGCAGCACGGCGAGGAAGTCGCCGGGACCGCAGCCCAGGTCGAGGTGCCGGCCGGTACGACCGGCGAGGTGCGCCCAGGCGAAGGCGTACCGGCGCAGCGGGTGGGTGGCGAAGGGCGACCGGCGGGTCAGCTCGGCGGCGGCCCGGCTCATCGGACCAGCCGGGCGCAGAGCGCGTCCAGGGTGTCGACCAGCCGCTGGTCGTCGACCGCGCCGGGCAGCGGGCGTTCGGCGAGCAGCCGACGCTGCTCGGCGGAGTGCGCGGCCACCACGGCCGGCAGGTCGGCCACGTCCCACACGGCGAGCACCCGGCCCGAGCGCTCCTCCTCGCGCAGGTACGCCACCTGGTGGTCGTTGCCCATCTCGCCCCGCGCCGCCTCCCGGGCCACCGCGACCGGCACCCGACCGAGCCGCTGGACCAGACGTACGGTGTTCCCGGCGTGGGTGATCACCACGTCGGCGCCGGCCAGCCGCTCCCGCAGCTCGTCCAGGGGCAGGAACGCCGCGTGCGGGCAGGGCGGCACCACGGTCGAGGTGCCGGTCTGGACGAACACCTCGTGCGCGGCGCAGAGCGGCGCGACGGCACCGACCAGCCGGTCGAACGGCCACGGCCCCATGCCGACGGTCACCAGGACACGTGCCACGGTCAGTACAGCTCCCCGATGAGCACCGCGCGGGGCCGGGTGGCCAGCAGGGCCGGTCGCTGCACCAGCACCGCGGCGGCGAGGCGGGAGCAGAGCCCGGCGGCCGCCCCGGCGGGCCCGGTCATGTTGAACGTCTCCAGCCAGAGCGACGGCACCCGCAGCAGGCGGGCGGCGAGGAAGACGCCGACGGCCACCCCGGTGCCGGCCGACACCACCACGTCGGGCCGCTCCCGGCGCAGCAGCCGCAGCGCCCGCCAGGTCGCCGGCAGCACCCGCAGCCGGGTCCGGGTCGACAGCTCGGGCTGCCAGTGCACCCGCTGCCCGGCCAGCGCCACCTCGGTGTCGGGGGCACGGACCGCCACCCAGACCGGGTCGTGCCGCTCCCACCAGGGGCGGAGCGCGAGCAGGTCCAACAGGACACCACCGCTGCTGGAGACGAGAAGCACCCGGTAGCGGCGGCCCATCCGGCCACGCTATCGCAGAGTGGCGGATCAGGATGTCCCCTGTTCCACCGTGGACGATCAGGAGGTCAGCGGCCGTCGCCGGGGCCGAAGACGGCGAGCGCGTCGAGGTCGCTGTGGCGGGAGCGGAGGTATTCGTCGGCCCACTCGGCGGCGCCCGGGAACCCCGACCCGGCCGCCACCCGGGCGCAGGCGGCGTCCACGTCGAACCGGGTCCGGCGCAGCTGCACCCCCGGCCCGAGCAGCGCCCACCAGGCCCCCGCCCCGCCGTACGGCATCCCGACGCTGCCCGGGTTGACCACGAGGCGGCGGTCGACCAGGCGGGTGAACGGCATGTGGGTGTGCCCGCAGACCACCGTGCCGACCTCGGCGGGCAGCCCGGCGAACACCTCCGCCCAGCGTTCCGGCCGGGAGTCCACCAGCACCAGCTCCTCGTCGTCCCGGGGAGTGGCGTGGCAGAAGAGCACCTCGCCCAGCCCGGCGACCGGCAGGGTGACGGTCGGCGGCAGCGCCGCCAGCCGGGCGAGCTGGTCGTCGCGGAGCTGCGTGGCGGCCCAGTTCGAGACCTCGATCGCGGCGGGCTTCCCGGTGCGCGCCTCGACCAGTTCGCGCTCGCAGTTCCCGCCCACCCAGCGGGCGCGCTCGCCGAGCCCGGCCAGCAGGTCCAGCACCTCGACCGGCTGCGGGCCGGTGGCGATGTCGCCGGTCAGCACGATCAGGTCGGCGGCGGCCACGTCCGGCTCGGCCAGGACGGCCTCCAGCGCGGGCAGCGCACCGTGGATGTCGGAGAGGACGGCGACACGTGCGAACATCAGCCCACCGTGCCCCGCCGGCCGCCGCCCGTCGAGAGGGTTCTGCACCGGGCAGAAACAGCGACGGGGACCAGCCCCGGAGGGCGGTCCCCGTCGACGTCCGGCGGTCGGTCAGACCCGCGCGCGGCGGGCCAGTCGCTCCGGGTCGAGGATGATGATGCTCTTGCCGTCCAGCCGCAGCCACCCGCGGGAGGCGAAGTCGGCCAGCGCCTTGTTGACCGTCTCCCGAGAGGCGCCGACGAGCTGGGCGATCTCCTCCTGGGTGAGGTCGTGGGTCACCCGCAGCACGCCGCCGTCGCGGGTGCCGAAGCGGCCGGCCATCTGGAGCAGGTTCTTGGCGACCCGGCCCGGCACGTCGGTGAAGATCAGGTCGGCCAGCGAGTCGTTGGTCCGGCGCAGCCGACGGGCCAGCACCCGCAGCAGCTGCTCGGCGATCTCGGGACGGTTGTTCAGCCACGGGCGCAGCGCCTGCTTGCGCAGCCGCACCAGGCGGGTGTCGGTCACCGCCGTCGCCGTCGCCGTACGCGGACCGGGATCGAAGAGCGACAGCTCGCCGACCATGTCCGAAGGGCCCATCACGGCGATCAGGTTCTGCCGGCCGTCGGCGGCGCGACGACCAACCTTGATCTTGCCGGACAGGAGGATGTAGAGACTGTCGCCGGGCTCGCCCTCGTTGAACACGATCTCGCCCTTGCGGACCTCGATCGTCTCCATCTCCTTCGCGAGCGCCTCGGCAGCCTCCGGGTCGACACCCTGGAAAATTCCGCTGCGGGCCAGTACCTCGTCCATGCGCACCTCCGCCAGCGCGTGCCGTCCGTCGGCGGGGTCCGCCGTCCGCTGATCCCCTCGCGCGCAGCCAGTCTAGGCGCACGTGAGCAGGAATCAGAGGTGCACCCCCTATCCTTACCCACCCCGATCGTAGGGTCATCGTCGTGCTGAACGAGCCGATCCTGACCACCCGGTACGAGGACGGGTGGAACGTGCCGCTGCTGGTCTGGCGTGCCGACGCGCCGCTACGGGCGGTCAGCTCCGCCCCGCTGGGCGGCGGCGTCGGCGTGCGCGGGTGGGTGGTCAACGCGACGGTCCCGATGTCGTACGACCGGGACGACCCCGCCGCCCACCTGGCCGGACTGGCCGACGGGCTGGGCCTGGTCGGGCCCGGGATCGGCCTGCTCACCGGCGTGGACGTGACCGAGGTGGTGACCCGGAGCGACGCCGGCGTCCGGGTCTGGGCGACCGTCGGGCTCGGCACCCCGGTCTGGGCCGCCGCTGCCGCCCCGGCGCCTCCCGCGCAGCGGGTCGGCACGGTCAACATCGTCGCGTACGTGCCGGCCGCGCTCGGCGACGCCGCCCTGGTCAACGCGGTCGCCACCGCCACCGAGGCGAAGGCGCAGGCGATCTGGGAACTCGGCCTCCCCGCCACCGGCACCCCCACCGACGCGGTCACCGTGCTCTGCCCCGCCACCGGCGACCCCGCCCCGTACGGCGGCCCCCGCTCGACCTGGGGCGCCCCGCTGGCCCGCGCCGTGCATGCCGCCGTGCTCGCGGGCGGTGCCGGCACCGTCGTCCCCTGGTCCGATCGACGGGCGCGCTGAGCCGACCGGTCCGCCCGGCAGAACCGGACGGATGTTCCGACCGATCGGCCGTCGTCCGGGCGTTTCCCGCCGGGTAGCGTCGCGGACGATGTACTCTTCCGCCCGCTCCGTGCCCCGTACCCGTAGTCGGCTCGCCGCCCTGTGCGGCGCCCTGCTCGTCGCGCTCCTGGCGGCGGGCTGTGGCAGCGACGACCCGGCCGACCCGGTCTGGCGGCCCGCCGGGGGCGGCGGCTCGACCGGCGCGGCCGGCCCCACCGGCACCGGCACCGGCACCGACGGCACGGTCGAGCAGGCCGGCGAGTCCGGCGGGACCGGGAAGACGATCTCCCTCGCCGCCACCGGTGACGTGATCATGGGCAACGCGCCGAAGCGGCTCCCGCCGAACGCCGGCAAGGGCTTCTTCGACCAGGTCAAGAGCGCCCTCGACGCCGATCTGGTGATGGGCAACCTGGAGGAGCCGCTCACCGACGACACCGGTGCCGGCAAGTGCGGGCCCACCCCGAAGAACTGCTACCAGTTCCGCGCGCCCCCCGGCTACGCGGCGCACCTGCGCGACGCCGGCTTCGACCTGCTCAACCAGGCCAACAACCACGGCTACGACTACGGCCCGCAGGGCTACGAGAACACCCAGAGCGCCCTGGAGGGCCACGGCCTCAAGCACACCGGGGCACCGGGCGAGATCACCGTGGTCGACGTGGCGGGGATCAAGGTCGCGGTGGTCGGCTTCTCGTCGTACCCGTGGTCGAACAGCCTCACCGACATCCAGGCCGCCAAGCAGGTGATCACCATGGCCACCGGGATGGCCGAGGTGGTCGTGGTGCAGGTGCACATGGGCGCCGAGGGCGCCGACCAGAGCCGGGTCAAGCCGGGCACCGAGATGTTCTTCGGCGAGAACCGGGGCGACCCGGTCCGCTTCTCGCACGCCGTGATCGACGCCGGGGCCGACCTGGTCATCGGGCACGGCCCGCACGTGCTGCGCGGCATGGAGGTCTACCAGGGGCGACTGATCGCGTACAGCCTGGGCAACTTCTCCGGCGGCGGGAAGTCGTTGCAGTCCACCGGTCGGCTCGGCTGGGGCGGCGTGCTGAAGGTCGCCCTCAAGCCCGACGGCAGCTTCGTCGAGGGCACCTTCACCTCCACCGCGATGAACGGCGTCGGCCGGCCCTCGATCGACCCGGCCGGCAAGGGCCTCGGGCTGATCCGCGAGGTCAGCGCGGCGGACTTCCCGCAGACCGGGGCGCAGTTCGACACCGCCGGCCGGATCACCGCTCGCTGAGCCGGCGCGTGGCCCCGCCGGAGCGTCGGCCCCGCGACGTAGGCTGGCCGACGTGACCGCCAGCTCCCCCGAGACCGACCTCGGCCGTACGCGCCGCGCCCGGCGGATCGGCCGGGTGCTCACCGAGACGCACCCCGACGCGCACTGTGAACTCGACCACTCCAACGCCTTGGAACTCGCCGTCGCCACCATCCTCTCGGCGCAGTGCACCGACAAGAAGGTCAACGAGGTCACCCCGAAGCTCTTCGCCCGCTACCGCAGCGCCGCCGACTACGCCGGGGCGGACCGGGCCGAGCTGGAGGAGCTGATCCGGCCGACCGGCTTCTTCCGCAACAAGACCAGCTCCCTGATCAACCTCGGCCAGGCCCTCTGCGAGCGCTACGACGGTCAGGTCCCCGGCAAGCTGGTCGACCTGGTGACGCTGCCCGGGATCGGCCGCAAGACCGCCAACGTGATCCTCGGCAACGCCTTCGACGTCCCCGGCATCACCGTCGACACCCACTTCCAGCGGCTGGTGCAGCGCTGGAAGCTGACCACCGAGACCGACCCGGTCAAGATCGAGCACGCCGTCGGCGCGCTCTATCCGAAGCGCGACTGGACGATGCTGTCGCACCGGATCATCTTCCACGGCCGCCGGGTCTGCCACGCCCGCAAGCCCGCCTGCGGGGCGTGCACGCTCGCCAAGCTCTGCCCGTCGTACGGCACCGGACCGACCGAGCCGGTGGCGGCGGCGAAGCTGCTCAAGGGGCCCCGCGCCCGGGACCTCGCCGCGGCCGTCGGGCTCGACCCGGAGCTGGTGCCGCAGCAGGCGGTCGCGGCGGAGGCGCCGTGAACCGCCGACTCGTGGCCCTGCTCGTCCCGGTGCTGCTCGCGGTCGCCGGCTGCACCGCCGGTGAGCAGGAGGAGACCCGACCGGCGGCGACCCGGGCGGAACGCCCCTCCCCGTTCGCCGACTGCGCCACGCTGACCGCCGCGCCGGCCTCGGCCGCGCCGTCGCCGGCCGGCACGCCCGGGCCGGCCCTGCCCGACCTGACCCTCTCCTGCTTCACCGGCGGCGCCCCCGTCGCGGTACGCGCCGTGCGCGGCCCCGCCGTGATCAACGTCTGGGCGTCCTGGTGCCCGCCCTGCCGCAAGGAACTGCCCGCCTTCCAGCGCCTGAGCGAGCGGGCCGGCGGCCGGTTCCAGGTGATCGGGGTGAACAGCCGGGACAGCCGGGGCGGTGCCCAGTCCATCGGCGAGGACTTCGGGGTGCGCTTCCCGATGCTGGTCGACCAGGGCGACGCCTTCGAGCGGGCGCTCAACCGGAACTCCTTCCCGCTGACCCTCTTCGTGGACGGCGACGGCCGGATCCGGCACACCGACGCCACCGGCGCCCTCGACGACGCCCACCTCACCGAGCTGGTGCGCCGGCACCTGGGCGTCGAGGTCCCGTGAGCGCGAGGAGTGAGCCGGTGTTGCGAGCCCCGCAGTCGCGAACGAAGGCGGCCCCGGCATGACCCGGCAGCCGCCACCCTGGCTGGAGCCGCTGCTGGGCCGGCTCGGCACCGCGCGGGTGGAGGACTTCACCCGACTGACCACGCCCGAGAGCGGCGGTCGGGAGAGCGCGGTGCTGGTGCTGCTCGGCGAGGACCCGGGCAACGGGCCCGACGTGCTGGTCCTCCAGCGCGCCGCCACCCTGCGCAACCACGCCGGCCAACCGGCCTTCCCGGGCGGCGCGGCCGACCCGGAGGACGTCGACGCCAGCGCCACCGCGCTGCGCGAGGCGAACGAGGAGGTCGGCCTCGACCCGACCAGCGTCACCGTCCTCGCCGAGCTGCCCCGGCTCTGGATCCCGGTCAGCGACTTCGTGGTCACCCCCGTGCTGGCCTGGTGGCACGCCCCGCACCCGGTGCACCCCCGGGAGCCGGCCGAGGTCGCGCACGTCGCCCGGCTGCCGATCGCCGAACTGGTCGACCCGGAGAACCGGATGCGGGTACGCCATCCGAGCGGCTGGATCGGGCCGGCCTTCTCGGCCCGCGGCATGCTGGTCTGGGGCTTCACCGCCGGCGTGCTGGCCACCCTGCTGGAGATGGGCGGCTGGGCCCGCCCGTGGCCGCGCAACCGGGTGATCGAGCTGCCGCCGACCGGGGCCAGCCCGGCCCCCTCGGCGGGCACCGACGAGGTGGACGAGAGTCCGGTGCGCTGACCTGACGGTCACGTTCCGCGAGCGCTGAGCCGGAGACGCGACGTCTGCCCGTACCCTTGAGCCGTGTCCGCCGTGGATCTCGTTCTGCTCCTGCTCATGCTCGTGTTCGCGATCAGCGGATACCGCCAGGGCTTCGTCATCGGGGCGCTGTCGTTCTCCGGGTTCTTCCTGGGCGCGCTGCTCGGACTCCAGGTCGGCCCGCTGGTCGCCCGGCAGTTCACCGACAGCGGCACCCGGGTGCTGATCTCCCTGGTCGCGATCTTCGGGCTCGCCGTGCTCGGTCAGGCGCTCGCCGGTTGGCTCGGCTCCAACCTGCGGGCCGCGATCACCGACCCGGCCGGGCGGAAGATCGACGACATCGGCGGGGCGTTCATCTCGGTCTTCGCGGTGATGCTGGTGGCCTGGCTGGTGGCGGTGCCGCTCGGCTCGTCGTCGCTGCCGTGGCTGGCCTCGTCGATCCGGAACAGCGCGCTGCTGACCGTGGTCGACCGGGTGCTGCCGGACCAGGCTCAGGAGCTCTCCACCGCGCTGCGGGACACCGTCGACACCAACGGCTTCCCGGACGTCTTCGGCGACCTCGCGCCGACCCGGGCGCGGCAGGTCTCCCCGCCCGACCCGGCGCTGGCCGGCTCGCAGGTGGTGGCGAACAGCCAGCGGTCGGTGGTCAAGGTTTTGGGCTCCGCGCCGAGCTGCGCCCGCCGGATCGAGGGCTCCGGCTTCGTGTACGCGGACGACCGGGTGATGACCAACGCGCACGTCGTCGCCGGCACCCGCTCGGTCGCCGTGGAGCTGCGCGGCCAGCGGTACGACGGTGAGGTCGTCGTCTACGACCCGGAGCGGGACCTGGCCGTGCTGCACGTGCCGGGGCTGCCCGGCCCGTCGCTGCGCTTCGCGGCGGGGCAGGCCGGCAGCGGCGCGGACGCCATCGTGCTCGGCTTCCCCCTCGACGGCCCGTACGACGCCCGCCCGGCCCGGGTGCGGGACGTGGACCGGATCACCGGCCCGGACATCTACTCCTCGGGTGACGTGACCCGGCAGATCTACACCATCCGGGCGCTGGTCCGCAGCGGCAACTCCGGTGGACCGCTGGTCTCGGCGAACGGTCTCGTCCTCGGGGTGATCTTCGCGGCGGCCGCCGACGACCCGAACACCGGCTTCGCGGTCACCGCCGAGGAGGCCCGGCCGGTGGCGCTGGCCGGCGCGGAGCGTACCCGTGGGGTCGGCACCGGCGAGTGCACCTGAGCCTCCGCGCGGACGATCCTGGCAGGGGTGGGCCCGGCCAGGATCCCGGCCAGGGTGGGGTCAGCTCGCGGTGGCGGGGGCGGTGGTCACGTCGTCGCCCGACTTGCCGAGCCCGGGCAGCTTGGCGCGGCCCCAGGTGAGGCTCCGGTCGAGCACCGCCCGCGCCATGATCGCCACGCAGGTGCCGCCGTTGATGAAGGAGGCCACCACGTCGCTCGGGTGGTGCATGCCCCGGTACATCCGGGTGATCGCCACGCCGATCGGCACCAGCACCAGCAGCGTCCACCAGGTGACCTTCGCCGGGGTGCTCTTGGCCCGCAGGGCCAGCAGCACGGCGATGCCGACATAGAGGGCCACCGACGCCGAGGTGTGCCCGGACGGGAAGCTCGACGTGGGCGGCGAGACGTCCATGTGCTCGACGGCCGGGCGGCTGCGGTCGATGACCATCGTGGTGAAGAGGAAGACCAGCGCCTGGGCGGTGACCGCCGCGCAGAGGAAGAGCGGCTCCCGCCAGCGGTGCAGCACCAGCCGCAGCACCAGCGCCACCAGCACCGTCACCACGACGATCAGCTGGGTGCTGGCGAGCGTGCTGAACACCAGGGAGACGTCGTTCCACCCGCCGGTACGGTCGGCCGCCAACTCGCGGTTGACCGTGTCCTCGACGGTGAACGGCCAGGTGTGGGCGAGCACCTTGGTGACCAGGAGACCCAGCCCCACCATGACGGAGAAGAGCAGGGCCACCGGCAGCAGCACCCGCTTGACGACCTGCACCGCGACATCGGACATGGGCCGCGCTTTACCCCACTCGGCCGAGAACTACGCGTGCCCCCGGCGCGCCTCGTCCGGGCCGGGTTCGGCCAGTTCCGGCTCCACCCCTTCCCGGACGGGTCGCGTCGGCCGCCGCCCGGTCCGGCTCCGCCAGGTGGCGAACGCCGCCGAGGTCGCCGCCACCACCGCCACCCCGAGCAGCCAGCCGCCCAGCACGTCGCTGGTCCAGTGCACGCCGAGGGCGATCCGGCTCAGCCCGGTCACCACGGCGATCACCAGTGCCGCGGTCCAGAGGGCCCAGCGCAGCGGCCGCCGGTGCCGGGCGTACGGCAGCAGGACCAGCAGCAGCACCCCCGCGGCGAGGGTGGCGGTGAGCGCGTGCCCGGACGGGAACGAGAAACCGGCGGCCCGCGCCACCGGGTCGAGCAGGTCCGGCCGGTGCCGCCCGACCAGCAGCTTGAGCAGCGCCCCGAGCAGGCCACCCACCACCATCGTGGTGACCGCCCAGAGCGCCAGCCGCCAGGCCCGGCGGAACAGCAGCCAGGCCACCACGACGCCGACCGCGGTGCGCATCGGTCCCGGGCCGAACACGTCGGTCCAGCCGCTCATCAGGCGTACCCAGGCCGGATGGTCGAGGGCGTAGCCGTGCAGGGCGTCGGTCACCGAGGCGTCCAGCCGGAACAGCGGCGGCCAGGCGCCCAGCACCAGCAGGGCGAGCAGGGCGAACGGCACCAGCACCAGGAACGCGGCGACCGACGCGACGGTGAGCCGGAGACCCAGCGAATGCTCCCGGTCGAGGCGGCGGCTGCGCCACGACCCCTCCACCACGGACGCGGAACCGCGCCGACCAGACGTACTCATGGATCCAGCACTACCCAGCGGGCGGGCCGGTCAGACCGGCGATCCGACGCCGGTCAACGGCGGGACTGCCGGAACCTGCGGATCATCAGGGCGGCACCGGTCAGCAGGGCGGCGAAGAGGGCCAGCCCGGTCCAGAGCCGCTCCGGCGCCGGGTCGTCCACCGACCCGGCCGGGCGGGCCGCCCACCGGCTCTGCTGCTTGGGCGCGGTGAAGGTGAACGGGTCGGCGCCCCGCCCGGCGGCCCGGTCGCCCCGCCCCGTGCCGGGGGCCGGGCCGAAGCCGACCACGCCGGGCGAGTCGTTGTCGTCGAGCGGGTTGCGGCCGGCCGGGGCCACGTCGGAGGTGAGCGCCGCGACCGGGTCGACCAGGCCGTAGCCGAACCGGTCGTCCCGGCCGGTGGGGCCGATGTCCCGGGCGGTGACCAGCAGCCGGTTCACCACCTCGCCGGCGGGAAGCTGCGGGTAGCGGGCCCGGACCAGCGCGGCGGTGGCGGCCACCAGCGGCGCCGCGAAGCTGGTGCCCTGCACCCGCCAGTAGCCGTCTGGGGGTCGGGCGCCGTAGAGCGAGGTCGCCGGGGCGGTCAGCACCGTCTCGTGGCCGGTGATCGAACCGGACCAGAGGTTCTCGCTGCTGCGTTCCAGACCGGCGACCGCGATCACGCCCGGCTCCCGGGCCGGGTACCAGACCTTCGGGCTGTTCGAGGTGGCGAGGTTGCCGGTGCAGGCCACCACGACCACGTCCCGGGCGAACGCGTAGTCGAGGGCGGCGGCCAGGGCCGGGCTGTCGCCGCTGCCGCCGAGGGACAGGTTGATCACCCGGGCGCCGTTGTCGACCGCCCAGCGCACCCCCTTGGCGACGATCATCGCGTCGTCGTAGCGGTTCTCGTCGTCGAGCACCCGGACCGGCAGGATCTTGGCGTCCGGGGCGAGCCCCACGACGCCCCGGTCGTCGTCGTTGCGCCCGGCGATCAGGCCGGCGACCGTGGTGCCGTGCCCCACCGGGTCCGGCCCCTCACCGCCGCCGGGGGAGACCAGGTCGATGCCGGGCAGCACCTGGCCGGCCAGGTCGGGATGGGAACCGTCCACTCCGGAGTCGATCACCGCGACGATCACGCCGCGACCCGTGGACGTGCGCCACGCCTTGCGCGCCTGCAACTCGTCGAGCTGCCACTGCTCGTCGCGGACCTGGTCGACCCGGGTGGGCCGGTCCGGGGCCAGCCAGGCCGGCGCCCGCCCGGCGACCGGTCGGGTGACGGCCGGTGCGGCGTGGGCCGGCGGGGCGAGCGGGCCGGCGACCGTCGCCGCCGTCGCCGCCACACCGAGCAGCGCGCGTCCGACGAGCCGTCGGGCCGCGATCCGACCTCCGTGCCGATCCGTGGTCACATTCCCAGCCATTCATCGCGACAGAAACATGCTGCTCGGAGATTACCGGTTTTCCCGCCCGCCCCGGTGGAATCCGGGGAGACCACTCAACCCGGGGGCAGATGCGCCAACTGCACCAGCCGTACGCCCTCCCGGCGGGTGACCAGCCGACCGCGACCGGCGGGCAGCGGACCCGGTCGGACCTGACCCACCAACGCCCCCTCCTCCGGGCTGCCGGACATCACCAGACCGGCGGTGGAGAGCTCCCGGAGCCGCTGCACGATCGGCTCGAACTGGGTCCGGCCCGCGCCGCCCGAGCGGCGGGCCAGCACCAGGTGCAGCCCCACGTCGCGGGCGTGCGGCAGGTGCTCCTCCAGGGCGCGCAGCGGGTTCGTCGGCCCGCCGGCCACCAGGTCGTAGTCGTCCACCAGCACGAACAGCTCCGGACCGGACCACCAGGAGCGGCTGCGCAGCTGGGCCGGGGTGACGTCGGGCCCGGGGATGCGGTTCTGGAGATAGCCGGCGGCCGACTCGATCAGCTCGGTGGTGTACGGCGCGGCGGTGCCGTAACCGATCAGGTGCGGCGTCTCGATCGTCCCGATCAGGCTGCGCCGGTAGTCCACCAGGATGACCCGCGCCTGCTCCGGGGTGAACCGGCCGACGATCGAGGTGGCCAGCGCCCGCAGGAACGAGGACTTGCCGCACTCGGCGTCGCCGAAGACCAGGAAGTGCGGCTCGGTGGCGAAGTCCAGCACCACCGGGCGCAGGTCCGCCTCGGCCACCCCGACCGGGAAGGCCAGCCCGGTGGTCGCGGCCAGGTCCAGCTCGGCGTACGGCAGCACCGGCGGGAGCAGCCGGACCCGGGGGGCCACCGGCCCGGTCCACGCCCCGGCGACCGCCTTCACCAGGTCGCCCGTCCCGTCGCCGAGACCGGCGAGCCGGGGCAGGGCGGCGAGGAAGTGCAGCCCCTCGGCGGTGATGCCCCGGCCGGGCTTCTTCTCCGGCACGTTCGCCGCGACCGCCCGCTTCACCACCACCGAGTCGGCCGGGTCGCCGAGGTGCAGTTCCAGCCGTGAGCCGAACAGGTCGCGGATCGCCGGCCGGAAGTCCGTCCACCGCAGACCGCTCGCCACCACGTGCACCCCGTACGACAGGCCCCGGGTGGCCAGGTCGGTGACCAGCGGTTCCAGGTCGTCGTAGTCGGCGCGCAGGGTGTGCCAGCCGTCGACCACGAGAAAGACGTCGCCGAACGGGTCGGTGCCGGGCTGCCCGGTGGCCAGGGCGGCGGCCCGCCGCCGACGCCAGCTCGCCATCGACTCCACGCCCAGCTCGGCGAAGCGCCGCTCCCGCTCGGCGAGCAGGGTGGCGATCTCCCCGACGGTGCGCCGCACCGCCGTCGGGTCGGAGCGGCCGGTGACCCCGCCGACGTGCGGCAGGTCGCGGAGGCCGCCCAGCCCGCCGCCGCCGAAGTCGAGGCAGTAGAGCTGCACCTCGGCCGGGGTGTGGGTGAGCGCCAGCGCGCAGACCAGCGTCCGCAGCAGACCCGACTTGCCGCTCTGCGGCGCACCGACCACCGCGACGTGCCCGGCGGCGCCGTCCAGCGCCAGCCAGAACAGGTCGCGGCGCTGCTCGAAGGGCTTGTCGACGACGGCCACCGGCACCTGGAGGGCGCCGTGCAGCTCCGGGTTGGCGGCGGCCAGTCCGCGTACCGGGTCGGTGCCGACCGGGCCGAGCAGCTCGTCGAGGGAGGGGGACTGGTCCAGCGGCGGCAGCCACACCTGGTGGGCCGGCGGGCCCTGCCCGACCAGCCGGGCGACCAGCGCGTCGACCAGGGTCTCCCGGCCGGTCTCCTCCTCGGCGGCGGGGAGCGCGGCCGGGGTGGTCGGCTCCGGGACCGGCACCAGGTGGGTGGAGAAGGACAGCAGCCGGGGCACGCCGGCACCGGCCGCGCCCGCCGGGCCGCCGGGGCGGCGGACCGGCGCGGAGACGTACGCGGCCTTGAACCGGACCAGCGGGTCGGTGCCCGCGCGCAGGTAACCGTGCCCGGGGGTACGCGGCAGCTCGTGCGCGTCGGGCACCCCGAGCACCGTCCGGGACTCCAGCGCCGAGAAGGTCCGCAACCCGATCCGGTACGACAGGTGGGTGTCCAGCCCGCGCAGCCGCCCCTCCTCCAGCCGCTGGCTGGCCAGCAGCAGGTGCACCCCCAGCGACCGGCCCAGCCGGCCGATCTGCACGAACAGGTCGATGAAGTCGGGCTTGGCCGAGAGCAGCTCGGAGAACTCGTCGCAGATCAGCAGCAGCGACGGCAGCGGGGCCAGCGGGGTGCCCGCCGCGCGGGCCCGTTCGTAGTCCCGGAGGCTGGCGAAGTTGCCGGCCCGACGCAGCAGTTCCTGCCGGCGGACCAGCTCCCCGTTGATCGCGTCGACCATCCGGTCGACCAGCGGCAGCGCGTCCTTCAGGTTGGTGATCACCGCGGCGGTGTGCGGCAGCCGCTCGAAGGAGGCGAAGGTCGCCCCGCCCTTGAAGTCGACCAGCACGAAGTTGAGCTGCTCCGAGCTGTGCGTGGCGGCCAGGCCGAGGACCAGGGTCCGCAGCAGCTCCGACTTGCCGGAGCCGGTGGCCCCGATGAGCAGGCCGTGCGGGCCCATGCCGTCCTGCGCCGACTCCTTCAGGTCCAGCTCGATGGCGCCGCCGTCGGCGCCCACCCCGATCGGCACCCGCAGCCGGTCCCGCGCCGACCGGGGCGCCCAGCCCTGCTCGGCGGTGAAGCCGTCCGGGTCGCCGATGCCGAGCAGCTCGGGCAGGCCCAGCTCGGCGCCGGTCGCGTCGTCCGGTCCGCGTACGGTGCTGGCCAGCCGCAGCGGGGCGAGCCGGCGGGCGACCGCCTCGGCCTCGGCGACGGCCAGCGCGTCGGGGCTGCCCACCTCGGCCTGCCCGTCGGCGGCGTACGAGTGCAGCCCGCCGTCGACCACGTCGAGCAGCAGGGCGTACCGGTCGAGCAGGCGGGGCGGCGGGGTGTCCAGGTCGAGCAGGGTGACCGCGTCGATGCCGCCGTCACCGGCCAGGTCGGTCGACCCGGTCAGGTCGCCGCCGTCGAGGACCACCACGACGTGCGGGCCGTCGGTGGCGGAGCCGACCGGGCTGAACCGGGACCGGCTGGCCAACACGTCGTCGAGGAGGCGTTCCAGCTCGACGGCGGAGCTGGTGACGAGCCGGACCGGACCGAGCGCGTCGGTGCGGGTGGGGTGGTGGGCGTGCGGCAGCCACTTGACCCACTCCCACAGCTCCCGCCGTTCGGGCCCGGCGCAGACCGCGACGAGCAGTTCGTCGGGGGCGTGGAAGACGGCGAGCTGGGTGAGCACGGCCCGGGCGAGCGCCTGGGCGGCCGGTGACCCGGTGCCCCGCGCGCCGGCCGGGCCCCGGACGAAGACCCGGGCGAAGCTGCGCAGCGAGAGCGCCACCGGCAGGTCCGGCACCACCGAGTACGCGTCGAGGAAGCGCCGCAGCGCCCCGGCGGTCATCGGTTCCAGCTCCTCCAGCGGCCGGGTGACCGGCGGGACGAGCGGGGTGGCCAGGGTCTGCGGACCGACGCCCACCCGGACCACGGCGAAGTCCGGGTCGCCCGGTCGGCGCTCCCAGACCCGGTGGCTGTCCACCGTGGACCAGAGCCGGGCCGGGTCGGGGTGGCGGTAGTGCAACCCGGCCCGCTGTGCCCCGGCGGTCTGCCGGACCCGCCGCCGCAGCGCGGTGAGGTGCCGCAGGTACTCCCGCCGGGCGGCCATCATCTCCGACTTCTTCGGCATCCCGGAGGCGCTGCCCCAGGAGGTGACCAGCATGGCCACCGAGGAGAGCCCGAACATGCCGCCGACCACGTACGAGTAGGCGCCGCCGCCGCGCCCGAACATCATCGCCATGGCCACGGTCCCACCGAGCATCGGCAGCACCAGCAGGGCCTGCTGCCAGCGTCCACCGGCCACGGCGGGGATCTCCGGTGGCGGGTCGACGGGCAGTTCGCCGACCGGGATCTCCGGCGCCGGGCGGCGGGGCGGCCGCTTGATGACGACAGTGGACACGGCACCTCCTGACAGCGCTCGGTAACCCGAGCCTGGCTCATGGTAGGTAAAGTGCGACCGTCCGTCAGCCACCGTTCCCGCTCGATATGGAGTCACGTCGATGCAATCCGGGCTGGCCCGGGTCACGATCAGTGCGCCGCAGCGGCGACTCGACGTGGCCCTGCCGGAGCAGGTCCCCCTGGCCGAACTGCTCCCCGAGGTGCTCCGGCACGCCGGTGAGGGGCTGGCCGACGACGGCGAACGGCACGGCGGCTGGGTGCTGCGCCGTACCGACGGCGCGGTGCTGGCCACCGCTCAGGCGCTGCTGCCGCAGGGCGTCCGCGACGGCGAGGTGCTGCACCTGGTGCCGGCCCACGACCAGTGGCCGGAGCTGGAGTACGACGACGTGGTCGAGGCGATCGCCGACGGCGCCCGCCGCCGGGGCAGCGCCTGGTCGCCGGCCGCCACCCGGGTCGCCGTCCTGGCCGGGGCCGGCGTGCCGCTCGCCGTCGGGCTGGTCGCCGTGCTGGTCGCCGGGCCCGGACGACTCACCGGCTGGCCCGTCGCGCTCGGGGTGGCGCTGCTGCTCACCCTCGCCGGCACCGCCGCCTCCCGGGCGTACGGGGACGGCCCGGCCGGCGCCACCCTCGGCGGGTACGCCCTGCCCTACGCCGCGGCGGCCGGCGCGCTGGCGGTCGGCTCCGGCGACCCGGTCGGCCCGTTCGCGCCGCTGCGCTGGCTCGGCGCCCCCGAACTCCTGGCCGGCTCGGTGGCGCTGCTGCTGGTGGCGGTGCTCGGCCTGGTCGGGGTGGCCAGCCGGTCCCGGGTCTTCGTGGCCGGCACGACGGTCGGCCTGGTCGGCGCGGCGGCCGCGCTCGGCGGGCTCGTGCTCAGTGCCGAGGGCACCGCGGCGGTGCTGCTCTGCGTACTGGTCTTCGCGCTCGGCGCGCTGCCGCTGCTGGCGATCCGGCTCGGCAAGCTGCCGTTGCCGCCGATCACCCTCCCGTCGACCGCCCCGGCCGGTGGGCCGGACGGGGTCCGCGACCTGCCCGACCGGGGGCGGGTCCACGCGGCGGTGGCCCGGACCGAGGAGATGCTGACCGGGATGCTGCTCGGGCACGCCGTCCTCGCGGTGGCCGCCGCCACGGTGCTCGCCACGGCCGGCGGGGTGGCGGGGCGGCTGCTGGTGGCGGTCGGGTCCGCCGTCCTGCTGCTGCGCTCGCGGCTCTTCGTCGCGGTCCGCCACCGGGTGCCCACGGTCGTCGCCGGGCTGGCCGGGGCCGTCGTCCTCGGCGGGGTGCTCGCCGACCGGACCGGCCCGGACGGGCTGCTCGCGCTGGCCGTCGGCGGGCTGCTGCTGGCCCTGATCTCGGTCGCCGCCGGCACCACGTACGCCCGGCGGCCCGTCTCCCCGTACCTCGGTCGGCTGGCCGACCTGACCGACACCGCGCTGGTGGTCTCCGTGGTCCCGGTGGCCTGCGCGGTGCTGGACCTCTACGACCGGGCCCGGGGCCTGCTGGGCTGAACCGACGGACGAGGCCCGGGTCGCGTGGCGACCCGGGCCTCTCGCGTGCGGAGATCAGTGCGAGTCGCCGTGCTCCTCGGCGTCCTTGGCCCGCTGGTACGAGGCCCGGATCTCGGCCTCGGCCTCGACGCGACCCACCCAGGTCGCGCCCTCGACCGACTTGCCGGGCTCCAGGTCCTTGTACACCTCGAAGAAGTGCTGGATCTCCAGCCGGTCGAACTCGCCGAGGTGGTGGATGTCCCGCAGGTGCTCCTGGCGCGGGTCCTCGTAGGGCACGCAGAGGACCTTGTCGTCGCCGCCCTTCTCGTCCGTCATCCGGAACATGCCGATGGTCCGGCAGCGGATCAGGCAGCCGGGGAAGGTCGGCTCGGGGACCAGCACGAGGGCGTCCAGCGGGTCGCCGTCCTCGCCCAGGGTGCCCTCGATGAAGCCGTAGTCCGCCGGGTACTGCGTCGACGTGAAGAGGGTGCGGTCCAGCCGGATGCGACCGGTCGCGTGGTCCACCTCGTACTTGTTGCGGTGACCCTTCGGGATCTCAACCGTGACGTCGAAATCCATTTCCCACGCTCCCTCGTTTGCCCACGCTGGCTAACGGAACCAGTGGCGCCGCTCCCGGACAGGTGAATGTCACCCGTCGGCTCCGGCCGCCGCATAGTGTTCGGACCGAAGTAGTGTCACCCAAGGTGTTTTCCGGCGGGGGAGGAGGGGGTCGTGGGGAGGGAAGATTCACACTACCGCCCGGAGGGGGTTGACGGGCGGATGACGGAAAGTCCGGGTTCCGTACCCTACCCGCAGCCGTACGGTGCCGCGCCGGCTCCCGCCGCGGCCCGGTCGCGACGGCGCTGGCCGCTCGCGTTGGCGCTGGTGGCGGTGCTGCTCGTGGTGCTCGCCGGGGTCGGCGTCGTGGTGGTGCGCCCCGGCCCGGTGGCCGGCTGGCTCGGTGCGGCGTCCGCCCCGCCGGCGAGCGCGCGCGCCGCGGAACCCGACCCGTCGGCCGTCCTGGCCGGCCCGGACGCCAACGCCCCGCTGCCCACCCCCGAGGGGGTCCGCGCCGCCCTCGACCCGCTGACCCGCGCCGCCGTCCTCGGCGACCGGGTGAACATCTCGGTCGCCGACGTGTCCACCGGCACCGCGCTCTACGGCAGTGGGCAGGACACCCCGACGGTGCCCGCCTCGGTGACGAAGCTGGCGACCGCGGTGGCGGTGCTGGAGGCGCGGGGCCCGGCGTACCGGATCCCCACCCGCGCGGTGGCCGGGCCGAACCCGGGCGAGGTGGTCCTCGTCGGTGGCGGCGACCCGAGCCTGGCGGTGAACAACCACGGCTTCTATCCGGGCGCGGCACGCCTCGACGACCTGGCCGCCCAGGTGCGCACCGCGCTCGGTGGCACCGCGCCGACCCGGGTGATCGTCGACTCGTCCCTGTTCACCGGCCCGGTCTACGAGCCGGGCTGGGACGCCGACATCCCGACCGGTGGCTTCGGTGCCCCGATCACCGCGCTGATGACCGACGGCGCCCGCCGGGACCCGGAGACGGCCCGGAAGACCGCCGACCAGACCAACCACGCCGCCGAGCGGGTCCCACAGCCGGACCTGGCCGCCGGCCGGCAGTTCGCCCGGCTGCTCGGGCTGACCGGCGACGCCGTCGCGGTGCAGCGCGGCAAGGCGCCCGCCGCCGGACCGAGTGCGACGGCCGGGGCGCCGGCTCCCGGCGCCGAGCTGGGCAAGGTCGAGTCGCTGCCGCTGATCCGGTTGGTCGACATCATGATCAGCGACAGCGACAACGTGATCGCCGAGTGCATGGCCCGGCAGGTGGCGCTGGCCCGGAACAAGCCGGCCTCCTTCGCCGGGGGTGCCGCCGCGACCGACGAGGTGATCGGCGAGCTGGGGCTGCCGGCCGCCGAGATCAGCCTGGCCGACGGCAGCGGCCTGTCCCGGACCAACCGGATCAGCCCGTCGCTCCTGACCGACCTGCTCACCCTCGCCGGCAACGGCAGCCACCCCGAGCTGGGCGCGATCTTCGGCGGCCTGCCGGTCGGCGGCTGGTCCGGCACCCTCGACGAGCGCTACCAGGCAACCGCCACGAAGGCGGGGGCCGGCATGGTCCGGGCCAAGACCGGCACCCTGACCGGGGTCAACGCGATCGCCGGGCTGGTCACCACCGCCGACGGCCGACTGCTCACCTTCGCCGTGCTGACCGACCGGACCCCGCCGGACACCCTGGACGAGACGCGGCAGGCCCTCGACCGGATCAGTTCCGCGCTGGCCGGCTGCGGCTGCCGCTGACCCGGGCCGCGACGCGAGCCCCGGTTGGGGTGTTCCGGCGCGGGTACGGTGGGGTGCATGGCGCAGTTCGTGGACTGGGATCTGGCCGCCGCGACCGCGGGGGCACTGAGCAAGTCGGGCCCCCGGGTGTCGTACGCGGAGGCCACCGACGTGGTCGGCGAGCTGCGGCGGCTCACCGAGGAGGCGGCCGGGCACGTCGCCGACTACACCGGCCTGCGTTCGCAGGTGGCCCACCCGCCGGTACGGGTGGTGGACCGTCGCGACTGGGCGGCCGCCAACATCGCCGGGCTGCGTGAGGTGATCACCCCCCTGGTGGACCGGCTCTCCGGCGACAAGAAGCCGGGGCCGCTGACCGAGGCGATCGGCTCCCGCCTCACCGGCGTGCAGGCCGGCACCGTGCTGGCGTACCTCTCCGGCCGGGTCCTCGGCCAGTACGAGGTCTTCGCCGGCGACCCGGGTCAGCTGCTGCTGGTCGCGCCGAACATCGTCGAGGTGGAGCGCAAGCTGGGGGCCGACCCGCGCGACTTCCGGCTCTGGGTCTGCCTGCACGAGGTGACCCACCGGACGCAGTTCACCGCGGTGCCGTGGATGCGGGCGTACTTCCTCAGCGAGGTGCAGGCGTTCGTCGACGCCTCGCAGGGCAGCGAGCACCTGCTGGAGCGGCTGCGGCGCGGCGTGGCGACGCTCTCCGACGCGGTCAAGGACCCGGAGAGCCGGGCGAGCGTCCTCGACATCGTGCAGACCCCCGCCCAGCGGGCCGTCCTCGACCGGCTCACCGCCCTGATGACGCTGCTGGAAGGGCACGCCGAGTTCGTGATGGACGGCGTCGGCCCGCAGGTGATCCCCAGCGTGGAGTCGATCCGCGCCGCCTTCAACCGGCGTCGGGAGTCCGGCAACCCGCTGGAGAAGGCGATCCGCCGGCTGCTGGGCGTCGAGGTCAAGATGCGCCAGTACGCGGAGGGCCGCAAGTTCGTGCACGGGGTGGTCGACCGGGTCGGCATGGCCGGCTTCAACCGGATCTTCGGTTCGCCGCTGACCCTGCCCCGGCTGGAGGAGCTGGGCGACCCGGACGCCTGGGTGGCCCGGGTGCACGGGCCGGCCGGCGCGACCCCGGCCGCCGGCTGACGCGTCCCGTGGCCGCGCTCGCCCCGCCGGTCGCCACCGTCCGGACGGCGGTCCGCCGGGCGCTGGCCGGGCTGACCGGGGACGGACCGGTGTTGGTGGCCTGCTCGGGTGGGGCCGACTCGCTCGCCCTGGCCGCCGCCACCGCCTTCGTCGCACCGCGATCGGGTCGGCGGGCCGGCCTGGTCACGGTGGACCACGGGCTGCAACCCGGCTCGGCCGAGCGGGCCGGGACGGTTGCCGGCTGGGCCTGCGAGCAGGGCCTCGACCCGGTCGACTCGATCGCGGTGACCGTCGACGGTCGCCCCGGCGGCCCCGAGGCGGCGGCCCGTGAGGCGCGCTACCAGGCGCTCGTCGACACCGCCCGGCGGCACGGGGCGGCGGCCGTGCTGCTCGGCCACACCCGCGACGACCAGGCCGAGACGGTGCTGCTCGCGCTGGCCCGGGGCGCCGGCCCGCGCGGGCTGGCGGGAATGCCCGTCCGCCGGGAGTTGGCCGGGGTGCCGCTGCTGCGACCGCTGCTCGACGTGAGCCGGGAGGACACCCGCAAGGCCTGCGCCGCGCTGGGCCTCACCCCGTGGGAGGACCCGCACAACGCCGACCCGGCGTACGCCCGGGCCCGGGTCCGCGCCGACGTGCTGCCGGCGCTGGTGGCGGCGCTCGGCCCCGGGGTGCTGGAGAACCTGGCCCGGACCGCCCAGCTGCTGGCCGCGGACACCGCCGCCCTGGACGACCTCGCCGCAACCGCCCTGGCCGACACCCGCTCGCCCGACGGCGGACTCCGCGTCGACGGGCTGACCGCGCTGCCGGCGGCGGTACGCACCCGGGTGCTGCACGCCTGGGCCCGGGAACTGGGCGCGTCGCCGGCAGCCCTGTCGCACCGGCACGTGGTCGCCCTGGACGCGCTGGTGACGCACTGGCACGGTCAGGGCCCGGTCCACCTGCCCGGCGGCCTGCGTGTGGCGCGCCGGGCGACCCGGCTCACCGTGGTCGACCCGGTCTGAGGCGCGTACGGCCTCTTCGACCTCACGGGACGGGGTGCCCCTCCGCCGCCGGCGGCGGCCCGTCGGGCGGGTTGCCGAGCGCCGTCGCGCAGGCGGTGAGGTCGTCGCGGAGGCGTCGTCGGGCGTCGTCGGGCAGCGGGCCGGTCATCTGTCGCTCGATGCCGGCGACGATCCCGCTGGCCCGGGCCAGCAGGTCACGTCCGGTGTCGGTCAGCTCGGTGGGCAGGGCCCGTCCCCGGGCTGCGGTGGTGGCCCGGGCGAGGAGGCCGCGTTCCTCCATACCGAGCAGCAGGGCGTGCATCGACTGCCGGGTGACGAACGCGCCGCGGGCGAGTTCGGCCGCGGAGAGGCCGGGTCGTTGGCCGAGCAGTTCCAGGCAGGCGTACTGCGGGACCGAGAGTCCCAACGGTCGCAGGCCGGTGTCCATCGCCGCGCGCAACGCCGTCGCCGCCTGCTTCAACGCGTATCCGATCGACCGGTCCAGGTCACCCACGCCTTGTTCCATGTCAGCATCCTGACATAGAGTGGGCATGTCAGGAATCTGACATAGCCGAGAGGGAAGATCATGACAGTCACCGGTCCCGACTTCATCGCTCTGCAGGTGCGCGACCTCGCCGCCGCCGCCGAGTTCTACGAGAACCGGCTCGGGCTGCGCCGCGCCCCGTCCGGCCCGCCGCACGCGGTGGTCTTCGCCACCAGCCCGGTGCCGTTCGCCGTCCGGGAGCCACTGCCCGGCTTCGACCTCGACGCGGTGGGGCCGCAGCCCGGTGCGGGGGTGGCCCTGTGGCTGCGCGCCGACGACGCCCAGGCCGTGCACGACGACCTCGCCGCCGCTGGCGTGCCGATCGTCGCCGCCCCGGTCGACGGCCCGTTCGGCCGCACCTTCACCTTCCGGGACCTCGACGGCTATGCCGTCACCATCCACGACCAGGCCTGATACGAAGCAGCCATGAGAGAACACCGCACCGTCCGGAAGGTGGTTGGCCCGTGGTCGCTGGCCACCTCCCGCGCCTTCTGGGAGGGCTTCGCGCCTGCGGCCCTGCCCGGCCAGGACACGCCGGACATGCTGCGGACCGTGTTCCTGGTCGACCGCGACTGGTCCCGTGCGGTCGCCACCGTCGAGCAGCGTGCCGCCACCGCCCGGATCACCGTGGCCGGCATCGGCGACCTGGACGCCGCGGCCGCCCAGGTCGCCCGCTTCCTCTCGCTCGACGTGGACGCCACCGGATGGCCGGCGGTCGGCGACCGGGACCCGGTCATTGGCACGGCCCAACGGCAGATGCCCGGGCTGAGACCCTGCGGCTTCCACTCGCCGTACGAAGCCGCCTGCTGGGCGGTGCTGTCGCAACGGGTGCGCATCACCCAGGCCGCCCGGCTCCGCGCCGACCTGATCCGGGAGCACGGTCAGGACGGCGCCTTCCCCGCCCCCGCCCGACTCCGGGATCTCGACCTCGGTCTGCCCGGCCGGAAGCCCGAATACCTGCACGCGATCGCCGAGGCCGCGCTCGACGGGCTTCTCGATGGCAGCCGACTGCGCGGCCTCGAACCCGACGCCGCAATCGACCAGGTGCGGCAGGTGAAAGGGCTGGGCCCGTTCGCCGCCGAACTCGTCGTGCTGCGCGGTGCCAACCACCCGGACGGCCTGCCCCGCCACGAGGCGCGGCTGGAGGCCGAGATCGCCGAGTGCTACGGCTCGGGCAGCGCCCTCCCGGACGTGGCACAGGCCTGGCGGCCCTACCGCACCTGGGCCGCCGTCCACCTGCGAGTCCTGCGCGAGCGGCGCCTCGGCGGGCCCGGGAGCCGCGGGACGCGGTAGACATGGCTCATGGCGTACCCCCGGCAGCCGCTCTTCGCCCCCAACGGTGCCGTCGCGACCAGCCAGCCGCTCGCGGCGGCCGCGGGCCTGGCCGTGCTGCGGCGCGGCGGCAACGCCGTCGACGCCGCGCTGGCCACCGCGATCACTCTGACCGTGGTGCAGCCGCCCTCGAACGACATCGGCGGCGACCTGTTCGCGATCGTCTGGGACGGCGAGCGGCTACACGGGCTGAACGCCTCCGGGCGGTCCCCGGCCGGGCTGACCAGGGAGATCGTGCTGGCCGCGACGGACCGGCGGGGCGCGGAGCCGGTCGACGCGCTGGGTGGTGCGCAGGCGACCGGGCCGGCGATGCCGGCCCGGGGCTGGCTGCCGGTGACCGTGCCGGGCGCCCCGGCCGGCTGGCGGGACCTGCACGACCGGTTCGGCTCGCTGCCCTTCGCCGAGCTCTTCGCGGACGCGATCGGCTACGCCGAGCACGGCTACCCGGTGGCCGCCGGCACCGCCGCGACCTGGGCCCGGGCGGTCGCCGCCCATGCCGGACCGGTCGGCGAGGAGTACGCCGAGTTCGACCGGGTGTTCACCGTGGACGGCCGGGCGCCCCGGCCCGGGCAGTGGTGGCGCAACCCGGACGCGGCGGAGACGCTGCGGCGGATCGCGGCGACCGGGGCGGCGGACTTCTACCGGGGTCGGATCGCGGCGGCGCTCGACGCGCACGCGGCCCGGACCGGCGGCCTGCTCACCGGCGACGACCTGGCCCGGCACCGCTCCACCTGGGTCGATCCGGTCAGCGTCCGCTACCGCGGGCACGAGGTGTGGGAGCTGCCGCCGAACGGGCAGGGCGTCGCGGCGCTGCTGGCGTTGGGGGTGCTGGACGGGGTGGACCTGGCCGCGCTGTCGCCGGAGGAGCGGCTGCACTGGCAGCTCGAGGCGGTGAAGCTCGGCTTCGCCGACGCGCACGCCCACGTCGCCGACCCCGAGCGGGCGCGGGTGCCGGCCCCGCCGGCCCTGCTCGACCCCGGCTATCTCGCCGCGCGCCGGGCCCGGGTGACCGACCGGGCCGGTGACCCGGTGGCCGGCGATCCGGAGCGGGGCGGCACCGTCTATCTCTGCACGGCCGACGCCGACGGCATGATGGTCAGCCTGATCCAGTCCACCTATCTGGCCTTCGGCTCGCGCGTGGTGCTCCCCGGCAACGGCTTCGCCCTGCAGAACCGGGGCACCGGCTTCCGGTTGGACCCGGCGCACCCGAACGTGGTGGCACCGGCCAAGCGGCCGTTCCACACCATCATCCCGGGCTTCCTCACCCGCGACGGCGCGCCGGTCGGCCCGTTCGGGGTGATGGGCGGCCACATGCAGCCGCAGGGACACGTGCAGCTGGTCTCCGCGACCGTGGACGCCGGCCTCGACCCGCAGGCGGCACTGGACACCCCGCGCTGGTACTGGCACGCCGGTCGCACCGTGCTGGTCGAGCCCACGCTCGACCAGCGCGTGGTCGCCGCCCTGCTCGGTCGCGGCCACGAGGTCACCGTCGCCGGGGAGCCGGCGGTCTTCGGGTACGGCCAGGCGATCTGGCGCCACCCGTCGGGCGGGTACGTGGCCGGCTCGGAGTCCCGGGTCGACGGCGCGATGCTGGGCTGGTGATCAGGCCTCGACCCGTTCCCGGAACGTGGTCCGGTAGGCGTGCGGGGTGGTGCCGACCCGGCGGGTGAAGTGGTGCCGCAGCGCCGCCGCGTCCCCGAAGCCGGCCTGGTCGGCGACGGTCTCCACGCTGAGCCGGGTCTCCTCCAGCAGGCGGCGGGCCAGCAGCACCCGCTGGTTGGTCAGCCAGTCGTGCGGGGTGGTGCCGGTCTCGGCGCGGAACCGGCGGGCGAAGGTCCTGGGCGCCATGCCCGCCCGGGCGGCCAGCTCGTCCACGGTCACCGTGCGGGCGAGGTGGCCCATCAGCCACTCCAGCACCGGTTCCAGGGTGGGCGCCTCGGGGGCGCGGGCGATCGGCGCCTCGACGTACTGGGACTGGCCGCCGTCCCGGTGCGGCGGGACGACCATCCGGCGGGCCAGCCGGGTGGCCGTGGCGGAGCCGTGCTCCTGGCGCACTAGGTGCAGGCAGGCGTCGATCCCGGCGGCGGTGCCCGCGCTGGTCAGCAGCCGGCCGTCCTGGACATAGAGGGAGTTGCACCGGACCCGGGCCTTCGGGTGGCGCTGCTGGAGCTCGTCGACGTGGCGCCAGTGGGTGGTGCAGTCGCGCCCGTCGAGCAGCCCCGCCTCGCCGAGCACGAACGCGCCGGAGCAGACGCTGAGCAGCCACGCGCCCCGGTCGGCGGCGCGGCGCAACGCGTCGAGCACCGCCGCGGGCACGGTCGCCCCGTCCGCGTGGGCCGGTACGGCGACCAGGTCGGCGTCCTCGACCGGGGTCAGGTCGGCGTGCGGGGTGAGCAGGAACCCGGAGCGGCTGCGGACGGGTCCTCCGTCGACGGTGCAGACGTCGAAGCGGTAGCCGGGGAAGCCGTCGGCGGTCCGGTCGGTGCCGAAGACCTCGGCCAGGACGCCGAGCTCGAAGGCGGCGACCTGATCGAGTGCCACGACGGCCACGGATCGGAGCATGTGACGAGGGTAACCCGACGACTGGCAGGAAATCGATGGGCGCTGGCATTTCTGCCACTGTCCGGCCGGTCCGGACGATTGCAGACTGGGTGCAGTCCGGTGCGCACCGGCGGCGAAACCACCACCAAACCACGCGAAAGCGAGCGCCGCCATGGAGTTCCTGCTGCTCTTCCTCTTTCTGCTCGCACTGGCCGCCGCCGCGGCCGCCGGACTCGGCGCCGACACCCGCGACTCGGCCGACTGGAAGCCCACGGCCGACGGTCGACGCTGGCGCTCCGGCACCTGCTGAGGTGATTTGCCCCTTACGAGCCGAAAATCTCCGGCGGGACCGCGCCAAAAGGGGCGGCCCCGCCGACGAAGGCCATCCGGCGTACGGCAGGCTAGGAGCATGGCTGACGGCTCCTGGTACGACGCCGACATCGACCACGTGATCATCTCCGAGGCGCAGATCCGCGAGAAGACAGCGGAGCTGGCCAAGCAGGTCTCGGCGGACTACGCCCACGTGCAGGACGGACTGCTGCTCGTCTGCGTGCTCAAGGGTGCGGTCATGTTCATGGCCGACTTCGCCCGGGCGCTGGGCCGGCAGGGTCCCCCGGCCGAGCTGGACTTCATGGCCATCTCCTCGTACGGCCAGGGCACCACCTCCTCCGGGGTGGTCCGGATCCTCAAGGACCTGGACCGGGACATCGCCGGCCGGCACGTGGTGGTCGTCGAGGACATCGTGGATTCCGGCCTGACCCTCTCCTGGCTGCTGCGCTACCTGGAGTCCCGCTCGGCGGCGAGCGTCGAGGTGGTGGCCCTGTTCCGCAAGCCCGACGCGGTCAAGGTGCCGGTCCCGGTGAAGTACGTCGGCTTCGACATCCCCACCGAGTTCGTGGTCGGCTACGGCCTCGACTTCGGTGAGCGCTACCGGGAGCTGCCGTACGTCGGCGTGCTCAAGCCCGAGGTCTACGCCCGCGCCTGACCCCCGCCGAGCTGCCCGTATCGGTACTCGTCAAGCGGACGTTCAGCGGACTCTCAGCTGTTCGGACTACGGTAGGGGTCGGTGGCGTGGAGGCACCCTCCACGCCCGACCCTCGCACCGCCGGACCGTGCGGTCGGGTGGCCGGGCGCCGGAGCTCCCGCCACGCCGGCTGAAACCCCGGTTCGCCGTACGCGTAACAGCTGGGCTCACAAGCTCACATCTGGCCCGCACGGTGTACCGTCGAATGACCGCGGCGCGGCAGTTCGCGCGCTTCGGGGTCGAGGCCGGCCCGCACGGCGGCTCCGGCCGCCGCCCGAGGCGGCGACACCATTCAGACGGTCAGGACGTCGATCAGGAGGATGCGGGCGCCTCGGTGCCCGACAACAGTATGGAACGTACGCGTTTCTTCCGCCGACCGGTGGTCTGGATCATCCTGGTCATCCTCGGCGCCGTTGTGCTCAGTCAACTCTTCACCGCTGGTCCCAGCTACCACCGGGTGGACACATCCGTGGCGCTCGACCAGCTCCACACCTCGAAGATCAACAAGGTCGTCTTCCAGGACAAGGAGCAGACGCTCCAGCTCGACCTGGCCCAGAAGACCAAGTTCGGTGACACCACCACCGACAAGATCGAGGCCCAGTTCCCGTACGAGGCCGGCGACGACATCTGGAACCAGGTGCTCGAGGCCAAGGCCGCCAACCGGGTCACCGGGCCGGCCGACGCCAAGGTCTCGTCGGACAGCATCTGGGTCAGCCTGCTGGTCAACCTGCTGCCGATCGCGCTGCTCGTGCTCCTGCTGCTGTTCTTCATGTCGCAGATGCAGGGCGGCGGCTCCCGGGTGCTCAACTTCGGCAAGTCCAAGGCGAAGATGATCACCAAGGACACGCCGAAGACCACCTTCGCGGACGTGGCCGGGGCCGACGAGGCCGTCGAGGAACTGCACGAGATCAAGGACTTCCTGCAGAACCCGGCGAAGTACCAGGCCCTCGGCGCCAAGATCCCCAAGGGTGTGCTGCTCTTCGGCCCGCCCGGTACCGGTAAGACGCTGCTCGCCCGGGCGGTCGCCGGTGAGGCCGGCGTGCCGTTCTACTCGATCTCCGGCTCGGACTTCGTGGAGATGTTCGTCGGTGTCGGCGCCAGCCGGGTCCGCGACCTCTTCGAGCAGGCCAAGGCGAACGCCCCGGCGATCGTCTTCGTCGACGAGATCGACGCCGTCGGCCGGCACCGCGGCGCCGGCATGGGCGGCGGTCACGACGAGCGCGAGCAGACCCTCAACCAGCTCCTCGTCGAGATGGACGGCTTCGACACCAAGGGCGGCGTCATCCTGATCGCCGCCACCAACCGGCCGGACATCCTCGACCCGGCGCTGCTGCGCCCGGGCCGCTTCGACCGGCAGATCCCGGTCGACGCCCCCGACATGGAGGGCCGCAAGGCCATCCTGCGGGTGCACGGCAAGGGCAAGCCGTTCACGCCCGACGTCGACCTCGACGCGGTGGCCCGGCGTACCCCCGGCTTCAGCGGTGCCGACCTGGCCAACGTGATCAACGAGGCCGCGCTGCTCACCGCGCGCAAGGAGCAGCGGGCGATCAGCAACGACTCCCTGGAGGAGTCGATCGACCGGGTCATCGCCGGTCCGCAGCGACGGACCCGGGTGATGAGCGACCAGGAGAAGAAGATCACCGCGTACCACGAGGGTGGGCACGCGCTGGTCGCCTGGGCGCTGCCGCACGCCGCGCCGGTGCACAAGGTGACGATCCTGTCCCGCGGTCGCTCGCTGGGCCACACCCTGGTCCTGCCGACCGAGGACAAGTACACCCAGACCCGGGCCGAGATGATCGACACCCTGGCGTACGCGCTGGGTGGCCGGGCCGCCGAGGAGCTCGTCTTCCACGAGCCCACCACCGGCGCCGGCAACGACATCGAGAAGGCCACCGGGCTCGCCCGGGCGATGATCACCCAGTACGGCATGAGCTCCAAGCTCGGCGCGCTGAAGTACGGCACCAGCGGGGACGAGCCGTTCCTCGGCCGCAACATGGGCCACGAGCGGGACTACTCCGACGCGGTGGCTGCCGAGATCGACGGCGAGATGCGCGCCCTGATCGAGCTGGCGCACGACGAGGCCTGGGAGATCCTGGTGGAATACCGGGACGTCCTGGACAACATGGTCCTGGAGCTGATGGAGAAGGAGACCCTCTCCACCGCCGACATGGCCCGGATCTGCGCCCGCGTGGTGAAGCGTCCGCCGATGGCGCCCTACCACGGCTTCGGCAAGCGTCAGCCCTCCACCGAGCCGCCGGTCCTCACCCCGGCCGAGAAGGAGAAGCTCAAGGCGCAGGCCACCGCCGACGGCATCTCCGTCGGTGGCTCCTCGAACAACTCGGACGGTACGCACTGAACACCGGCACCGCGGCCAGCCCCGAACCCTCGGGGCTGGCCGCCTCGTCCACCGAACCCGACAGCGACGACACCCTCGACTACGTCGCCGCCCGCCTGATTAGCGGCAAGCTCACCGGCCGACCCGTCGAGGAGGCCATCGACCTCGGCCGGATCGAGAAGGCCGTCCGGGAGATCCTCATCGCGGTCGGGGAGGACCCGGACCGCGACGGCCTCCAGCAGACCCCGGCCCGGGTCGCCCGCGCGTACGCCGAGCTCTTCGCCGGCCTGCGGGTCGACCCGGCGCAGGTGCTCAGCACCACCTTCGAGGCCAACCACGAGGAGCTGGTGCTCGTCCGGGACATCGACGTGATGAGCCTCTGCGAGCACCATCTGCTGCCGTTCCGCGGCAGCGCGCACATCGGCTACATCCCCGGCCCGGACGGGCGGATCACCGGCCTGTCCAAGCTGGCCCGGCTCGTCGAGGTCTTCGCCCGTCGGCCGCAGGTGCAGGAGCGGCTCACCTCCCAGATCGCCGACCTGCTGATGGAGCGGCTCGCGCCGCGCGGCGTCGTCGTGGTGCTGGAGTGCGAGCACATGTGCATGGCGATGCGCGGCATCCAGAAATCCGGTGCCAAGACCATCACCTCGGCCGTCCGCGGCACCCTCAAGGACGACGCCAAGTCCCGCGCCGAAGCGATGGCCCTGATCATCCCCCGCTGAACCGTCGACGAAAGGGCCCTTCCTCCACCGGAGGAGGGGCCCTTTTCCATGGCCGGGACGGCGGTCAGCCGGCCAGCATCGCCAGCACGATCCCGGCCGCGGTCACCACCGCCGGGACGAGGCAGACCAGCGCGCCGAAGCGCGGCGTCCGGTCCACCCGGTCGGTCGGCCGGGGCCGGAACAGCCGCCCCACCGCCAGCCAACCCGTCATGAAGGCGACCGCCGGCATCGGCAACCCGATCACCAGCGCCAGGACGGTCACCGGACCGGTGCCGGTGACCAGGAAGAGCACCAGCTGGAGCAGCGGGACGACCAGCGCCAGCGGCCCGTACACGAGCAGGTTGCGGGGTTGCGACGGCCAGCGCGCGATCCGGGGCAGACCGCGCGCGGCGAGCGTGTCGTCCGCCGCGTCGGCCCACCGGCGGGCGGCCTGCAACGAGGTCAGCACCGCGGTCGGCCCGGCCGACATCGACCGTGCCGCCTCGGTCAGCTCCGGCGGCGTGGGCAGCAGCGAGATCGGCGCCACGCCCAGCTCCCGCAGCCGCGAACTCTGCGGTGCCAGCCGGGCCCGCACCTCGGTCAACTCCTCCCGGGCGGCCTGCACCGAACGGGCCTGCTCACCGGCGGCGGTCGCCGCGGCCCGGCGTACGCCGTCGAGCTGGCGGGCGGCCGCGACGTAGTCCGCCCAGGCCGCGCCGACCGGATCGGCCTCGGTCACCGGGCGACCCGGCCGGGGTACGGGCACCGCCGTGCCGCTGCCGCTCATGTCGGTCCGCTCTCTGTTCGCGACTGCGGGGCTCGCAAACCCGGCTCACTCCTCGCGCTCACGGGCTGCTCTCTGTTCGCGACTGCGGGGCTCGCAAACCCGGCTCACTCCTCGCGCTCACGGGGCTTCCTGCCCGAACGGCACCAGGACCGTGCCCTGCTCGTCGGGGCCGTCCCAGAGCACCGCCCGGCCCGGGCGCGGACGCCACAGCACCGGCCGGTCGAAGAGCTGCTCCAACCGGGCGCCCGGCAGGTCCGTCACCACCACCGCGGTCAACTTGTCCACCTCACCCTCCGGCCCGAGCAGCGCGGCCAGCGGCGTCGCCGTCCGCCACCAGCCCAGCAGGTGCAGCCCGGCCGGCGGACCGGCCAGCAGCAGCGAGCGCAGCCGCTCGGCCGGCAGCTCCGCCTCGCCCGGCACGTCCAACCCGAACACCACCAGGTAGCCGGGCTCGTCGCTCTCCATCGCCGCCCGCAGGCCGGCGACATCCACCGTCTCCACCGGGTGCCCGGCCAGCGCGGCGACCAGCTCACCGGCCGCCGCCGTCGACCCCTCCACCAGCGGGGCCAGCACGAACCGGGCGGACGGCTGGTGCGCGGCGACGCTCCGGGCCGCGGTCACCAGCAGCCGGCACGCCTCCGCGTCCCGACCCAGCACGGCCAGGTTCCGGCCGGCGGCCGGCCCCAGCGGCACCGTCGCCGTCGAGCGTCGGACGTCCACCGCCCGCCCCAGGAGCACGGCCGGGCCGTGCGCCCGACCGGCCAACGCGGCCCGGTAGCGGGGATCGTTCCCCAGCAGCGGCCGGGCGTAGCCGGCGAAGACCAGCGGTGCGGAGGCCTCCTCCGGCCGGGCCGACCAGAGCCGGTGCCGCAGCTTGGCGAGGGTGTCGGGGTCGGCGTGCGGGTCCGGGAACCGGATCATCCGCTCGTGGCCACGGGTCGCCCCCCGGGGCCCGCCCAGCCCACCGGCCGTGTTCACCACCGCGCTGCCGACGGGCAGGCCGGCCGCCGCGTCGTTCGTCGGCTCCAGCACCGCCGACCCGCCCGGCAACGCCACCCGCACCGGGAACTGGCCGAGCAGCGGGTCACGCGGGCCGCCGAGGCCGAGGTCACCCTCGCCGGCCAGCACCAGGTGGATCCCGTACGCGCGGGCGGAGCGGGCCAGCGCGTCGAGCCGGGTCAGGAAGTCGGTCGCCAACCGGTCGCGCTCGCGTACCAGCAGGGGGAAGTTGTCGATCACGCAGACGATCCGGGGCAGCCGCTGGTGCTGACGCAGCTCACCGAAGCGCTGGCCGCCGGCCCGGCGCCCCGCCTCCTCGCGGCGGCGCAGCTCCGCCTCCAGCTCGCCGAGCACGTCCACCACGTACTCCCGGTCGGCGGCCATCCCGGCGGCCCGGACCTGCGGCACCCACGAGCGGTCCCGCTCGGTCTGGAGGAACTCCACGAAGGACTCGCCGTCGGCGAGGTCGACCAGATAGAGGACCAGCTCGTCCGGGCCGTACCGGGCGGTGAGGCCGAAGAGCACGTTGGTGAGGAACGCCGAACGCCCCACCCCGGACCGGCCGCTGACCAGCCAGTGCGGGGTCAGCTCGGTGAAGCCGAGAGTCACCGGCCGGCCGGCGGCGTCACCGACCGTGGTGGCCAGGCCGTCGGCGGAGGTCGACTCCCACAGCTCCCCGGCGGGCAGCAGATCGGTCAGGGCCAGCCGGGAGCCGTCCTCGATCAGCCGGGCCAGCCGGCGACACACCCCCGTCACCAGCTCCGCCGGCGGGTCGTCGTCCACGAAGACGGGAGAGTTCAGACCGCCGGGTGGCTCCCCGCCGGGGCTGCTGAACGCCGCCTCCGGCGGATCCCCCACCAGCGCGTACGCGTTACGCACCGCGACCGGGGTGGCCCGGGGCAGCGGATCCCGACCGGAGGGCGGCCAGCCGGCCACCACCAGGTGCAGACCGGCCCGGGGACCCTGGTCGGCCAGCCCCTCGACCCGGGCCAGGTCCGTGGCGCCGGTGCCGGCGGGCAGCGCGGCCACCACCAGCAGCAGCGTACGGTCGTGCCCGCGCTGTCGCGCGGTGCCGGCGCCGACCCACTGCTCGGCCTCGTCGAGGACCGCGCGCAGCCCCGCCACGTCCACCGCGGGCGGCGGCAGCAGACCCGCGTCGGCCAGCGGCGTGAACACCCCGAACACGTCACCGGTCGCGTCCACCGCCCGCACCAGCAGCGCACCGGCCGGCGTCGCGGCCAGCACCCGCAGCAGGACCGCCCGGAGCAGCCCCGCCACCCGGGGCTCGGTGGCGTCCGCGTCGACGCTCAGGTGGCCGCTGCCGACCAGCGGCACCAGGGCCGGGAACCGGGCGTCGTCCAGCGGTGCGGCGGTGCCCACCCGGACCAGCGGCGGCGGTCCGTCACCCGGAGGGGTGTCCTGGGCCAGGCTCTCCAGCGGCTCGCCGGACCAGCCCGGGGCGGCCAGCGCCGCCGCCGCCCGCAGCCGCTCCGCCAACTCGTACTGTCGATGATGGTCGGCGGGGGCGGGCCGGATCTCGTCGAGGATCCCGGCCGCGGCGACCGCGGTGGCGGCGGCCCGCCGGTGCAGGGCGGCGGCCCGGCCGGCTCGCGCCTTCGGACTCGCCACGGCGTCCACCTCTCTTCCCGAGGCCGACATCTCCTCCCCGACCAGTGACGGTATCCCAGCCGACGGCCCGCACGCCGGATGTCGGTCGGCGCTGCGCCGGTCTTTGCCGGCGGTTCGCCACGATCCGCCGATCTCAGGCATTGGGTACGCGACGCGCAGCCGATAGCCTCAGGAGGTGGAATCAGTGCAGCCCCCCGCCGGTTCCCAGGTCTCCCGCGTACCGGCGCAGCGGACCCCGCCGTCCGAGCAGTTGGCGCCTCCCGCGCCCGCTCCGGCGCCCGAGCGTCCGCGTCGCCGGCTGCGTACGGTGCTGACCGTGGTCGCGGGGGTGCTCGCGCTGGTCTGCGCGGGCGGTGCCGTCGCCGGCTACGTCCTGTACGACCGCGCCACCGCCCCGGACCGCAGCGCCCCCGACGTGGTGGTCGACAACTACCTGCGTGCCTTTCTGGTGGACCGTAACGACACCAAGGCCAACCAGTACACGTGCGAGGGCAACAACGATCTCGGTGCTGTGCGCGATCTGCGGGCCGAGGCGCAGCAGCGAGAAGCGAATTTCAACGTGGTGGTGCGGGTCAGTTGGGGGCCGCTGACCAGGGCGAAGAATCAGGGTGGGGAGTCGGTGACGACGACCCTGACCATCGCCAGCGCTGCGAATGGGCAGACGCGCAGCAGCCGGCGCGAAGACTGGCAGTTCGAGGTGATCCAGAAGGACGGCTGGCGGGTCTGCAGCGGTCGCAAGGTGGACTGAGACCGTTACTCGATCCAGAGCAGGTGGACCGGGACCTCCAGCGTGGTGGGTGCCTGGCCACGCCAGGCCCAGCGGTACCACTCCAGCTCGGGGGTGACCCGCACGCAGATGTCCCCGTCGGCGCCGGAGTAGGTTTCGGTGACCGCTCGCAGGTCCCGGTGCTCGACCGATTCGGCGATGTGCACCACCCGTCGGCCGGTCACCGCGTCCGCCTCGAACACCGGGGTCGGTGCCCGACGGCTCGGCGCGTCGAGGGAGACCAGCCGGATACCGGACTCCGCCGACCGGGTGGTGGGCCGGCGGTCGCCCAGCGTCTCCACCCACACCCGCTCGACCGGCACCAGCGGCGCGAAGACCTCCACCTGCTCCGACTCCGCCCGGTACCACTCGTGTTCCGGGATGACCGGCACGTACGTCCGACTGCCCTGGACCACCCGCTCGTCGGCACGCAGGTCGCCCCGCCAGCCCAGTCCGGGCAACCCGACCAGCACCCGCCGGCCGCGCAGCTCGACGCGGCCGGTGGCGGGAACGATCTCGATCGGTCGGGGCGGCAGCGGGGCCCAGTCGGGCTGGTCCGCGAACGGGTCGGGCAGCGGGCCGGTCATGCGTCGTCGGGCCTCACGGGGTGCCGTCCAGCGGTGCGCCCCGCTCCCGCATGAACGGCACCGGGTTGATCGCGCCGTTGCTGGACCGGTCACCGTTCACGTGCACCTCGAAGTGCAGGTGCGGTCCGGACGAGTTGCCGCTGGTGCCGGAGAGACCGATCACCTGGCCGGCCTCCACGAGTTGACCCGGCACCACGTGCGGCCGCTCGATCATGTGGCAGTAGCGGGTGATGAAACCCCCGGCGTGCAGGATGTCGACGAACCAGCCGCAGCCGCCCTTGCCCGGCCAGCCGTCCCGGTCGCAGTCCCGCCGCCCCGAGTGGTCCGGGTCGCAGCGGGCCACCAGCACCCGTCCGGTCGCGGCGGCGTGGATCTCGGTGCGCTTCCGCGCGGCGATGTCCACCCCGTTGTGGCTTGGCCGGTCGGCGGTACGGAAACCGGAGCCCACCCCGCCGGGAATCGGCGCGGTCCATCCCGACGCCGCGATCCGGGCACCGGCGGCGGCGTCGCAGACCGCCCGGCCGGCGATCTCCACGGTGCGGGCCGCGCCACCGGCCAGCGCGTCCACGATCCGGCTGGCCAGCTCCTCGTGCTTGCGGTAGGCGCTGGGATAGGCGCTGACCTGTACGCGCTGCGCCACCACGGTCAGCGGCCGGCGCTCCCAGTTCGGGACCTTGAGCATCTTCTCGTAGAACTTGCGGGCCGTGTAGGTGGGCGTCATCCGCTGCTGGACGCTGCCCCAGCCGGGCCGCTGCTGGAACAGGCCGAGCGAGTCGTAGTCCGAGCCGACACCCTCGTGCGGCAGGGCCAGGGACGCCGGCACCGTGCTGTTGGCCAGGTTCCGCAGCGCGGATTCCTGCATCGCGGTGGCGATGGCGATCACCCAGCCCCGGGCCGGGACTTTCATGTCCTGGCCGACCTTGATGATCACGGCCGCGTTGCGGAGCTGGCCCTCGCCGTACTCGGCGAACCGCGGCATGTCGCCGGTGATCTTGACCTGCTGCCCGACGGTGCAGGCGAGTCCGGCCTCGGTCATCCCGTCCTTCTTCTCCCCGCCCAGTTCGGTCAGGAAGAACGCCGCCGCGCCGCCGACGCAGCACAGCAGGGTGAGGACCGTGGTCAGCGCGGCGGCCAGCACGCCCAGTCGCAGCTTGCGGCGCAGCGGCGGAGAACCGGCGTCCCCGGGCAGCGCACTCATTGCCGCTCCCAGTCCACCGCGTCCACGAGCCACCGGCCGTCGGGGGACACCAGTTCCAGTCGGAGCCGGCCGTTGTCGAGCGGGATCAGTGCCTCGACGAAGGCGTCGGTCCGGGGCCGAAGGGTGACCTGCCCGGTCACCCGCCGCGCCGGCACGGTCTTCGGATCCGCCCCGGCCAGCTCCTCGATCAGCGCGGGCGTGGAGAGTGGACGCAGCCGTGCCTGCCACTCCTCGCCGCTGCCGGCCGCGCCGCCCAGCCAGGCGGTGGTGAACCGGTCGGCGGTCTGCTCCGGTGTCAGCTCGCCGGGCCGGGTCTTCGGTGAGGCCGGGGCCGCCGACGACAGCACTCCGTCGTCACCGGCCTCCGGGTCGACCGTGCTGATCGGTTCGGCCGGTCGGTTGCTGAGACCGGTCGTCGGGTCGGTCGGGCCGGCGACCAGCCGGGCCGCGCCGATCACGCCGAACACCAGGACGGCGATCACCACCGCGACGCCGAGCCGAGACCGCAGGACCCGGGTGAACAGGAACTCCATCGCCCGTCGCATCGCACTCACCGGGCCTCGGAGCGCACCCGGGGGGTCGGGTTCGCCGGTGCGCGCTCGGCGGAATCCGGGCGGTAGACGGCGAAGGCGGGTGCCTCCTCCGGCACGTCCGGCTCGGTCCAGCTGGCCGGCTGACGGCGCCGGGGACGGGGCGCGGTCCGGCCGCCGCCAGGCTGACGCTCCGCTGGCGGAGCCTCGTCCGCCCGCTCCTGACCGTCCGGCCGTTGCCGTTCCGTCACGGTGACGGCGGAGTGCGACGGGTCCTCGTGCCGGGCCTCCGGCCGCAGGGTGCTCTGTTCCAGCATCGGTCCGCGTCGCCGACCGATCGCCGGTTCCACGGTTCCGCCGGGCTCCACCACGTCGAGCCGGGCCGCCACCCGCATGTCGCGGAAGAAGCGGCGGTGCCAGGAGCCGGCCGAGCTGACCGCCTCGCTGCTGTCCTTGCCGCCGAGCTGGGTGATCCGCCGGTACGGGCGCAGCAGCAGCCAGCCCACCACGCCGCAGAGCCACACCAGCACCACCTGCAGCCAGCCGGGCAGGGTCGGCGTGTTCATGATGAGGTCGACCGCGAAGAGGTAGATGGCCGCGCCGGTGCCGAAGATGGCGATGTTGAAGACGGCCGCGACCACCGCGTTCGCCAGCCGACGCAGGCCGGCGCTCGCCGGACGCATCAGACCGACGGTGCCGAGGATCGGAGCGGCGATCACCGCCCACCGGAAGATCATGAAGCCGAGCAGCACCAGCACCGAGGCGGTCAGGTCGAACATCGCGAAGAGCAGCGAGGCCAGCACCGCGATGAAGCCCGCCCCGATCCGGTCCATGTCCCGAACACCCTGGAGATACTGGTACGCCTCCGGATCCTCCGACTTGATCTGCTCGGCGACCCGGGCCCACTGCTGCTGCTTGGCCTTGATGGTCGCCTCGCGGGTCGCCGGATTCTGCCGTAGCTTCTCCAACTCCTCCCACGAGAGCGACTTGGCGTCGTAGAGGGCAGGACCGTACTTCTTGGCGGTCTCGCTGTCGGCGGAGCCGAGCACGCCGCGCAGCCAGTTCCGGTAGAGCATCGTCTCGGTGGCCGTGTCACTCGCCCGCACGGCCGGGGGGCGGTGGTCCTTGCACGCCTCAGGATGCGTGGGGTCGTCGCACTGCCCGGGTGGGAGGTCCCTGGTCGCGGGGCCGACGGCGTCATGCACCACGCCGAGCGAGGTGATAAGCGTGTTGTCCGCGATGTTCGCTGACTTGACCGGCCAGGCGGCCAGGGCGGTGACCGCCACCATCACCAGCAACGCCCAGCCCGCCGTGGTCATGGCGTTGCTCATGTCGGACTGGCGCGAGCGCCAGAGCAGATAGAGGCCGACCACGCAGAGCGTCACGATGCCGAAGACGCTGAACACCTTTTTGTAGACGGCCTTGGTGGCCTGCTCCACCAGTGGGTCCGCCCAGCGCCACATCGAACGGGGATCCCAGGCGCGCTCGCGTAGCGCGTTCGAGGCACCGATCACCGCGTCGGCGAACATGAACTCGCCGTTCGCCACCATCGTGGTGAAGCGGTAGTCCGGATGGAGCACCGACGACGCGCAGCCGCCGTCCACGTCGTACGTGGTGTAGCTGTAGCCGGCGTAGCCGTAGTCGCTGTAGAGCCCCTTCGGGCCGGGCAGCTTGGCGGAGTCCGGGCGGGAGGCGAACCAGCCGGCGAGGCCGGAGTCCGGCGCGTCGGGCACCGGGGCGTTGCGGCACTCGACCTGGTCCTGGCTGACCTCGTGGAGCTTGGCGACGCAGGCGCGGAAGTCGGCCTGCCACTCCTTGGTGCTGCACAGCTCGGCCCGGGCCTGGGCGACCGGTGTCGCGCCGTACGCCGGTGTCGCCCCGACCACCGGCCAGGCGACGGTGGCCACGGCGATGACGCCGAGCGCGAGGAGGAGCGCCGTGATCCGTGCCCGGGCCCTCGCCATGTCACGCCTCCAGGTCAGGCAGGATGGTCGGCAGTTGCCCGGCCGCCACCTGGGCGACCGCAGCGGGAGTGGTGTCGAGGTGTTCCAGCAGTCCTTCGACGTACGACACGTCGACCCGGACCTTCTGCACCCGGCCGTCGACGTCGCGCATGACGAACTCGCGGAACCCGAGCCGGGAGGCCGAGCCGGCGTCCGCCTGGGAGAGCGAGGCGAGGGTCGCCTCGTAGCCGTCGTTCACCGGCACCCGGAGCAGCCGTAGCGCCTCGGAGGCGATCTCGGTGTCCTCGGCGATCCGGCCGACGAATACGGTGGAGACCAGGTTCTGCACGTCGAGGCCGAGGATGTCCTTCGGGTTCTGCGAGGCGACCAGCGCGGCGAGGTTCCACTTCCGGGAGTCGCGGGCGAGCCGGACGAGGAAGGACCGGCCGGACCGCCAGCCCTCCATGAAGTGCGCCTCGTCCAGGCCGACCAGCTTCCGGGACGACATCGAGCCGCCGTAGCAGCGCCGGACCGCGAGGCGGTGCGCGGTGTGCAGCATCGGCAGGGCGAGCGCCTCCTCGGCCGACCAGTACTCCCGTTCGATCTTGAGGTCGGGCAGCCGCAGCCCGGCCATGGTGATGACGGTGAGCGCCGAGTCGGCGCCGAGCAGCCCTTCCGGCGGCCGGCCGAAGAAGAGCATCGCCAGCGGCATCTCGGCGGTGTCCAGCAGCAGGTTGGCCAGTTCCCGGCCGGCGTCGTCGTCGAGCCCCTGCAGGCAGGCGACCACGTCGTCCAGGGTGGAGGTCTCCTCCGCCGGCACCTGGCGTACGGCGTGCCGGAACAGGGTGGCGGTGGACGCCTCGCGGGCCACCTGCGGCGGCACCAGCATCATGCAGATGTCCTGCACCAGCATCCGCCGCTCGGCCCGGGCGTTGGAGACGGCGATCTCGAACTCCCGGTCACCGGCCGCCCCCGCGCCGAACTCGGTGCGCAGCGGCGTCGGGATCAGCGCGTACGGGGCGAGGGTGCCCTGTTCGGAGCCGGTCAGGTTGAGCACCCGCGAGTACGGCCGCAGCTCCGGCATCGCGCAGAGCCGGGCCAGCGGGCCGGACGGGTCCAGCAGGGTCACCTGCACCCCGCGTCGGGCGGCGAGATAGCCGAGCGCGCCGAGCAGGGTGGACTTGCCACCGCCCGGCTCGGCGACGAAGACCGCGAGCCCGGAGCGTTCGCGCACCTCCATCGGGAAGTGCAGGTCGAGGAAGACCGGCCGGCGGCAGGTGCCGGCGGTCCGTCCGATCAGGTCGCCCCGCCGGTCACCGACGGTGGAGGCGGCCTGGGGCAGTGCCGCGGCGAGCAGGTTGACCGGCATCCGCCGGACGTAGCCGGTGTTGGCGATCGGCTCGCCGGGGATGAACTCGCGGGCCAACCAGTCCTGGTTCTTCGGGTGCTGGAGGGAGATCCGCAGTTCGCGGGAGTAGAGCTGGATGAGCCGCCGGGCCCGTTCCAGGCACTCCTCGCGGGTCCGGCCACCGACCGCGATCCGGTGCCAGCCGTGGGCGCGCGCCGAGTCCACCGGCAGGCCGGTCGTCATCTCGTCGCCGATCACCAGCGCCCGCTTGGCGAGCCGTTCCAGCTCGGGCGGGGCGTCGATGCCGTGCTCGGCGTAGTCGAGCTGCTGAGAGCGGATCATCCGCAGCCGGTGTTCGAGGTTACGGAAGGAGTCGTTCGGGCCGAGGATGTCGACCCGGGTGGAGATCTCCATCGGCCACGGCAGCCGCTCGTGGAAGTGCAGCCACGGTTCGTGCCGTTCGGGGATCTCGAGCGGCTCCATCCGGCCGACGGCCAGCACGGCGACGTGCCGTTCCTCGCCGGTCATCCGGTTGACCAGCTTGACCGTCGAGCCGTACGGGGTGCGGTAGCGCTCGACCTGCTCGGTGAGGGCGAGCAGGTCGCCCCGTTCCCAGTGGCCGTTGGTCACCGGGGAGAGGACGGTGGGGGGAGCCATGCAGAGCGCGACGGAGCGGTAGAGCAGCCACTCCAGCTCCTGCGCGGTGACCCGGCGGCCGCGCATGCCGAACGCGCCGAGCACCTCGTCGAACTGCTCGACGGTGCGGCCGAGCTTACGCCGTTCGGCGTCGGCGGTGCCCCGGCCGAAGGTGCGCAGCAGTCGCTCGGTGAGCGAGTCGCCGAGCGAGCGTCGGGCGAAGGTGACCCCGAGGTAGGTCTGCCCCTCGGCGTGGTTGACGGCCATCAGGTGCCGCTGGGCGGCGACCAGGTGGTCGGCCCAGCCCTGGGTGCCGGGGACGTCGGGCAGCGGCGACGCGGTGTGCGCGTCGATGGTGCGGGCCCACTCGTCGGCGGGGAAGGGGCGGGTGGTGCGGCGCAGGTGCAGCCGGAAGCCGGCGAGGCCGGCGTACTGCTCGGAGATGGCGGCGAGCAGCGCCTCCCGCTCCGCGTCGGGGCGGAACGCCCACCGCACCTCGGGCAGCCAGTACCAGGCGGTGACGGTGTTGGGGGTGAAGGTGAGGTGGCCTGCGATCTCGGTGACGGCCAGGTCGATGGCCGGGTCACGGTCGCCGAACTTGATCTTCGGCGGTCGTACCCGGGTCGGCTTGACCGGCTTGTCGGTGCGCTCGGCGGCGGACCGCTGTCGGGGCGGCACCATCTCGCGGCTCGGCGGGGCGGCGACCTCGCGGACCGGCGGCGCGGTCAGCTCGTGGGCGGTCGCCGCAGCCATCTCGCGGCCGGTGCCGGTGGCCGCCGTCGGACCGTGCGGGACGGGCGGCAGTTCCGCCGGAGACCCCGGGTCGGCCAGGTCCGGATCGGCCAGGTCCGGCTCGACGGTCGGGCGGAGCACCGGGAGCCGGTCGCCCGCCTGGTGCGGCACCCGGGTCCGGGCTGCCCGCCGGTGTGCGGGGTTGGCGCTCCCGGCCTGGGCGTCCGGTGGGTCCGGTCGCTCGGGGGCGGCCGTCGGCGGGACGTCCGGCGTCCGGCGGAGCCGGCCCGCCGGTGCGTCCGGGTCGGCCGCGCGGGCGCGATCCACCGACCGGGCCGGGTCGGCGTCGCGGGACCGGCCCACGGACCGGTGCAGGTCGGTCTCCCGAGACTGGGCCGCCGACCGGTCGAGGTCGCTCTCGACGCCGACCGTCCGGTCGACGTGGGTGTGCTCGCGGGACCGGGCCGCGAGTCGGTCCTGCTCGATGGCGTGCCGGGCCGACGGCTGCTCCTGCGGGCCGTCCGGGAGCCGGCCGGGCCGGCGCTCGACCGGGGGCGCGGCGACCGGCTCCGCGGGCGCGGCGTGCTGGTGCGGGATCGGCAGCGCCTCGCGGCCCACCCCGCGTCGCGGCGGGGCCACCACCGGCTCGACGGCCGGCAGCGCGGCGGGTCGGGCGGCCGGCAGTGACGCCGGGCGGCGGGCGCCGGGCTGCGCCCCGCCGAAGAGGTCGAGGAAGGGCGAGTCGATATCGCCGCTGTCGGGGATCACGGGCGGCTCGCCGGTCGGCGCGACCCGGTTCGCCGGCGGTCGGGGCGGCTGGAAGACACCGACGCGGCCGTGCCCCGGGGTGCCCAGCAGGGCGGGGTCGAGCTCGACCTCGTCCAGCTCGTCATCCTCGGGGTAGTCGAACGATCGCGCTCGGTTACCGTACGGGCCGACCTGGCGACCTGCCGGGGAGCCCGGCGTGGACGAGCGATTCATGCGACCGCCTCACCCGTGTGCTGCGACTGCCCGTACGGCGTACGCCCGGTCATGCCAGTTCCTCCCGGATCCTGATCCGGCTCGCCCGCAGGCGCGGGTCGCGCAGCTCGGCGGCCGGCTCCCGGGTACGTCGCCAGTCCGTCAGCGCGGTGCGGATGACCATTCGCGCCGGACGGTCCGGGTCGACGTGCCGGAAGATGAACGAGGTCGTCACGATGGCGAGGGAGATCTCCCAGGCGGGGAAGAGATCCACCTGAAACGTGAACAACCAGTGGATGAACACATAGAGGGGTACGAGCAGCATGAACAGGCCGTACTGGGCGTACGGCAGGTGGACGGGAAGGGTGTAGCCGGGCGGCCCAAGATAGACCAGGCGGGCCCGGTAGATGTCGTCGTCGGTGCGCAGCCGCATTGTCGCCCGCGTCCTATTGGAAGATCAGGTCGATCAGGTAGTCACCGACGAAGAAGAGTGTCGCGGCGCCGGCGATGAAGGCCAGGCCGACGATGGCGATGGCCGAACTGGTCAGCACCTTGGAGATCTCGCCCCGGCTGGCGCGGCCGATGAAGATGACGCCGAGCACGGCGAGCAGGATCGGCGCGATCTTGCTGGCGAAGAAGGTGACGATGCCGTTGGTGTCGATGCCCTTGGGGGCCGGCTCGGCGAGTGGAGTCGACGCCAGGGTGTGGAGCGCGTGGTCGACGGTGGACGTCACCGTCCCCATGAGCTCGATGGCGATCACTGGAAACCTCCCCATGTCGCGGCCGGCGATGCCGCGGTGGTGCACTGGTCAAGCCTGGCGGGATTGTGCTCACTCTGCGCAGCGTCGTCGACGCTGCGTTCGTCACTCGCCACGGAGGGTGGTGAGCTTTGGGCGGATTCTTCCCGCTTCGGCCTCCCTCCAGGCTTCGCCATCTCGATGCTGGGCAATTCCAAAGCGTACGGGCCGACCCCCTTTGCGACAACCCGCGAAGACTCGACCCGATCCGACCCGGACGACCGATCGTACACCTGTTCCAATGCCCACGTCAGGGCTGCTTCGGGCGGTCCCGCCCCGGGCCGCCGGAGCCCCTGCTGACGACCGGTACGGTCTAGTCGTGACCGATCTGGTACGGGCGCAGGCCCCGGTGGTGATGGGCGTCCTCAACGTCACGCCCGACTCCTTCTCCGACGGTGGGAGATACGCCGATCTCGACGCCGCCGTCGGACACGGAGTGCGACTGCGCGAGGCCGGCGCCGACCTGGTCGACATCGGGGGCGAGTCCACCCGCCCCGGCGCGGACCGGGTCGACGCCGGCACCGAGACCGCCCGGGTGCTGCCGGTGATCCGCGCGCTGACCGCCGCCGGCATCCCGGTCAGCATCGACACCAGCCGGGCCCGGGTGGCCGAGGCGGCCCTCGCCGCCGGCGCCGACGTGGTCAACGACGTCTCCGGCGGGCTCGCCGACCCGGACATGGCCCGGGTGGTCCGCGACGCCGGCTGCCCCTGGGTGCTGATGCACTGGCGCGGCCACTCGCGGGGCATGCGCGAGCTGGCCAGCTACACCGACGTGGTCGCCGACGTCCGGGCCGAGCTGGGGCAGCGCGTCGACGAGGCGCTCGCCGCCGGGGTCGCCGCCGACCGGATCATCGTCGACCCGGGGTTGGGCTTCGCCAAGACCGCGGCGCACAACTGGGAACTCAGCGCCCGCCTGCCGGAGCTGCTCGACCTGGGCTTCCCGCTGCTGTTCGGGGCGAGCCGCAAGTCCTACCTGGGCCGACTCCTCGCCGGCCCGGACGGCACCCCCCGGCCGACCGCCGGGCGGGAGGCGGCCACCATCGCCACCAGCGTGCTCGCCGTCGCCGCCGGCGCCTGGGGGGTACGCGTGCACGACGTCCGGGGCACCGCCGACGCCCTCGCCGTCTGGCGCGCCACCGGCCGCCCCCGCCTGACCGACCCGGCCCGCACCCGGGTCGGAACCGGCGCAGCGGCCGGCACGGGAAGAGCGGCCGGCACGGGAAGAGCAGCCGGCCCCGGAGGACCGGGCGGCACGCGGAGGGCGGGCAGCACCGACGGCGCAGCCGGTCCGGAGAGCACGGCCGACACCGACAGGACAGCCGGCACCGGGGGACCGGGAGCCGGGAACGGGGGAGCGGAATGACCGACCGGATCGAGCTGACCGGCCTGCGGGCGCACGGCCGGCACGGCGTCTACGACTTCGAGCGGGCCCAGGGGCAGGAGTTCGTCGTCGACGCCGTGCTCGAACTGGACCTCGCCCCGGCGGCCCGCTCTGACGAGGTGACCGACACCGTCCACTACGGCGAACTGGCCGAGAAGCTGGTCGCGGTGGTCACCGGCGAGCCGGTCAACCTGATCGAGACCCTCGCCGACCGGCTGCTCACGGTCTGCCTGGCCGAACCGCTGGTCGGCGCGGCGACGGTCACCGTGCACAAGCCGGAGGCCCCGATCCCGCACGCCTTCGCCGACGTGGCCGTCACGATGCGGCGTACCCGATGACCCGGGCCGTGCTGTCGATCGGCAGCAACCTCGGCGACCGCCTCGCCCACCTGCGCGGCGCGGTGGCCGCGCTCGGCGACGCGGTGCGGGTCGTCTCGGGTGTCTACGAGACTCCACCGTGGGGGGACGCCGACCAGCCGGCGTACCTGAACGCGGCGGTCATGGTCGTGGACCCGGCGGCGGACGCGCGGGACTGGCTGGCCCGGGCCCGCGCCGCCGAGGCGGCGGCCGGCCGGACCCGCGACCCGGAACGCCGCTTCGGGCCGCGCACCCTCGACGTGGACGTCATCGCGGTCTGGGACGACGCGGGCCAGCCGGTGCTCAGCGACGACGCGGAGCTGACCCTGCCGCACCCTCGCGCCCACCTGCGGGCCTTCGTGCTGCGACCGTGGATCGACATGGAGCCGCACGGTCGGCTGCCCGGCCACGGTTGGCTGACCGACCTGCTCAACGCCGAGCCACTGGCGTCCAACGCGCTGGAACTGAGTCCCCGGCCCGATCTGGCGTTAGAGTCGGACGCATGACCCTGTGGAGCCGGACGGCATGAGCCAGGCGCAGTCCCCGCGCGGGGGCGACCCCGACTTCCGGATGGGCCCCACCCGGATCTCCACGCTGGTCGTCGCCGCCCTGGCCGCCGCGGCGTTGGCCTGGCTGCTGATCAGCACCTTCTACTACGACGTCACGCCAAACCTACCCTGGCTGCCGGTGGTCACGCTGGCCGGGCTCGCGGTGCTGGAGGCGTACGCGGCGGTCAACACCCGCGCCCGGATCGAGCGGCGGCCCGGCCGGGAGCCGGTCAACCCGCTGCTGGTCGCCCGCTTCGTGGTGCTCGCCAAGGCCTCCGCGCTGGCCGGGGCCATCTTCGTCGGCGGTTACGCCGCGCTGACCGGCTGGCTCTTCGTGGAGGACACCAACGCCGCGATCGGGGACCGGCCGTCGGCCGGTGCCGGGCTGCTCGCCTCGCTGGCCCTGGTCGCCGCCGCGCTCTGGCTGGAGCGGGCCTGCCGCGTGCCGGAGCAGGAGGACGACGAGGACCGCCCCGCCGGCGACCGGGAAAGGCGTCCCGGCCAGCGCTGAGTCGGGGGTTCCGCCCACCCCGGCCCGCAGGTACCGTCCCTGGCGACCGGAGAGCAACGGCCGCCGCCGGTCCGCCCGCGTCGGACCCTGGACGGCCGCGACGTGGGAGGCACCCACCATGGGGTACGACGAAACGGGCCGCACCGGGCCGGCGGAACCGTCGTCCGGAGTGCCCGCGGCGGTGCTGGAGAACGTCTTCGACGACCCCCTGCACGGTGAGCCCGGGCGGGACCGGATCGCCGTGCACGTGGTCTGGGAGATCGTGCTGCTGGCCGGGCTGGGCGCCGCGGCGTACCTGCTCTGGCGGGCGGACCCGGCCGTCCTGCGCGGTGCCGGCCTGAAGTCCCTGCTGGTCGACGTGGTCGCGCTCGGCCTGCTGGTCCTCGCCGCGGGGCTGAGCCTGCGCGTCGCCGCGGTGAACCTCGCGATCGGCCCGGTCGCGGTGGCCACCGGGCTGCACCTCGCCGAGCAGGGCGACCGGGGGCTCCGGGAGGCCCTGCTGCCCGCGTTGGTCGTCGCCGCGCTCGGCGGTCTCGCCCTCGCCCTGGCGGTGGTGCTGCTGCACGTGCCCGCCTGGGCGGCGAGCCTGGCGGGGGCGGCCGGTGTGATCGTGTACATCGAGCGGCGGGCCGCGCCGGTCGCGGTCCAGGGCGGGTACGACCCCCGCCGCACCGCCTTCTACCTCTTCGCCGGCTTCGCGGCGGTGGCCGTCATCGGCGGTCTCCTCGGCGCGGTCAAGGCGATCCGGCGGCTGGTCGGCCGGTTCCGTGCGGTCGCCGATCCGGCCCGCCGCCGGGGCGCGGTCGCGGCGGTGGTGACCGCGCTGGCGCTGGTGGTGTCGACCGTGCTGGCGATGCTGGCCGGTGTGCTGATCGCCGCCAACGGCGACGGGCCGGTCGCGCCGACCACCGGGCTGGACTGGACGGTGCTGGCGGTCGGCGCGGCGCTGCTCGCCGGCACCAGCGCGTACGGCCGCCGGGGCGGGATCTTCGGCACGCTCCTGGCGGCCAGCCTCGTCGTCGTCCTCCTCGCCTGGGCCCACGCCCGGGGCTGGGCGCCGAACCGGTGGGCGGTCGGCGGTGCCGTCCTCGGTGCCGGTCTGCTGGTGACCCGCCTGGTCGAGGCGTTCGGCCGGCCCCGGACTGCGGCCGGCGACACCGAGACCCTCCCGCCCGCCGACGGCACCATCAGCGCCGGTTGGTCGCTGGCCCGTCCCGGCCGGGTGGAGAACTGGCCCCCGGTGCTGCCGGTGCAGGCCACCGAGAGCCCGGTCGACCCGTGGGAGTCCGCCCCGCGCTGGGAGGCCGGCGCGCAGCGGTGGGACGCCGACGACCGGTGAACCGCGTCGCCCCGCGTCCGACGGGCCGCCGGTGATCTCGCCGGTTAGGCTCGGCGCATGACCGAGACTCCTGCCACCGGCGCCGGCGGCCGTACCTTCGACCAGCTCGACCAGCTCTCCACTGAGGAGCTGCGTGAGCAGGCGTTCCACCTGGCCCGGGAGCGGCGCGACGTCGGGTTCTTCTGGTCGGTGCTGCGGCACCTGCCCAACGCCGACGAGGCCGCCGCGCTGGACGGCGCCCCCAACTCGGTCGGCCCGACCATCGACGAGGCGTCGGCGCTGTGGCGGGAGCTGACCGGCCACGGCTACGAGGAGTCCGCGCCGCTGCTGCGGGCCGCCTTCATCGACTATCTGCTGAAGCACTAGGCGGATGGCCACCCGCCGACCCACGGCGGTGCCGCGTACCCGCAGGTTTGCCCGGCGGCGGGCGCCGGGAACTGAGCGCCCCATGGCCCTCACCAACCGCCCCCGGACCGTCAGCGGGTACGGCACCGCCGCGGGCACCGGCTCCCTGGCCGCCCTGCTGCTCGTCGCGGTCTGCGGCAGCCCGATGTACGTGAGCTGGGTGCAGGACCACACCGATCCGAACGGCGCCGGTGGCTGGTTCCTCCGGTTGCTCGCCTGGCCCGCCTGGAAGCTGCACTCCGACGACCCGCAGCACGGTGTGCTCGGCGACGACCTGCGCGCCATCCTGCTGGTGATCCTGGCGATCGCCTTCCTCTATCTGCTGCCCACCTCGCAGGTGGCCCGGGTGCAGGGCTCGGCCAGCCAGTTCTTCTCCGGCTGGGCCGCGTACGTGCTGGCCGCCGGCTTCGCCGCGCTGCTGGCCGCCCTGCTGGGCCCGGGCGGCTCGCTCTACGCCGCCTTCCAGGCCACCGGTGTCGGCGTCACCTACGGCTTCTTCGCCGGCTGGGTGATCGGCCTGGCCAGCCTCGGCGGTCGTGCCTGACCCGCCGGCCCGGCTCGTTCCGGGCCGACCCGGCCGGCATGGTCAGCGTTCCGGGTGGCCGAGGGCGAGCAGGCGCTGCCGGTCGAGCACCCCCACCGGGCGGTCGTCCTCGGTGACCACCACCCGCTCGGTGGCCGAGGTGAGCAGCACGGCCAGCGCGTCGTACGCCGAGCCGCCCAGCGGCACCGCCGGCAGGTCGGCCGTGTCGCCGGCCGGGACCGGGTCGAGCACCTCGCGGGTCAGCGGGGTCACCGCCAGCCGGCGGATGCCCCGGTCCGCCCCGACGAACTCGCGGACGAACGCCGAGGCGGGCGCGCCGAGCAGCGCGGCCGGGCTGTCGTACTGCTCCAGCGTGCCGCCCTCGGAGAGCACCGCGATCCGGTCGCCCAGCCGGACCGCCTCGTCCAGGTCGTGGGTGACCAGCACGATGGTCTTGCGGACCTCGGCCTGGAGCCGGAGGAACTCCTCCTGGAGCCGGGTCCGGACGATCGGGTCGACGGCGGAGAACGGCTCATCCATCAGCAGCACCACCGGGTCGGCGGCGAGCGCCCGGGCCACGCCGACCCGCTGCCGTTGACCGCCGGAGAGCTCGTGCGGGTAGCGGCGACCGAACTGGGCCGGGTCGAGGCCGACCAGCTCCAGCAGTTCGTCGACGCGCTGCCGGGTGCGGTCCCGGGACCAGCCGAGCAGCCCGGGCACAGTGGCCACGTTGGCGCTGACGGTCTGGTGCGGGAAGAGGCCGACGTTCTGGATCACGTAGCCGATCCGGCGGCGGAGCTTGACCGGGTCGACCTCGGTGACGTCGTCGTCGCCGAGCAGGATCCGGCCGGCGGTCGGCTCGATCAACCGGTTGATCATCCGCAGCACGGTGGACTTGCCGCAGCCGGACGGCCCGATCAGCACCACCAGCTCGCCGGCCTTCACCTCCAGGCTCAGCTCGCGGACGGCCTCGGTGCCGTCCGGGTAGCGCTTGCGGATGCCGTCCAACGTGATCGACGCCGCGCTCGGTCCGGCGTCATTCGTGGTCCCCGGGGTAACGTCCACGTGTGTCCTTCCACCTGAGCTACCGGGCCGCGCCGGGTAACCCGTGGTTCTCCTGGCAGTACGTGCGGGACAACTCTGACACGATCCTCGACGCGTTGCGCGAGCACGCCTGGCTCACCGCCCGGGCGGTGCTGATCGCGGCGGTGGTGGCGCTGCCGCTGGCGGTGGCGGCGTACTGGTTCCGGTCGCTGGCCGGCCCGATCCTCGCGCTGACCGGGGTGCTCTACACGATCCCGTCGCTGGCGCTCTTCGCCTTCCTCGCGCCCTATCTCGGCATCGGCGTGGTCACCGTGCTCAGCGTGGTGGTGCTGTACGCCCTGCTGGTGATCGTCCGCAACGCGGTGGCCGGGTTGAACCAGGTGCCTCCCGAGGTCCGCGAGGCGGCCGAGGGGATGGGGTACGGCCGCTGGGGCCGCCTCTTCCGGGTCGAGCTGCCGCTCGCGCTGCCCGGCATCCTCACCGGCCTGCGGCTGGCGACCGTCTCCACGGTGGCGCTGGTCACGGTCGGGGTGGTGGTTGGCCGGGGCGGGCTCGGCCAGCTCATCTTCGCCGGCTTCCAGAACAACTTCTACAAGGCCGAGATCATGACCGGCACGCTGCTCTGCGTCCTGCTGGCGCTGGTGCTGGACCTGCTGCTGGCGGGCCTCGGCCGGCTGCTCATGCCCTGGCTCCGGGGGCGCAGCTCATGAGTGCGATCGGGCAGGCGGTGCTCTGGCTCAACGACCCGCTGAACTGGACGAACCCGGGCGGCGTCCTGGACCGGCTCGGCGAGCACCTCTCGATGTCCGCCGCCGCGGTCCTGCTGGGCTGCCTGGTGGCCTGGCCGCTCGGCCTCTGGCTCGGGCACAGCGGCCGGGGCGGCGGCGCCGTCCTGCTGGTCTCCAACGTGACCCTGGCGATTCCCACGCTCGCCCTGCTGACCATCCTGCCGCTGACCTTCCTCGGTTTCGGCCGGCCGTCGGTGGTGGTCGCGCTGGCCGTCTTCGCGGTGCCGCCGCTGCTGGCCAACGCGTACACGGGGGTGCGGCAGGCCGATCCGGAGGCGCGGGACGCGGCACGCGGGATGGGGCTCTCCGGCGGGCAGGTGCTGCGCCGGGTGGAGCTGCCGCTCGCCGTGCCGTACCTGGCGACGGGGTTCCGTACCGCGTCGGTGCAGGTGGTCGCCACGGCGGCGCTGGCGTCGTTCGTCAACGGCGGTGGCCTCGGTCAGATCATCCGGGCCGGCTTCGGGCTGGACATCGCCGCCGGTGGCGGACAGATCATCGCCGGGGGCGTGCTGGTGGCCGGGCTGGCGATCGCCGTGGAGCTGGTGCTCGCACTGGTCGAGCGGGTGGTCACCCCGCGTCCGCTGCGCCCGGTTCGCCGCCGCGCGGCCCGCCGGGCGGCGAATGCGGTCGAAGGGACCTGATCCGTCCGGTACGCCCCGACGGCGGGTGACGATCCGGTGACGAAGATCCCCTCAAGTTGTCGGTGCCGCAGGGAAGATGTTGGGTGGAGATCGCGGGCGACCGATACGGATCGCTCGTCGGACACGCGGCCGACCCTCTCCGGGTCGCGCCGGGACACGGAAGGCGGGCAGGATGCGCGCACGTACACGGCTGGCGATCGGCGCGATGGGGGCCGTGACCGCGGCCGGGCTCCTCACCGGTTGCGGCGACGCCGGCTCCTCGGGCACCGACGCGCCGCAGAAGGGCGCCTCCGGGGCGGGGTGCGCCCCCGTCGCGGGTGACCAGCTGGTGGTCCTCAACGACGACAAGAAGCTCCAGAACACCGACAACATCATCCCGGCGGTCAACGCCAAGGTGGCCACCCCGCAGCTCCTGGCCGCGCTGGACAAGGTCTCCGCCGCGCTGGACACGCCGAAGCTGATCGGGCTGAACAAGGCCGTCGACGTGGACCGCAAGACCCCGCAGGTGGCGGCGAAGGAGTTCGCCGACGCCAACGGGCTCACCTCCGGCGTGGAGAAGGGCCCGGGCGGGTCGATCGTGGTCGGCGCCGGGAACTTCAGCGAGAGCCAGCTCCTCGCCGAGCTCTACAAGATCACGCTCACCTCGGCCGGCTACCAGGTCAAGGTGCAGACCGTCGGCAACCGGGAGCTCTACGAGCCGGCCCTGGAGAAGGGCGAGATCCAGGTCGTCCCGGAGTACGCGGCCACCATGGCCGAGTTCCTGAACACCAAGGCCAACGGCAAGGACGCCCAGCCGGTCTCCTCGCCGGAGCTGGACAAGACGGTGACCGCGCTCAAGGCCGAGGGGGACAAGGCCGGGATCAGCTTCGGCAAGCCGGCCGCCGCGCAGGACCAGAACGCCTTCGCGGTGACCAAGGCCTTCGCCGACAAGTACGGCGTGACCAGCCTCTCCGACCTGGCCGCCAAGTGCTCCGGCCAGGCCACGGTGCTGGCCGGCCCGCCGGAGTGCCCGCAGCGGCCGAAGTGCCAGGCCGGTCTGGTCCAGGTCTATGACTTCAAGGCCGGCTCGTTCAGCTCGCTGGACGCCGGTGGCCCGCAGACCAAGAACGCCCTGAAGACCGGGAACGCCAGCGTCGGTCTGGTCTTCTCCTCCGACGCGGCGCTCGCCGCCAGCTGAGGCGGTTCCGGCCGCCGCCGGGCCCCTTCGTGGGCTCGGCGGCGGCCGGACTCCCTGCTCACCGCGGCACTTCGGTGCTTTCGGCCCGTTCCCCGGGGCCCGAACTGTCGGTACTGTGCACAGCCATGCCCGCCCCGGTTGCTCTCGCCGAGAAGCGCAGTCCCGCCCTGCTCACCGTCCTGTTCTGGATCGGTGTCGGGCTCGCGCCCCTCGCCGCGCTGATCCTGCTCGTCGCCGACGGCAACGGCACCCTGCGGTTCGGTGCCGTGCTCGCCATCCTGGCCGTCGTCCTGATCGGCCTCTCCGTCGCGCTGCGTGCCGACGGTGGCGGTCCGGCCCGCTCCGGTGAGCTGGCCGACGAGATCGAGCAGTTGCGCCGGGAGCTGCGGGCGGAGATCGTGGCCGCCGCGCAGCGCGGCAACCAGGCACTCGACCAGGCGCAGCGGGCCGAGGACTCGATCACCGCGATGCGTCGCCGGCTCGACGCCGTGGCCACCGGCATCGCCGCCGCCGCGGGCATCACCGCTCCGGCGGCCGACGAGGCGGCCGGCGGTCGCGCCCGGGTCCCGGCCCCCGAGGCGTACGACGAGGCGGGTTCCCGGGGCCGCTACGCCGCGCCGGACGAGGCGGGCTCCCGGGGCCGCTACGCCGCGCCGGACGAGTCGGGCTGGGGCCAGCCGGCGGCCGAGCGCCGCGACGACGACGAGGCGGTCCGCCGCCCGCAGCCCGGCGGACGCTACGGCACCGCCCAGCCGACCGGCCCGGCCCAGCCCGGCGTCTACGGCGCCCCCGCCCAGCCCGGCCAGTACGGCCCCGCCACCCAGCCCGGCCAGTACGGCGCTCCCGCCCAGGCCGGCGTGTACGGCGCGGCGCGCCCGGCCGAGCAGGACGTCCGGCCGGAGCCGGGGCCCCGACCGGTCGGGGTGGTCCACCACACCGAGACGGTGCACGTCACCACCCGGCACACCATCGTGGACGGCGCGGGAGCCGACCCGGCCGCCAACCGCTACGGCCGCTGGTCCCCGGCGCCGGAGGAGCGGTCCTGGGGTGCCGCCGAGGCCGACGAACGCCCCCGGGTCGGGTACGGGGACGACCGTGGCCGGTCGGGTGAGGCCCGCAGCGGCCAGCACGACCGCTCGTGGTCCGCCGGCACGCCGGACGACCGGTCCTGGCCCGGCCAGCACGACGACCGGTCCTGGCCCGGTGAGCACGACGACCGGCCCCGCCCCGCGCAGGGTGCCGCCCGGGTCAGCCGTTCCTGGTCCGCCCCCGCCGACGACCGGGCCGGTCACGACGAGAGCCGTTCCTGGTCGGTGGCACCGGACGAGCGTGCCGCCCGGGACGACCGCTGGTCCGGTGGCGACGAGCCGAGCTGGGCGGGGCAGGCCTGGGGTCCGGCCGACGGCCGGTCCTGGGAGGGCCCGGATCCGTCCGCCCCCGCCACGGACGATCCGGAGGGGGAGTACTGGTCGCAGCTGCGTACCGGGGACCGGTGGGCCTCGGTCCGCGAGGACGAGCACGGCCGGGAGGTCCGGGTCGGTGAGCGGCGCGCCGCGGTGCACGCCGACGGTGCGGGCACCGAGTACCGCGTCGAGGACCGGTGGGCCTCCGTACGCCAGGCCGAGCCGCGCCGCGAGCCGGAGCGGGACGACGACGGCTGGGCGGGGGAGGGCCGGCCGGCGCTCCCGGTCGGCGGCGTGCCGGTGCCCGACGAGTGGCGTCCGCCGCGGCAGCGGGGCGCGGAGCCGCAGTGGCGGACGTCCGAGCCGGAGCCGGTCCGCTACGGCCAGCCGCGCGGCGGGGACGAGCGGTACGGCTACCCGCCCCGGGACGAGGTGCCCCGGGCCGGTGGTGCCCGCTCCAGCGACCGCTGGCGCTGACCGCCCTCGCCCTACTTGTCGATGTCGCCGACCACGAAGAACATCGAGCCGAGGATGGCGATCAGGTCCGGCACCAGGCACCCGGGCAGCAGGGTGGCGAGCGCCTGCACGTTCGCGTACGAGGCGGTGCGCAGCTTGAGTCGCCACGGGGTCTTCTCGCCCCGGGACACCAGGTAGTAGCCGTTGATCCCGAGCGGGTTCTCGGTCCAGGCGTAGGTGTGCCCCTCGGGCGCCTTGACCACCTTCGGCAGTCGGGTGTTCACCGGCCCGGTCAGCCGGTCGACCCGGTCCAGGCACTGCTCGGCGAGGTCGAGGGAGACGTACACCTGGTCGAGCAGCACCTCGAAGCGGGCGTGGCAGTCCCCGGCGGTCTTGGTGACCACGGGCACGTCGAGCTGGTCGTACGCCAGGTAGGGCTCGTCGCGGCGCAGGTCCAGGTCGAGGCCGGAGGCCCGGGCGACCGGTCCGGACGCGCCGAACGCGGCGGCCTCGGCGGCCGACAGCACCCCCACCCCGACGGTACGGGCCAGGAAGATCTCGTTGCGCCGGATGAGGTTGTCCAGGTCGGGCAGGCGGCGGCGTACCTCGCCGATGGCGACGCGGGCCCGCCCGGTCCAGCCGGCCGGCACCTCCTCCTTGAGCCCGCCGACCCGGTTGAACATGTAGTGGATCCGACCCCCGGAGACCTCCTCCATCACCGCCTGGATGGTCTCCCGCTCCCGGAACGCGTAGAAGACCGGCGTGATCGCGCCGATCTCCAGCGGGTAGGACCCGAGGAACATCAGGTGGTTGAGCACCCGGTTCAGCTCGGCGAGCGCCATCCGCAGCCAGGTGGCCCGCTCCGGCACCTCCATGCCCATCAGCCGCTCGACGGCGAGCACCACGCCCAGCTCGTTCGAGAACGCCGACAGCCAGTCGTGCCGGTTGGCCAGCACGATGATCTGCCGGTAGTCGCGTACCTCGAAGAGCTTCTCGGCGCCCCGGTGCATGTAGCCGACGATCGGCTCGGCGGCGACGACCCGTTCCCCGTCGAGCACCAGCTTGAGCCGGAGCACACCGTGCGTGGAGGGGTGTTGCGGGCCGATGTTGAGCACCATGTCGGTGCCGAGCTGCTCGCCGCCCGCACCGGTGCCGACGGTCAGTTCGCGGAGGTCGCCGGCGTCGGTGGTCATGCCCGTCATCGTGCCATGAGCGCGTCGGGGTCGATGCCGACCGGTTGGCGTAGCCACCAGTGTCCGCCGAGCCCGGCCGGGTCGGTCAGCTCGGCCACCGTCGAGGCGGTGGCGAGCGCCCGCACGTACCCGGCCGGGTCGGTGCCGGCCAGGCTGATCGGCGGTCGCCCACCGTCGGCCCCCAGCGCCAGCAGCGCCTCCCGCTGCGTGACCAGCGAGTACGCACACCCCGCGACCCGCTCACCGGCGGCGGCGACCGAGTCCATCGCCACATGCGCCGTCACATCACAGGACCCGTCCGGCACCGGCGCCACCTGCCGCCCACCCCGATACCCCGTCAACGTCCCCCCCACCGGCCGCGCCCCCCGCAGATGCCCGTAGTCGACCGCGAGCGCCACCCCCCGCTCCACCCGCCCCACCGCCCACCCCCAAGCCTCATCCCGCCCCCTCCCGATCTCCGCCCGCACCCCCGCCTCCACCGCGTTGATCAAGAAGTTTGCGTCGGATCCCAGGCGCTCCGGCGACGCAAACTTCTTGATCACCGGGGTCGAGGGGGCCTGGGAGGGGGGTGGGGTGGGAGAGGGGGTGGGAGAGGGGGTGGGGGTGGGTGGGAGGGGCCACCAGTGGGAGAGCCAGGTGGCGTCGGCGGGGGTCACGGGAGGGCCGAGGGATTCCTTGGCGGTGGTCGGGTCCACCAGGAGGTAGTGCCAGCCGGTGGGGGTGTGGACCGCCAGGTCGAGGGGGACGTTGTCCAGCCACTCGGTGGCCAGGAGCAGGCCGGTGATCCCGGCGGGGATGTCGGCCACCCAGTCGATCTCCGGCGGCAGGTCCGGGGGCCGGGGGGCCCGTTCGACGGCGGTGAGGCGTACCCGATCAGCCAACGGGGCCGGCGACGAGCGGCCGGTGGCCGTGGTGGTCGGGGTTTCCGGGGAGCCCGCCCGCGCAGGGATCAAGCCTGACCGCCCGGAGCGGGTGGGCTCCCCGGAAACCCCCACCGCGGACCCGCCGCCGGACCCAGAAGCGGACCCGGCAGCGGCCAGGAGGGCACGTAGCAGTTCGCCCCGGCCGGCGCCCACGTCCACGACGCCCAGCCGTGCCGGGTGGTCGAGGGCCGCGTCGACCTGGGAGAGGAGGCGGAACAGGGCCGCGGCGAAGACCGGGGAGGCGTGCACGCTGGTCCGGAAGTGGGCGGCCGGCCCGGCACCGGAGACGAAGAAGCCCTCGGGCCCGTAGAGCGCCCGCTCCATCGCCAGCCGCCACGGCAGTCGCTGCTCGGGGAACGTCACCGCCCGACCGTACGGCCACCGTCCCGGGCCGCCGTGGGAAGGCCGGCGGAACGTCGTCCGGGCGGGTCGGGTGGTGCCCGGAATTCCGGCTTCCACACCCCCGGTGAAGGTTTTCACACATGCTTGTTTTCGTTCCGTAACCCCGGCGCATACTTGCGATCGACCGGTACCCCCGCACGAGGACTGGATCGATTGCCATGAGCGCACCGTTGCGCCCGCGCCCGGCCGCCCCGCAGGGGCCCGCCGCGTCGTCGGGTGGCGCCATCGCCGGCGCCCCGCTCGTCTTCCCCCGTACCCTGACCGTCGGCGTCATCGGCGCCGGCCGGGTCGGTGCCGTCCTCGGCGCGGCGCTGGCCGCCGCCGGTCACCGGGTGGTGGCCGCCGCCGGCGTCTCGGGTGCCGCGAAGGCTCGGATCGCGCTGCTGCTTCCCGGGACCCGGAACCGTTCCGCGACCTCCGTCGCCCGCGCGGCCACCGACCTGCTCATCGTGGCGGTGCCGGACGACGCCCTGGCCGGCGTGGTGGCCGGGCTGGCCGAGACCGGAGCGCTGCGCCCGGGTCAGGTGGTCGCGCACACCTCCGGCGCGCACGGCCTGGCCGTCCTGGCCCCGGCCGCCGCGGTGGGTGCCCACCCGCTGGCCCTGCACCCGGCGATGACCTTCACCGGTACGCCGGACGACCTGACCCGCCTGCCCGGCATCTCCTACGGGGTGACCGCCCCCGCCCGGCTGCGCGCGTTCGCCGCCCGGCTGGTGGCGGACCTGGGCGGGGTGCCGGAGTGGATCGGCGAGGCGGACCGGGCGCTCTATCACGCGGCCCTGGCACACGGCGCGAACCACCTGGTCACCCTGGTCAACGAGGCGGCCGACCGGCTGCGCGACGCCGGGGTGGACCGGCCGGAGAAGGTGCTCGGCCCGCTGCTGCGGGCGGCGCTGGACAACGCGCTCCGGCTGGGCGACGACGCGCTGACCGGCCCGGTGTCCCGGGGCGACGCGGGCACCGTACGCCGGCACGTGGAACGGCTGGCGGCGACCGCGCCGGAATCCGTGGCCCCCTACCTGGCGTTGGCCCGACGGACGGCGGACCGCGCCATCGCGGCCGGCCGGCTGCGGCCGGTGGACGCCGAGTCCCTGCTCGACGTGCTGGCGGGGATCCATCGGGAGGTTGCCGCGTGAGCGCGGGGAGCCGGTCACGAACGAAGGGGAGGTCGGCGTGACGGAGCTGGTGCACACCCGCAAGGAGCTGGCGGCGGCGCGGGACGGGCTGACCGGCACCGTCGGCGTGGTGATGACCATGGGTGCGCTGCACTCCGGCCATGAGACGCTGCTGCGGGCGGCCCGGGAGCGGGCCGACCACGTCCTCGTGACGATCTTCGTGAACCCGCTCCAGTTCGGCCCGAACGAGGACTTCGACCGCTATCCGCGCACCCTCGACGCGGATCTGGAGATCTGTCGCCGGGCCGGCGCGGACGTGGTCTTCGCCCCTGCGGTGACCGACATGTACCCGGACGGCCAGCCCCGGGTGCGGCTGGACCCGGGCCCGCTGGGCGAGGACCTGGAGGGGCTGAGCCGGCCGGGCTTCTTCCACGGCGTGCTGACCGTGGTCCTCAAACTGCTCCAGCTCACCCGCCCCGACCTGGCCTTCTTCGGCGAGAAGGACTATCAGCAGCTGACCCTGGTCCGGCGGATGGTCCGGGACCTGGACGTGCCGGTGGAGATCGTCGGCGTGCCGACGGTGCGGGAGCCGGACGGGCTGGCCCTGTCCAGCCGCAACCGTTACCTCTCCCCGGCGGAGCGCCAGGTCGCGCTGAGTCTCTCGGCCGCGCTGCGGGCCGGCGCCGAGGCCGCCGACCGGGGCGGCGACGCGGGCACCGTCTTGGCCGCCGCCCACCGGGCCTTCGACTCGGGTACGCCGGGCGCCCGGCTGGACTACCTGGTGCTCACCGACGCCGAGCTGGAGCCCGGCCCGGTGGCCGGTCCGGCGCGGCTGCTGGTCGCCGCCTGGGTCGGCAGCACCCGCCTGATCGACAACGCGGCGATCCAGCTCGCCCCCCGTTCCTGAGTCCCCACCACCACACCCCGCTGAAAGGCATCCCGAATGTTCCGGACCATGCTCAAGTCGAAGATCCACCGGGCCACGGTGACCCAGGCCGACCTGCACTACGTCGGCTCGGTGACGGTGGACCAGGATCTCCTCGACGCGGCCGACCTGCTCCCCGGCGAGCAGGTCGCGATCGTGGACGTCACGAACGGGGCCCGGCTGGAGACGTACGTGATCCCGGGCGAGCGGGGCAGCGGTGTGATCGGCATCAACGGCGCCGCCGCGCACCTGGTGCACCCCGGTGACCTGGTCATCCTCATCTCGTACGGGCAGATGGACGACGCCGAGGCGCGTTCCTGGCAGCCCCGGGTGGTGCACGTCGACGCCGACAACCGGGTGATCGAGCTGGGGGCCGACCCGGCGGCGGTCGCCCCGGGCACCGCGGGTGACCCCGTCCCCAGTCCGCTGGCCGTCGTCGGCTGACGCACGTTCCGGTCTGTCACCGGAAGGTCATTTCTGGTTACCCTGAGCGGACCGTCGATTGACGGTCGTCGGCTGGGGGAGGCCGCGATGCGCCGTGCGATGACGACTCTGGTCGCCGCGTTGGTCGCGGGGGCCGTGCTGGGCGGCTGCGCCGCGACCGGCGGGCTGGACGGGGACCTCACCGACGACTGGGCCGCCCCGCCGGCGGCGGGCGCGTTCACCCCGGCCGCCGGGGTGTGCCAGGTCGTCGACACCGGTGGCACGCTCACCCTGGCCGCGTACGAGCCGGTGGGGTGCGACCTGCCGCACCGGGTGGAGACCGTGCACGTGGGCGTCCTCCCCACCGCGCGGGCGACGGTGCCGGTGGTGGGCTCGCCGGAGCTGCGCGGGGCCTTCGCCGACTGCGACACCCGGGCCAGCGGATACGTCGGCGACGACTGGCGGGCCGGGCGGCTGCGGCTGGCGGTGGCGCTGCCGTCGGCGCCGGGCTGGGCGGCCGGTTCCCGCTGGTACCGGTGCGACCTGACCGAGCTGACCACGGTCGAGGAGAAGGCCGAGGTGGTCACCCGGACGGGCAGCCTGCGGGACGCGCTGAAGGGGCCGTCCGCGCTGCGCCTGGGCTGCCAGCAGACCGGCCTCTCGGCGCGGCGGGTGCAGACCCTGACCCCGGTGACGTGTACGGGTCGGCACGACGCCGAGTTCGTCGGGGTGTGGAAGGCGCCGGACCGGCCGTACCCGAGGAAGGACGCCGACTGGGCGCCGCTCTACACCGGGTGCCGGGGCGTCGTGGCGACCTACGTGGGCGTGCCGAACGATGCGCTGCTGCGCTTCCGCAGCGGCGTGGTGGTCCGCCCGCCCGGCCCCGGCCGGTGGACCGCCGGCGACCGGGGGATCCGCTGCTACCTGTGGCTCAGCGACCGTACGGTGACCGCCTCGCTCAAGGCCGCCGGCCCGACCGGCCTGCCGGTACGGACGAAGTAGCCGGAACCACTCGTCCCGCCCCCGCCGCCCGGGACGAGGGACGTTCGGGTTGACTGTGCTCATGGAGACCGCGACCGTCGACCTGCCGGCCCTGCCCAGCCTGCTGGCCGCTCCCGCGCCCGGCTGGGTGGAGACCACCGACGTGATCGTGGTCGGTTCCGGCGTCGCCGGGCTGACCGCCGCGCTGCACCTGCGCGAGGCGGGGTTGCACGTCACCGTGGTCACCAAGGTCAACATCGATGACGGCTCGACCCGGTGGGCGCAGGGTGGCATCGCCGCCGTGCTGGACCCGGCGGACACCCCGGCCGCGCACGCGTACGACACGGAGGTCGCCGGTGTCGGGCTCTGCGACCCGGACGCGGTCCGGGTGCTGGTGCGGGAGGGCCCGACCCGGCTGCGCGAGCTGATGCGGATCGGCGCCGAGTTCGACCGGAACGCCGACGGCTCGCTGATGCTCACCCGCGAGGGCGGGCACCGGGCCGACCGGATCGTGCACGCCGGCGGCGACGCCACCGGCGCGGAGGTGCAGCGGGCGCTGCACGCGGCGGTCCGCCGCGACCCGTGGATCCGGCTGGTGGAGCACGCCCTGGTGCTGGACCTGCTGCGTGCCCCGGGTGACGGCCCCGGCGGGCTCGGCCCGGCCTGTGGCATCACCCTGCACGTGCTCGGCGAGGGCAGTGAGGACGGCGTCGGCGCGCTGCTGGCCCGGGCGGTGGTGCTCGCCACCGGCGGGATGGGGCAGGTCTTCGCGGCCACCACCAACCCGGCGGTCTCCACCGGCGACGGGGTGGCGCTGGCGCTGCGGGCCGGCGCGGCCGTCACCGACGTCGAGTTCGTGCAGTTCCACCCGACCGCGCTGATCGTGCCGGAGCACGCCCGGGTGCCCGGTGCCGGGCTGGCCCAGCAGCCGCTGGTCTCCGAGGCGCTGCGCGGCGAGGGCGCCCACCTGGTCGACGCCGACGGCAAGCGGTTCATGGTGGGCCAGCACGAGCTGGCCGAGCTGGCCCCGCGGGACGTGGTCGCGAAGGGCATCCACCGGGTGCTGGTCGCCACCGGCGCGGACCACGTCTTCCTGGACGCGCGGCACCTCGGCGGCGACTTCCTGGCCGGTCGCTTCCCCACCATCGTCGCGTCCTGCCTGGCGATCGGTGTGGACCCGGCCACCGACCTGATCCCGGTCGCCCCGGCCGCCCACTACGCCTCCGGCGGGGTCCGTACCGACCTGCACGGCCGCACCTCCATCCCCGGCCTGTACGCCTGCGGCGAGGTCGCCTGCACCGGCGTGCACGGCGCGAACCGGCTGGCCAGCAACTCGCTGCTGGAGGGGCTGGTCTTCTCCCGGCGGATCGCCGAGGACATCGCCGCCGGCCTGCCCGAGCAGGCGAAGCCGGCCGAGACCGGCGCCTGGGTGGGCGGTACGGGCTGGGTGGTGCCGGCCGCGGGCACGTCGACGCTGCAACGGGCGATGACCCGGGGCGCCGGGGTGCTCCGTTCGGCGGAGACGCTCGCGGCCACCGCCGCCACCCTGGGCGAGCTGGGCGCCGCCCGGGGCACCCCGCGGACCGCCGACTGGGAGGCGACGAACCTGATCACCGTGGCGTCGACCCTGGTCGCCGCCGCGTACGCCCGCCAGGAGACGCGGGGCTGCCACTGGCGGGAGGACTTCCCGACGGCCGACGAGCGGTGGCGCGGCCACCTGGTCGAGGCGGTCGGCGAGAACGGCCGGTTGGCACAGCAGTGGGAGGAAAGCAGATGAGGGACTCGACCCGGCGGGCGCTGGTCGACGGTGGGCTGGACCCGGAGCGGGTCCGGCGGGTGATCGTCGACGCGCTCGCCGAGGACCTGGGGCCGGACTTCCTCGACGTGACCAGCGTCGCCACCATCCCCGACGCCCAGACCGACACCGCCGACTTGGTGGCCCGCGCCGACGGCGTGGTGGCCGGGCTGGCGGTGGCCGCCGCCGTGTTCGAGCTGGTCGGTGAGGTGACCGGGTCGGGTCGTACGGTCGAGGTGTCGGTGGTGGCCCACGACGGGCAGCGGGTGGCGCGCGGCGACGTGCTGGCCACGGTGACCGGCCCGACCCGGCTGCTGCTCACCGCCGAGCGGACCGCGCTGAACCTGCTCTGCCGGATGTCCGGGGTGGCCACCCACACCCGGGCCTGGGCGGACGCCCTGACCGGCACGAAGGCGATGGTGCTGGACACCCGGAAGACCACCCCGGGGCTGCGCGCCCTGGAGAAGTACGCGGTCCGCGCGGGCGGTGGCACCAACAAGCGGATGGGCCTGCACGACGTCGCGATGATCAAGGACAACCACAAGCTGGCGGCCGGCGGGATCGCGCCGGCCTACCGCCGGGTCCGGGCGGCCTTCCCGGACGTGCCGGTGCAGGTCGAGGTGGACACCCTGGCCGAGGCGGTGGAGGCGGTCGACGCCGGGGCGGACTTCCTGCTGCTGGACAACATGACCCCGGCGCAGCTGCGCGAGGTGGTGGCGGCGGTCGGGGACCGGGCCGAACTGGAGGCGACCGGAGGGCTGACCCTGCCGGTGGCCGCCGAGTACGGCGCGACCGGGGTCGACTTCATCTCGGTGGGCGCGCTGACGCACTCCTCGCCCATCCTGGACATCGCCCTCGATCTCCGGTCCGAATAGGCTGCCGCTGTGCTGCTCTGCATCGACATCGGAAACACCAACACCGTGCTGGCGACCTTCGACGGCGACAAGCTGGTGCACTCCTGGCGGATCAAGACCGACGCCCGCTCGACGGCGGACGAGCTGGGTCTGATGTTCCGGGGGCTGCTGGCCGGTGACGCCGTGGAGATCACCGGGGTGGCCGCCTGCTCGACGGTGCCGGCCGCGCTGCGCTCGCTGCGCGCCATGCTGGCCCGCTACTACGCCGACCTGCCCCACGTGATCGTGGAGCCCGGGGTCCGCACCGGCGTGCAGCTCGCCATCGACAACCCGAAGGAGGTCGGCTCCGACCGGGTGGTGAACACCCTGGCGGCCTACACCCTCTACGGCGGGCCGTCGATCGTGGTGGACTTCGGCACCACCACCAACTTCGACGTGATCAGCGGGCGGGGCGAGTTCCTCGGCGGCGCGTTCGCGCCGGGCATCGAGATCTCCTTCGACGCGCTCGCCGCCCGCGCCGCCCAGCTGCGCAAGGTGGAGGCGACGAAGCCGCGCTCGGTGATCGGCAAGAACACCGTGGAGTGCCTCCAGTCCGGGCTCTATTTCGGCTTCGCCGGGCAGGTGGACCGGATCGTCGAGCGGATGACGGAGGAGCTGGGCGAGGTGAAGGCCGTCATCGCGACCGGCGGGCTCGCCTCGGTGGTGATCGGCGAGTGCCGCAGCATCACCCACCACGAGCCGATGATCACCCTGATCGGGCTGCGGATGGTCTACGAACGCAACACCTGAGGACCGCCTGATGGGCGCGGTGGTTATCCCGTAACGGTCGCTCAGGGGCTTGAGTACGCTCGGGCCTGACCCCGCCCGACAACTCCCTCCTGAGGAAGCGTGCCGTGACCGAGCAGAACGCCGTGCCAGTCGACCCCGCCGACGACCTTCCCGAGCAGCTGAAGGTCCGCCGGGAGAAGCGGGACCGGATGCTCGCCGAGGGCGTCGAGCCGTACCCGGTCGGCTTCCCCCGGACCAGCACCCTCGCGGAGATCCGCGCGACGTACGCCGAACTGCCGACCGACACCGCCACCGGCGACCGGGTCTCGGTCACCGGCCGGGTGATCTTCGTACGCAACACCGGCAAGCTCTGCTTCGCCACGCTGCGTGACGGCGATGGGACCGAACTGCAGGCGATGCTCTCCCTGGACCGGGTCGGCGCGGAGCGGCTGGACGACTGGAAGCGCCTGGTCGACCTCGGCGACCACGTCGGCGTCACCGGTGAGGTGATCACCAGCCGGCGGGGTGAGCTGTCCGTGCTGGCCGACGAGTGGGCGGTCACCGCCAAGGCGCTGCGCCCGCTGCCGGTGGCGCACAAGCCGCTGAGCGAGGAGGCCCGGGTCCGCCAGCGGTACGTGGACCTGATCGTCCGCCCGCAGGCCCGGCAGATGGTGCGGACCCGGGCGGCGGCGGTCCGCAGCCTCCGGGACACCCTGCACGGGCAGGACTTCATCGAGGTGGAAACCCCGATGCTCCAGTTGCTGCACGGTGGTGCCGCCGCCCGCCCATTCGTGACCCACAGCAATGCGTTGAGCACCGATCTGTATCTGCGAATCGCGCCGGAACTGTTTCTCAAGCGGGCCGTGGTCGGCGGTGTCGACCGGGTCTTCGAGATCAACCGCAACTTCCGTAATGAGGGCATCGACTCGTCGCACTCGCCGGAGTTCGCGATGCTCGAGACCTACCAGGCCTACGGCGACTACAACACGATGGCGGAGTTGACCCGCAATCTGGTGCAGCAGGCGGCGATCGCGGTCAGCGGCTCGACGGTGGTGACCCACGCGGACGGCCGCGAGTTCGATCTGGGTGGCGAGTGGCGCTCGGTGAGCCTCTTCGGCGTCCTTTCCGAGGCGCTCGGTGAGGAGGTGACGGTCCGCACCGAACGGTCCCGCCTCGTCGAGTACGCGGACAAGGTCGGTGTTTCCGTCGACCCGAAGTGGGGGCCCGGCAAGCTGGCCGAGGAACTCTTCGAGGAGCTGGTCGTGCCGGGGCTCCAGGCGCCCACCTTCGTGCGCGACTACCCGGAGGAGACCAGCCCGCTCACCCGGTCGCACCGGACCGAGCCGGGGCTGGCCGAGAAGTGGGACCTCTACGTCCTCGGCTTCGAGCTGGGCACCGCGTACTCCGAGCTGGTGGACCCGGTGGTGCAGCGGGAGCGGCTGGTGGCCCAGGCGCAGCTCGCCGCCCGCGGCGACGACGAGGCGATGCGGCTGGACGAGGACTTTCTCCGGGCCATGGAGTACGGAATGCCGCCTGCCGGTGGTATGGGAATGGGAATCGACCGGCTCTTGATGGCGCTGACCGGCCTGGGAATTCGGGAAACCATCCTGTTCCCGTTGGTCCGGCCGGAGTAGCCGGCAACAACCTTCTCCGGGTCGTTACCGCATCCTATTGACGCGGCAAGCATCGCGCGGGTTATTGTGCTCCTGGATTGTTGCAGGAGCACACCCTGCTCGAAAGGAATGTGGGACGTGGCCAAGCAGATCATTCACAAGCTGGTCGATGACCTGGACGGCGGGGACGCTGACGAGACCGTCAAGTTCGCGCTCGACGGAGTGCAGTACGAGATCGACCTCTCCGCTTCCAACGCTGCAAAATTGCGTGACGTATTCGCGCAGTACGTGGCGGCCGGCACCAAGGTCGGCCGCGGCGGCGTGGTCGTGGGCGGCCGGGCGGCGCGCGGTCGGGGCGGCGCGACCGCCGACCGGGAGCAGAACCGGGCGATCCGGGACTGGGCCAAGAAGGCCGGCAAGGACATCTCCGACCGGGGTCGCATCCCGCAGGAGATCGTGGACGAGTACCACTCGAAGGCGGGTCACTGACGCGACACGCGTACGGGCGACACCGACGCCGGACCGGAGGACACCTTCCGGGCCGGCGTCGCCGTATCCGCCGCGTTGCGCCGTCTGTCCGGTCCGGGGTCGACCCGGGCGGGGCCGTCGGCGGGCGGTGCGAACGCGGGGGTCCGGGTGGGAAGAACCGGGTCCGGACCGACGTTGTCCACAGGCGGTGGAGAGTGTGTCCACAGGCTGTGGACAACCGACGGACGGCACCGTTGCCGGCCGCCCGGAGCCCCGGGAACCGGTCCCGGGAGCCACGACCGGGCTTTTCCGCCGACGGTCGAATTTCGCTCTGCGCGTACAGGCAGGGGTACCGGAACACCTCCTGAGCGCGGACGGTTGTCAGAAACGACGCGTACACGGGCTTTCGCGGGGAGACACGACCTCAGCGGAGTCGGTCCGCGGCGATAGAGTAAGGAGGCACGGACGCCCGTCCCGGACGTCCGCGCACCGGCCCCGCCAAGATCTTGACCATCAAGGCGCACGGCACGTGAGGAGCACGAGGGCATGTTCGAGCGGTTCACCGACCGAGCGCGACGGGTTGTCGTCCTGGCCCAAGAAGAGGCCCGGATGCTCAACCACAACTACATCGGTACGGAGCACATCCTGCTGGGCCTCATCCACGAGGGTGAAGGCGTCGCGGCAAAGGCCCTGGAGAGCCTCGGCATCTCCCTCGAGGGCGTCCGCCAGCAGGTCGAGGAGATCATCGGCCAGGGCCAGCAGGCGCCGAGCGGGCACATCCCGTTCACGCCGCGGGCCAAGAAGGTGCTGGAGCTGTCCCTGCGCGAGGCGCTGCAGCTCGGCCACAACTACATCGGCACGGAGCACATCCTGCTCGGGCTGATCCGTGAGGGCGAGGGCGTCGCCGCCCAGGTGCTGGTCAAGCTCGGCGCCGACCTCAACCGGGTCCGCCAGCAGGTGATCCAGCTGCTCTCCGGCTACCAGGGCAAGGAGCCGGCCGCGGCGGGCGCCACGCCGGGCGAGGCCGCGCCGTCGACCAGCCTGGTGCTGGACCAGTTCGGCCGTAACCTGACCCAGGCCGCCCGCGAGGGCAAGCTCGACCCGGTGATCGGGCGCGAGAAGGAAATCGAGCGGGTCATGCAGGTGCTCTCCCGCCGTACCAAGAACAACCCGGTCCTGATCGGTGAGCCCGGTGTCGGCAAGACCGCCGTCGTCGAGGGGCTGTCCCAGAAGATCATCAAGGGCGAGGTGCCCGAGACGCTCAAGGACAAGCAGCTCTACACCCTCGACCTCGGTGCGCTGGTCGCCGGCTCCCGCTACCGCGGTGACTTCGAGGAGCGCCTGAAGAAGGTGCTCAAGGAGATCCGCACGCGGGGCGACATCATCCTGTTCATCGACGAGATCCACACCCTGGTGGGTGCGGGTGCCGCCGAGGGCGCGATCGACGCGGCGAGCATCCTCAAGCCGATGCTGGCCCGTGGTGAGCTGCAGACCATCGGCGCCACCACCCTCGACGAATACCGCAAGCACCTGGAGAAGGACGCCGCCCTCGAGCGCCGCTTCCAGCCGATCCAGGTGGGTGAGCCCTCGCTGGCGCACACCATCGAGATCCTCAAGGGCCTGCGCGACCGCTACGAGGCGCACCACCGGGTCTCGATCACGGACGCTGCTCTCGTGGCGGCCGCGACGCTGGCCGACCGCTACATCTCCGACCGCTTCCTGCCGGACAAGGCGATCGACCTGATCGACGAGGCCGGTGCCCGGATGCGCATCCGTCGGATGACCGCGCCGCCAGACCTGCGTGACTTCGACGAGCGCATCGCCCAGGTGCGCCGCGACAAGGAGTCCGCGATCGACGCGCAGGACTTCGAGCGGGCCGCTCAGCTCCGCGACAAGGAGAAGCAGCTGCTCGGCCAGAAGGCTCAGCGGGAGAAGGAGTGGAAGGCCGGTGACCTGGACGTCGTCAGCGAGGTCGACGACGAGCAGATCGCCGAGGTGCTCGGCAACTGGACCGGCATCCCGGTCTACAAGCTGACCGAGGAGGAGACCTCGCGCCTGCTGCGCATGGAGGACGAGCTGCACAAGCGCGTCATCGGCCAGGAGGACGCGGTCAAGGCGGTCTCGAAGGCGATCCGGCGGACCCGGGCCGGCCTGAAGGACCCGAAGCGCCCGTCCGGCTCGTTCATCTTCGCCGGCCCGTCCGGTGTCGGTAAGACCGAGCTCTCCAAGGCGCTCGCCGAGTTCCTCTTCGGCAGCGAGGACGCCCTCATCCAGCTGGACATGTCCGAGTTCCACGACCGCTACACGGTCTCCCGGCTCGTCGGTGCCCCTCCCGGCTACGTCGGCTACGACGAGGGCGGGCAGCTGACCGAGAAGGTGCGGCGTCGGCCGTTCTCGGTGGTCCTCTTCGACGAGATCGAGAAGGCCCACCCGGACGTGTTCAACACGCTGCTCCAGATCCTGGAGGACGGGCGGCTCACCGACGGTCAGGGCCGGATCGTGGACTTCAAGAACACGGTCATCATCCTGACCACCAACCTGGGCACCCGGGACGTGGCCAAGGCCGTCTCCCTGGGCTTCCAGGCGTCGGAGGACTCCGAGTCCAACTACGACCGGATGAAGCAGAAGGTCAACGACGAGCTCAAGCAGCACTTCCGGCCCGAGTTCCTGAACCGGATCGACGACACCATCGTCTTCCACCAGCTGCGTCAGCAGGAGATCCTGTCGATCGTCGACATCATGATCGCCCGCATCGAGACCCAGCTGCGGAACAAGGACATGGGCCTCGAGCTCACCGACAACGCCAAGAAGTACCTGGCGACCAAGGGCTTCGACCCGGTGCTGGGCGCGCGGCCGCTGCGTCGCACGATCCAGCGCGACATCGAGGACAACCTCTCCGAGCGGATCCTCTTCAACGAGCTGACCCCGGGTCAGATCGTGGTGGTGGACTGCGAGGGCGACCCGAGCAACATCGACAAGTCGAAGCTGGTCTTCCGCGGTGCGGAGAAGCCGGTCGAGGTCCCGGACGCCGTTCCGGCCGACCTCGGCGGCGCCGCCACTGCGGGCGCGGACGAGTAGTCGACACCTGATCCAGGGCGACGGCCCCGGTAGGCGAAAGCCACCGGGGCCGTCGCCTTTCCACACCCGTCCACGCTCCCGCCCGTCCCGCCGGCCCCGCCTGGCTCGCCGCGGCGGATGGCCACTGTTTCCGGGAAAGAGTGGCCATTCCGCGCCGGGAGGCCACTCTTTCCGGGAAAGCGCGCCGCGCAGGAACGTGCGCCGCGCAGGAACGTGCGCCGCGCAGGAACGTGCGCCGCGCAGGAACGTGCGTCGCGCAGGAAGGTGCGTCGCGGCAGGAGGGTGCGTCGCGGCAGGAGGGTGCGTCGCGTAGGAGAGTGCGTCGCGGCGGGAAAGTGCGTCGCGGGTCGGTTCGGGAGGGTGCGGGGTGAATGGTTATGGGTGGGGGAGCGGGACGGCGGGGCCGTCGCCGGTGAGGCGGAAGGACTCCTCGCCGACCGGTTCGACCAGGCCGTCGGTGACCAGCCCGGCCAGGGCCCGCGCCCGTTGCACGTCGTCGGTCCAGACCTGGTCGAGGCGCTGGTGCGGCACCGGGCCGGTGGCCTCACGCAGGACGGCCAGGAGGAGGCCGCGTACCTGCCGGTCGGTGCCCGCGTACCGCTGGGGGCGTCGGGTCGGGCCGGCCGGGGCGACCTGACCGGAGGCTCGCCACGCGCACACCCGCTCGACCGGGCAGGCCGGGCAGCGGGGTGACCGGGCGGTGCAGACCACCGCCCCGAGTTCCATGAACGCCGCGCTGGCCAGCGCCGCCGCGGCCGGCTCGGCCGGGAGTAGTTCCTCGGTGGCGACCAGGTCGGCGGGTCGAGTGGCCGGTCCGGCGTCCGGCTCGCCCGCGATCGCCCGGCAGACCACCCGACGCACGTTCGTGTCGACCACCGGGTGCCGCTGCCCGAACGCGAACGCCGCCACCGCCCGGGCCGTGTACGTGCCGACCCCGGGCAGCGCCAGCAGCTGGTCCAGCTTCTCCGGCACCTCGCCGCCGTGCCGCTCCACGATCGCCACCGCGCAGTCGCGCAGGCGTACCGCCCGGCGGGGGTAGCCGAGTCGTCCCCACATCCGGATCGCCTCGGCCGGGGTGTCCGCGGCGAGCGCGGCCGGCACCGGCCAGCGGGCCAGCCACGCCTCCCAGGCGGGCAGCACCCGGACGACCGGGGTCTGCTGGAGCATGACCTCGCTGACCAGGATCGCCCACGCGGTGGTGTCGGGCTTGCGCCACGGCAGGTCGCGGGCGTTCTCCTCGTACCACCGGCTGACCAGGGTGGCGAAAGTGGGTTCAGACATCGCGCTGCCGATGATGTCACGGTCCGGATTCCCGCTGGGTGGGCGGGCCGGGCGGGCCGACGGAGGCGGTCGCTGCCGGCGGGGCAGAATGTCCGGATGAACGAGCTCGCGATCACCGTCATCGGCCGGGACCGGCCCGGCATCGTGGCCGACGTGGCCGAGGCGCTCGCCCGGCTCGGCGCGAACCTCACCGACTCCACGATGACCCGCCTGCGCGGACACTTCGCGATGACGCTGATCTGCGTGGGCCCGGCCGCCGCCGACGTCGAGGCCGCGCTGGCCCCGCTCGCCGCCGACGGCCAACTGCTGGCCACCGTACGCGCGGTCACCCCCGACGGTGAGACGGCGCCGGCCGGTGAGCCGTACGTGCTGGCGGTCCACGGCGCGGACCGGATGGGCATCGTCGCGGCGATGACCCGGGTGCTGGCCGACGCGGGCGGCAACGTGACGGACCTGAGCACCCGGCTGACCGGCTCGCTCTACGTGGTGGTGGCCGAGGTGGAGTTGCCGCCGGGCAGCTCCGACGAGGTGGCCGGCCGGTTGGCGCGTACGGCTGCCGACCTGGGGGTCGGCGTCAGCCTGCGCCCGGCGGACACGGACCTGCTGTGACGGCGGAGGAGTACGTCGGCCTCGGCGGCTGGACCCCCGACGCGCTCGCCGCGCCGGGGGTGGTCCGTCCGGTGGTCTGCGCCCCCGAGGCGGTGCTGAGCCGTCCCGGGCCGGAGGTGGACCCGACCTCGGACGAGGTGATCCAGTTGGCAGCCGACCTGGTCGCCACGATGCGGGTTTCGCCGGGCTGTGTGGGTCTCGCCGCGCCGCAGGTGGGGGTGGCCGCCCAGGTCTTCGCGGTCGACGTGACGGGGCATCCCAAGGCGGTCACCGTGCACGGCGTCTTCGTGCTCTGCAACGCGCGGGTGGTGGAGGCCAGCCGGTGGAAGGCCGGGCGGGAGGGCTGCATGTCGGTGCCCGACCTGACCGGTGACGTGAAGCGGGCCAGCCGGCTGGTGGTCGAGGGCGCACTCCCCGGTACGGGCCGACCGGTCCGGCTGGTCACCGACGGCTTCGAGGCGCGGGCGTTGCAGCACGAGATCGATCACTGCGCCGGCCTGCTCTTCCTCGACCGGGTCGCCAGCGCACACGCCATCTACCAGCGCAAGGTCTATCTCTGACGGCTCCCGGACAGTCGACTGTGGACGTCGAGGGGTGGTCGGTTCCGTCGACTCCGGCGCGTCGCGCCGGCACCCCGTGCACCACGGGGCTACGGTGAGGGCATCATGCGTCTGACGGTCGGCCCCCTGCCATCCACCGTGTACTGGCGGCGTCGCGCCGTCGTACTCGGTGCGGGGCTTCTTCTCCTGATTGTCCTGCTCTATTCCTGCAACGGCACGGAGCGCAACACCGGCGCCACGCCGGGTTCGTCCCGTACTCCGTCCGCGTCGGCGGCGGCTCCGGAGCCTTCCGGGTCGGCGCTGAGCCCGCAGGCGGGCGGCGCGTCCGCCACCCCGGGTGACTCCGGTGGCGGACCGGGTGGCGGCGACTCGGGCGGCGGCCCGGGTGTCGGCGACAGCGGTCCGGGTGCCCCGGCCGGCGGTGGCACGGCGACGTCCGACCCGGGCGGTCCGGTCGCGCCGGTGGTCGACGACGGCACCTGCACGGACGCCGAGATTCTGGTGACTCCGGTGGCGCTGCCGGCGACCGCCCAGCGGGGCACGGTGGTCACCCTCCAGCTCAAGATCAAGAACAAGTCCCAGCGTACGTGCAGCCGGGACGTCGGGGCGGACGTGCAGGAGCTGTTCATCAAGGCCGGTGCGGAGAAGATCTGGTCCTCCGACACCTGCGGCACCGGCAAGGGCTCCGACGTGCAGTCCTTCACGCCCGGCTTCGAGCGCCTCTACGAGCTGGCCTGGAACGGCCGGGACGCCAGCCGGTGCGGCAACGGGGTGGCCGCCGGTGAGTTCGCGCAGATCGGGACGTACCAGGTCTTCGCCCGGGTGGGCACCAAGCTCGGCGAGCCGGTGAAGCTGACCGTCACCGGCTGACCGGCTGACCGGCGACCGGGCCGGCCGCCGCGGGCGGCTCAGACGTAACGTTCGAGGATGGACGCCTCGGCGAGCCGGGAGAGCCCCTCCCGGACGCCCCGGGCCCGGGCGTCGCCCACGCCCTCCACGGCCTGCAGGTCCTCGACGGTGGCGCCGAGCAGCCGCTGGAGGCTGCCGAAGTGCACCACCAGCCGGTCGACCACCGCGACCGGCAGCCGGGGCACCTTGGCCAGCAGCCGGAAGCCACGCGGGCTGACCGCCGCGTCGAGCGCGTCCGAGGCGGACGGGTAGCCGATGGCCTTCGCCACCGCGACCAGGTCGATCAGCTCGGTGGCGCCGAGCAGGTCCAGCTCGACCAGCGCCTCGTCGAGGGTGCGCGGCTTGCGGCCGGCCGGGAGGTAGTCCCGGATGACCAGGGTGCGGTCGGCGTCCACACCGGCCATCAGCTCGTCGAGCTGAAGGGCCAGCAGCCGGCCGTCGGTGCCCAGCTCGACCACGTAACCGGCGATCTCGTCGGCGATCCGGCGGACCATCTCCAGCCGCTGCACCACCGCGACCGCGTCCCGGACGGTGACCAGATCCTCGATCTCCAGCGCGGAGAGGGTGCCGGAGACCTCGTCCAGCCGGAGCTTGTAGCGCTCCAGGGTGGCCAGCGCCTGGTTGGCCCGGGACAGGATCGCCGCCGAGTCGTCCAGGACGTGGCGCTGCCCGTTGACGTAGAGGCTGATGATCCGCATCGACTGGCTGACCGAGATGACCGGGTAGCCGGTCTGCCGGGCCACCCGCTCCGCGGTGCGGTGCCGGGTGCCCGACTCCTCCGTCGGGATCGACGGGTCCGGCATCAGGTGCACGCCGGCCTGGACGATCCGGGTGCCGTCGCTGGAGAGGACCACCGCGCCATCCATCTTGCACAGCTCGCGGACCCGGGTGGCGGAGAACTCCACGTCCATCGGGAAACCGCCGGTGCAGATCTGGTCGACGACCTTGTCGTAGCCGAGGACGATCAGCGCGCCGGTGCGGCCGCGCAGAATCCGCTCCAGCCCGTCGCGGAGCGCCGTGCCCGGCGCCATGAGGGCGAGATTGGCCCGCAGCGGGTCACCGCTGGCCCCGCCGACGCTCCCGGTCACGCTGACGCTGATCGGACGGGCGGGGGAGCCCACGGCGCCGGTGCGGGCGTGCGGCGTCGTCGCGGCGGGCTTGGTGGCATCGCGGTCGATCGGCACGCGCACAGTCTACGGACTGCCCTGCGGTGGGTGCTCTCGTGGTTACTGTGATGTGTCACGATGCCCGGCTCCCTCCGTCGGCCACCCGGCACGCCGGCTGTCCGATATCGCCCAGCCGATCCCTCCCCGCGCTCACCGACGGTCACTCCGCCGACGCGCGGGCGGCAGCCTGGAGGGCCGCACGGACGTCGGTGACCTCGATCACCCGCATGTTCCCGGGGCCCGCGCCGCTGCTCTCGGGGCCGCACCCGGGCGGCACCAGGGCCAGCCGGAAGCCGAGCCGGGCCGCCTCGGCCAGCCGGCGCGGGACCGCGCCGACCCGACGCACCTCGCCGGTGAGACCGACCTCGCCGATCGCCACCAGGTGCGGGGCGATCGCCAGGTTGAGGCCGCCGGAGGCCACCGCGAGCGCGACCGCGAGGTCGGCCGCGGGCTCCACCACCCGGATCCCGCCCACCGTGGCCGCGAAGACCTCCCGGTCGTGCAGGGTGAGCTTCTCGGTGCGCCGCTGGAGCACCGCCAGCACCATCGCCAACCGGGCGCCGTCGAGGCCGGAGACCGTCCGCCGGGGAGAGCCGGCCACGGTCGCGCCGATCAGCGCCTGCACCTCGGTGACCAGGGCGCGCCGCCCCTCCATCGCCACCGTGACGCAGGTGCCGGGCACCGGCTCGGAGTAGCGGGTGAGGAAGAGGCCCGACGGGTCGGCCAGGCTGCTGATGCCACCCTCGTGCATCTCGAAGCAGCCGACCTCGTCGGCCGCGCCGAACCGGTTCTTCACGCCCCGGACCATCCGCAGCGACGAGTGCTTGTCGCCCTCGAAGTGCAGCACCACGTCGACCAGGTGCTCCAGCACCCGGGGGCCGGCCACCTGACCGTCCTTGGTGACGTGGCCGACCAGCACGGTGGCGATGCCGCGCTCCTTGGCGACCGCGACCAGCGCCGCGGTGACCGCCCGGACCTGGGTCACCCCGCCCGGCACCCCCTCGGTGCCGGTGGTGGAGATGGTCTGCACCGAGTCGAGCACCAGCAGGCCCGGCTTGACCGCGTCGAGGTGCCCGAGGACCGCCGACAGGTCGCTCTCGGCGGCCAGGTAGAGCTGGTCGTGCAGGGTGCCCATCCGCTCGGCGCGCAGCCGCACCTGACTGACCGACTCCTCGCCGCTGACCACCAGGGAGGGGCTGCCCGCACCGACCGCCCACTGCTGGGCCACGTCGAGCAGCAGGGTGGACTTGCCCACCCCGGGCTCACCGGCGAGCAGCACCACCGCGCCCGGCACCAGCCCGCCGCCGAGCACCCGGTCGAGCTCGCTGACCCCGGTCGGCCGGGCCCGGGCCGGGGCGGCGCTGATGGTCGCGATCGGCCGGGCCGGCTCGGCGGGCATCCGCGAACTGACCACCCGACCGGAGACCAGCGGCCCTGTCACCGTGCACTCGACCACCGAGCCCCACTCGCCGCACTCCGGGCACCGCCCCACCCACTTGGGCGGCTGGTGGCCGCAGGCGTCGCACTCGTAGGCCGGGCGTGGCTCGCGGGCGGCGGCCCGGCCGCGGCCGGTGCCCGTACCGGCGCGGGCGGGGGTCGATCGGGAGGTGGTCACCCCAGGACGCTAACCGCCCGGTACGACCAAAACCCAGCGGAAACGAGAACACCGTCGGCGTGGCGGTCACCACGCCGACGGTGTCGTCGACTCTCGTACGTCCGCGGGGTCAGCCGCCGTGGCCGCCCTCGCCCTCGCCCGCGCCACCCTCCCGGGTGACGATCGGCGAGGCGGGCGCGCCCGGCGTCAGCGGGACGCCGACCGGGGCGCCGGTGCGGATGGTCCGGCCGTTGCCGAAGTCGAAGGTCAGGTCGACCCGCTGCCCGGAGAGCAGCTTCTCCTTCAGGCCTACGAGCTGGAGGTACTGCCCGCCGCCGGTGGCGAGGAGCTGCACGTAGCCGAGGGCCGGGATCTCCAGCCGGGCCGGCTGCCCGGCCGGGGCCGACTCGCTCGGCGACGCGGACGGGCTGGCCGAGGCCGACCCACCGGCGGAGGGGCTGGCCGAGGCGGACTCGCTGGCGCCGAGCGACTGGCTCGGCGAGGCGCTGGGGTCGGTCGCGGTCGGCGACGCGGAGGCGGGCTCGGTCGGCGAGCCGCTGGCGCTCGGCTGCGAGCCGGCGGCCGGCGAGCCGGCGAGGACGATCTGCTGCGCGCTGTCGGTGGTGACCGTCACGGTGACCGGTTCCCGGCTGTCGTTGTAGATCACGACGTTCAGCCCGGCGTTGCCGCCGGCCTGGTAGCCCTCGGCGCCCGGGTACTGGACGTAGAGGCCACGCACCTTGAAGTTGTTGTCCGGAGTCTGGACGTTGACGCCCTGGACCGACGGGATCTTGTTGGCGGTCTCGGCCACCTGGCCGGCACCGCACCCGGACAGCAGCAGGCTCGCCGCCGTGGCCGTACCGGCCAGCAGCAGGGCCGCCCGTCCGGAACCCCTGATCGAGCGCGTCACGTCGGTCCTCCTCGTCACGTTCCACCCGGCCGTACGCCGGGCACGGTGGCCATACCCGCGCAGACCGCGCTCCAGGGTAGTTGGGGCTGATCGAGGGCCGCACGCCGACCCGGCAATGCCACCTCCCCGGGGGTGCTCAGACCACCCGACCGCTCGCCACCAGCAGCACCACGTCGATGAGGGCCACCACCAGCACCGACCGGAAGGCGGCCACCGGGCGCCCGCCGGTGCGGGCCGCCGCGCGGCCCGCGTACCAGCCGAGGAGCGGGACCAGCACGGCCGCGGCGACCGCCGACAGCCCGGCCCACGACGGCGGCCCGGGCGGCCCGACGACCAGGGTGACGGTCGCCGCGAGCAGCAGCGCGGCGGCGGCCACCCGGCTGCCGGCCGGCCCGAGCCGGTGCGGCAGCCCCCGGACCCCGGTCCGGGCGTCGTCGGCCAGGTCGGGCAGGACGTTCGCGAAGTGCGCGCCCGCGCCGAGGCAGGCCGCCGCGACCACCAGCCAGACCGGTGGGACCGGCGCGCCGGGCAGCGCCAGCACCACGAAGGCCGGCAACGACCCGAAGGAGATCGCGTACGGCAGCACGGAGACCGGGGTCGACTTCAGCGGCCGGTTGTAGAGCAGCGCGGAGACCAGCCCCACGGTGACGCAGAGCGCCGCCGCGACGCCCAGGGTCAGCCCCACCAGCGGAGTGACCAGCGCCGCCGCGACGGCGGCCACCCCGAGCGTCCGCCGCCGGAGCGCGCCGGTCGCCACCGGCTTGTCGGTACGCCCCACCGCGACGTCCCGGTCCGCGTCGATCAGGTCGTTGCTCCACCCGACGGCGAGCTGGCTGGCCAGCACGGTCAGTGCCACGGCGGCGACGCCCCCGGGGCGGTGGCCCACTCCCCACGCCAGCAGCCCGGCCACTGTGGTGACCGCGGCGGCGGGCTCCGGATGGCTCGCCCTGACCAGCCCTAACACCGTCGACGACATAAGGGAAGTCTGGCCGTTGTCAGGGAGCCGTGTCACGCTCGGTCCATGCCAGACGCGCCCCCGGTGTCCACCCCGCCCCGGGTGCTGCCTCCCAACGACCCCCGCCAGTACGACGACCTCGCCGACGAGTGGTGGCGGCCGGACGGGGCGTTCGCGATGCTGCACTGGCTGGCCCGGGCCCGTGCCGCCCTGGTGCCGCCGGCCACCCGACCGGGCGCGCTCCTGGTGGACCTGGGCTGCGGTGCCGGCCTGCTCGCCCCGCACCTGGCCGGCAAGGGCTACCGGCACGTCGGGGTGGACCTCACCCGGTCCGCCCTGCGGCAGGCCGCCGAGCACGGGGTGACCGTGGTCAACGGCGACGCGACCGCGGTCCCGCTCGCCGACGGCTGCGCTGACGTGGTCTCCGCCGGTGAGCTGCTGGAACACGTGCCGGACTGGCGGCGGGCGGTCGCCGAGGCGTGCCGGCTGCTCCGCCCCGGCGGCCTGCTGGTGCTGGACACCCTCAACGACACGCTGCTGGCCCGGCTGGTGGCGGTGGAGATCGGTGAGCGGCTCCCGGCCGTGCCGCGCGGCATCCACGACCCACGGTTGTTCGTGGACGCTCGCGCCCTGGTCGCCGAGTGCGCCCGGCACGGCGTCGACCTGCGGGTACGGGGGGTCCGTCCGGAGCTGCGGGGCACGGCGGGCTGGCTGTTCCGACGGATGCGGGGCCGGTCCGCCGACCGTCTGGGCGGGACCGGGCCGCGGATCGTGCCGACCCGGTCGACCGCGGTGCTCTATCAGGGCCGCGGGGTCCGGGGCGGGTAGCCGGGGCCACCCGGGGTAAAGGGACGCCGAGAAGGGGGCTAGATGACTGTGCACGCGCTGGAGGCGGCCCGCCGGTTGGCGCCGCGACTGGCCGCCCGCGCGGCGGAGCACGACCGGGAGGGCTCCTTCCCGGTCGACGACTTCGCCGATCTGCGGGAGGCCGGGCTCTTCGGGCTGATGGTGCCCCGGGAGCTGGGTGGCCTCGGTGCCACCTTCGCCGAGTACGCCGCCGTCGCCACCGAGCTGGCCCGGGGCAACGGTGCGACGGCGCTGGTGTTCAACATGCACGCCTCGGTCACCGGGGCGCTCGGCGCGGTCACCGAGGAGCTGGCCGAGGCGCTGGGCGTACCGGAGGAGGCGTTGGCGGCGCGGGACCGGCTGCTCCGCGCGGCGGCCGAGGGCTCCTGGTACGCCGTCGCGATGAGCGAGCGCGGCGCGGGTGCCCGCCTGTCCCAGCTCACCACGGTCTACGAACCGGTCGACGGGGGCTGGCACCTCAAGGGCAGCAAGACCTTCTGCTCCGGCGCGGGGCACCCCGACGGCTACCTGGTGGCCGCCCGCAGCGCGACCGACCCGTCGGTGGTCTCCCAGTTCCTGGTCCCGGCCGGTGAGGGGCTCACCGTCGAGCCCACCTGGGACTCCCTGGGCATGCGGGCCACCAGCTCGCACGACCTGCACCTGGACGTCACCGTGCCGACCGACCGGCTGCTCGGCGGCGTGGAGGGGCTGGCCCTGGTGGTCGCCCAGCTCATGCCGCACTGGTTGGTGGCCAGCTACGCCGCGGTCTACGTGGGGGTGGCCCGGGCCGCGATCGACGCGGCGGCCGAGCACCTGAACGCCCGGAACCTCGCCGGCCTGCCGGCGGTACGCGCCCGGCTGGGTCGCGCGGACGCGGCGGTGGCGGCGGCCGGGCTGGTGGTGGCCGAGGCGGCGCGCCGGGTGGACGAGGCCCCCGGTGACGCGGAGACCAACCGGTGGGTGTGGCGGGCGAAGCTGCTCGCCGGCACCACGGCCGCCGAGGTGGCGGCGTCCATGCTGGAGGCGGCCGGCACCTCGGCGACCCGCCGCGGACATCCGCTGGAGCGGCTCTACCGGGACGCCCGCTGCGGCTCGCTGCACCCGGCGACGTCGGACGTCTGCGCGGACTGGTTGGGCATCGCCGCGCTGGGCGGCGACCCGGACCGCGACGCATCGACGCCTCGTTGGTGAGTGCGAGGAGTGAGCCGGGGTTGCGAGCCCCGCAGTCACGAACGAACGCTGGCCCGCGAGTGCGAGGAGTGGGCAGGCAGGCAGCAGGCGACGAGAGGTGGGGATCATGGCCGTGCCGGTGATCGCGGGTCTGGGTGCGGCGCAGCCGCCGGGCGCCACGCAGGACGAACTCTGGGAGAACTTCTTTTCCAAGCACTTCTCCGGCACCACCCGCGCGCTGGCCGAGCGGATCTTCGCCAACTCGGGGGTGTCCCGTCGGCAGGCGGCGGTCAACCCGCTGCTGGAGGACGTCTCGGACTGGCCGACCGAGCGGCGGATGCGCCGCTACCAGGTGGAGGCGTTGCCGCTGGGCAAGGAGGCGGTGGGCCGGGCGTTGACCGCCGCCGGGCTGGACGCGGGCGACGTCGGGCTCTTCGTGGTCTGCTCCTGCACCGGGTACGCGACCCCCGGGCTGGACATCCTGCTCGCCCGGGATCTCGGCATGGCGCCGGACGCCCAACGGATGTTCGTCGGCCACATGGGTTGCTACGCGGCCCTGCCGGGGCTGGGCGCGGTCAGTGACTTCGTCACCGCGCGGGGCCGCCCGGCGCTGCTGCTCTGCGCGGAGCTGACCAGCCTGCACATCCAGCCGGCCGGTGCCCGGGTGGACACCCAGCAGATCGTCTCCCACGCGCTCTTCTCGGACGCCGCGGTCGCCGCCGTGGTCGTGCCCGGCGGCCCGGGGTACGCGTTGCGCGAGGTCGCCTCGGTCACCGACACCTCGACGGCGGACCACATGACGTGGGACGTCACCGACACCGGTTTCCGGATGGGGCTGTCGCCGAAGGTTCCGCAGGTGCTCTCCCGTCACGTGACGGGGCTGGTGGACGACCTGCTGGCCCGGCACGGGCGGACCCGGTCCGACGTGGACGGCTGGGCGGTGCACCCGGGCGGGCCGCGCATCCTCAACGTGGTCGAACGCGAGCTGGCCCTGCCGGAGGAGGCGTTGGCGGCGTCCCGGGCCGTGCTGGACGAGCACGGGAACTGTTCGTCGCCGACGGTGCTGTTGATCCTGGACCGGCTGCGGCGGGCGCCGACACCGCCGGAGCGGATCGTGATGCTGGCCTTCGGCCCGGGCCTGACCCTGTACGCGGCCCTGCTGGAGCGCACCGACTGAGCGCCCGACTCACGGCCGGTGCCGGCGGCGACCCGCGGTTACGCTGGCCGTATGGGCGCGGAGGCCACGGAGCGGGTACGCGGGGCGTTGCTGGCCGGGTCGGCCCTGGCCGTGCTCGTCGGGGGCGGTTGGTGGTGGCGGGAGTCCGCCCCGGCCACCGGTCCGCTCGTGGCGCGGGTCGCCCCGACGCCGACGGCCGGGTCGCCGCTCGACCGGCTGCTGGTGTCCGTCGACCCGGAGGACGGGGGTGTCCTGCCCGGTCCTCGGGAGACGCTGGTGCTGCAGGAGGAGCCGAGTGCCCCGGCCCGGGCGGAGGTCGCGTACCCGGTCTGGGCCGAGCGGTCCCACCTGGACGGGGCCGGACCGCCGCTGGTGCGGCAGACGGCCGCAGCGGCCGACGAGGACTACCTGCTCCTGGTGGGCTGCACCGGGCCGGGGAAGCTGACTGTCACCTTCTCGGGCACGGGTGACGGTGGATCGGGGCTGCCGGTCGACTGCACGGGCGCGTCGGCCACGGTGACCGTGACCGCGTCGGGCGGGCCGTTGCAGGTGCGCTTCGTCGCCACCGGCGGCGGGGTGGACCTCGACGCACGGCTCTCCGCGCTGTCCTGAGCGGTCGGTCGAGCCGGTCAGCCGGTGAGGCGGGCCAGGTCGGCCCGGTAGTCCTCGACGGTGCCGAGTTCGGGCACGACCCGGACCAGTTCGCTCTCCCGGTCGACCAGCAGGGCGGTGGCCGTGCCGGGGCGGGCGGGCAGGTGCAGGAAGGCGCGGAGGCCGCCGGCGGGGTCGGCGAGGGCGCGTACCCCCGGGGCGGGGGTGGGGTCGATGTCCCGGCCGTCGGTCACGGTGACCACGGTGACCCCGGCGGGCGCGGCGGCGGCCGCCTCGGCGACCCGCTCGCCGCAGGTGCAGGCGTCCACCAGGACGATCACCGCCGGCAGCAGGCTGCGCAGGGGGACGGGCGAGTCGTCGGCGTCGACCAGGTCCAACGCCGGCAGCGGCTGGTCGGTGAGCAGGGTCGCCGTCGGGTACGGGACCACGGTGGGGCTGCCGGAGGAGCGGGGAGCCCGCGGCCAGGTGACCGCCATCAGCCCGGCCAGCGTGGTGAGCACGGAGATGACCAGGATCAGCACCGGCAGGGCGAGCGGGGGTCGTCCGTCGGGTCGGGGGGCGAGGCCGAGCCGGCGACGCCAGCGGCGGGCGTTGGCCTGTCGCCGTAGCTCGCGGCGGAGCTGCCGGGCCTCCTCGGCGAGTGCGGCGGCATCGTCCGGTACGACCACCCGACCCCACTCCGGTGGCAGGTCGGGCAGTCCGTCGGAGGGCCCGTGGCCTTCTGCGTCAGGCATGCCCATCGGACCCCCAGGAACCGTCTCGGTGAGCGGACAAGCGTCCCCCTCCAGCGTCCCGCACCGGTCCGCGTACCGCTACACCTGGGCGCACCCGGGATTGACGGGATATCATGGGGGTGCGCATGCCCTGGATTGCGACGTTCAAAGATGTCGACGCTCCGAAGATATCGACGCTCCGATCACCCGTACCGGGTTGTCATCCGTTGCTCACGGAGCGTGTTCAAACCATCGGTTTGACCGCCTGTCAAGCTGAAGAAATACCTCTCACAGGGCCCCTGAGCTGCGCCAACGGTCAGGACAGCGGTGAGACATCGGTGCCTGAGCGTGTTACCCTAGACACAGCGAAAGGGGTTTCGAACCTATGGTTTTCAGTGTCGGCGAGACCGTTGTTTACCCCCACCACGGGGCCGCACTCATCGAGGCAATCGAGACTCGGGTCATCAAGGGCGAGCCTAAGCAGTACCTCGTCCTGAGGGTCGCACAGGGTGACCTGACGGTCCGGGTGCCCGCCGAGAACGCCGAGATCGTGGGTGTGCGCGAGGTGGTCGGCGAAGAGGGCCTGGGCAAGGTCTTCGACGTGCTCCGTGCACCGCACACCGAGGAGCCGACCAACTGGTCGCGGCGTTACAAGGCGAATCTGGAGAAGCTGGCCTCCGGTAACCCGCTGAAGGTCGCCGAGGTCGTCCGCGACCTGTGGCGTCGAGAGCGGGAGCGGGGCCTTTCCGCGGGTGAGAAGCGCATGCTCGCCAAGGCCCGCGACATTCTCGTCGGCGAGGTCGCGCTGGCCGAGAAGAGCACCAAGGACGAGGCGGAGTCGCTGCTCGACAAGGTGCTGGGCGAGGCCTAGTCCCACAGCATCGCCGTACCCGGGTAACAGCAGAGAATTCCGAGGACCGCGACGTGACCGCGCAGCTCAATCCGCGCGGTGACGTCGCGGTCCTTGTTCCTGCGGCCGGTGCCGGCGTACGCCTCGGCCCCGGCGCCCCCAAGGCGCTCCGACCGTTGGCCGGCGAACCGCTGCTGGTCCACGCCGTCCGCCGGATCGCCGCAGCGCCGTCGGTGCACACCATCGTGATCGCCGCCCCGGCTGCCGACGTGGAGTTCGTCCGGCGGCTGCTGGCGCCGGTCGCCCCGGTGACCGTCGTGCCCGGTGGGGCGGAACGGCAGGCCTCCGTGGCCGCCGCGCTGGCCGCCGTCCCCGCCGGGCCACGGATCGTGCTGGTGCACGACGCGGCCCGGGCGCTCACCCCGTCCGCGCTGGTCGAATCGGTCGCCGAGGCGGTCCGCTCCGGCCACGACGCGGTGATCCCCGTGCTGCCGGTGGTCGACACGATCAAGGAGGTCGACGTCGCCGAGCGCGTCCTCGGCACGGTCGACCGGTCCGCGCTGCGGGCGGTGCAGACCCCCCAGGGCTTCCGCAGGTCGGTGCTGGCCGCCGCCCACGCCGCAGCGGGGGACCCGCTGACCGACGACGCCGGGCTGGTCGAGAAGCAGGGCGTCCCGGTGTTCTGCGTACCGGGGTCGGAGCTGGCTCTGAAGATCACCCGACCGTTCGACCTGGCTCTCGCCGAGCACCTGCTGACCCTCGACTCGTGACGCGTACGCTCGGTTCATGATCGTTCCTCGGGTGGCCATCGGCACGGACGTGCACGCCTTCGCCGCCGGCCGGCCCTGCTGGGTCGCCGGCCTGCACTGGCCGGACCAGGACGGCCTGGCCGGCCACTCGGACGCCGACGTGGTGGCGCACGCGGCCTGCAACGCGCTGCTCTCCGCGGCCGGCCTCGGCGACCTCGGCGCGAACTTCGGGGTCAACCAGCCGGAGTGGGCCGGCGCGTCCGGGGTGGCCCTGCTCACCGAGAGCGCCCGCCGGGTCCGCGCCGCCGGCTTCCGGATCGGCAACGTCTCGGTCCAGGTGATCGGCAACCGGCCGAAGATCGGGCCCCGCCGCGACGAGGCGCAGCGGGTGCTCTCCGCGGCGGTCGGCGCCCCGGTCACCGTCTCCGCCGCCACCACCGACGGCCTGGGCTTTCCCGGCCGGGGCGAGGGCCTGACCGGCATCGCCGTGGCCCTGGTCTACGAGGCTCCCGCCGACTGAGGCGGGCGGACCGGATGGGTGCCGGTTAGGCTCGCCGGGATGTCGAGTGACGCCGCCCCTGACCAGTCCGCCGCCGACGGGCACCTCCAGCGGGCGCAGCTCCTCGCCGAGCTGGGCCGCTACGACGAGGCCGCCGGGGAGCTGGCTCCCGCGATCGCGGCGCACCCCACCGACTCCGTCGCCCTGACCATGCTGGCCCGGATCCAGCTCGCCGCCGGCCGGTCGACCGAGGCGCTGACCGCCGCCGACGCCGCCGTGGCGGCCGCCCCGGGCGTGATCCCACCGTTGGTGGTGCGCGGGCTCGCGCTGGTCGACCTGCGCGAGTTCCGCGCCGCCGCGGGCACCGCCGACGAGATCCTGGCACTGGGGCCGGTCGACGCGTACGCGCAGCGCAGCGCCGCCGCGATCCTGGCCGGCTCGCGCAACGGCCAGCCGGCGCTGGACGCGGCCTGGCGTGGGGTGGAGCTGGACCCCGAGGCACCGCAGGCGCACCTGGTGCTCGGCCTGGTGGCGGCCCGGCTGGAGCTGTTCGACCTGGCCGAACGCGCCTACCGGGAGGCGCTGCGGCTCGACCCGCAGCTGGCGGAGGCCCGGCACGACATGGGCGTCATCCGGTTGGAGCAGCGCCGCTACGCCGAGGCGTTGGAGCACCTGGCGGAGGCGGTCGCGCTGGACCCGGCGCGGCCGGACGCGGGTCGTACGATCTCCGACGGCCTGCGGTGGCTGGTGCTCTACGGCGCCGGTTGGTCGCTGATCGGCACCGTACTGGTCGCCTTCCTCGCTCCCGCCGGGCCCGGCACCTCCCGGCTCTTCGCGGCGTTGGCCGCGTTCGGTGGCGCGCTGGTGGTGTGGCGGTTCGCCGCCGGGCTGCCCGGGCTGGCCCGGACGATCCTGCCCGGCCTGCTCCGGTCGGACCGCGCGCTGGCGCTCGCCGTCGGCGCGGTGGCCGCCGGTCCGGTGCTGCTGCTGCTCTACGCGCTGGTCGGTACGCCGTGGCCGCTGGTCGCCGCGATCACGGTGACGGTGGTGGCCCAGTTCGCGGTCTTCGCCCGACGCTGACCGGCCGGGGCGTGACCGAGGCTACGGTGGTGAACGCGGGGTCCCGGGGTAAAGAGGAGTGCGTGCTTACCGTCAACGCTTACGCGGCACAGTCCGCGACCGAACCGCTCGCCCCGACGACCATCGAACGACGCGACCTCGGGCCGCACGACGTCCTGATCGACATCAAGTTCTCCGGCATCTGCCACTCCGACATCCACACCGCGCGCAGCGAGTGGGGTCCCACCACCTATCCGATCGTGGTCGGCCACGAGATCGCCGGCGTGGTCCGCGAGGTCGGGTCGGCGGTGACGAAGTTCGCTGTCGGCGACCGGGCCGGCGTCGGCTGCATGGTCGACTCCTGCCGGGAGTGCGACAACTGCCGCAAGGGCCTGGAGCAGTACTGCCTGAAGGGCAACGTCGGCACGTACGGCGCCGTCGACGCCGACGGGCAGCCGACCCAGGGCGGCTACGCCCAGGCCATCGTGGTCACCGAGGACTTCGTGCTGCGCATCCCGGACGGCATCGAGCTGGACGCCGCCGCGCCGCTGCTCTGCGCCGGCATCACCACCTACTCCCCGCTGCGGCACTGGAACGCCGGGCCGGGCAGCCGGGTGGCCGTGATCGGCATGGGCGGCCTCGGCCACATGGCGGTCAAGCTGGCGCACGCGATGGGCGCCGAGGTCACCGTGCTGTCGCAGTCGCTGAAGAAGCAGGAGGACGGGCTGCGCCTCGGCGCCGACCACTACCACGCCACCTCCGACGAGGAGACGTTCACCAAGCTGGCGGGTTCCTTCGACCTGATCATCAACACGGTCAGCGCGAAGATCGACCTCGACGCGTACCTGCGGCTGCTGGCCGTGGACGGGACGCTGGTCAACGTGGGCGCGCCCGAGGACCCGCTGTCGGTGCACGCGTTCTCGCTGATCCCGGCCCGCCGGTCGTTCGCCGGCTCGATGATCGGCGGCATCGCCGAGACGCAGGAGATGCTCGACTTCTGCGCCGAGCACGGCATCGGCGCCGAGATCGAGGTCATCCCTGCCGAGAAGATCAACGAGGCGTACGAGCGGGTGCTCGCCTCCGACGTCCGCTACCGCTTCGTCATCGACGCCTCGACGTTCTGAGTCGATCCGCAGGGGCCGCGTCCGTGCCGGGCGCGGCCCCTTTCCGCGTACGTCAGCCCTTCCGCGCCCAGGTCCAGGCGTAGCCGTCGTCCTCGCAGGCGGTGCCGGCGTCGCAGAGGTCCAGCGGACGGAAGGTGTCGACCATGACGGCCAGCTCGTCGAAGAAGTCCACGCCGATCGAGCGCTCGGCGGCACCCGGCTGCGGGCCGTGGGTGAAGCCGGACGGGTGCAGCGAGATCGACCCCTGTTCGATGCCGGAGCCGCGCCGCGCCTCGTAGTTGCCGCCGGTGTAGAAGAGCATCTCGTCGGAGTCGACGTTGTGGTGGTTGTACGGCACCGGGATCGCGTCGGGGTGGTAGTCGACCTTGCGGGGCACGAAGGAGCAGATCACGAAGTTCGGGCCCTGGAAGGTCTGGTGCACGGGCGGCGGCTGGTGGATCCGGCCGGTGATCGGCTCGAAGTCGTGGATGGAGAACGCCCACGGGTAGAGGTGCCCGTCCCAGCCGACCACGTCGAACGGGTGGTTCGCGTAGACGTACTTCGTCCAGCCGCGCCGGTGCTTCACCAGCACCTCGACGTCCTCCCCGTCGACCTGTAGCGGCGCGTCCGGTCCCCGGACGTCCCGCTCGCAGTACGGCGAGTGCTCCAGGAACTGGCCCCGGACGGAGAGGTAGCGCTTGGGCGGGCCGATGTGGCCGGCGGCCTCGACGGCGAGCAGCCGGACCGGCTCGTCGCCGGTGGGGACCAGCCGGTGGATGGTCGAGGTGGGGATGACGACGTAGTCGCCGGCCACCGCGTCGAGCACGCCGAACGGGGACTCGACCCGCAGCGTGCCGGACTCCAGATAGAGGCAGTGGTCGCCGGTGGCGTCGCGGAAGAGCGGGGACGGCCGGTCGGCCAGCACGTACGCGATCCGGACGTCGTCGTTGGCGAGCAGGTACTGCCGGCCGAGCACCGGGTCCGCGCCCGTGCCGTCGAGCTTGTGGGTACGCAGGTGGCGCGGCTTGAGCGGCAGGTTCGGCACCCGGCTGAAGGTCGGCGGGGTGAACTCCTCGGCGGCGACGATCGCGGTCGGCGCGTACCGGTGGTAGAGCAGGGACGAGTCGGAGGAGAAGCCTTCCTGGCCGACCAGTTCCTCGGCGTAGAGGCTGCCGTCGGGCTGGCGGAACTGGGTGTGGCGCTTGCGGGGCACCTCACCGACGCTGCGGTAGTACGGCATCTCGCCCTCCGTTATGTCCCGTTCTCCGGCCGGTGGCGTCCGATAATCGGACGCTGTTGTCCGTTCCTTGTAGCGTCCCGTAAATTCTTGTCTCGTGTCAACGCAGGTGCCCCGCCTCTTCGCCGGTCTCGTCGACGACGCCGCCGTCTTCCCGCCCGGCAGCGCGACGCTGCCCGACGCGGTGGCCGCCCACCGTCGCCACCGCGCCGCCTGGTACGCCGACCTGGTCGGCCCGCTGCTGCTGCCCGCCTCGGCGATCGCCGCCGGTGAGCTCGGCGCACTGGTGAACCGCAGCGAGGGCTTCGTCATCGGGCTGATCGGCGACACCGGCGTCGACCAGTTGCCCTTCGCGCTCTCCTTCCTGCCGCCGGACGGGGTGACCGCCCGGCAGATCGAGGCGCCGGTCGCCAAGCGCGGCGAGGACCCGCAGCCGGGGCTGGCCGAGCTGATCAAGCTCACCGAGAAGCTGGGCGGCACCCCCGTCTATGCCGAGATCCCGCTGACCTTCGGGCTGCTGGCCGCGCTCGACACCGTGGCCGAGGCACGTGCCGACGGGCTGCCCGTCGCCGCCAAGTTCCGCACCGGCGGGCTGGCCGCCGAACTCTTCCCGACCCCGGTGGAGCTGGCCGCGGTGATCTGCGCCTGCCGGGACCGGGAGCTGCCGTTCAAGCTGACCGCCGGGCTGCACCACGCGGTGCGGCACCGCGACCCGGAGACCGGCTTCACCCACCACGGCTTCGTCAACGTGCTCGCCGCGACCCTCGCCGCCGTCGACGGCGCCGAGGTCGACGCCGTGGCCGAACTGCTCGCCGCCACCGATCCGGTGCGCCTCGTCGAACCGGTCCGGGGCGGCCTCGACACGCCGCGCCCGCTCTGGATCGGGTACGGCTCGTGCAGCATGACCGAACCACTGACCGATCTGATCCGGCTGGGGCTGGTGAACGGGGGTTTTGAGGAATGAGCTGGGTTACTGGTGCCGACGGTTCCGGGTACGGGGTGACCAACCTGCCGTACGGGGTGTTCCGGCACGGCGACCGCGAGCCCCGCATCGGCGTACGCATCGGGGACTTCGTCCTCGACCTGGCCGGCGCGGAGGCGGCCGGCCTGGTGCTGGCCGGCGGTGCGCTCGGCCGACCCACGCTGAACGACTTCATGGCGCTCGGCCGTCCGCAGTGGACCGCCGTCCGGCAGCGGGTCGTCGAGCTGCTCACCGACGAGACCCACCGGTCGGCCACCGAGCCGCTGCTGGTGCCGCTGCGCGAGGTGACGCTGCTGCTGCCCTTCGAGGTGGCCGACTACGTCGACTTCTATTCGTCGGAGCACCACGCCTCGAACGTCGGGCAGATCTTCCGCCCCGGCCAGCCGCCGCTGCTGCCCAACTGGAAGCACGTGCCGATCGGCTACCACGGTCGGGCCGGCACGGTGGTGGTCTCCGGCACCCCGGTCGTCCGCCCCTGCGGGCAGCGGGCCACCCCGCAGGGCCCGACCACCGGCCCGTCCGTACGCCTCGACATCGAGGCCGAGGTCGGTTTCGTGGTCGGCGTGCCGAGCGCCCTCGGCGACCGGGTGGCGATCGACGACTTCGCCGACCACGTCTTCGGCGTGGTGCTGGTCAACGACTGGTCGGCTCGGGACATCCAGGCCTGGGAATACCAGCCGCTCGGCCCGTTCCTCGGCAAGTCCTTCGCCACCTCGGTGTCGGCCTGGGTGACCCCGCTCGACGCGCTGGCCGACGCGTTCGTGCCCGCGCCCGACCAGGACCCGCCGGTGCAGAACTACCTGCACGACACCCCGCACCTGGGCCTCGACCTGGCCCTGGCCGTCGAGTGGAACGGCGAACGGGTCAGCGAGCCGCCGTTCGCGACCATGTACTGGACGCCGGCCCAGCAGCTCGCCCACCTCACCGTCAACGGGGCGTCGCTGCGCACCGGCGACCTCTACGCCTCCGGCACGGTCTCCGGCACCGAGCGCGGCCAGGTCGGCTCGTTCCTGGAACTCACCTGGGGCGGCACCGAGCCGGTCAAGTTCGCCGACGGCGGGACCCGCACCTTCCTGGAGGACGGCGACACGGTCACCGTCACGGCCACCGCACCCGGCCCGGACGGCACCACCATCGCCCTCGGCGAGGTCACCGGCACCATCCTCCCCGCCCGCTGAGCCCGGCCCGTCCGTACGCCCGTCCCCGGTCGCACCCGCTGTGCGACCGGGGACGGCGCTTTCCGCGTTGATCGTCGCGGATTCCGCCGTCACGCCGAGCCTCCCCGGGCCGTCCCGTGGCGCGCGCACACGGACAGGAGGCAACGAGGATGACCGATCTCACCGGAGCGATCTGGCGTACCAGCAGCCGCTCCAACGACCAGGGTCTCTGCGTGGAGGTGGCGGCCAACGTGGTCGCCGCCCACGGCGTGGTCGGCGTACGCGACTCCAAGGACCGGCAGGGGCCGACGCTGACGGTCAGCCCGCCGGGCTGGACGGCGTTCGTCGACGCGATCCGCACCGGGCGGTTCCACGCCTGACCCGGTGCCCGCGGTCCGGTGCCCCGATCGGGGCACCGGTGGTGGAAATGTCACCGCGGGCTCCCCGTCGACCCGTCACTCGCCGTACCGTGGACGGCACGGGAGGTGCCATGTCGACGGTGACGGTTACCGAATTCATCGAGGCCCAGGCCGACGACGTCTGGCGGCTCCTCACCGACCTCTCCGCCCGGGGCGGCTGGCTCTCCGCGGTGGGCGCGGTCGAGGTGCTCACCGGGGACGGGTTCGGCCCCGGCACGGCCTGGCGGGAGACCCGGCACCGGCCGGACGGCGGGGAGCAGCCGGAGGAGTTCGTGGTGGTCGAGGCCGTCGCGCCGACCCGGCTGGTGCTCACCTCACCCGGTGCCGGGGTGGACTACCGGATCACCTGGTCGCTGCGGGCCGTCGAGCGTCGACGGCGTGGCTGCACGGCTGTCACCGTCGAGCAGGAGGCGCTCCCCACCGGCCCGTACGGGCGGGTGCTGGCGCTCATCCTCGGCGGGCTCGCCGCCCGCGCCGTGGAGGGCGCCCTCCGGCGCGACCTGGCCGACCTGGCCCGCGCCGTCGCCCCCGCCGACACCGCCGAGGCCGCCTGAGCCGACCACCCCCACCCGACACGGCAGCCCGCGCCGCGCGGTGGCCCGGTGCCGCCGGTGGGTAGGGTGCCGGGCGGAGGTGGGGCATGGGGAAGACCTCGGGGCGACGACGGCTCACGGTGGCGGTGGCCGGCGTGCTCACCGTCGCGGTGGTCGCCGCCATCGCCTATCGGGTGCTCGCCCCCGCCGAGGTCGACACGCCGGCCCGGGCCGCGTACCCGGCGGTGGCGAGCCCACCCGTCGGGGTGATCGGCCGGCTGCCGGTCGCGCCGCTGATCGTGGACGGCCGGCTCCGGGTCTACGCCGGCACCCGGCAGGTGTACGCCGACCAGCCGGTCGACGGCAAGCACCGGGTCACCCCGTTCTGGTCGTACCGGCGCTGGCCGGCGAAGCTGGTCGGGGTGGTGGCGAGCGGCGCCACCGTGGTCAGCCGCTGGTCGGACGGGACGCTCGTCGGGTTGGACGGTCGTACCGGCCGGGTCGCCTGGCGGGCCGACGGACCCGCGCCGGGGCCGGTCACCGAGCCCCGCCGCACCGGGGCCGGCACCGTCTGGGACCCGGCGGGGCTGCACGTCACCCGGGCCGTCGACGGCCGCGAGGTGCTGGTCGCCGTCGGTGCCCGGGCCGTGGCCGGCTACGACCTGGCCGGTGGCCGGGCGCTCTGGCGGACCGACGTGCCGGGCGGCTGCCGTACGGACGTGGCGACCACCGCGGCCGGCGAACTGGTCACCGTCGACGGCTGCGCCCGACCCGCGACGGTCGAGTTCCGGGACGTCGCCACCGGCTCGGTGCGTACCCGCTGGCGTCCGCCGGGCGCCCCCGACGATCTGGTGGTGACCCCGGTGGGCTGCCTGGACGCGCGGTCGGGGTGCCGGGGCCTGCGGACCAGTGGGCCGGGTGACGACGCCGGCCGGGGCTGGCTGACCGGTCCGGGGGAGCCGGTGCCCGAGCCCGCCCTCGACGGGCCGGACGCGGAGCTGGCCGGCGAGCGGGTGGTCGGTACCGCCGGGGGAGTGGTCACCGGCCGCTCGGCGCGCACCGGCGAGGAGCTGTGGCGGCGGGCCGACCTCGGGCCGGTGAGGATTCTCGCGATGCAGCCCGGGCGGGTGCACCTGTTGACCGGGCGGAACGACCTGGTGACCCTGAACCCGGTCACCGGTGCCGTGCGCTCCCGCTTCGCGCTGGACATCGGACACGACGGGATCGGCTGGGTGCCCGGCCGGGTGTACGCGGGGGGCGGCTATCTCGCGGTGGAGCGGCTGCGGGAGCGGGCCACCCCGGACGACGACGACCAGGCGTACTTCCTGATGGCCGAGGCGGTGCTGCTGGCCGCCACCTGAGCGGGGCCCGGCCGGACGCCGGGCCCCGACTCGCCGGTCAGGTGAGGGCGGCCTCGGCGGCGGCCAGGAAGGCGTCGTTCTCGGCGGGGGTGCCGATGGTGACCCGGACGCCGTCACCCGCGAACGGGCGGACGATCACGCCGCGCGCCTCGCACGCCTTGCCGAAGTCGACGGCCCGGTTGCCCAGCGGCAGCCAGACGAAGTTGGCCTGGCTGGACGGCACGTCCGGGACGAACTTGCGCAGCGCCTCGGTGACCCGGTCCCGCTCGGCGATGACCAGCGCGCAGCGCCGCTCGACCTCGTCGGCCTGGGCCAGCGCCGCCAGCGCCCCGGCCTGGGCGGCCATGCTGGTGGAGAAGGGGGTGACCACCTTGCGCACCGCGGCGGCCACGGCCGGCGCGGCGACCAGGAAGCCGATCCGCAGACCGGCCAGCCCCCACGCCTTGGACAGGGTGCGCAGCACGACCACGTTGGGCCGGTCCAGGTAGGTCAGGCCGTCCGGCACCTCCGGGTCGGTGACGAACTCCCGGTAGGCCTCGTCGATGACGACCAGGACGTCGTCCGGCACCGCGTCGAGGAAGCGGTCCAGCTCGGCCTTGCGTACCGAGGTGCCGGTGGGGTTGTTCGGGTTGCAGACCAGGATCATCCGGGTCCGGTCGGTCACCGCCGCGGCCATCGAGGCCAGGTCGTGGCCGTGCCCGGCGTCGTTGGGCACCCGCACGCTGCTCGCGCCGCTGGTCGCCGCGATGATCGGGTACGCCTCGAACGACCGCCACGAGTAGAGCACCTCGTCGCCGGGCAGGCAGGTGGAGCGGACCAGGTGCTCGGCCAGCGCCACCGAGCCGCAGCCGGTGGCGACCTGGTCGACGTGCACGCCGTACCGGTCGGCGAGGGCCTGGCGCAGCGCCACCACGCCCATGTCGGGGTAACGGTGCGAGCCGGCGACCGCCTCGGCCACCGCCTCCACCACGCCCGGCAGCGGGCCGTAGGGCACCTCGTTGCTGGCCAGCTTGATCGCCTCGGGCAGGCCCAGTTCCCGGGCCAGGTCGGCCGGGCTGCGGCCGGGCACGTAGTTGGGCAGCGCGTCGAGGTCGGCACGGGTCAGCCGCAGCGGCGGCTGGTGACGTCCGGCGTCGGTCATGGGGTGTCTCCCGGGGGGTCGGCACGGTCGTGCGGGGCGGTACGGGTGGCGGGGCCGCCGGAGCGCGGCACCTGCACCACCACGGTCTGGGCGCGTTTGTCGTGCAGCGCCTGGCGGAGCGGATGGTCGAAGAGCGCCGAGACGGCGTCGACGAACTGGAGCAGCAGGCCGAAGCCGCAGCAGTACCAGAGCAGGGTGGGCAGGCCCATCGTGCTCCACCGCCGGGTCGCCCGGCCGAAGCCGAGCGGCTGGTCGGCCTCGACCGGCACCGCCCGGACCCGCATCACCCGCTTGCCGAAGGTCTGCCCCCGGGCCGCCATCGACGGCACCTCGTAGGCGAACCAGAGCGCGGTGGCGATAAGCAGGATGGCGATCTGGAGGCCGGCGGCCTGCTCACCCGGCTGTGGCAGCCCGTCGGTGGAGGTGTTGCCGGCCAGCGACCGGCGTACCGACTCCCGCAGGTAGGGCGAGATCTCCTCGACGTACCGCCAGACGAACCAGCCGTTGACCAGGGCGTTGAGCAGGAACACCGCACCGAAGTCGATCAGGCGGGCCACCAGCCGGGCCCCGTACGAGGCCAGCGGCAGCCCGTGCGGGCGCGGCTCGGGCGGTCGTCCCGGCCAGCCGGGGTAGGGCCAGCCGGGCGGGGGTCCCTGCGCCGGGCCGTGGCCGGGCGGCTGTCCGGGGCCCCACTGCCCCGGGCCCCACTGTCCGGGGGCGGGCTGTGCCGGGCCCCACTGTCCGGGGGCGGGCTGTCCCGGCGGGCCCGTCGGGTGACCGGGGTGTGGCGCAGGGCCGGCACCGGGGACGGCACCGGTCGGGGCGGAGGTGGGCGCCGACGGGGGGACCGGGGCCGGTTCGGCCGGCGGCGGACCCTCGGGCGGGGTGGCGTCGACCGGGATCGGCGCGCCGATCCACCCCTCGCCGTCCCAGTACCGTCTGGTCTCCGGGTCGGCGGGGTCGACGTACCAGCCAGGTTGCACGCTCACCGGGTCATCACGCTCACGCTCACGGTGCAACCTTAACGACGACGGTGCCCGCGAACTTGTCGTGCAGGCACTGCTGCCAGGGCTTGTCCCAGAGTTGCCAGAAGCCGTCGAGATAGTTGAGGAAGGGCACCAGCGAGCCGGCCACGAACTCGATCAGGTAGCGCTTGCCGGCCATCCCCCGGGTGAGGGTCCGGGCCGGGTCCACCGGCACGATCCGGATCTTCATCGCCTTCTTGCCGAGCGTCTGACCCGTCCGGTGCGCGTACTCGACGTGGTAGAGCCAGTAGAGGGCCAGCATGACCAGCATCAGCCCCAGCTCGGCGAGGAAGATGGGCACGAAGAACTCGCCCATCATCCGGGCCGGGTCCGGCTCGGCCAGCCGGCCGTCGGCGTCGTAGCGGGTCATCTCGTCGATCATCCGCTGGAAGAGCCAGATGACGACCGGCACGAAGAGCACGACCGTGACCAGGGACGCCAGCGCGGTGTCGATGATCCAGGCGAGCAGCCGGTCGGCGAAGCTGGCCAGCGGCTGCCCGTTCGGCGCCACCGGGGGCGGGGCGAGGACGGGGTACGGCGGCCGGGCCGGGCCGGGCGCCGGATAGGCCGGGACCCCGGCGTACGTCGGCGGGACGTGCTGCGTCGGCGGGACGTACCCCTGGGGGGCGCCGGGCGGCGTGCCGCCGCCGCCCGTGGGCGAGGGCCCGACGGGCGGCGGCGTGGTGTTCGGAGGCTGCGTCACGCTCGACAGTGTTACAGGTTGCCGCGCGCTTCCTGCTCCCGCTCGATCGCCTCGAAGAGGGCCTTGAAGTTGCCCTTGCCGAAGCCCAGCGAGCCGTGCCGCTCGATCAGCTCGAAGAAGACGGTCGGGCGGTCCTGCACCGGCTTGGTGAAGATCTGGAGCAGGTAGCCGTCCTCGTCCCGGTCGACCAGGATCTTGCGGGCCTTCAGCTCCTCGATCGGCACCCGGACGTTGCCGATCCGGGCGCGCAGCTCCGGGTCGTCGTAGTACGAGTCGGGGGTGTCCAGGAACTCGACGCCCGCGGCCCGCATCGCGTCGACGCTGGCCAGGATGTCGTTGGTGGCGACGGCGATGTGCTGGGCACCCGGGCCCTGGTAGAACTCCAGGTACTCGTCGATCTGCGACTTCTTGCGGGCGATCGCCGGCTCGTTGAGCGGGAACTTGACCTTGCGGGTGCCGCTCGCCACGACCTTGCTCATCAGCGCCGAGTAGTCGGTGGCGATGTCGTCGCCGATGAACTCGGCCATGTTGCTGAAGCCCATGACCCGCTTGTAGAACTCCACCCACTCGTCCATCCGGCCGAGTTCGACGTTGCCGACCACGTGGTCGACCGCCTGGAAGAAGCGCTTCGGCTGGAGGCCGGCGTCGATCATCGGCTGCCGGTCCACGATCGGGCCGCGGGCCACGAAGCCGGGCAGGAACGGGCCGGTGTAGCGGGAGCGGTCGATCAGGGTGTGCCGGGTGTCGCCGTACGCGGCGATGGCCGCCAGCCGGACGGTGCCGTGCTCGTCGCTCACCTCGTGCGGCTCGACCAGGCCGGTCGCGCCCTGCGCCACGGCGTGGCGGTACGCCGCGTCGACGTCCGGCACCTCCAGCGCGATGTCGGAGACGCCGTCGCTGTGCTTCGCCACGTGCTCGGCGCCCTCGGCGTCCGGGCGCACCGCGCCGGTCAGCACGAAGCGGGCGGAACCGCTGGTCAGCACGTACTCGGCGTGGTCCCGGAAGCCCTGCTCCGGCCCCCGGTACGCCACGCAGGTCATGCCGAAGGCGGTCGAGTAGTAGTGCGCCGCCTGCTTGGCGTTGCCGACCAGGAAGTGCACGTGGTCGAGGCCCTTGACCGGGAACGGGTCATGGCTGATGTCGTGGTCGACAGCGCCGACGAGCGCGTCGACGTCGACGTCGTCGGTCGGTCGGTCGATCGCCTGGGTCATGGTGGTCTCCCTTGCGTACCGGCCGGCCTCGTGGGCCGCCGTTGGTTGGTCGTGTGGCGAGGATCGCTGGGCCGGCTCGGGTTGGGCAACTGGTGGCGAAACTGCTGGTCAGGTTGCGCAATCCGTAAAGTGAAAACCCATGAGTGCTGGTCAGGATGTACAACTCGACGACCTTGACGCCCGCTTGATCGAAATCCTCACCGAGGAGCCCCGGATCGGCGTGCTGGAGTGCTCCCGGCGGCTCGGCGTGGCCCGGGGCACCGTCCAGGCCCGGCTGGACAAGCTGGTCGAGCGGGGGGTGATCGGCGGCTTCGGCCCGGAGATCTCACCCGCCGCGATCGGCTTCGGGGTGACCAGCTTCGTCACCCTGGAGATCAGCCAGCGGCACGGGCACGACCCGGTCACCGCCCACCTGGCCGCCATCCCCGAGGTGCTGGAGGCGCACACCATCACCGGCTCCAGCGACCTGCTCTGCCGCATCGTGGCCAGGTCGAACGCCGACCTCCAACGCGTCATCGACCAGATCGTCAGCTCGGAGGGCATCCGCCGCGCCTCCACCATCATCGCGCTGGCCGAGCAGATCCCCTACCGCACGCTCCCCCTGGTCCGCTCCGCCGCCCGCTGACCCTCTCCGCCGACCCGGGGGTGGCGGTCGCGCGCATAACGGGGCCGATGGGGGCGAAGCGGGGGCGACAACTGCAAGATCGACGCGAATGGTGGGCGACACGCGCCCGCGGGGCCTCGGTGCAGCGGTGGTCGTCGCTACGGTGTGCGGTGTGAAGGGCCTTGGCGTACGCGGCTGGTTGCTGCTCGGGCTCGTCACCGTGGTGGTGCTCGCCGCGACCGGGGTGTGGAACCCGTTCCCCGGCATCTGGGACTGGGTCGACCGGAGCAAGCCGATCTCCGAGCCGGACGTGGTCTGGCAGCAGCGGGTCGGTGGCACCCCGAAGAGCGTCACCATCGCCGGCGACACCGTGATCGTCGAGCAGCGTACCCGGGTCGAGGCCCGCAGCCTGGCCACCGGCACCCAGCTCTGGGAGCACAAGGCCGACTGGGCCGCGGTGGCCGGCGGTGACCGGGACGCGGTCGTCGCCGTGGGCAAGCTCCTGGTCAAGGGGTACGAGCTGCTCGACCCCACCACCGGCGTGGTGCGCCGCCGCGACGGTGACGCGGTGGCCGTCTGGACGTACCGCAACGCGCTGCTCGACGTGCGCTGCGTCGAGGCCACCGACTGCACGTTGAGCGCCTGGGACCCGCGCGGCACCCGGCCACTCTGGACCGCGTTCCTGCCCGGCGTGCACAGTGGCCTGCTCGCCGACAACCCCGACCTGCTCGGCACCCGGCGGCTCGGCGCCCAGCGGATCGATCGGGGGGTGGCCGGCCCCGAGGCCGTCCCGCCGCTGCTCGGCTTCCCGGTGGACGGGCGGGTGCACGTGGTGGACACCGCCACCGGCCGGGTGCTCCAGAACGTGCAGCCGGGGCGGGATGAACGGCTGGCGGTGATCGGCGGCCGGCTGCTCCGGATCACCGCGACCTCCCGGGACGGCACCTGCTACTTCGCGATCTCCGCCCGGGACGCGGCCACCGGCCAGGAGGTGTGGCGGCGCACCGGGCTCAACCTGCGGACCGCCGACAACGCCGGGTGCGTGCAGCGGGAGGACCCGCAGGGCGCGCGGAACGTGCTGATCGGGGTCGCGCCGGACGGCCGGGAGGCGGTCGTCGATGGGTACGACGGCCGGTTCCTCCAGATCGGCGCCCAGGGGGAGAAGCTGCTCGCCGTCGACGACCGGTGGGCGGTGGTGCGCAGCGCCGACAAGCGCTCCATCACCGGCCGGGAGCTGTCGGCCGACCGGACCCGGTGGACCCGGGCCGCGGGCGGGAAGAGCGGCGCGGCGCTGACCCCGTACGCGGCGGTGATCGCCGAGGAGAAGCCGTCCCGGCTGATCGCGGTGGACCCGCGTACCGGCCGGGAGCTGGTGCTGCTGCGGACCTCGGCGAACGCCCTGGCGGTCGGCCCGAACGGCATGATCATCGGTGAGGGTCGGGAGATCGGGTACGTCCGCTGGGGCGCCGGTGCCGCCGTCCCGCCGCCCCCCGAGGAGGGTGGCGTCCCCGACCAGAACCCGGGCAGCACCTACCTACCGCCCTCGGACGAGGGCAGCTGCGGACCGAAGCGGGAACTCTGCCCCGACGGCGGATGAGAGCGGCGTCCCAGGACGGACCGGCGGGTGCCACCGATCGACCGGTCTGCCCTAGGCTTTTCGTTCATGAGCAGTGCCGCCGCGTTCTCGTACGCCCCCTTGCTGCCGACCGGTCCGGACCAGACGGAGTACCGCCTGGTCACCGACGAGGGCGTCGATGTCGTCAACGGCCCCGGTGGCCGTCGTTTCCTCACCGTGGAACCCTCCGCGCTGACCGCGCTGACCGCCGAGGCGATGCACGACATCGCCCACTTCCTGCGCCCGGCGCACCTGGCCCAGCTCCGGTCGATCATCGACGACCCGGCAGCCTCGCCGAACGACCGGTTCGTCGCACTGGACCTGCTGCGCAACGCCAACATCGCGGCCGGCGGGGTGCTGCCGATGTGCCAGGACACCGGCACCGCCATCGTGATGGGCAAGCGCGGCCGGCACGTGCTCACCGACGGCACCGACGCGGAGGCGATCTCGCGCGGCGTCTACCAGGCGTACACCCGGCTCAACCTGCGGTACTCGCAGCTCGCGCCGCTGACCATGTGGGACGAGCGGAACACCGGCAGCAACCTCCCCGCCCAGGTGGAGCTCTACGCCGAGGACCCGGACGGGCACCCGGACGCCTACAAGTTCCTCTTCATGGCCAAGGGCGGCGGCTCGGCCAACAAGTCCTACCTCTACCAGGAGACCAAGGCGCTGCTGAATCCGACGCGGATGATGCAGTTCCTGGAGGAGAAGCTGCGGCTGATCGGCACCGCCGCCTGCCCGCCCTACCACCTCGCCATCGTCATCGGCGGCACCTCCGCCGAGTACGCGCTCAAGACCGCCAAGTACGCCTCCGCGAAGTACCTGGACGCCCTCCCGACCGAGGGTTCGATGAGCGCCCATGGCTTCCGCGACCTGGCGCTGGAGGCCGAGGTGCTGGAGCTGACCCGCAACTTCGGCATCGGCGCGCAGTTCGGCGGGCGCTACTTCTGCCACGACGTGCGGGTGGTCCGGCTGCCCCGGCACGGCGCCTCCTGCCCGGTGGCGATCGCCGTCTCCTGCTCCGCCGACCGGCAGGCGGTCGCCAAGATCACCCCGTCGGGCGTGTGGCTGGAGCGGCTGGAGACCGACCCGGCCCGCTTCCTCCCGGACGTCACCGACGAGACGCTGGACGCCGAGCAGGTCGTCCGGGTCGACCTGAACCGGCCGATGGACGAGATCCGGGCCGAGCTGTCGAAATACCCGGTGAAGACCCGGCTCTCGCTGACCGGCCCGCTGGTCGTGGCGCGGGACATCGCGCACGCGAAGATCGCCGAGCGGCTGGACGCGGGCGAGCCGATGCCGCAGTACCTGCGCGACCACGCCGTCTACTACGCCGGCCCGGCCAAGACCCCGGAGGGCTACGCGTCCGGGTCGTTCGGCCCGACCACCGCCGGCCGGATGGACGCGTACGTGGAGAAGTTCCAGGCCGCCGGCGGTTCCCAGGTGATGCTGGCGAAGGGCAACCGGTCCGCCCAGGTGACCCGCTCCTGCCAGCAGCACGGCGGCTTCTATCTCGGCTCGATCGGCGGCCCGGCCGCCCGGCTGGCGCAGGACTGCATCAAGCACGTCGAGGTCCTGGAATACGCGGAGCTGGGCATGGAGGCGGTCTGGAAGATCGAGGTGGAGGACTTCCCCGCCTTCATCGTCGTCGACGACAAGGGCAACGACTTCTTCGCCGAGGTCACCAAGCCGGTCCTGACCGTCGGGCGGCGCTGACCCCTCGCGTACGCGGAAAGGGGCACCGGGTCTGCGGCCCGGCGCCCCTTTCGTCGTCGTGCGGATCAGCCCTGGTCGATCCAGATGTTGTAGTACCCCGAGCCGGAGGTCAGCCCGGCCGCCGTACGGCTGCGCACGGTCAGGCTGTGGCCGTAGGCCGACTCGGCGGTCCAGCCCACCCGGGCCGTGCCGGTCGCGTCGGCCACGACGGTCTGCTCCGGACCACCGTCGAACGAGTAGACGAACTCGGTGGTGCCGGCCAGTTGGGCGGTGAAGACGAAGTCACCCGTCCGGCCGACCGTCGCGCCGCCCTGCCAGCCGAAGACGTCCGAGGTGATCGTGGGGCTCTGCGGGTCCACCCGGAACGAGTAGTACTGCACGTCCGTGGTCACCCCGGCCGCCGTGCGGGCCCGTACCCGGACCTCGTTCCAGCCGCCCCACTCGTCGTCGGCGCTGCCCGCCGTCCACTCGATGGTGGCCGTGCCGTCCGGACCCGCCTCGACCGTGCGCTCCGGCTCGCCCCGGAACGTGTAGAGGTACGAGGTGATCCCGGTGCTCTGCGGGTGCGGCCGGAAGGTGAAGGTGCCGGTGACACCGGGGCCGCCGCCGGTCAGGTTGCGCGGGTACACCGCGGACTCGACGCTCGGGGCGACCGAGGCCACGTCGAACGTCAGGTCGGCGGTGGCCGACTCGACGCCGTCACCGGTCCGGCTGAACACCTGGATCGAGTGCTGGTACGCCTCGGTCGGCGTGTAGGCGATCGTCGCGGTCCCGTCCGCGCCGGCCGTCACGGTCTGCGGCTCGCCGTAGTCGAACGCGTAGACGTACTCGGTGACACCGTCCATCGCCGGCTTGAGGACGAAGCTCCCCGCCGTACCGACCGGCGCGCCGGTCGACCCGTCCGAGGGCCACTGGGTCGAGCTGACGAAGGGCTCGGTGCGGACCGTGAACCGGTAGTCGGCATCGCCGGAGAGCAGGCCGTCCCGGGTACGGCTGCGGACGTGCAGCGTGTTGTTCGCGGTCGTCGGCGTCACCGAGATCGCGGCCCGACCCTCGGCGTCGGCCGCGACCGTGTGCGCCGCGCCGCTGTTGAGCGACCAGACGTACTCCACCACGTCGGTCATGTTCGGGGCGAGGCCGAACTCGCGGGTCTCGCCCAGCCGCCCGTCCCGGTTGCCGTCGGTCACCGTCGGCGCGGTGTTGCGCACGGTGAACTGGTACGTCGTCACGGGGGACCGGTTCCCGGTCCGGTCCACGGCCTGGACGTAGAGCCGCTTCAGGCCGTAGTCGGTGGGGGTCCAGGTGATCGTCGCCGCCCCGGACGCATCGGCGGCGACGTAGTTGGTCGTGCCGCTGGGGCCCCAGCGGTAGCCGGCGACGTCGTCCGCGCCCTTCGCGGTGAAGGTGAACCGGCCGGGGATGCCCGGCCCGCCGTACCCGGGCCAGCCCCAGCCGGCCGGGTACTCGGCCGAGGTGACCGTGGGCGCCGGCGGAACGGCCGTGTCCACGGTGAAGCGGCACACGGGCGACCAGTCGGAGCTGGCGTGCTGGTCGGCGGCCCGGACCGCGAAGGCGTACGTGCCACCGTCGACCACGGCTTCGCCGGGCACCGAGTACGTGAAGCGGGTGGGCGCGTACATCGAGTAGGAGGTCCACTCGGTCCGCTCGTCCGGGCGGTCGACGGGCCACCAGGCGAAGGTGGCGGTCACCGGGTCACCCGAGTAGCCGTCCACCTTGTCCGGGTCGGTGACCTCGGCGTAGAGGGCCGGCGTCGTGGTACCGACCAGGAGCCCGTCGGCGCAGGCCAGGCCGGAGACGCTGAGCTTGCCCGGCACGTTCGGCGCGGCGTTGGCGTCCAGCGAGATGCCCGGCCGCTTGATCCGTCGGCCGAAGTGCTTGGCCTCCTCGTGGTCCCCGGCGATCCGGGCCATCAGGGTGAGCGAGTCCCGGCCGTCGGTCACCGCCCGCTGCACCGCCTCCGTGACGAGCAGCTCCAGGTAGCCGGCCGGGCAGCGGTCGGTGGCGATCGTGAAGTCGCCCACCTTCTCGTGCACCGCCGGGGCGTCCGTCCAGGTCGGCGCGGTGGCCGGGGTGTCGGTACGCCACAGCTCCAGCTCGCGCGGCTTGGTGCAGTCGTCGACCGACGTCTCGCCGGTCTGGAGTCCGGCCCTGATGATCTGCTTGCCCCGGTACGGGGCGAGGTCGAAGGTGAAGTAGGCCCGCGTGGTGTGCTTCTTGCCGTCGGCCTCCCAGGTGCCGACCGGCAGGTCCTCGGCGGCGGTGGTGGGGAAGGCCGTCGTCGGCTGTCGGGCGTCGGTCCAGCTGGTGCTGGTCGGCTGCACCCAGCGGACCGGAGCGGCGGCGGCCGGCTGGCCGGCGAACACCAGACCGCCGCCGGTGGCGAGCAGGGCGGCGAGTCCGGTGCCGAGCAGCCGGCGCGGTACGCGTCGACGGCGTGCGGGCACGCCGGTGGTACCCCCGTGAACGTGCAAGATTGATCCCTCCGATGGGAGTGGTCAGATTTTCATGATCTTAATTCGGTGAATGTAACCAGCGCCCCCGACTTTTGGCCGACGTCGATGCGCCGAGAGGCCGGAACCCCGAAGGCGGCGGTCGACCGCGACGAGTGTCGGGCGATCATCTGCGATCCGGCGACTGTCGCGGCAGGATGGAACGCGTGACGACTCCAGAGGCAGCGGGCTACCGGATCGAACGCGACTCGATGGGCGAGGTGGAGGTGCCCGCCGAGGCGTTGTGGCGGGCGCAGACCCAGCGCGCGGTGCAGAACTTCCCGATCTCGGGGCGGGGCATCGAACCGGCCCAGATCAAGGCGCTGGCCCAGATCAAGGGGGCGGCGGCCGAGGTGAACGGCGACCTCGGGGTGATCGACGCGGAGGTGGCGGCGGCGATCGTCGCCGCCGCCGCGCACGTGGCCGCCGGCGGGTACGACGACCAGTTCCCGATCGACGTCTTCCAGACCGGCTCGGGCACCTCGTCCAACATGAACACCAACGAGGTGATCGCCACCCTGGCCACCCGCGAGCTGGGCCGGGACGTGCACCCGAACGACCACGTCAACGCCTCGCAGTCCAGCAACGACGTCTTCCCGTCCTCGATCCACCTGGCGGCCACCCAGTTCGTGGCGGAGGATCTGATCCCCTCGCTGACGCACCTGGCGGGTGCGCTGGAGCAGAAGGCGGCCGAGTTCGAGACGGTGGTCAAGGCGGGGCGTACCCACCTGATGGACGCCACACCGGTGACCCTGGGCCAGGAGTTCGGCGGGTATGCCGCCCAGGTCCGCTACGGCGTCGAGCGGTTGGAGGCGACGCTGCCCCGGCTGGCCGAGCTGCCGCTGGGCGGCACGGCGGTGGGCACCGGCATCAACACGCCCCTCGGGTTCGCGGCGGCCGTGATCGGGAAGCTGCGCGACTCCACCGGGCTGCCGCTGAGCGAGGCCCGCAACCACTTCGAGGCGCAGGGTGCCCGGGACGCGCTGGTGGAGACCTCCGGCCAGCTCCGCACCATCGCGGTCGGCCTCTACAAGATCGCCAACGACGTCCGCTGGATGGGTTCCGGTCCTCGCGCCGGCCTGCGTGAGCTGCGCATCCCCGATCTCCAGCCCGGCTCGTCGATCATGCCGGGCAAGGTGAACCCGGTGGTCGCCGAGGCGATGCGCCAGGTCTGCGCGCAGGTCATCGGCAACGACGCGGCGGTGGCGTTCGCCGGCACGCAGGGCGACTTCGAGCTGAACGTGATGCTCCCGGTGATGGGGCGCAACCTGCTGGAGTCGATCAAGCTGCTGGCCGCGTCCAGTCGGCTCTTCGCCGACCGCCTGGTGGTCGGTCTGGTCGCGGACGCCGAGGTCTGCCTGGCGTACGCGGAGGGCTCGCCGTCGATCGTCACCCCGCTCAACCGTCACCTCGGGTACGACGAGGCCGCCTCCATCGCTAAGGAGGCCCTGGCCAGGCAGGTCTCCATCCGGGAGGTGGTGATCGCGCGCGGCCACGTGGACTCGGGCAAGCTCACCGAGACCCAGCTCGACGAGGCCCTCGACCTGCTCCGGATGACCCACCCCTGACCCGTTCTGCCGTGACCGGTGGCGGCCGGGCCAGGTCGCTCCGGCGTCGACCGGCTCGGCCGGCCGTCTTCGCGGGGCGCAATTCCCTCGACCGGTCTGCGGGGAGGCGGCATGATCCGGGCGTGCGGGACGGCGACGGGGTGCTGCTGGAGACGGCGCGGCTGCGGCTGCGCCGGCTCACCACGGCCGACGTGGATCACCTGGTCGAGCTGGACAGCGACCCGGAGGTGATGCGGTTCCTGACCGGCGGGCGACCCACCCCGAGGGCCACCGTCCGGGACGGGCAGCTGCCCCGGCTCCTCGCCGCGTACGACCGTCACCCCGACCTCGGTCGGTGGGCGGCGCTCGATCGCGCCACCGGTGAGTTCCTCGGTTGGTTCGCGCTCGATCCCTCCGACGACGGGAGCGAGGCCGAGCTGGGTTACCGGCTGCGCCGCTCGGCGTGGGGTCGCGGTCTCGCGACCGAGGGGTCCCGGGCGCTGGTGCGGCACGCCTTCGCCGTGGCCGGCGTGCGGCGGGTGTGGGCGCAGACGATGGCGGTCAACAGCCGGTCCCGGTCGGTCATGGCCAGGGCCGGGCTGCGTCACCTCCGCACGTTCCACCTGACCTTCGACGACCCGATCCCGGGGACGGAGCACGGCGAGGTGGAGTACGAGCTGCGCCGGGAGGAGTGGCGGACTCCTCAGGAGCGGCCGGCCGCCCGACGGGCCCGATAGGCGCTGACGGCGGCCCGGTTGCCGCAGCCGGCCTCGCAGAACCGGCGGGACCGGTTCTTCGACAGGTCGACCAGGACGTTGTCGCAGTCCGGGTGGTCGCAGGTGCGCAGTCGGCTCAGCTCGCCCATCCGGACCAGGTCGGCGAGCGCCATCGCGGCCTCGACCGCCATCCGGGTGGCCAGCGGGGCGTCCCGGGGCACGGCGTGCACGTGGTAGGGCTGGTCGTCGTGCCGGATGAGCTGCGGCAGGGCCCGCGACTCCCGCAGCAGGCCGTTGACGATCTCGACGATCCCGTCCTCGTCGGCCGCCCAGACCCGACGCAGCCGGGGTCGCAGCGCGCGTACGGAGCGCAGCTCGGCCTCGGTGTGCTCGTGCCGGCCGGTGAAGGAGTGCGCGGTGAGGAACGCGTCGAGGGCGGCCACGTCGGGCAGCCCCTCGCGGTCGGGGTCGGCGGTGTTGACCAGGGCCGTGGCGGTGACGAGGGCACATTCGGTGTCATGGGCGAAGAGCAACTTGACTCCTGTCGGGGTGCCGTCCTAGCGTCATCAGCATAAACCTTCTTCACTGATGACTGGCCATTCGATCGAGGAGCGTACCGATGCGTGAACGGTCCAGCGTGGGCCTCGGCCTCGCCCTGCTCTCCGCCCTGACCTTCGCCACCTCGGGCACCTTCGCCCGCCCGCTGGTCACCGGTGAGTGGTCCGCCGAGGCGATCGTGGCGGCCCGGGTCGGCATCGCCGCGCTGGTGCTGGCCGTACCCGCCCTGCTGGCCCTGCGCGGTCGGTGGGCGGTGCTGCGGCGCAACGCCGTCACCCTGGTCGTCTTCGGGCTGCTCGGCGTGGCGCTCGCCCAGGCCTGCTTCTTCAACGCCGTGCGCTACCTGCCGGTCGGCGTCGCGCTGCTGCTGGAATACCTCGGCATCATCCTGGTGGTCGGCTGGATGTGGCTGGTCCACGGCCAGCGACCGCGCCGGCTGACGGTGGTCGGATCGGTGGCCGCGCTCGGCGGGCTGGTCCTCGTGCTCGACCTGACCGGCGCCGGTCGCCTCGACCCGGTCGGGGTGCTCTGGGGCCTCGGCGCCGGGATCGGGCTGGCCGGCTACTTCGTCATCGCCGGCCGGGCCGACGCGAGCCTGCCGTCGGTGGTGATGGCCAGCGGCGGGATGGCGATCGGGACACTCGTGCTGCTCCTGCTCGGACTGGTCGGCGCGCTGCCGCTGCGGGCCGGCACGGCCGACGTGGACTTCGCCGGGCACCGGGTGAGCTGGCTGGTGCCGGTCGCCGGCCTCGCCCTGATCGCCGCGGTCGTCGCGTACGTCGCGGGGATCGCGGGGGCTCGACTGCTCGGTGCGCGGCTGTCGTCGTTCGTCGGGTTGACCGAGGTCATGTTCGCGGTCCTGATCGCCTGGCTGGTCCTGGGCGAACTGCCCAGCCCCGTCCAGCTCGTCGGCGGCGCGCTGATCGTCGCCGGGGTGACCCTGGTGCGGATCGACGAGCTGCGGACGCCCGAAGCCGAGACGGCGGCGGCCACCCCGGTCGAGCCGGCCCTGGCGACCGAGGGGTGAGCGGGTCGGGCCGTCCGACGAGGGATGAGAGGCTTGCCGGCATGCGTACCGCCGTGGTCTTCGACGCCGACGAGACCCTGATCGACCTGCGCCCGGCGGTCACCGGGGCGCTGGTGGCCGTACTGGAGGAGATGCGGCGCCGGACCCCGGCGGCGGCCGAGGTCGCGCTCGCGGACCTGGAGTCGGACTGGGGTGCGGTCTTCGGCGCGCTGAGCGCCGCGCCGGTGCAGGAGATCCGACGGGCCGCGCTGGCCCGGTCGCTCGCCCGGGCCGGGCTCGACGACCACCTGGACGAGCTCGCCGACCTTTTCTTCGCGCGACGCTTCGCGCTGACCCGGCCCTTCCCCGACGCGCTGCCGGCCCTCGCCGCCCTGCGCCCGCGGCACCTGCTCGGCTTCGCCACCAACGGCAACAGCCGCGCGGAACGCTGCGGGCTCGCCGGTGAGTTCACCTTCGAGCTGTACGCACACGTCGACGGCCTGCCGAAGAAGCCGGCACCGGAATTCTACCGGGCGGTGGTGGCGGCAACCGGGTTGCCCGCCGGACAGGTCGTCCACGTGGGGGACTCGCCCGAACACGACGTGGTCGCGCCGCAGCGGGCCGGGCTGCGGGCGGTCTGGCTCAACCGGTCCGGCCTGCCGCGCCCCACCGGCCTGCGGCCGGACGCCGAAGTGTCCACGCTGCTCGAACTCCCCGAGGTGCTGGCCGCCTGGCAGCCCGCGAAAGCCTGATAGCGGTCTATTACGGACGGTACCCTGGCGCAACTTGCTCCCGTGGTATGGGATTGCGACCACGTCCCTCAACGAGAGGATCTGATGTGGTGAGTAAGCGCTTCACCGTCGGCGCCGTCGCGACCGCAGCCGCGCTGGCACTCACGGTGACCGGGCTGGGTGCGCCGGCGAACGCCGAGCGGACCAGCTCCCGGACCTTCACCGTGGTGACGGAGGACGGCGTCTCCGCGGACGCGGCGATCGCCGCGATCACCGCGGCGGGCGGCACCGTCGTCTCCCGTACCGACGACGTCGGGCTGTTCCAGGTGACCAGCGACCGCGCCGACTTCGCCAGCCGGGCCACCGCGGCCCCCAGCCTGATCGGGGCGGCCGAGCAGAAGGCCATCGGCCGCAAGCCGAAGCTGGACCGGGTCGAGCAGGAGCACCTGCTGCCTCAGGCCGCCAAGGGCGTCGCCAACGGGCACGCCAAGAAGATGGACCCGCTGGACGACAAGCTCTGGGGCCTGGAGATGATCCACGCCGACCAGGCGCGCAAGATCGAGCCCGGCGACCGCCGGGTGACCGTCGGTGTCCTGGACACCGGCGTGGACGCCAGCAACCCCGACCTGGCGCCGAACTTCAACTGGGCGCTGTCGCGCAACTTCGCCCCCGACATGACCGACGTCGACGGCCCGTGCGAGGTGGCGAGCTGCCTTGACCCGGTCGGCACCGACGACGGCGGCCACGGCACGCACGTCGCCGGCACCATCGGCGCCGCCGCCAACGGCTTCGGCCTCTCCGGTGTCGCCCCGAAGGTCTCCCTGGTCGAGCTGAAGGGTGGCCAGGACAGCGGCTACTTCTTCCTCAACCCGGTGGTCAACGCCCTCGTCTACGCCGGCAAGTCCGGCCTCGACGTGGTGAACATGTCGTTCTACGTCGACCCGTGGCTCTACAACTGCACCGCCAACCCGGCCGACTCGCCGGAGGCGCAGGCCGAGCAGCGGGCGATCATCAAGGCCATGAAGCGGGCGCTCAACTTCGCCCACGCCAAGGGCGTCACCCTGGTCGGCGCGCTCGGCAACAACCACGAGGACCTCGGCGCCCCGCGCACCGACTTCTCCAGCCCCGACTACGGCTCGGACCCGTACGAGCGGCCGATCGACAACGACAGCTGCTGGGACCTGCCCACCGAGGGCCCGCACGTGATCGGTGTGTCGGCGGTCGGCCCGTCCGGCAAGAAGGCCGACTTCTCCAACTACGGCACCGAGCAGATCTCGGTCGCCGCGCCGGGTGGCTGGTTCCGGGACGGCTACGGCACCGACACCTACCGCACCGCCGCCAACGAGATCCTCTCCACGTACCCGAAGAAGGTGCTCCAGGAGGAGGGCTCGGTCGACGCCGACGGCAACGTCGTCGCCGGTTTCGAGGACTCGGTGTTCAAGCAGTGCACCGCCAAGGGTGAGTGTGGCTACTACACCTACCTCCAGGGCACCTCGATGGCGTCCCCGCACGCCGCCGGTGTCGCCGCGCTGATCGTCAGCCGGTACGGCAAGAAGGAGGCCCGGGGCGGCTTCGGCATGTCGCCGGACCTGGTCGAGCAGCACCTGTACCGCACCGCCGCCGAGCACGCCTGCCCGGAGCCGCGGCTGCAGAGCTACACCAACGAGGGCCGCGATGCGGAGTTCGACGCGTACTGCGCCGGCTCGCTGAACTTCAACGGTTTCTACGGGTACGGCATCGTCGACGCGTACGCGGCGGTCAAGACCCCGCTGAAGCCGAACGCTCGCCCGTAACACCACCGCGCAGGGCCCGGGTGACCGAGAGGTCACCCGGGCCCTGCGTCGTTACCCGGGGGATGGCAAGACGCGAAAAGTTGCCGATGGTAATCCCGTTGGGTGGCCGCCCGGTTCGCCCTTTATAGAATTTGTGCAGGTCAGAGCGGTGTGCGGGACTGAAGGCCCTTCCGGTAGTGGCTCCGATCGACTTGGATGATTACTGATAGTGATCGTCTGAGGTGGTCGTGGCGAGCGACCGCCGGGGAGGAGTAGCCATGACCGACCGCACCGTCCGAAAGGTGACCATCCCGCAGCAGACCACCGCCGCCGCGGCGACCCTGGGCCCCGCCGACCCACCCGACTACTTCGGGACGACCCCCAACTACGCCAACAGCCCGCTGCCGGTGCTCGTGGGCGGCACCGTCCAGGCCGGTACCGGCATCCGCAAGTTCGTCGACACGCTGCCCGGCCTCGGACCCACCAACGCCAACGACCTCGGCAACTATCTGCCCGTCGCGGTCCCCGACACCATCAGCTACCCGGGGAGTGACTACTACGAGATCGGGCTCCAGCAGTACAGCCAGCAGGTGCACAAGGACCTGCCGCCCACCCGGATGCGCGGCTTCAAGCAGCTCAACAACGGCACCGACGGGACCGGCCACAACACGATCGCCCCGCCCGCCAGGGTCTACTACCTCGGACCGGTGATCCGTGCCCGGCGGGACCGGCCGATCCGGATCAAGCTGGTCAACCAGCTGCCGACCGGCGCGGCGGGGAAGCTCTTCCTCCCCGTCGACATCACCCTCTGCGGTGCCGGCACCGGCCCGCTCAGCCCCACCGAGCTCTACACCCAGAACCGGTCGGTGCTGCACCTGCACGGCTCGGAGACCCAGTGGATCAGCGACGGCACCCCGTTGCAGTGGTTCACCCCCGCCGGTGAGGTCACGTCGTATCCCCGGGGTGCCGCCTACGCCAACGTGCCCGACATGCCGGACCCCGGGGCGGGCGCGGTCACGCTCTTCTTCCCGATGCAGCAGAGCGCGCGGATGATGTGGTTCCACGACCACACCGAGGGCACCACCCACCTCAACCCGTACAGCGGTCAGCTCGGGTTCCTCCTGCTCCAGGATCCGGTCGAGCGGCAACTCGTCGCCGACGGCGTGGTCCCCGCCGAGGAGATCCCGCTGGTCATCCAGGACAAGACCTTCGTCCCCGACCCGGCACAACTCGCGGCGCAGGACCCCACCTGGGACACCGTCAACTGGGGTGGCAAGGGCAGCCTCTGGTATCCGCACGTCTACATGCCGAACCAGAACCCCTACAACAGCGAGGGTGCCAACCCGATGGGCCGCTGGGACTACGGGCCCTGGTTCTGGCCGCCGTTCACCGGCATCGAACAGGGGCCGGTGCCGAACCCGTACTACGGGCCCGACCGGCCGTGGGAGCCACCGGTGCAACCCGGCACCCCACTGCCCACCATCACCCCCGAGGCGTTCATGGACACGCCGATCGTGAACGGCTGCCCCTATCCGGTGCTCCAGGTGCAGCCCAAGGCGTACCGGTTCCGGATCCTCAACGCCTGCAACGACCGGACGCTCAACCTCCAGCTCTATCACGCCGCCTCGAACGGGACGATGTGGAACCCGGACGGAACCCTGCGCGACGGGGCCGCCGGCGAGGTGCCGATGGTCGAGGCCTGCCCCAACCCGGCATTCCCGCCCACCTGGCCCACGGACGGCCGCGAGGGCGGCGTGCCCGCCCCGACGGCGGTCGGCCCGGACTGGATCCAGATCGGCAACGAGGGCGGGCTGCTCCCGGGCGTCGCGATCATCCCGCCGCAGCCGATCAACTACGAGTACGACCGTCGCTCGATCACCGTGCTGAACGTCTCCGACCACTCGCTGCTGCTCGGACCGGCCGAACGGGCCGACGTGATCGTCGACTTCTCGACGGTGGCGCCCGGCTCGACGATCATCCTCTACAACGACGCGCCGGCCCCGATGCCGGCCTACGACACCCGGTACGACTACTACACCGGCGACCCCGACCAGACCGACGTCGGCGGTGCACCCAGCACCCAGCCCGGGTACGGGCCGAACACCCGGACCATCCTCCAGTTCCGGGTGGTGGGCACGCCGGCCGCGCGGTTCGACCTGGCCCGCCTCCAGGCCCGGCTGCCGCAGGCGTACGGGCAGAGCCAGCCGAAGCCGATCGTGCCGGAGGAGGCGTACAACGCGGCGTTCGGCACCAGTTTCCCGAACACGTACGTCGCCATCCAGGACACCACCATCACCTTCACCCCGATGGGCGCGAGCAGCCCGGTCACCCTGGACCTCCAGCCCAAGGCGATCGTGGAGGAGTTCGACCCGGTCTACGGCCGGATGCTGCCCAACCTGGGGGTCGAGCTGCCGAAGACCAGCGCCTTCATCCAGACCTCCATCCCGCTGCCCTACATCAACCCACCGACCGAGATCCTCTACATGTCCAACCTGGCCACCCCGGTCGGCTCCACCGGTGACGGCACCCAGCTCTGGAAGATCACCCACAACGGCGTCGACACGCATCCGGTCCACTTCCACTACTACAACGTGCAACTGGTCAACCGGGTCGGCTGGGACGGGATGTACAAGCCGCCGGACGCCAACGAGCTGGGGTGGAAGAAGACCGTGCGGATGAACCCGCTGGAGGACGTCATCGTCGCCATGCGGCCCGCCCTGCCGGTGAACCTGCCGTTCAAGGTGGGCGACAGCGTCCGGCTGCTCGACCCCACCCAGGTCCCGGGGAGCAGCATGGGCTTCGCCCAGATCGACCCGGCCACCGGCGACCCCGCCACGGTCACCAACGTGCCCTACAACTTCGGTTGGGAGTACGTCTGGCACTGCCACATGGTCGACCACGAGGACTTTGACATGATGCGGCCGGTGGTGATCCGGGTGTCCCCCGGAGCGCCGACCAACCTCACCGCGACGGTCAATCCCGGCTCGGTCTCGGTGCCGCCCACCATCGTGCTGAACTGGACCAACCCGGCCGGTCTCCCGGCTGCCACCCAGATCGTCGTCCAACGGGCCACCAACCCGTCCTTCACCGCCGGGCTGACGACCTTCACCCTCGGGCCCACCCTCAGCACCTTCACCGACCCCGGCGCGGTGCCCGGGGTGACCTACTACTACCGGGTCCGTCGCGAGAACAGCGCGAGCTATTCCGCCTGGTCGAACGTGGTCTCCGCCGTGATCAACCTGGCGGCGCCCACCGGCCTGACCGCAGTGCAGGCCGGGGGAACCCCGATCCGGGTCGTGCTCACCTGGACGCTGCGGTCCTACTCGACCGCCGTCGAGCTGCAACGGGCCACCGACCCGACCTTCACCGCGGGCCTGACCACCTTCACCCTCGCCGCCGGTGCCAGCACCTACACCGACACCTCGGTGGTCGCCGGGACCACCTACTACTACCGGGTCCGGACCACCTTCAACGGCGGAGCGTCCCCCTGGTCGAACGTGGCCTCGGTGGCCGTCTACGGAGCACCGGCCGCGCCGACCAACCTGGCGGCCACGGCGATCCCGGTGGCGAACGGCACCGCCACGGTCAACCTCACCTGGCAGGAGAGCGCCACCAGTGTGGTGAACGGTTTCACCCTCCAGCGGGCCACCAACGTGACCTTCACGGCCAACCTGGCCTCGATCCCGGTGCAGCCCGGAACGGTCCGGAGCTACAGCGACACCGGACGGGCCCGATCCACCACCTACTACTACCGGATCCAGGCGTACAACGGGGTCGGTAGCAGCGCGTACAGCGGCATCATCGCCGTCACCACGCCGGCCTGACCCGGCACCTGCCCGATCGGGGCGGCCACCGGTCGCGGGTGGTCGCCCCGCCCGTCCGCCGGCGCGACCGGCTGGTGGTGAGCCGGTCGTCACGGCCGCCACCCGCCGGCCCGGAGCGCGGCGCACACCTCGGCCTGGACGGCGGGGAACTGCCGGCGCAGCCGGTGGTCGGTCACGGGCACCACCCGCCAACCCGCCCCGACCAGCCCGTCCAGCGGCTCGCACCCGAGGGGCGGCCGGTCGGCGAGCGCCCGCCGCCCGGCGTCGTACTGGATCGCGACGCGGAACCGCGGCCACGCCAGGCCGGGGCGCAGCACCACGCCGGTGCCGAGCCGCACCGGATGCCGGGCGACCGGACGAGGCAGCCCGCCCAGCACGAGCCGGACGCGCAGGTGCGACTCCGCCGGCGATCCGGACGCCGGATCGGTCAGCCCGAAGACCCAGCCGGCCCGCCGGCTCCCGGGCCAACCGGCCCGCCGATCGGCCACCTCGGCGAGCTCGTCCCGCCCCAGGAGCCCTCGGCGCAACAGGGTGTCGACGATGCCGACCGCCCGGAACGGCTCGATCCACACGGCCGTCTCCCAGGCGCACTCCGCCGGACCGGTGTGCGCAGGTCCGCCCGCGCCGGGGCTGCCCACCTCGGGGCTGCCCGCCCCGGGGCTGCCGGGGTAGCGCGCCGTCGACCGCCCGGCCGCGCCGCCGACCGGGAAGGTGGCCGGGGCGTGCCGGGGCGCGCCGAGGCGGTGCACCCGGAGCCCGGCCTGTGGGTCGACCCGGGTCGACCCGGTCACCAGCACGTGCACGTCGTCGTCGAAGCCGGCGGCGTGCTCCACGCCGTGCAGGTGGGCCGCGGACGGACCGGCGATCAGGGTGCCCGGCGGCAGCCGGAGCAGGGCCGCCCGGCAGGCGAGGCGGTGATCGCGGTCGAGGCGGGCGTCGGCGTAGACGTCCTGCCGGAGGCGGAGCCAGGACGCGCCCCGGAGCTGGTGCCGGGTGAGCAACCCGCGACGGACCACGTCCGATCCCCGGAAGACCTGCCCGGCCAACTCGGCCGGCCGATGCGGTGCAGGAGGCATGCCGACAGCCTGGCCGCACCGGACCGACCGGGAACACCCCTGTGGACAACCGCAGCCCGCCGCTGCGGCGTGCCCTGTGGACAACCGCCTGACCAGCTCCGCCTTGTGATAACGGGGGCGGGTGGCGACGGGAGCGGAACGCCGGGTCAGGCCAGGGCGGTGGCGATGGCGGAGGCGGCGGTGGTGACCTGGGCGCCGACCAGGTCGACGTCGAGCGGGGAGAGGGAGACCACGCCGACGCTCGCCTCCAACCCGGGCACCCCGAGCACCGGCGCGGCCACCCCGTACGCCCCGGACTCCAGCTCCCCGGCGGTGCTCACCGGGCCGGCGGCGCCGGACCGGCCGGCGAGGATGGCCCGCCCCGCCGCCCCGCGCTCCAACGGATGCCGGGACCCCGTCCGGTACGCCACGTGGAACGCCGTCCAGCTCGGCTCCACCACCGCCAGGGCGACCCCCTCGCCGCCCTCCACGACGGTGAGGTGCGCGGTCGCCCCGGCCTGCTCGGCCAGTCGCCGCAGGGCGGGCAGCGCCCCCTCGGCCAGCAGCGGCTGGGCGCGCCGGGCCAGGTGCAGCACGCCGGCGCCGAGGCGCAGCCGGCCCCCGCCGTCGCGGCGGAGCATGCCGTGCCCGGTCAGCGCGCCGACCAGCCGGTAGACGGCGGCCCGTCCGATGCCCAGCCGGTTCGCCGCCTCGGTGACGGTCAGTCCGCCGGGCGCGTCCGCGACCAGGTGCAGCAGGCGCAGCCCCCGGTCCAGGGTCTGCGCCGTCTCGCCGCCGCGTACCGCCGCCCCGTCCGCACCCGCCGCCGTGTCCACAGCACGCAGCGTACGACCCGGCTCCGGCCAACCCCGAAAAGCACGGACGGCTACCCTTGTACGGTGACGCTACGCCTGTATGACACCGCCACCCGATCGGTGCGGGACTTCGTCCCGCGGGAAGCCGGCAAGGTGGGGGTCTACCTGTGTGGTCTCACCCTCCAGGCCCCGCCGCACATCGGTCACCTTCGCTCCGGCGTCAACTACGACGTGCTGCGCCGCTGGCTGCTCGCCGCCGGTTTCGAGGTCACCTTCATCCGCAACGTGACCGACATCGACGACAAGATCCTGGTCAAGGCGATGGAGCAGGGGCGACCCTTCTGGTCGATCGCCTATGAGAACGAGCTGGTCCTCGCCGAGTCGTACCGGGCGCTGAACGTGCTGCCGCCGACGTACGAGCCGCGCGCCACCGGGCACATCCCGGAGATGCACCAGCTGATCGCCCGGCTGATCGAGACGGGGCACGCCTACCCGGCCACCGACGGCTCCGGCGACGTCTACTTCGACGTGGCCTCCTGGCCGGCGTACGGGTCGCTGTCGGGCCAGTCGCCGGAGGACATGCAGTCCGCCGGGGACGCCCCCGAGCGGGGCAAGCGTGACCCGCGGGACTTCGCCCTGTGGAAGGGCGCCAAGCCCGACGAGCCGGCCGACGCCTACTGGCCGTCGCCGTGGGGTCGCGGCCGGCCCGGCTGGCACATCGAGTGCTCGGCGATGTGCTGGCGTTACCTGGGCGCCGAGTTCGACATCCACGGCGGCGGGCTCGACCTGACCTTCCCGCACCACGAGAACGAGATCGCCCAGTCCCAGGCCGCCGACCTGCCCTTCGCCCGCTGGTGGGTGCACCACGGGCTGCTCAGCATCGGTGGCGCCAAGATGGGCAAGTCGCTGGGGAACGCCCTCGACCTGACCTACGTGGCCTCGCTCGGGGTGCGGCCGGTGGAGCTGCGCTACTACTACGCCGCCGCCCACTACCGGTCCCGCATCGACTACTCGGAGGACTCGCTGCGGGAGTCCGCCGTCGCGTACCGGCGGATCGAGGGCTTCGTGCAGCGGGCCGCCGAACGCGTCGGCGCCGGGCAGCTCGGCGAACTGCCGTCGGGCTTCGTGGCGGCGATGGAGGACGACCTCAACACCTCCGCCGCGCTCGCCGTGCTGCACGAGGTGATCCGGGACGGCAACACCGCGCTGACCACCGGCGACGATGTGACCGTCCGCACGACTCTGGCCGCCGCCCGCGCGATGCTGGATATCCTCGGTGTCGACCCCCTCGACCCGGCGTGGACCGGTGGTGGCCGCGCCGACGACCTGCGCGGTGTGGTGGACTCCCTGATCGCGCTGGCCCTGGAGCAGCGCGCACAGGCCCGCGGCCGCAAGGACTGGGCCGCCGCGGACGCCGTGCGCGACCAGCTCAAACAGGCCGGCGTGGTCGTCGAGGACACCCCCCAGGGCCCCCGTTGGACTATTGGAGAGCAGGACTGATGGCCGGCAACTCGCAGCGCCGTGGCCGGCGACTGACGCCGAAGGCGGGTGCCCCGAAGGGCTCCGGAGGCAAGAACAAGGACTCGCTCGCCGGGCGCGGCAGGACCCTGCCCGCCGACGAGCGCCCCTGGCACAAGGCGTACTCGGGCACCGAGAAGCTGCCCCAGCGCACCGCCTGGAAGCAGGACAAGGAGCGCCGCGCGGCGGCCGAGGAGGGGCGTGCCCCCAAGATCGGACAGCCGGGCAGCAAGGACACCACCTGGGGCAAGGGCACCAAGGGGGTCGCCCCGACCCGGGGTGGCGGCGGCGGCCGGGGCGGCAAGCCCACCGGCCGCTCGGGTCCGCGGGTCGCGCCGGGACGCAAGTCCAACCCGGCCAAGGACACCCCGGAGCTGCTGGTCGGCCGGAACCCGGTGCTGGAGTCGCTGCGCGCGCAGGTGCCGGCGACGGCGCTCTACACCGCGCAGGGCATCGACGCCGACGACCGGGTCAACGAGATCGTCCGGACCGCCGCCGACCGGGGCATCGCGATCCTGGAGATCAGCCGGGCCGAGTTGGACCGGATGACCGGCGGCGTGCTGCACCAGGGCGTCGGCCTCCAGGTGCCGCCGTTCGCGTACGAGCCGTTCGAGGACCTGATGGCCGCCGCGCTGGAGCAGGCCGCCCCGCTGCTGGTCGCGCTGGACGGGGTCACCGACCCGCGCAACCTGGGCGCGGTCATCCGCTCCGCCGCCGCGTTCGGCGCGCAGGGTGTCTTCGTACCCGAGCGGCGGGCCGCCGGGATCACCGCGACCGCCTGGCGGACCAGTGCCGGCGCGGCCGCGCGGGTGCCGGTCGCCCAGGTCACCAACCTGACCCGGTCGCTGAAGGCGTGCCGGGACGCCGGGTTCATGGTGGTCGGGCTGGACGCCGACGGCGACACCGACCTCTACGACCTGGAGGCCGCGGTCGGGCCGCTGGTCGTGGTGGTCGGCTCCGAGGGGCGCGGCCTGTCCCGCCTGGTCGGCGAGACCTGCGACCTCACCGTCAGCATCCCGATGGTCTCCGACGTCGAGTCGCTCAACGCCAGCGTCGCCGCCGCGGTGACCCTCGCCGAGGTCGCCCGCCGCCGGGCCGTCGAGGCCTGACCCCGCACGAGACACGAAAAAGGGGCGGTCCGCCGAAGCGGGCCGCCCCTTTCTGCGTACGTCAGATCCGGCTGCCGGTGGTGGCGTGGAACATGTGGCTCTGGCCGGCCCGCGGCTTCACGAACACGGTGTCACCCATGTTCGGCATGCTGCGCCGGTCGGTACGGACCACGAAGCGCTCGTTGTGGCCCTCCAGCGCGGCGTGGCCGTAGACGTTGGCGTCGGAGCCCAGGTCCTCGACCAGCTCGACCACGACCGGCATGCCGCCCTCGGTCGGGCTGACCATGTCGCAGTCCTCCGGGCGGAAGCCGACGGTCACCTTGCCGTTGCCGCCCTCGGCCTGGGCCGCGGCGACCTGCTCCCGGGTGAGCGGGATGTACATCTCGGCGAAGGCCGCGCCGTGCTCGGTCAGCGGCACGGTCTTGATGTTCATCGCGGGGGAGCCGATGAAGCCGGCGACGAAGACGTTGGCCGGGGTGTCGTAGAGCGCCCGCGGGGTGTCCACCTGCTGGAGCACGCCGTCGAGCATGACCGCGACCCGGTGACCCATGGTCATGGCCTCGACCTGGTCGTGGGTGACGTAGACGGTGGTGATGCCGAGCTTCGCCTGCAGCGACGCGATCTGCGTACGGGTCTGCACCCGGAGCTTGGCGTCGAGGTTCGACAGCGGCTCGTCCATGAGGAAGACCTGCGGCTCGCGGACGATCGCCCGGCCCATCGCGACCCGCTGGCGCTGGCCACCGGAGAGCGCCTTCGGCTTACGGTTGAGGTATTCCTCGAGCTGGAGCAGCCCGGCCGCCTCCTTGACCCGCCGGTCGATCTCCGACTTCGAGGTCTTGCGCAGCTTGAGCGCGAACGCCATGTTCTCGTACACCGTCATGTGCGGGTAGAGGGCGTAGTTCTGGAAGACCATCGCGATGTCGCGGGCCTTCGGGGGCAGGTGGGTGACGTCGCGGTCGTCGATGTAGATCGCGCCCTCGTCGACGTCCTCCAGGCCGGCGAGCATGCGCAGGCTGGTGGACTTGCCGCAACCCGAGGGGCCGACCAGGACGAGGAACTCGCCGTCGCCGATCTCGAGGTCGAGCTGGTTGACGGCGGGCCGCTCGGTGCCCGCGTAGATGCGGGACGCCTTGGCGTAGGTGACCGTAGCCATGATGGAGCGCTTCCTTTCACCGGCAGGAACGTGCCGGACGATCCGAGTGAAGGAGCGACCGGCACCCGTGGTGCCGGTCAGCGGACGTCACCCGGGCAGCCGAGGCCGACCGGAGTGTCGTCCGTGTCACTGCACGGTAAACGGGTTTTCCGTACCTGCCAAGGCGGGGAACACGGGGTGGGACGGACGGCATACGCATTTCGGTCAGCCGGGCACTCCCGGGCATCAATCCCCACAGTCCCCAGTCGATCCCGGGGACGATCCGTCGGCAGGCGGTCGGTAAATTGACGTTTCCCGTGCTCGGGAGGCCTGCCGAGCGGGAAATCCGGACGTCAGTCGCTATGCTGACGACGACGCCGCACGCCCCTGTAGCTCAGCTGGCCAGAGCACTCGCCTTGTAAGCGAGATGTCGCCGGTTCGATCCCGGCCGGGGGCTCTATATCCGCTCCACCTGCGCAAACGTCGGTAAGCCTCGACAAGAGGAGTACCGAACGATGCTCAAAGACCAATCGCTTATGGCCGCTGACCTGGTGTCACCCAGGCAGCGGGCGCGGGCACGGTGGATCGCATGACCCGCCACCCGAAGACCCGCCGACCCGACCCGGGCGCCTACCAGACCTGGATCAACTCCTGGCGCCTGAGCATGGAAGCCCAGGGACTCAGCGCCCGCACCGTCACCCTCTACGTCGACGTCGCCCAGTTCTTCGGCGGCTGGCTGACCGTCACCCACCCGAAGATCCGCGACTGGGACCAGGTCGGCCGCGACGAGCTCCGCGGCTTCTTCGCCTGGCTGCGCCAGGGCAGCGACGCCGGCAAGCCCTGCCCGCACGCCCTACGCGATCCCGCCGCCGCGCCGCCTGCGTGCCAGGGGTACGGCAAGGGCTACGTCAACAACGTCGGCCGGTCCCTGCAGCAGTTCTTCGGCTGGTACGCCGAGGAGGAGGAGCTGCCCAACCCCTTCGTCAAGGTGACCGTGCCCGCGGCTCCTCGCGCCGACGAGGCCCCACCGCCGGTGCTGACCCCCGAGCAGCTCCAGGCCCTCATCCGCGACGCCGAGCGCGGCCGCGACTTCGAATCCCGGCGCGACGCCGCGATGCTGCGGCTGTTCATGTGCACCGGCACTCGGCTGGCCGAGCTGGCACTGCTGCAGCTCGACGACGTCAATCTTCAGCGCCGCGAGGCGGTTGTCACGGGCAAGGGGAGCAGACAGCGGATCGTGCCCTTCGACCAGCGCGCCGCCCTGGCCCTCGACCGGTACATCCGGGTCCGGACCAAGCACCCCGCCGGGTACCTCCCGGCACTCTGGCTCGGCGTCCGCCGCAGGCAGGCGATGACACCCAACGGCGTCTACCAGATGCTCGTCCGCCGCGGCGAGCACCTCGGCATCCGGATCTACCCGCACCTGCTGCGCCACACCTTCGCCCACCGGTGGCTCGACGCCGGCGGCGCCGAGGGCGACCTCATGGCCCTCGCCGGATGGGACTCCAACCAGATGCTCCGCCACTACGGACGCTCCGCGAAGTCCGCACGGGCGCGTCGGGCCTACGACCGGATCGACGTGATGGGCGGAATTTGATCGACGTAGATATGGGCGTGAGCAGCGTTTTTAAGCGTGAGTCGAACCGCATGTGAGGGGGTTGTTACAAATTGCAGATAGCGCAACTTGCACATTGGTACGTGCTGATCACGGCGGGTAGGTTCCGGTGACCGCCGAGCAAACAGGAGGTCGCCTCACATGTGGCAGCAGATGACCATCGCGCTCTTCGCCACGCTCACCCTCTCCACGCCATCCGCCGACCCGTCACACCCAGTGCGAGACGTCATTGACGGGCTCTTTGGTAAGCCCTCCGCCACGTCTCCAGCGCCAGCAACTCCCGCGCCTACCCGGTCATCCACCACTCCGGCTGGAGCGGCCCCCTCGACCGCGCCGGCGGGTCGCGCTACCGCAGGCCCGTCTTCGGGGCGTCCGACGGTCGGATCGGCCCCCGTACGTCCAGCAGCACCGCCGGACCAGCAGCTGGCCGGCAAGAGGGGCGTTCCGCCAGCGGCCGCCCCGTCTGACGCCGGAGTCGCACCGGCTCCTGCTGCGGAAAGCAGCGGGCGGGCTGGTGATGCTGCTCGACCGGCCCCGGGCAACCGTCAGACCGTGCACCTCGCCCTGCTGTTCCTGGCTCTGCTCATCGCTGGGGTCTGCGCCGTGGCCATCCCGGTCGTGCGTCGCCGCGCCAGGAGCCGCGGCTTCGATCAGGGATTCCTCGAAGGCGCCGCCGGCGAGACACGTCCGGCGGAACCCGAGACACGGCTGCGGCTGGTCCAGGACGCGCAGTGACCTACCATGCCTCCGCCACGTACACGCCGACGCCGGCGCGGCCGACAGTGAGGCCTCGGTCGCGGGTCAGCTCCAAGGCGCGCTGGATGGTGGACACGCTGACCGAGTACAGGTCCGCGAACTCCCGCAGGCTGGGCAGCTTCTCCCCTGGCGGGTACTCACCCGCACGGATGCGCGCGGATAGGTCGTCCGCGATTTCCCGGGACGACATAGGTATGGGCATGGTGGATCTCCCTGGCTGGCACGCCGATTCGATCACGCACCGACATCCGCCTCAAGCAGTGATTGCACCTAGGTCACACAGTGGCCTAGCGTGAGCAGCGGGTTGACCGTCCCTGGCTGGCGTCCGGGTCGAGACACCCAGGCCGGGAGGCGACTCGATCGCCTCCCGGCCTTTCCGTGCTCCTGGGAGTACCGTCGAGAGTGGCGGGCCCGCCGGTTGTAGCGGTCGGCGGGCCGCCGCCCAGACCGCTACCTGGGAGAGCCGATCATGAGCACACCGACCACGGGCCAGCGTCTCGCCCGGATCCGCCGCAAGGCCCAGCTCACGCAGGAGGCGCTGGCCGAGGCCTCCGGCGTCAGCGTCGATACCATCCGCAAGCTGGAGCAGGGGGTCCGCCACAGCGCGCGGCTGGACACACTGCACGCGCTCGCTCGCCCCCTGGGCGTGGCCACCACCGCCCTGCTCGGCGACGCGTCGGAGGCCGCAGCGCGGCGCGAGCCGGATCACCGGCCGCTGTCCCTGGCCGCGATCCGCCGCTCGCTGACCCCGGCCCGGGGCCTGGGCGTACCGATCACCGTGGCAGCGGACGGACCGCCGCCCACCGTGGACGTTCTCCGCGGCCGGGTCGGCGCGGCCGACGCCGCCTACCATCGGGGTGACTACGCGACCGCGCTCGCCGCCGCGCCCCGGCTCCTCGACGATGCCCGGCGCACCGCCGAGGCGACCGGGGCCCCGCTCGCGTACGCGACCCTCGCGCAGGCCCGATACCTGGCCACCGAGTTGCTCATCCAGTTGCGCGCCGGGGACCTGGCGTACGCGGCTGTCTCTGGTGCGCTCGACGCCGCTCAGACGGCTGGTGACCCGGTGCTCGGCGCGTCTACGGTCAAGGGCACGTCGTGGCTGCTGCTGCGGCAGGGTCGGCTGGCCGAGGCGGAGCAGGTGGCCATTGCCACTGCCGACGAGATCGAGCCGCGGGTGCGCCGGGCCCAGCCAGCGGAACTGGCCGTGTGGGGGTGGCTGCTGCTCGCCGGTGCCGCCGCGGCGTCCCGGGACAACCGGCCCCGCGATGCCGCCGCTCTGCTGGACACCGCGTCGGCAGCCGCCGCCGCGCTCGCGGACCGGCCCGTCGATGGGCTGGCCATCCTCGGCGGGTTCCGGTCGGCCCGGGTGGAGATGATGCGCGTGGAGACGGCGGCGGTGGCCGGCGAGCCGGGCCGTGTGCTGGAGCTGGCCGAGCGGGTGCCGGTCGGGCAGGCGCAGCCGACGTCGTGGCAGCGGCACCGCTTGGACGTGGCGTGGGCACACGCCGAGCGTCGAGAGTACGGCGAGGCGACCGGCGTGCTGCTGGAGCTGCGGGATCGGGCGCCGGCGTGGCTGCGGCATCAGCGGTATGCGCGCCGGATCGTGGAAGGGATCGCGGCCGGCCGCCGGCGAGCGATGTCGGCGGAGCTGGCGGGCCTGGCGGAGCTGGTGGGCTGCGACCTGTAGCAGTCGCACATGACGTCCTAGTTTCCGCCTCGATGCCGGGTTGTCGCCTCCCCGGCCCCTGTTTGGTCATCGGTCATGCAGTCACCGTAGGTGTCGGGAATGGTTACCGGCCGCTGTCCCCGTGGCGACCGGCATCCGGCCCGACGGGTGGCGGCGGTGGTCCTTCCAACGCACGTCGAGCACCGCCGCCACCCCCCGATCTGAGGGAGGCGACTCGTGGCGACCCCGATCCGGACCCTGCTGCGCCGGCTAGCCGGCCAACCCGACCCGGTTCCGCCCGGCACCGGGCAGCGCATCCAGGAAGCCGAGCAGCGGCGAGCTAAGCAGCTGCTGCTGGAGTCCAACCGGATCCGCGAGCACCGGTGGTCCCGGTGAGCGTCATCGAGACGTTCGACGCTGACGCCGTGGTGCTGGTCGCCTCGATGGTCGTCGACGCCCACCAAGGCGGCCGGGCGTGCCCGCAGTGCACCGACGACGGCTGCGGACAGGAGGCGTGGGCGGCCGACATCCTCGCCCAGCACGCCGCCGACCGCGCCGCGTTCTGCGAGCGGGTGGCGGCGTGGTGACCGTGCCGGCCGGCACCCGGGTGTCCCTGCGCGCCGGGGAATGGGCGAGCCACCTGGGCCAGCTCGGCACCATCCACCTCGACATCAGGACCGTCGAGGTCGACGGCGAGCTGGAGGGCATGACCGGCTGGACGTGGGTACGCGGCCACGCTCTGGAGTGCAGCTGGGAGAGCTCCGACTGCACCCGCGACTGGTGCATCAAGGTGGCCGTGCAGGACACGGCGCTCTACGACGCCGCGAACAGGTAGCCCGGTGCGCTGGAGTCGAGCACCGCCGCCTCGCCGGTACACTGACCCGGCCCGTGAGCTGCCAAGATCCGCCAATTGATCAGGAGAGCAACCGTGCAGACCAGTCAGGCCCTGGACCTCATCGAGGCCCTCCTGCGAGCCGCCGAGCACCCCGACATCACCGCCATCGAGCGGTACGGTCGGGACGCGCAGCCTGGCGGCCAGTCTCCGGCGGGCGTGAAGGCGCAGCACCGGTCGTCGGACGCTTGGGCGTTGCTGTCGGCGGACGTGCCGCCGCGCACCGCCCAGCCCGCACCTCTGCCCACCGAGCCCCTGCCCCCGCGGTGGCGGGCAGCTCGGATGCTCGTGCTCGTGCACGAGCTGCTGGACGCCGCCCGACCCGAGCAGTTCGCCGGGTGGGAGCTGGTGCGCCAGGAGGGCACGCACAGCCCGGTCGCAGCCGGCATCCGCATCACCGCGCGAGACGGCTCGGTGATCTACCTGCGGGGCATGGCGGCGTCGGGGCAGCAGCGTGACCCCGAGATCGAACCGTACCCGGACTACCGAATCCCCCAAGGAGTCCAACAGTGGCACCACAGAGTCAGTGCTCCACCTGCGGAGCGCGTGTCGGCGTAGCCCCCGGCAAGTCCTGCCCTCCGCACCAGGCGATGGGCAGCCGCGGCACCTGCCCCGGCTCCGGCAAGCCCACCTACTGAGCAACGACGACGCCCCCCGACCGTGTTGGTCGGGGGGCGTCGCTGCGTCTGGGGCTACTGGTCGCCGTGCACTCGACGGCTCTCGGCCAGCTTCGTGAGCACGTCCTCGGGATGGCACTCGCGGTGCCGGCCCGTGCCGGCCTTGCGCCGGTAGCGGATCTCGGGCGGATCCGCATTGAGCATCCGGACGACGGTGCTCTTGGACGCGCCCAGCACCAGGGCGACGTCGCCCGGCCGCAGCCACTCGCCGTCGCGGAGCGCACGCTCCAGCTCTTCCACCGTCCTGGCCATCGTGCCGATCGTAGCGGGCGGGTCGAGTGTGTTGGTGATCGACACGAGCGCTCCCCTCACCGTGCCTAATGTGTCTGTCGTGCCTAGTGTGTCATACTGGCCGGCATGAAGCTGATCAGTCGGACTCCCCGGCTCTCCCCGGCCGAGCTCGCCCAGCTCGAAACCGCGCGGATCCGCGCCGAGGACGAGCGTCGCCGCCTGGCTGCCGACTTCGCACGCGATCAGGCCGCCGCCGCACGCGAAGAGCGCCGGCGGACCGAGCGCGAGCACGTCCGCGCCGAGCGGAAGCGCCGCAAGGCCCGCGAGAAGGCCAGGGCCCGCCGCCGGCGGCAGCTCGCCCACCTGGCCACGACCGGCCGCACGGTCGCCCCGCTCCTCGTCGTCAACGCGGCCACGGTCGGTGGCCAGCTGGCGTACACGTACGACCAGACCCCGGCCACCTGGCCGACCCCGGTGCGGGTGGCCGTGGCCGTCGGCGTGGCCACCGCCGCCGAGAGCGTCGCCCTGTACGTCGGCTGGCACGCCCACGACGCGCTACTCAAGCGCGCGTACGGCACGGCCGCGCGGCTCCGGCGAGCCTCGTACGCCATCGCCCTGGTCATGGCCGCCGTCAACTACAGCCACTTCACCAAAGGTCCGCTCGATCCCACCGCCCTCGCGGTCATCCTCGGCGTGCTCTCAAGCCTCTCGCCCTGGTTGTGGGGCCTGCACACGCGCCGAGCCCAGCACGTGCAACTGGTGCGCGAGGACCTGGTCGACGAGACCGGCGCCGTGTTCGGCCCGGACCGTCGCCGGGCATTCCCGGTCCGCTCGTGGCAGGCCCGCCGCTGGAGCATCGACAACAATGTCCGCGACCCCAAGATGGCCTGGAACGGCTACAAGGCCGAGCGTGAGGCCAAGCGGGCCGCAGCCCGGCCCGGGCGGTGGGGCACCGCGTGGGCCGGGCTGCGCGGCCGCGCCGAGGTGGTGCGGTCGACGCCGGCGCCCGTCGACGAGAACGACCCAGGTATCCGGCAGTGCCGGAAGGTGCAGCGGGAGATGGCCGCGGCGCGGGAAAGCATCATGCCGCGGCTGGCCCGGATCGTGCTGGCCGACCGGCTGGCGAACCTCCGGCCGGCCGGTGGCCAGCCGATTGGCCAGGCCGGTGGCCAACGGGTGAACGGTGGCCGGCCGCCAGCAGCACCCGACCCGGACGGCCAGCAGCCGGTACCGCCGCCGTCCGCGCCCGAGCCTCCGCCGCCGCCGGCGGACAGCGCCACCGCCCGGGTCGCCGCCGCCTACGACGAACTGGTGGCTGAGCTCCGACGGCCACCGTCCGGCCGGCAGGTGGCCAGACGCGCCGGCGTCAGCAAGACCACCGCCAACGACTGGCTCAACGAGCACCGCAGGAAGCAGGGGAACTGACCATGTCCCACCGCCTCGCGCTCATCGGGGTCGGCTTCAACGCCGGCGTCATCCTCCTCGGCGACGCCCGGACCACCCGCCTCATCGGCGTCGCCAGCCTGCTCCTGTGCCTGGCCATCGCCGCCGTCACCAGCCCCAACAACCGCCTGTGATAGCTGCCGGGGCGCGGTCGACCCGACCAAGAGCAGCCGCGCCCCGGCCCTCCCGGGATGGAAGGACCACCATCATGACGACCACCCACCTGATCCGCGGCCAGGTGCCGCCCGACTCGCCGCTGCGCGCCCTGGCCGGCCGCACCGTCACTACCCCGGCCAGCGACGTCACTGAGCTGGCCGGCCGGGTCCGCGAACTGCGGCTGGCGAACATCGACCCGGTGATCCTGCCGGCCCGCCGCGTGCCGTGGACGCCGATCGCGGTAACCCTGGCCGCCGGCGTGCTGGCCGCCGTGGCCACCGCGCTGGCCGCTCTCCTGGCCGGCCACCCGGCCGTGGCCTGGACGGCGGCCGGCGCGATGGTGCTCCTCGGCGTCGCCCTGTTCCCTGTCCTCACGCACCTGGAAATGGACCGCTGATGGCCGCCCTGCCGTACCGCCTGCACATTCACGACGGCCAGTACGAGGTCCTGCACAACCGTCGGCACATCGTCGTCCTGGACCTGTCGGTCCCCGGGTACGCGACGATCCTCAGCCAGCAGCTGCAGGCCCTGACCCGGGAGGCGCTGGCCGCGAACGAGCCGATGGACTCGCCCCGGCTCACGGTGCACGACGCGGCCACCGACACGTACGTGCTCGATTGGACGGGAGCCTGATGCTCTACGCGATCCTGGCGGCGGTGCCCACGCCGACGCCGAGCCCGACCAGGCCTCCCGCTCACGGCGGCCAGGCCGAGGCGTTCCTGCACACCATGTCCCCGACCACCGTGTCGGTGCTGCTGCTGCTCGCCCTGCTCGTCGACTGGATGAGCGTCGGCCCGAACAGCCTCCGGGACCGGCTGGCGTTCATCATCGCGGTGCCGACGATCAGGGAGGGCTTCGACGGCAGCCCGCTGGACGAGTGGACCGTCGGAACGCTGAGCAAGGTGATCCAGAGCCTGCTCGACTCCACCGGCGGCGCGTACATCGCCGGGACCAGCATCAACTACTTCATCGGCGCGCTGATCGGCTGCCTGTGGATCTACGCGGTGGGCTGCATGCTGCCGGTCAAGTGGAGCAAGAAGCTCGGCCGGTTTGCCACCCTGGCGTTTCCCTCCTCGGGGATGCGCCGGCTCAACACTCCGTTGTGGGTGGTGGCCGCCGCGCTCGGCATGATGTCCGACCTGCCGGGCGGTGTCGTAGGTGACATCGCCCGCTCGCTGATCGACGTCGCGGGGTCGCTCGTCGCCCCGCTCCCGGAAGTGCTCTTCGGAACTGGTGGTGCCTGATGACGACCGTACTGATTGCCGCTGACCAGGAATCGTCCCGCGGCTGGGGTGGCCCGATCGCTCTACTGGTAGCCGTCGTGCTCTTCCTGGTGGTCATCGGGGTCCAGGAGCATCTGCGTCCGGCCGGCGGCCGGGCCCCCTCCCCCACCGACGAGGGTGACCCCGACGATGGTGTCACCGCGCAGGTCAGCGAGGTGTCTGACACCGATGACACCGACCGTGACACCAGCCCGTGGGGGTGGATCGTCAACCGGGGCGGGCGGCGCGTCCGGGTCTACACCGAGCCCGGCCGGGATGACGAGCTGGACCTCGACCTGGACGCTGCGGCCGAGCAGGAGGCCGAGACGCTGGAGGACGTCGTCGACCGGATGGAGGAGGACGGCGTGGCGTACGCGGAGATCGTCCGCCGGCTGATGGCTGACCACCGGGTGTCGGAGTCGACGGCGAAGCGGGCCATCCGCCGCAGCCGGGAGGCCCGGGCCAAGCAGCGCGCCAGCTGACCCCGGACGCCATGAAGCGCCCCCGCCGGCTGGTGCCGCGCGGGGGCGCTTTCGTGTGCGGGGCTACTCCTGCGGGCTGTCGGCGCGGCGCTTGGCGCCGCCGGTGACGCCGCGGGCGATCTGGGAGGCGCGGGCCGGGTGAAGGTGCAGCTCCTCGCCGACCTGGTCCCAGGTGCGGCCCACCTTGAGCTCATTGACGGCCTCAGCCCGCAGGGCGCGGAGGGTGCTCTGGAGCTCGGGCACGGCCTCGAGGGCGGCGCCGAGGGCGCGGGCCCGGTCGGCGGGGTCGTCCGGCAGGCCGGCGGCCAGGGCGGCGATGGGGGTCGGGAGCGTCATGCGGATGAGGGTAGTGGGTACCCCTCCAGATTTCCAGTGGGTACCCACTTGCGTTCTCAGTGGGTACCCACTAGGCTATGAGTACAGGCAGGAACGAGCTAGGGAGACGGACATGGACAAGGTCGAGGCGAAGACGCAGGAGATCCTGGCGATGGACGCGACGATGAGCCCGACCCGGGCCCGGATCGCCGCCATGAAGGCCGTCGCCGCCCAGCAGCTCGCCGACTACCACCGCCGGGTGATGGACGAGAACTGAGCCCCCGGGGCCCGGGAAACCGGGCCCCACCCGCGCGCCGACGTGCTGAGGCGTCGGCAACTCGACACAGACCTGGCATGGTTGCCGATGGCCGATACGGTGCCCGACATGGTCCGTACCCGCCACCTCGCCACCGCCCTGGTCCTCACCACCGCCGCCCTGGCTGGCTGCGGCGATCAGGAGCCGGTCGGCGCCCCCTCGTCCACCGCTAGCTCGTCCTCACCGTCGCCGGCGGTCAGCTCGGCATCGCCGACCCCCAGCGCCAGCCCGACCGCGGCTCCCGACGTGCAGCTCGCTCTGGGCAAGAGCAAGGAATCACCCGACGGCGCGGTCATCTCCACCGTGTACGCCTACAAGCAGCCCGTCGCCAAGTCGGCGCCCCGCCCCGAAGAGCAGGCCGGCTACGAGTGGGGTGCAGCGGACGTGAAGGTGTGCGTCAAGAAGAGCTACACCGCGAACTCGGTCAGCGTCAGCAACTCCCCGTGGACCCTCGTGTACGCCGACGACTCCCAGATCGAGGCGTCGGGCACCGGCTACGAATCGTTCCCCGAACCGGCGTTCCCGTTCGGCGAGAAGACGTTGGCTCCGGGGCGGTGCGTGCGCGGGTGGATCACCTTCCCCGTGCCGGCGAAGAAGCGGCCCGCCGCTGTGGAGTACGCCGGCCAGAGCGAGCCGGTGCCGCCGCGCTGGGTGGTGAAGTAGGCCAGAACGAGTCCCGTGCCCGGGAACGCACGAAGCGGCCCGCCCCCGACCGGGGGCGGGCCGCAGTCTGTGCAGAGACGGGGCTTACCTGATGTGCGTCGCCGGGTCGGATCTTGGGGTGACCTGCGGGCGGATCCCGAACAGGGCGAAGCCGGCGACGACGGCTCCACCGATCGCGGCCACCGTCCCGTCCGAGACGTGGAAGCCGTACTCGGCGAGCAGCGACGCCGCCGCGGCCACCGCGCCGACGTAGAGGGCTGGCGCGACCGGCCGCGTCGCCCAGGCGGTGACGCCCGCCGTCACCAGCGCGGTGATGGCCGCAGCGGCACCAGCGGACAGGCCCGGCACGCCGAGGGCGGCCAGCACGGTGATGAGGGAACCGATCGCGCCGATGACCAGCGCAGGCTCCCGACCGAAGATCTTCACGATGCTCCTAGGGTGAGGGTGTGCGAACACCGGCGGCGGTGACTACCGCTCGTCGGACGGGTAGGTGCCGTTCATGCCGTCGCCGATCGGCACCATCGCCCGCAGCCGCGGCATCGTCATCGACGGCTCATGGATCGCCATGACCAAGGTGTGCAGCCGGGCCGCCAGCGCCTCCGCCTCACGGCGAACCGCCCGCATCTCCCGGCGTGCCTCCACCGCCTCGTTACGGGCCTCAGCCAGCCACTGCCGCTGCTCGGCTGAGTCCTCCCGATCGGCCGTCGCCTCGTCGCGCTTCTCCGCCGCCCGCGTCGCCCTGGTCGACGCGCGGTAGGTCAACCCCGCCGTGACCATCGTGCCGACGAGCGCCAGCAGCGCTAAGGCGAGGGATGCGTCCACTGTCGTTCCTTCCAGCCGCGCGGCGGCTCCGGCCAGCTCGCGATGATCGCCACGAAACCGGCGAAGCCACCGAAGATCACGGCGTTGAGATACCACTGGTCGACGCCGCCGATCACCCCGGACGCCACAGCCAGGAGCGTCCACAACACCTTGATGGCGATGGCGCACGCGAACGCGCCGGAGTCCTTACGTCGCCAGGAACGGGACAGGCACAGCAGGCCGACGCCGCCCCACAGGACCGCCCACACCGGCAGCGGCAGGAAGCTGGTGAGGAACGTCAGCCAGGGGGCCGAGCGGTCACGTTCGGACGGGAAGAGCAGCCGGTAGCAGTAGACGAGGTCCACCAGGGCCAGGAAGAGCAGAGTGGAACCGCGGTGGCCGACGCGCCGCCGCAGCCCGGCGGCCACCCGGCGCATCAGCTCTGCTGGGCGGCGTTGATCCGGCGGCCCAGCTCGCCGAGCACCTGGTCGACATCGGCGCCGCCGGCCGGACCCGGGTCACCCTTCGGGCCCTGCGGACCAACCGGACCGGCCGGCCCCTTCGGCCCCGGGTCGCCCTTCTGGGCGGCGGAGAATCGGCGCACGAACAGCGCCTGGACTCGGATGTACGAGTCCGCGTCGTACGTCCGCCCGTCCGACGTGACGCCCACCGACGCCTCCGCCTGCTTCAGCGCCGCCGCGGTGCCGTCGCCGTACACGCCGTCGATGGTGCCGGGGACGAACCCGCAGTTGTTCAGGGCGTACTGCAGGGCGCGGACATTCTCGCCCCGATCCCCGTATCTACAGAACATCTGAGCTACTCCCTCGAGTCGTTCTTTCTGTCCCCACTGGCCGAAGTCGGTCACCATGGCGCGGTTGAGATCGACGGTGCCGCCAGCCAGCTGCACCCCGTTTCGGTACTGCTGGAGATGTATCCCGGGCGCCCACCGGCCGCCGGACCAGGCGTAGGTCTGCCAGAACCAGCGGGCGGTACCGGCCGCCTGGGCGTGGCGGATGACGTTGTACCCGCCGTACAGGCCGACACGGGCTGCGCCGATGACGTCGGCCGCTCCGCGCAGCGCCTCGTCGACGTCGTCCATCTCGCTCGGGCGGACGTCCCAGTCCGCCGAGAAGTAGATCGGCCGGTCGGCCGGCATTCCAAGGCCCCGGAAGTGGCTGTCCGCCTGCTGTGCCCATGAGCGGCCCGCTGTGCGGCCGCGGAAGCCGCTCGCGGTTCCCTCAGCGTTCGCGACGACTGCGATACCGGCGGCCAGCAGCTCCCGGAGCTCAGCTGGCTGAAGCTGCTTGCCGTCGGACCCCGGCCCGCCGTACCTGACCACGAACTGCTTGCCGGCAGGCACCAAGCTGGAGATGGTCGGCCGGTCCCAGGCGTAGTCGATGCCCTCGATTGCCATGCTCGGCTCCTCGTCGGTGAGTTCTCGCGGCACCTCCTACGCGCTGAGGTCCCAGGTGACGCCGTCCAGCCAGATCGACTGGCCAGCGGTAAACGCCGCTTGGTAGGTGATCGTGCCGTCGGCGGCGATGTCGAATTTGTTGCCGCCGCCGGTGTATCTGACAATCGTGGTCACCCCGTGCAGCGGACGGTGCGCGGTCGTGGGGATCGTGGCGATGACCGCGCCGGAGGCGACCGCACCGGTGGCGGTGAGGGTGCCGCGCAGCCGGCCCGCGTCCCCACCGCGCTCCAGTCGCGTTGCAGCATGGGTCGACCCGTGCGACATGCCGGTGCCCGGGGTGATGTCGACGAACGCCGACGGCCCAGCCTCGTTGGAGCCGCCGCCCCCCGCTGCCGTGGCCCACGTGCCCGGCGTGCCGGCCGCCGTGCACAGGTACAGCGCCCCTGCCGAGTCAAGGACGACATCGCCGGCCGCCCAGGTGCCGGACGTCGGCGCGCCCGTGCTGGCACGCTGGCCACGGAAGGTGATCGCGGTCAGTCCGTTGTAGTTGCCGCCGGCGCGGACGCCGAGCAAGGCGCTGAGCACCCTGGTCGCCTCGACCCAGCCGGGTTTGGAGGAATGGCCGGTGCCGTACGCGCCGAGCAGCGCTTCCCTGTTCGCCGCGTTGAGCGGGTTGGTGCTCAGCTCGAAGAATCTGCCGGTCGACGGGCCGTTGCGGTTCTCGTACGCCTCGAAGATCCGCCCGGCGACCCGGTTGGGCAGGGAGGGGGCAGCGCGCACCTCGCCGTTCCCGTTGAACCAGCCAGTCTTGATGGACTGGCCGGTGGCGGACGTGGAGAAGAACTGCAGGGCGTCGGGGTTGTCGTCGGTGGCGCTGTACGGCTGGGTGAGCTTGAGCCACGGGTTACCGGACTGCCCTTGCGCCGGGTCGGGCGGCTGCGCGGTGTTGCCCACGTAGGTGGCGCCGGACGGCGGGGGATTGAGCAGCGTCGCCCCGGAGGCCACCGAGGGCGGCACCAGCCCGAACCCGCCGCCGGCGACGACGCCGAGCAGGTCGCCCACGTTCCGGCCGGCCGGTGGTGGTACGGCCACGTCGCTGAGGTTGGCCACTCCGGTGCTGTGCCCGTTGGCTTGGGCCTTGTGGGAGGCGAGGTCGACGGCGGTCGCCACGGCCTGGTCGCCGACGTCGGCGGGCATCCACACGCGGGGGCCGCCGCCGGCGGACGCCCACGCGCCGGTCACGTTGTCCGGGTACTGCACCCGAGGGATCTGGCCGAGCGCCCGGCCGTCGGTCGTGTCGGACGACTGCACCGACGTGACGGGCTGCCCGACGGAGTTGAGGAGGTCCTCGTACTGGGTGCCGCTGGTCTCGTCGTTGTACCACTTCACCTCGATGCCGCCGACGACCACCGCGTTCTTGCCGGTGACCGCGCCGACCGTGACCGTGTCACCCGAGACGATGGTGTAGTCGGAGGGCCCACCGCCGGCCGTGTAGCGAGTCATGCGTGTCCTTTCCTAGGTGGCGTGCCAGACGAGCGAGCCGTCCACCGTGCGGTCCTCGCCGACGGTGACGCCGGCCGGCGTCACGACGTAGATCCCGGCCGAGGTGACGCGCAGCCCGGCCGGCAGGCCGCCGGACCACCAGAGGACCGCCGACTGAACCGGGAAGGTCGGCGCGAAGCCGCTGGGCACGTTCGCGACCTTGGTGATCGCGCCGGCCGGGAACGCCGCGTTCGTGCGCTGGACCTTGAGGTTGAGGACGCACACGCCGCCGCGCCGCTGCAGGTTGTTCTCGGTCGCGCTGAAGCCGGTGAGCAGGGGCACGGCGAGGACCCCGGAGTCGTCGACGGCGTTACGCCAGTTGGTGCCGTCGGAGAGGATCCAGCGGCCGGTGTCGACCTCGAAGGCGCTGCGTCCCGGGTGGTGTGGGGGCCTGCGGTCGGACTCGCAGAGGATCTGCCCGTCCTCGTTGAGGTACCAGGCCTTGTCGGTGACGGTCGATCCGGCCAGCGTGGTGACGTTGTTCGCCACCGTCACGGTGGCCAGCTCGATCTCGTAGGTGGTGCCTGATCCGGTGCTCGGGTTCCGGGTCGCCGCGGGCGCGCCGGCGCCGGGCGTGCCCTGGACGATCTGCACCGTGACTGACCAGGTGGAGCGGTTGAGCCGCAGCACCACCAGGTCGACGCGCGTCGACCCGGACGTGTTCGCCGCCAGGGTCTTGGTGATCACGGCGGCGTCGTTGGCCCAGCCGTAGCCCTCGACGACGCCCTGGCGGGAGGCGCGGATGCGGATCTCGCGGGTGCCGGTGTTGTCGGCGTACACCAGGGCCTGGTCGTCGGGGTGGCCGAGCAGCCCGGAGGGCAGGGCCCGGCCGAGGAGCCGTTCGTGCTGCAGCTCGGTGACGCCCGGGTTCGGGTACGAGGTCTCCGCCATCAGATGGTCTCCAATCCGTCCACGCGGCGAGACAGGTCACGCAGGTACCTGAGCCACAGTTGGTCGCTGGAGGCCTCCTGCGTACCGACCAGCGCGGTGACGACCTCCCCGGCCTCGGGCGACACCTCCAGGTGCACGGCGCGGACCACGTCGGTGACCTGGACGCCGGAGGCGAGTTCCACCGAGACCCGGTCGCCGAGCTGGTAGTGCGTGCCGTACCGCTGGTCGGGGGTGTCCACGGTGACCGAGGTCAGGCGGGCGGTCTCCGCGCCGCGCGTCAGTGCCTCGTCGCCGGCCTGGTTGAGCTCGGTGGTGTCGGCGGCGGTGTCGGTGGACTGCCGCTGGTCGACGAACGTCTCCATCCGCCCCCACGACGTCGACGCCGTGGTGTTGACGCGCTCGACGACGACGCGGGAGGTGCCGACGTCCTTGCCGCCGACGATCGCCGCGGTGACTGTCGGGGCCTTTGGCTCATACCGGTAGGACCGGAGGTTCCCGAGGCCGGGCGAGAATCGCACCGAGCTGGCCAGGTCCTGCGGGGCGTAGACGTCGAAGAGCAGCTGGCCGGTGGCGATGTCCTGCCGGGTGCGCATCCCCAGCCCCCCGCCGGCGATCGCCGCCGAGCGCAGCGCGTCGCCGAGCGGCTCGAAGCGGCTGCCGACCTTGATGGTGGTGCCGAGGCCGGCCCCGCCGCCGAGGGCCAGCTGCGGCACCCGCCGTGCTGTCAGCGCGCCGGGGCCGGCGTTGAGGTTGACCAGGGACCGCATGATGTCGCCGGCGGCCGCCGTGGCGGTCCACCGGGCGGTCGACGTCTGCGCGGTCGCCGCGGCGGCCGGGTTGGGGTAGGTGATCCGGGCGACGACGGCCGCCAGGTCGTCGGAGAACTGGACCTCGCAGATGCCGGGCCCGGACGCCTGCCCGGAGACCGACCAGTCCTCCGGGCCGGGCTCCTCGATGGGGCCAGCGCAGAACACGGCTCCGTCTCGGATCACCACGACCCGGTTGCCCGGGGCGAGTTGCGCGGCGGACACGGCGGTCCGCGGTGCCCGCAGGACGCCGGTGGCCGGCTCGTTGAAGCGGAGGGTGATGTCCAGGTCGGTCCAGCCGCTGATCGGGTCGCCGATGACGTTGAGGTCCCGGTCGGTGACGAGGATGGTGATCCGCGCTGGCGCGGGCAGCGACAGGGGCATGGTCAGGCCGTCTCGTATCGAGGGACGTAGGACAGGGTGATCGAGGTGCCCGCGCCAGCGCCGGCCACGGCGAACTCGACGTCGTTGAGGCCCGGCTGCAGGCCCCACAGCACCGCCCCCGGCCAGGACAGCTTCCCGGTCCAGATCGCGTCACCGGGGCCGCGCACGGTTGGCGGGTCGGTGGTGATGGTCGCGACCTGGCCGGCGGTGAGCGTGCCGGTGAGGGTGAAGCTCTCGCCGGTGGTGTGGTTGGTCGCGACCACCGACGTGGCCGGGCCGACGATCGTCCACTCCGGCCACGCCTCGACGTCGCCAGCGTTGGTCGCTGTGGCGACGCCCAGCACGCTGGTCGGGCTCACCGTCAGGTACGGGCTGAGGTAGGACACCGGCGCGCCGGCGTAGGCGTACGGGATGCTCTCGGGGGTGACGTCGCGCCAGTAGGGGTCGGGGCAGTAGAGGCTGAGCACGGCCGTGTCGTACAGCCAGCCCTGGCCGGGCTCACCCTCAATGCCGCCCTGGTAGTAGCACTCGATCTCCCTGGCCGAGCCGTCCGGGCGCAGGATCCGCAGTTTCCCGGGGCCGAGCCGGCGGGTGGCCACGATCGGCCGGACGAAGTCCCGCCAGCCGCCCACCAGCTCCATGTGGGTGTCGGCGCGCACCCGCACCGGCAGCGTCATGGTGCGTGGCTGCGGCTGGACGTGCCCCACCCGGGTACCGCCGCGCGGGTGCGGGTAGGCGACGATGATGATCGGTGCCGCGCCGACCACGTTGGACCAGCCGTCGAGGGTGAAGTGCAGCTCGGTGTCGCTGGTCAGCTGCAGCTCGGTGCCGTCGGGCCCGATCCACACCAGCTGGAAGCGGCCGGGGTCGCGCGGCCGCTGCGGGGCCGGCGCTGGGGTGGGCGTCGGCTCGGGGGCCGGGGTGGTGGGCGGGCTGATTACGCCGACGTAGACGGGCATCTACCGAGGCCTCCCCAACCTGGCCAGCGCGTCCTGCCGGCGCTGCAGCGCGGACAGGTCGTGCACCGTGAAATTCGCCTGCTGCGGGTAGACGGCGATCCGGTTGTCGTTGGTCACCGACGGGCCCGGCCCCCAGCTGCCCTGGGGCACGACTCGCTGTCCGTACCAGCGGGCCGCCGTGGCGAGGATGTCCAGCGACCGGTCCCGGTTTCCGTTGCGCGGGATGAAGGCCTCGCCGCCGGTGGCGGGCTCGGCGAACGCGTACCGGGCCGGGGAGACGGCGCTGTAGACGGCGGCCTCGCGGAGGTTCACCAGGCCGTCCTGGGCGTGCTCGTAGACGCCACCCCACCGGTTCTTCAGCGACGTGCCGCCGGGCAACTTCAGGTCGCCGTTGGACTTGTAGTAGACGCCGACCGTGATGTTCTTGCTGTTGATCTTCCCGAGGCCGGCTTGCACCCGGGCGATCGCCGACAGGGCCTGCTCGCTGTTGACCGACACGGTGCGCTGGATGTTCGGGATGCCGAACAGCCGGTCGGCCAGGGCCTTCGCCTTACCGGCCTCCATGCCCATCGCGTCGGCGGCCTTGAGGAACGCGGCCCGGCCCCGCTCGGTCGCCGCGTTCGCGGCTTCCTGGGAGCCGGTCTCGGCCAGGGTCGCGTCCCGCTTGCGGTACGTGGTCTTGACGATCGCGTCCAGGGCGGCCTGGTTGGCCCGGCCCTTCTCGGTGCCGTCGGACAGGGCCTGGCCGTTGCGCTTCACCGACTCGGTCGCCGCGTCCACGGCCGCCTCGAAATCCCGGTTCGCCGCCCGGGCGTCGAGGGTCTTGCTGGACAGCTCGTCGAGGATGTCGCGCAGCGACCGCACCTCGAAGGTCGCCTCGGTGGCGGCGCCGTCGACCTTGAGCAGGCCACCCTGGATCTTCTGGCCGGCCCCGTCGCCGGCGTCGCCGCCGGCGTCGAGGGCGTCCTTCAGCTCGTGCATCCGGTCTCGGTTGTGCTCGACCTGGTCGCCGATGACCGGCAGCCACCCGTACAGCGAGTACGTGAAGTCGGCCGCGGCCACGCCGGCCTCGACGAGCCACCGGTAGAGGGTGGACATGCCGTCGACCAGCATCGTCACCCCGGCGATGGTGTCCTCGACGGCCAGGAAGATCAGGTGGATGGCGGAGGCGCCCTCGTCGGCGTGGTCGGCGACTGTGGACAGCAGCTCGGACAGCTCCCGGCCGACGCCAGGCAGGTCGTTTTCGACGACGGCGATGATCGGACCGGCGGCCGCCGCGGCGTCGGCGATACCGGGGGCGAGCTCGCGGACGAAGCCAGCCACCCCACGCGCCAGGGGCTCGACGTAGCGGGAGGTGGAGGCGAACACGTCGTCGATGTCGCCGGCGACGTCCTCCCACGCCGAGCGGAGGATCCCGATCCCGGCGATGGCCGGCTGCACGAACCGGCTGCCGGAGTCCTCCAGGTCACCGAGGACCGCGTCGGCGAGGTCCTTCCCGGCCGCCTGGACCCGCTGGTCCTTCGCGGCGATCTTCAGCCCGCCGACCACCCCGCCGACGCCGACCCCACCGACGATCGCGCCGGAGATCGTGGCGCCGATGACGGCGGCGGCCGGCACCGCGATGATGCCGCCCATCGCGGCGCCGGCCGGGCCGAGCGGCGCGTTGGACAGCATCCCCTTCAGCTTGTCGATGATCTGCGTGCCGACCGAGTCGGGGATGACGTCCTCGACGTCCTTGAAGTCGATCAGCTTGCGGATGCTGGTCTGCTGACGCAGCTTGCCCTGCTCGGCGGACAGCTTCTCGCTGAGCTTCGCCCGTTCCGCCTCATCGGAGGTGCGGGCGATCTCCCGAGCCAGTTCCCGGACGCTACTGGCGGTCTCGTCGATCTGCCGGTCGAGCCGGGCCGCGTCGTCGCGCAGCGACCCCAGCTTGCGGCCGGCGTCGCGGGCGGAGTCACCGAGCCCGTCGGTGGACTCGCTGGCCCGCTCGGTGCCGGTGGCGACGTCCTTCGCGCTGTCGGCGACGTCGTCGAGGCTGTCCTCCAGGCGCTGCGCCGCGCCGGTCGCGTTGTCCATGCCGCGCACGAAGGGCTGCTCGTCGACGTCCAGGCCGACCTTCGTCGTACGCGACACCGGATCTCACCTCCTCGGCACGAGACGGACCGCGTGGATCATCGCGGCCGGGAACTGCGGGTTCAGCGCGGCGGTGTCGCGCTCGGAGCGCTGCAGGGCGGCACAGCAGTGGCACTGCACCGGCGTGCCCTCCACCGGCCGGTACACCCCCGTGCCGCGCGGGTTGTTGAAGTCGTTCTCCATCGCCGTGGAGGCCTCCAGCGGCTCCCCGCACTGCTTGCACAGGCCGGCCTCGTACGCCTCCAGCGCGACCATCCAGGCCAGCTGCTCCGCGGTCCACTCCGTCTCCGGGGTGGAGCGGACCAGCCGGCCGTCGGCGTACTCGTGAACGGTGGACGGCTCCCAGCCCTCCAGCCGGCGCGGGCTTACGCCGAGGGTTCGGGCGAGCCGGAGTCGCTGCCGGAGGTCGGGCTCGTCAGCAATCCGGCGACGGAGAAAGGGAGGTCGACCTCGCGGACGTTGAGGTTCCAGCACTTGCGCCACCAGGTGCGCCACTGCTGCACGGCCAGCCGCCCGCTGTCCAGGTCGAGCAGCTGCTCCCACGTGGCCTCGGCCAGCGCCGGACTGACCGTCGACCGCCGCACCAAGGCGGGCAGGAACGTCGCCCGGTTGACGCCCATCCGCAGGTCGTCCTCGTCGTCGGTGCGCGCCGGGTGTTCCTCGACGAGCTCGTTCCACCGCTTCGGGGTCAGCCCCCGCAGCTGGAACTCGACGGTGGCCGCCTCCACCTGGTCGCGCAGCTCCTCCATCCGCTGCGCCAGCGCGGTGGTGCCGTCGCCGGCGACCCGCGGGTCAGCGGCCGAGCGGGCTTTCGCCTCGGCGAGCTCCCGGCCGAGCTGGGTCCACTGCGCGACCAGGTCGAGGCGGGTGCACACCTTCATGGTGTCCTCGGGCAGCCGCGCGCCGGTCAGCAGCGCGTCGACGTCGGTCACGCCACCACCGCCACGTCCATGTGCACCACGTTGGTGACGAACAGCCGCTGCGTGGCCGTGTGCACGCTGTTGGCGCCGTTCCAGTTCTTCATCGGCTCGCCGGCCTCGATCGGCCACACGTCGACGATGTCGGCGACCGCGTAGGCCTGCGTCGACGGCACCCCGTAGCGGGGCACGATGAAGCCCTTGACGCCCTCGGCGAGGGTCAGGTACGCCTCGTTGTTGTCCGGGCTGGCCGGGTTGTGCACGTACACGACCGTCAGCGACTTGGACTTGCGGCCGGGCTTCTCGAAGTCCTGGACGGTGGCGATCCGGCTGTCGGTGACGGTGGCCTGCTCGCCGCCCGGCTGCCAGCCGTCGCCGGTGATGTAGCCGTGCAGGTCCAGCGACGTCACCGCGTTGAGCTCGGTCAGCTTCGGTGCGGACGGGTCGGTGAGCGACACCACGAACTTGAAGGCCAGGGTGCCGTCGCTCTTGACGGAATCGGGCAGCTGCAGCGGCGACGTCATCGGGTCTGCTCCTTGCTCTTCGTGCCGGTGGTGGCGGCCGGGGCGGGCGGCAGCGGCTCACCCAGGTTGTTGACCGCCGGCTGGCCGGTGAGGATCTCGACGTCGCCGCGCTCGACGAGCTGCTCGGCCCGCCTCTTCGGCAGCGACGATTCGGTCTTGGCGGTCTTGTCGCGTACGCGCACGAACTCAGTCGGCACGACTCCTCCAGTGGGTGTGGTGCCGGTCAGCCCGGCAGGGTTTCGAGACGGAACAGGTACGTCTGGTCGACGACCAGGCGGCCGGTGGACTCGTCCGGCCGGGCCGGTGGCGAGTCGAGGTAGCGGATCGGGTACGACTGCCGGCCGGCGATGGTCGGGACGACGTCGAGCAGCGCGTTGACGACCTGCTGCGCTACCGCGCGGGCGGCGATGTCGTTGCCGCCGACGCAGTGGCAGGTGATGTCGAAGACGGCCCGGGTGGTCGCCGCGACGATCGACGGGCCGAGCGCGAAGCCGGGCCGGATCTGCGCCGCTACGTACGGCGGCTCCGCGCCGTCGGGGACGATCTGGCCGGTGTCGTCCGGCTCCTCGGGCGGGTACACCGGCAGGTCTGGGACGCCGCGCAGCAGGCCCAGGACCGCGTTGGCGTGGGCCTGGATGTCGATGCTCACGTCCGGCCGTCCAGGGCGTCCGCTGCGGCCTTGCCCAGGCCCTGCTCCCAGTCGGGGGTCCAGATGTCCAGCGCCGGCCCCAGGTGGGCGTACGGCGGGTTGTTGATGGTGCCGTACTCCAGGATGTTGCCCAGCGCGCCCTGGCGGCGTTCCTTCTCCGGGCCGATCTCCGCGCTGACCCCGTCGCCGACGCCGCGGTCGTCGACGTCGTAGGTGATCGCCTTCGGGTAGTCCGGGGCGTGGGCCAGGCCGGAGGCGAACTCCCGGCTGGTGTCCTTGATGCCGCGGGCGGTGAATTCGGTGGCCTTGACGATGTTGCGGTGCGCGTTGGCCGGCACCTGCTCCAGGTGCGCCACCAGGTTGTTGAGGTCCGCGGCGTCCAGGTCGATCTTCACGACGTGCGCTCCTTGACCTTCAGCCGGCGCGCGGTGGCGTCGGAGTGCCGGTGCGGGGCGTCGACGACGAACGTCCGGCCGACCAGGTCGGGGTCGCCGGCCGAGGCGGTGATCACGCACTCGTCGCCGGGCTGCGGCGCGGGCGTGCCGCTCATCGGGATGTGCACCTCGACGCCGACCATCACCACCACCGCCTCCCCGGCGGTGGCCGGTGCGGCGGTGGGTGACGGCTGCTTGACCCGGCACTTGCCGGCGTACCCGGCGGCGTACGTCGGGGTGATCTTGCCGGTGGTCGGGTTGGTGACGGTGCCGGTCTTGCGGCGGAACGCGCAGGTGTCGCGCATCCGCGCCTCGGCGACGCGGCGGCCGCGGGCCACGGCTCGGTCGATGCGCATCAGCGTCTCCGCCCGTACTGGCGGCGCAGGGCCGCGCGCAGCGCCGGCGTGCCGTCCATGTGGGTGGACATCGTCGCGTAGGTGGCGGACCAGTCGTCCTGGGACTCGGCCTTGAGGCCTTCCGGGTTACCGGGGATGTCGCGGATCAGGCCGAGGACCGCGGAGCGGGCCAGCTGCAGCTCCTGCGCGTCGGGTGGGTATCCGTGGCTGTAGACGACGGTGACCGGGATCAGGTCGTCGGGCTGGTCGGACCAGCCGCACCGCCGGTACAGGCGGGTGCCGTGCAGCCGGTACCCGGCGGCGCCGGACGTCAGCGGGCTGCCGTTGTAGTCCACCGAGGTGACCGACTGGACCGGGAACTGCGGCAGGGCCAGCCACTGGCCCGGGCCGGCGGTGAGCACCGCGGTGTCGTCGACGACCTGGATGATCCGCTGCCCGCCGGCGGCGGCCTGGACCACCGCGGTGGCGCACTCGATCAGCAGGGTCACCTGCGCGTCGTTGAGGCCCTGGTCATCGAGCAGGTTCTTCAGGTCGGCCGGGGCCGCCAGCTGGTCCGCCACCGCGTCCTCCTTCCCTCACGTCAGGCCCGGCCGGCAGAGCACACCTGCCGGCCGGGCCGGGCGTTCAGCTGCGGCTGCTGCCGGTGGCCTTGGCCGCGGTGGCCTTCGTCGCCTTGGCCGGGGTGGCCTTGGCCGAGGTGGACTTCGCCGGCGCGGCGGCCGCCGAGGTGTCGCCGGCGCCAGCGGCGAGCGGGTCCGGGTCGGGAACGGCCACCCCACCCGGGGTGACCGGGGCGATCACCAGGCCGTCGTCGGTGATGGCCTCGGGCACCGCCGGCGGTTCGGTCTCCTGCCCGCCCATGAGCTTCTGCAGCTCCGCGACCAGGCCCTGCCGGGTGTTGAGGCCCTTGGTCTGTTCCATGTCCAGGGCGACCCGGGCCCGGGCGAGGTCCTCGCCGACCCAGTCGAGGATGGCCTCGGCGGTGCCGGCGGTGATGATGTCCCGGTCGATCTCGTCCGGCTCGACCAGGCCCGGCACCGGCCGGCCGGCCGGCGTACCGAACCGGGTGGTCGGCCCCTCGGTGTCGGCCGGGGCGTCCTTGTCGTCCTGCAGTCCGATCGCGCCGGCGTCGAGCAGCCGCTGACGGTGCTCGTCCGACACGTCGCCGGGCAGGGGCGAACCGTGCGGGACGTCGACCTGGGCGCGGCCGGCGCCCACCTGCGTCTCCACGGTCACGTAGCCGGCCGTGACGACGTACTTCTCCGTGTCCTTGCCCATGATCGTGGGGCTCCTTACGCCTTGAGGTTGACGATCTTGCCGTGCTTGCGCTCGTTGCCGTATCCGAGCCCGACCTCGCCGTAGATCTGGTTCTTGTCGTAGGCGCCGGTCTTGGCCAGGGGCTCTTCGAACATGTGTCCCTTGCCGGGGACCTCCAGGTAGACCGGCTTGCACTCCTCGAGGGAGACGACCTGCACCACGTCGGCCGGCATGTGCCGGTTGAGCATGATGTTGAGGATCCCGAAGTCGGTCTCGATCCGGTTGACGGTCACACCGCCGACGGTGGAGATCTCCTTGGTGACGTAGCCGGCCGCCACGTAGGCGTTGGTGATCGCCAGCTTCTGGGACGCGCTGACCATGATCGTGGCGGTCTCGGACTGCATGATGCCGCCGTTGTTGAAGACGGTCATCAGCAGCGCGTCGACCATGGTCTTGGTGAGGGCGACGCCCTTGGCCCAGACCACGGTGCCGTCGACGGCGATATTGACCGCCGCGCCGCCCTTGGTCAGCGAGACGCTGAAGGTGTTCGCCGAGCTGGCCACCACGTAGTACACGTCGGTGGTGGTCAGCGGGGTGGCGGTGCCGACCGACGTGAACCGGACCGAGTCGCCGTTGGCCAGGCCGTGGGCGGTCAGGGTGATCAGGTCGGTCGCGGCGGCCGCGGTGCCGGTGGCGGTGGCGCCGCCGGCGGCGTCGACGACGTTGGACACCGTCGCGGCGAGGATGCCCCGGGTCTTGCGGGCAGTCAGGTTGTCCGCCGGCAGCTGGTAGATGCCGTTGATGAACGACCACTCGACGTCCCGGGCGATCTGCTGCAGCATCAGCTCGGTCTGCCAGTCCAGCTCGTCGACGACCGGGTTGGTCGCGCCGCCGGTGGCCAGCCCCGCCAGCCGGCCGGTCGCGGCCCGCTTGGTGTAGCTGACGCCGACGGTCTCGTGGTGGATCTGCGTGACGTTCTTCTTCTGCCCGCGGACCCGGTTCTGCGGGGTCGGCGCGTCCTGGCCCTCCAGGGCCGTGTTCTGACCGGCGGCGCGCAGGTCGTACTCCGACCATTCGAACTCGACGTCGGTGGTCTGCCCGCCGCCGGTCAGCCCGCCGATCGCCGAGAAGAACGGCGTGTCGGTCGGGGTGAGCAGGTGCAGGATGCCCGTGTAGTTGGGCAGGTTGTAGGTGGTGCCGAGCGCGGTGATACCAGCCATCGCTGGTCGCTCCCTTCGATGTCGTTCCGTGGGCGCGGCCCGCGCCGGCCCCTCGGTTACTGCTGGACGGTCGAGGCCAACTTCTGCTTCTGCAGACGGATGACCTCACGGACGTTGCCGGTCTTCTGCGCCGCGGCGATCTGCGCGTCGAGGTCCACCGGCGGTGCAGTGCCCCGGCTGCCCTGTGACGGGTCCGGAGCAGGATTACGCGGCCCGGCCGGCGCGGCGGGGAACAGCGTGAGCAGCTCGGCGGCGTCGGCCTCCAGCTCCTCACGCGTCGAGCCCTGCAGCCGGGCGGCCTGCTGGAGGGTGAGGCCCTTCGCGGCGGCGATCTCCGCCCGCCAGCGGGCCGTCCGCTCCGAGTTCAGCTCCTCCTCGTGCTTGGTCAGCCGCTCGGTGAGCTGCTCCAGCTCGGTCGGCGCGTTGCCGGTCGGCTTGCTGCCGAGCAGCTCCGCCAGCTGCTTGAGCGGCGCCAGCTCGCCGAGCTGCTTCTCCAGGGCCTTGCGGGCCTCCCGCTCCTCCCGCAGCGCCTTCTCCCCGCCCGGGCCGAGCGGCTTGTCGGTCGGGTCACCGGCTGGCGGCGGGGTGGTGGGCGGCTGGCCGGCGCCCGCGCCGGGATCCGCGGGCGGGTTCGCCGACGGCTGACCGGCCCCGGGGGCCGGGTCCGCGGGCGGGTCCGGAGCGGCGCCGAGCTGCGGCCACACCAGGCGACCGGATTGGGTACGGCCGATCGCGCGCAACGGGTCGCCCGTGCGCGGGTGCAGCAGGTACGGGTGGGTGGGCAGGTGGGTCATCGCGACCTCCGGTAGGTGGCCCGGCATCGCGCCGAACCAGGTGATGAGCGGTGGCCTGGCGCGCCGCGCTCAGGTGTGGTCGGGCCAGTGCCAGGTGCCGCCTCGAAGTGACGGCTCGATCCAGCCGCAGGCGCAGTAGCGGAAGGGGCTGCCGTGATGCGCCCGGTTCAGGCAGCGCGGGTCGCCAGGCGTCTCCGCGCCGTCGTGGTACTCCAAGCCGCCGTCGTCCGCGAGCGGGTGGAAGAACAGGCCGGTGGGGTTGGCCACCATCACGCCGACCCGGCCGGCTTCCCCGACCTCCGTGATCGTGGCCGCCCGGCACGCCGGCGGGAACTTCCCGTCCGCGCTGCCTCGAGCGACGTAGTGGACCGCGCGGCCGATGGCCGGGGGCTGCTCGGGGGCCGGCGTCTCAGGCACGAGGCGGCCAAATCCAGCGGCCCTGCTCGCCGGCCTCGCCCTCGGGACGGGAGGTCGCCCAGTAGGTGTCGTTGCCGTCGAGGAACACCTGCAGGTTGGCAGCGTCGGCGCCGAACACGCGGACGACCATGGCCGGGTAGGTGTCGCCGGCCTCGACGCGGTTGCCGACGTGGCCCACGAAGCCGGTGTTGCCGGGCGTCGACTGGTCCGCGAAGTCCTTCCGACGGCGGTTGACCGCCTCGGCGTCGAACGTGGTCAGGGTGTAGTGAACGATGCGGCCGATGGTGGGCTGCATGGGGTCTCCTCTCATCGGATGTAGCCGAACCGCTTGAGCAGTCGGAGCGCTTCGGCCTGGTCGTCGCCGGCGGCGGCGAGGATGCTCTCGGGCATCAGCCGGGGAGTGCGGGCCTCCCGGTACCGGCCGCCGTCCTTGACCCCTCGCTCCCGGGCGCCGAGCCGGACGCCGGCCAGGCCGCGGGTGGTGATGCCCTCGGTGGTGGTGTAGACCTGCCGGCCGTACACCGCGCGGGTGGCGAGCTGGCCGCGGTCGCGGCCGCCGCGCAGCATCCGCGCCTCGTCGGCGGTGATGCGGGCGCCGGCCGGTGTCAGCCCGTACGCGCCGCGGCGGGCGTTGACGACCTGGCTGATGTCGGCGCCGAGGCGGATGGCCGCGGCGCCGGCCTTGGTGAACTGCCGGTCCTGCTCTTCTGCGCTCAGGCTGTCGAACCAGGCCCGAGGGTTCGTGGCGATCGCGTCGACGGTGTCCTCGGCGGCGGGGACGTGGACGCAGTCGCAGCAGGGGTGCCGGTCGAATGCCTCGGACAGCTTGTAGCGGCGCCCGGCGAGGACCACGCAGCGGCCGCAGGTGGTGCCAACGACCATCCGCACGTAGTCGTCGACGCCACGGACGGCCATCGCGGTGACGTCGGCGACCCGGCCGGCGTCGGCGACCTGGGTACGCACCGCCGTCTCCAGGGCGGCGTACCCGCCGGCGAGAGCCCGCCGGGTGTCGACGCCGTCGCCGATCGCGGTCAGCGCGGTGACGGCCGGCTGGTAGAGCAGCGACGCCAGGGGCCGCCCGTCGGAGGCGACGCCGGCGAGCGCGGCCGCCACCACGGTCGCCCGGGGTGCCGGCGTCACGCCCTGGGCGGCGAGCACCGCGTCGAGGTAGGTGTCCGCGGTGATCGCCGCGGCGTACTGCGCCGCGGTGGCCACGGGCACCAGGTCGGCCAACTGGGTGGTCCAGCTGCGGGCGATGGCGTCGGGGTCGACGCGCGCCCACAGCTGACGGGACACCGTGACCAGCCGGTCGACGAGCCGGCGCCGGCGGCGGTGGTGCTCGCGGGCGACCTGCTCAGCCGACACCGGCCGGCACCGGCTCGGGCGCTGGGGCCGGCGCGGTTGGTGGCACCGGTGGCTCGACCGGGGCTGGCTGGCCGCCCATGCCCATGTTGATGATCTCCCGGACCGGGTCCTGTTGTGCGGCCGCGTCGTCCTCGGCCTGCATCCGTCGGATCTGGCCCTGGGTGTAGCCGAGGTCCTCGCGGGCCTGCCGCTTGGTGATGATCGGCTCGTCGCTGCCGAACAGTTTCCGGACGGCGTCGGCGGCCTGCGCCCGGGTCGGGGTGGCCGGGTCCTGCCAGATGGTTTCCAGCCGCTTGGCCTGCGGGTCCCAGTCGCCGTCCTGCAGCCGGCGCACGTGCCGGTTGACCCGCTTGTACGGGCCGGACATGGCTTTCTGCCGCCGCTCGGCCCGCTTGATCAGCCGGGCCTCGGCCGCCCGCCACGCCTCCGCGCTGGCCGGGGTGTCGGTGACCACTCCGAACGCGGTCGGCGGCAGGCCGACCAGGGCGGTGGCGTGCTTGGCCAGCTGCGTCAGGGACTGGTGGAAGTTGGCCAGGCTGGACGCGGCGAACTCGTGGGCCTTGATGCCGCCGCCGTCGGAGTCCTCACCGCCGCTGCCTTCCAGGGTGAGCAGCTTGCCCATGATGACCTGCAGCGCGGACTGCTTCTGGCCCTTGTCGTCGACCAGGTCGTCCTCACCGATGCCGAACAGCGCGCGCAGCGGGATCGCGTGGAACTCGGCGGCCACCATCATGTCGCTGGCCAGCTTGTTGGCGGCGTGCGACAGCGACAGCAGCGGGATGGTCAGTTCCGACTTGCCGTACCGGTCGGCCAGCCGGCCCCGGTTGGTCAGCGGCGTGACGAGGACCTCGCCGACGTTGTGCACGTCCCGGCCGGTCTCCCGCCAGCCCTGCGGCCCCCGGTCGTACCAGACGGTGTAGTTAGGCATGTAGAGGGTCGCGTACTCCTCGGGCAGCTTGATCAAGCTGTCCGGGTCCTCCACCCAGCGGCGCAGCGCCGCCCGCGGCTGCCGGGTGCGGGGGTCGATGTCGGCGTACATCTCCAGCGGCGACTCCACGGTCACCAGCGGGGTGTCCTCGTCGTCCTCGTTGGTGCCCACCGCCAGGTACGACCGCTTCATCACCAGGGCGTCGAGGCGTCCGAGCTGCGCCTCCTCGTCGAGGTCGTTGTCCTGCCACACTCGCATCAGGTTCTTGTCCGCCGTCGCCGACGCGAGCTCCGCCGGCGCGACGTCCGGATCGGGCCGCTCGTCGTCCTCCGGATACCGGAAGCCCAGCGGATCGAGACGTTCCTCGAGCGGGTCGACCGCGAGCATCGGCCACCCGAGGGACACGGCCTGGAGGCGGTCGCCGACCTCCCGCAGGATCTCCGGGTGGATGTAGTGCAGCGGCGCGCTGCCCTCGTAGAGGGCGTTGAGCTCTTGCAGCTGCGGCTTGTCCCGGTCGTGCCGGTTCGCCAGGTGGGTGACCCAGCCCAGGTCATCGGACGGCAGCGCCACGGGTCACCTCCTGACGATGATCTGCTTGCGTTTCTTGCGTTTCCAGCCGCCCTTGGCGAGGGCGTCCAGGCGGGCTCTCCAGGACAGGCATCCGGCCATGGCCAGGTCGATGTACTTCGTCGAGTCCGGCCGCACCTTGTAGATCGTCCAGAGCGGGGTCTCGTCGTCGTCGCGGATCTTCAGGTCGCCGCGCACCGAGTTGCCGATGTGCTCGGCGTACGTCGTGTCGCCGTTGTGGGTGAGCTCGCCGGAGGTCTGCGCGGTCCGGTAGGCGCGCATCGCCTGGCCGATCTGGCGGGGCCGGTTGGTGTACCACTCCAGCACCCGACGCTCTCCCCACCGGCCTGACCAGCGGGCCACGGCGGACTCGAAGCGCGGCGGGTCGGCGTACACCAGCCGCACCGCGTAGAGGTCCATCGCCTCGGTCAGGACGCCGTCGACGTCGTCGTCGGTGACCTCCCAGCCCTCGGCGTCGTCGGGGCGCACCCAGTAGCGCAGTGGCCACTGGAAGCCGGTCTCGATGTGCGTGGCGATGAAGCCGACGGCGTCGCGCCAGCGGGCCCCGTCGAAGCCGATGGTGATCGGCTCGCCGTGCTCGATCCGGACCTCGCGCCGGGCGAGGGTTTCCCACCGCGCCGGGTCGAAGGCGTTGCGCTCGGCCGAGCGCCGGCGGTTGAGCCACACCCGCTGGAAGTACATCTTGTCGGTGTCGGGCTGCTGATACAGCGACGCGATCGACTCGACCTGGCCCTCGAAGTCCGGCCACGCCGCGATCGCCGGCCCGGACGCCTCTCGGATCGCCGCCTTCAGCTGCTCCCGGTCCTCCAGGTCCTCGTCGTCGCGCCAGGACGCCTCCCGGTGGAAGAAGAACAGCGACGGGTCCCGGGCCTTGCCGGCGGCGATCATCTCGGCGTACTGGTGGGTGTCCTCCGCGCAGGAGCCCTGACCCTCGCCGTAGGTGGTGGTGGTCTCCAGCTCCCACGCGTCCGCGAGCACCCGCTTGGGCAGGTTGTTCCGCATGGTCTGCCGGGCGTCCTTGAGCCGCGGCAGGAGCATGCGGTGCGTCTCGTCGAAGTGCTGGAAGGTCGTGCGAGCACCGTCGGCCGCCGAGGGCGACCCGGCGACCGCCTCTGCCTTGCCCTCCCCGTCGATGCGGGTGATGTGCTCCTTGCCCGAGTCGAACAGGTCTGCGTCCGGGCCCTCGGTGCACATCACCAGCAGCGCCCCGTACGCCAGCTCCTCGGTCTGCTCCTCGGTGTAGGCCAGCATCGGGATGTACGGGTCGGTGACCGGCGCGCCGACCGGCTGCCACACCCCGTCGACCAGGTGGAAGCCGGCCGCGCGGACCGGCGCTTCCGGGTGCAGCTCCGCGTACGCGACCCACGCCGCGAGCTCCGTCTTCGCGGTGCCCTTGCGCAGGCTGATCGCGGCCCGCTTGAAGCGCCGGCGCCCGGCCCGGGGATGCCCTCGCGGGTACACCTCGTACGCCCGGTAGAGCAGCGCCCGCTTCTCCACGTCGATGCTGGCCGGCCGGCCGCGCAGGTCGCCCGGGCCGTGGATGGCCCGCTCTTCGAGGAAGTCGCACAGCTGCGGGCCGAGGCTCGGCCAGGGTTGCTCATCGAGGGGCGGGACGACGAAGACGCTCACACCGCACGCAGCGCGGCGAGCGGGTCAGCCGCGGGGGCACCCGACGTCGCCGCGGCTGCCGGCTGCTGCCGTTCGGCTCGCTCGGCTCGCTTGGCGGCGGTCTCGTCCTCGACGACCTCCCACCGCAGCCGCAGCATCGCCATCGGCGACAGGCCGAGCCGGTCCGACCACTGCCGGGCCTCCTTGGCCGCGGCGAGGTCGCCGAGCTCGGCGAGGACCTTGTGCCGCACGTACTGCGCGACGTCGCGCGTCCAGCGCAGCCGCTCCCACGCCACCGCCTGCGGCAGCCGCCACAGGTCCCGCCACAGGTCAGCCTCCAGCGCGCGCTGCGCCTTCATCTGCGCCTGGACGATGGCCAGCTTCTCCCTGGTCGCCTCCAGCCGCCGGCGGACCGACGCCTCCTTGCGGGTGCCCTCCAGCTCGGCCAGGTCCTCCTCCAGGTCGACCACCGCGGCGGCGAGCATGTCTCGCCGCGCGGCCATCACCACGTCGGGGACCAGCGGCCAGTTCGGTGCCCGTCGACCTCCGCGCCCCTCCACCGGCAGCCGGGTCGTCGCGACCGTGGCGTTGCGGCGGCGGCGCTGTCCCGCCGGCTTCGGCGCCGGCCCCATCCCACCCATGATCGGTTCCCCCTCGCGGCATCGCGCCGCAGACGGCCCGACCGTCACATCGCGTGACGGTCGCGGGGTGCCCCGGATCTCCCAGACCCGTACACCCCATTTTCTACCTCCCCGGCGGTACTGCTGACCTGGGGCCTTGGGGGTCACCCCCCACCCCTCCGGCGTTCATCACTCTGCGTGACATTCGCGAGGGGGGCGTCTGGTACCAGCGTCGGGCTTGCTCGACGATGCGTGCCGCTCGTTCGGCGTCGGCCTGCCTCGGGATGAACAGTTCATCGGGCATGCCAGCCTCCCGGCTGCTCGGCGGTGGTGTGCTTGCTGTGGCATCGGCCGCACAGGCCGCGGCCGCGGCGCGGGTCGTTGGGGTCGAGGCCTGCGGCGACCAGGTCGCGTCGGTCGCGGGGCCAGTGGTCGGCGTGCCGGGACGGGCGTAGGCACTGGGCGCCGTGGCCGTGGCCGTCGTCGGTGCACACGCACAGCGGGTTCTTCAGCAGGACCTGGCGGCGGAAGCGCCGCTCGTGCCGCCGGTCGTATCCCCGTTCCCGCGATGTACCCCGGACCTGCTCGGCCCGGGCGATGCAGGCCGGGCACCGGCCCGACGGCACCGGCTCGATGCAGCCCGTCCCGTCCGGGCCCGCACCCGAGCAGATCTTCCACGCCCTCGGCATCGGCCCCTCCACGACGAACGCCCCGGACGGAGGGCCGGGGCGTTCGCTGGGCTGCGGGGCTCGACGCCCTGCGGCCTGCCGCGTGCAACAGGTAGATCATCCAGTAGGTACACCTGTCCTACTGGAGGATGAGCGTACGCGCTGCTCCCGGGGTTGATCAAGCAGCCGGGTCGACCGGCGCGTCACCCCTGGGCGGCGGCTGCCTTCCGGGCCCGATCGGCAGCCCGCCGAGCCCGTTCCTCCTCGTCTCGCTGGCGCTGCTCGGCGATCTGGTCGAGCAGGTTCAGGACGTCCCCGAACTTATAGCGCGGCCGCTGCCACTCGTCGACGTCGAGCAGCAGCGGGCCCTCGACTCCGTCGTCCAGTGCGATCCGCGCCGCGACCAGGCGGCCGCGCTGGGCGAGGGCGCGCAGCTGCCCGGCGGTGCAGGGCCGGCCGAGCCGGGCGGCGGCGGTGGCCAGCTGCGTCGCGGTGCCGAGGACGTCGCGGGCCTCGTCGAGCAGCCACCGTACGCGGGGTCCGGTCTGGTGGGTGGTGTGGCAGCCGGGGCAGCGGACCCAGGTGACGCCGGGCCAGGCGTACAGGTCGGTCGGGCACGGGCGGTCCGGGTCGCCGTCGATCGGGGTGGCGCAGGTGCCGGCGTACCAGCGGTCCGCCGGGTTCTCGATGATCCGCTTGACGGCGTTCGCCGCGCCGAGCAGCTCTTCGGCGGCGTCGGCAGCATCGGGCTGGCGGCGGAGCCAGTGCAGGTGGTCGACGACGAACTGGGCGGCGGCCGCGACCGGGTGCTCGGGGCGGCGGTCGCGGATCACGTCGCACGACGGGTGGCCGCACCGGCCGGGCAGGGCTGCCCAGCCGGCGCCTGGGCACAGCGGCCCGATGGCGCGGGCACGCCGGCGCGGCAGCGGCACGCCCCGGGCGGTCGCGATGTGGTCCATCCAGGTGACCACGACGTGCGCGGCGGCCCACGCGGCCGCAGAGGCGTCGAGGTCGACGGGGATGGGCGGCTCGGCGGAGCGCGGGCCGTTCGTCGCGCCGTAGCGGGCCTGCCGGCTGACGTTGACGTCGGGCTCGCCAGCGAGGGTCACCATCTCCCGCAGCGCGAGGCCGACCGGCCGGTAGCAGGCGGGGCAGACGTAGCCGCCGGTCGGGTCGGGCTTCTGGCACCACTGGCACCGGTGCGCGGTCACAGGTCCTCCTCAGCGGCGGGTGGGGTGGCGGGGACAGCTCCGGGTGGCCAGACGTAGTGAGGCTCAGGTGGCGGCAGGGCCGGGGGACGGGACCGCCGGTGGTAGATGTCCGGGGAGTCCGGGGGCCGGGCCGGCTGGGTGGGGCGAGGGCTGGGATCGGGGTGATCACGGCGGTGCCCGACCCGACCCAGCTGGGTACCCCCCTCGACGCCCGCGGGCCGCTGTTCGTGCTGGTCGCCGCCGTGCTGCGGATACACCTGTCCTGTCGACTCGTCGTTTGGATCACCGTTTCGATCACCGTTGGGGTCGGTGACGGGATCAGTGATCGGATCAGCGCCCGATCGGTGATCGGTGGCTGTTTCGTCGGTGATCCGTTGGTGGTCGGGGAGGTCGTTGAGCACCTGGTCGCGGGCGGCCCACGCGCCGCGTTGTTGCGGGGTGGGCTCGGGCAGCAGGACCATGTCAGCCTCGTAGGGGGTGCGGTGGCCCTTGTACTCGTTGCAGCGGCCGCAGCAGACGACGAGGTTCGCGCCGTCCTCGCCGGCGGCCTTGTCGGGGTCGACGTGGTCGTAGGTGAGGACCTTGCGGCGGTCCCGGGCGCGGCCGGCCTTGGCCGACAGCGGTCCGGATCGGCAGTACCGGCAGGCGCCGCCGTCGCGGGCGTACACCATCGCCTTGAGCGGCGCGGAGCGCAGGTCTGCCCGCTGGGCGCGGTTGCGCTCGTACTCGGTGCGGGACGGGTTGCGGCGCAGGAAGTTATGGATCCGGTAGGCGTAGCCGTCGATCCACGTGTCGCCGAGGCAGGGGCAGTCGTCGTCCGGCCGGTGCAGCAGAGGCTGCTCGTCGAGCACCGGCGTGCACAGCAGGTCGAGCCAACGGCGGCGGCGGGCGTACCGGATCGCGGTCTGTTCGGTGAGGTAGCCGTCCTTCTTGATGTGACTGGCCTTGGCCTTGAGGCGGCAGTAGGCCGCCTGGAGGTGGTCGACGGCGTTAGCGTCGCCGCCGGCGAGGACGTCCCACACCGCTTCGTCCGCGAAGGTGTCAGATTCGAGCCAATACGGCATCAGCACACCCGCCTAATGATCAACTTCAATGAGTGTCCCTGCATGCGATGGCGCGGCCATCCGTCAAGGGATGGCCGCGCCGCGGTGAGCGAGGTGCGTGGCGGCGGGAAGCCGCTACACGGGTGATTCGGGCGGGTCGACGCGCTCGCGCCACCGCGCGGTCAGGCCGTAGTCGCTGCGTTCGATCAACGCGGTGCCAGGTGCTCCGGCCAGGTCGAGCCCCTTGACGAAGTCACGGATCACGCTGGCGTCCCAGCCGGCGATGCCGCGGACCACGACGTCCACCTGCATGGTCCGCATCGGCCCGTCCCCGTCGTTGGTGTACTGCCGCTCAACCTGGGTTGCGGTGCGGACGATCTCGGCCATAGTCAGCTCCTCGGCGGCGGGTTGAGGAACTCGGTGGTCGGGGCGAGCGCCCAGGCGATCGAGTCCTGCCGGAACTCCGCGGCGAGGCCAGCGAGGATCGCGCGAAGCCGGTCGACGGGCGCCGGGTCAGCGGGCAGTTGCAGGGCCCAGCAGGCGTTCTGCCATGAGTCGGCGGGCAGGGACATCCACTGGCCGTGGACACCGCCGCCCGCGTACTCGGACGCCTCCTGCACAGCGAGAGCGACCCGCCAGACGAAGTCCGCCCACTCCCGCTGGGTGAGCTTGTCGTCGGAGTTGCCGATGCTGATGTACGCCACGGGTGTCGAGGTCATGCCGTCTCTCCAGGGGTGTCGGTGGTCGTCGTGACATCCAAGTGACGGGCGGGTCGGGTCCGGGTGCCGAGCCTGCGCCACCAAGGCGTCAGCGGGGCCGGTCCGGCGGCCGCCGCAGGCTTCGCCGGAGGCTGTGGCGTGGCGGGTGCGGCGGGCAGCTCCCGGGCTGCCGGTCCGGACTGGGCGGGCCTCGGTGCCCGGTCGCAGTGCGGTCGGTGCAGCCGGTGCCCGGCCGGCACAGACGTCGAGAGGCCGCACGCGCAGTACGGACCCCATCGGCCGGTCGACGTCGGCTGGCCGAGCGTCGGCTCCCGGCCGTCGGTCATGTTGGCCAGCTCGCCGAGCAGGTGCGCGGCCAACTCGAAGGCGCTCGGCCCGGCCGGGGCGGCGTTGACGATCAGCGCGGCGACCAGGCTGGTCACCAGCCCACTGCGCAGGTCGGAGCCGATCGCCTGCCGCAGCTTGGTCTCCAGGTGGCGGTTGGCGGCCTGGACGGTGGCCAGTTCCTCGGCCAGTCGCAGGCGCTCCGCGTTCGCACGGTCGGCCTGCTCGCGGTACCGGTCGCGGTGCGCGTCGGCGGTCGTGACCGCCTGGTGCAGCTCGTCGACGCGGCCCCACGCGTACGTCAGGCCCTTCTGCTGCTCCTTACACACGCGGGCCAGGGTGAGCTGGTGGTCGAGCAGCGCGTCGACGGCCCGGCTGTCGGTGTGGGTCACTTCGGTCCTCCAGAGGTGGCGGGCTTGCAGGCGGGGCAGCGAGATCCGGGCAGGCCCCAGACCGGCCGGTAGCAGGCGACGCAGGCCACGTACTCGTAGCCGGCCGGCGGGGACGGCTCGGACGGCTCGGCGGCCTCGGCCGGTGCGTCGCCGGCGAGCGCGGCGTCGACGAGGGCGCGGCCGCGGCGGGCCCGCTCGGCGGCCTCGGTCGGGGTGCGGGCCTCCCGGGCGGCCAGGTCGGATTCCCAGGCGGGGCGGCGGCGGTGTGTGGGCATCGGGAGCCTCCTCATGCCGTGTGTGCTCGGAACGGGGCGGGGGTGGGCGGCGCGGTCACGGGGTCACCCGGGCTGCGGCGATCGAGCACTGCGGGAAGTGCAGGTAGGCGGTTTCTCCGCACTCGGGGCACACGTATGGCTCATCGCTGGGCTCGGCGGCGAGAGCGTCAGCGAAGTCGTCCGGGTCGTACTCGCGGTCGATGTGGCCGGGGTTGACGCCGTGCTTGACGAGCGTCTCGACTAGCCAGTCCTGCCACTCGCCGTTGAGGGCTCCCGCCTCGGGCGTCAGATCCCAAATGAGGTTGGGGGCGTCGGCCGGGTCGGCGAGCGCTGCGGCGGTGGTGGTGGCCGCTCCGGCGGCCAGGATGAGGTAGCCGAGGTCGAGGCGGGACCCGGCATGCGGGCCAGCCGCCAGGTGAGCGTTGATCTCGGTTTGGAAGACGGCGTAGGCGGCGAGGGCTTCAGCGGCGTAGTGCCGGATCCAGGCGTCGCGGGTGGCGGTGTCGCGGGTGGCGGGCTGGGGGGCGAGGCGGTGAGCGGCCTCGAACGGCGTCTCGGTGGTGGGGGGCAGCTCGTCGGAGTCCGCTGCGGTAGCACCCGCGCCTCGGGTCAGCTCGTTGACTCGGGTCTTCAGCCGCTCGATCTCGACGCGGGCGGCGTCCAGCTCGGTGTTGGTGGTGCCGTCGGGCCAGGTCAGGCCGATGCCAGCTTTCGCGATCAGGTCGGCGACCTCGTCGGCGAGCGACGCGTCCAGCTCGGCGGTGTCGTACGCCTGCCCGATGTGCGCCCACACTTCGGGGGCCGTGACGAAACGGGCGTTGCTGACCATCAGGTCGGCGGCGATGGTCTTCGGGTCGAGGTTCATGGCAGTCTCCTCAGGCCGTGTGAGCGCGGAGCGGGATCACCGAGGCCAGCTCGTGGCCGTCGTGATCGGGGTCGGGTAGTTCCTGGGGGCGGATCTCGCCGGCGAGGACTCGGCGAGCGAGGTCCGCGCCCGGGCCGCGGCGGGGGGCCTGCCGGGCGGCCAGGTCTAGGCGCCAGGCCGGCACCGGCCGGTCGTCGGCCGCCGTCGGGGGCAGAGCCGGGCGGGCGGCGGTGCGGACGGCCGTCAGGTGGTCGATGAGGTCGTCGTGGGTCAGGCTCCGGACGTACGCGCCGAGCGAGCGGGGCGGCTTCCGGGCAGCTGCTCGGATCTGCTCGATGACCTTCGTTGCCTCGTCGTCATCCACGCTCAACCGGTCGGCGACGTAGGCGACGGTCCCACCGCGCTGAGGATGATGTTGAGAGGTACTTCTGAGAGAGGAGTTGCGTTCCCCCGTGGGAACTACCGTGGTTCCCTCCTGGGAACCACCGGTCTCGGAAAGGGAACTAGCGGCGGCCGGAAGGGAACTACCAGCGGCGGCCGGTAGTTCCCCGGTGGGAACCACGCCGGGTTCGGTAGTTCCCTCCGGGCTGTCGTCGGTAGTTCCCTCCGGGGTACCAGCGGCGGCAGCTGGGATGGCCAGCCGGTAGAGCGTCGGTCGGCGCGGGATGACCCGGACGGGCACCAGCCAGCCCTTCTCGACCAGGAGCTGCTGGGTGGAGGTAACGAGCGCCCGCTTGCCGATGCTGGCCTGATCCATCGCCCGGTCGTAGGTCAGCCAGGACAGGTCGGCCGCCGGCGTGCGGTCGCCCTGGCCGTCGCGGACGTGCCGGGCATAGGCGAGGGCGAGGAGCTTGGCGCGCGGTGGCAGGGACGAGTCCCAGACCGCGTCCTGGTAGGTGTCCGCGTACCAGCGGACCGGGGCGGTCATCGCGCACCTGCAGAGGGTCGGCCGGGTGCGGTACGGTGAGGTTTCACATCTGGTCCTTCGGGATCACAGGCGGCGCGGCACCCATGCCCGGGTGCCGCGCCGTTGGTGTTGACGGTCAGGGTCATGCAGCCCGGCCCTTGGGGCGCAGGGCGTCCAGGAGTGCCCGACGGCGGTGCCGCTGAGGGCCATCCGTCGAGTCGGCCAGGCGGCGTACGGGCACCGGCGGTGGCGCGGACTGCTCGACGGCGACGTCGACGGGGCTGCCGTAGCGCTCGGCGAGTACCTGCTGGAGTTGGTCGTCGGGTTTTCTCATCGGTCGAGGAACCTTTCGGCTTGCTCGTCGACGTCGGCGAGGATGCGTCGTCCGAGCTCGGTCGGTTCGATCTGGTGCTGGGACCGCTGCTGGGGAAGGGCGGGGCCGATCCGGATCCACTCGGCGGCCAGCTGCTCCTTGGCGCGAGCGGTGACGCCGGAGGAGCGGCTCTGGCCGGTGGAGGTGTCTCGGAGCGAGAAGGAGTCCTCACCGCAGTCGTGGGTGACGTCGCCGGCGGCGGCTGCACGCAGCAACGCGATCCGGGTCTTGGTGCGGGCCAGCAGTCGCTGGTGGTCCATCAGGCCCCCTCGCTGGTGCGGACGTGGACACGGATGTACTGGCGGTAGCGGCCGGCGTCGGGGCCGGCCAGGACGTGCGGGTCGCCGACCTCGAGTAGCCGGCCGCCGCCGGCGAGCTGCGAGCGCAGCCCGGTCAGCTCGTCCCAGCTGCCGATGGCCCACACCTCCAGGCCGAGCGAGGAGTTGGCGCGCGGCTTGGCGCTAGGCACGGCGGCCGCCGAACGGCCAGGGCCGGCGCGGCTGGGTGGCGTCCAGGGCGGCGTACGCGGCGCGGGTGAGGCGGTAGCGGGCCGGCCGGGTGTAGCCGAGGCGGGCCAGCTCGGCAATCGCCATGCGCAGCAGGTCGTCCCGGACCGCCCGGCCGGTGGCGGCCAGGACATCGGTCACCTGGTCGCCCGGGCAGACACCGGCGTGCGGGCAGGCGTCGGCGTCGACGTGCTCGGCGGCGCCGGCGACGAGGTCGACCAGCGCGGCGCGGGTCTGGTCGAGGTGCGCGGTCACCGCCGGCGGCGGAGTCAGGTCGTCCATCACCACTCCCGCTCGCCGAGGATCCGGTCCTCCAGCTCCTGCGCCGCCGGCGGCGTCGGCGGCATCGCGGTCAGCTCGTCCGGGTGCTGGACGTCGCCAGCGCGGCCGACCTTGTGGCACTCCCGGCACGGCGCGAGCTTCGACCAGGGGTCCTCGGGCACGCCGTCCTGCCGCACGTACCGGTGCGGCAGGACGGTCGGCCGAGCGGGCCGGCGCGGCACCCTAGACACCGCTGGTGGCCTCGACGGTCAGGCCGAGCAGCGGCGCCAGGTGCTCGGCGAGCATCCGCGCCTGGTCGACCGGGACCAGGGTGATCGGACCGCCGCCGATCTGCACCGCGAGGTTGGTCTGCTCGTCGGCGACCTCGTCGAGGGTCCGTCGCTTCCGGTCGGCCTCGCCGTACCGCACGGAGCCGGGGCGCTGCAGCTGCGCCACCAGCAGCACCGAGTCGCCCATCGGCAGGACGAGGACGAGGCGCTGCGGCGGGCTGCGGTGCACGCCGCCGGCAGCCGGCAGGGTCGGCACCTCCGCGTCGCACAGGGCCGGCTCGCACCAGTCCGGGTGAGGCAGGGTCGTGATCATCGGGTAGCCGCCAATCCCGCGAGAGCGTGGAAGAGCCGGGCCGGTTCCTGGGCGGCGATACGCAGAACGCCCAGGTGCTCGTCGACGACCTCCCGGTACGGGGCGGCGGCGAGCGCCAGCGGCGTGCGGGCCAGCGGAGCGGCCTCGGCGAGGCGCATCTCGCGGAGCTGCTGCGCCCAGCCGATGCTGTCCGCGCCCTCGTGCTCCGGCTCCCGGGCGAACCGCTCACCGACGATGCGCTTCACGGCGGCCGCGGCCACCGCAGCGGTCCGGCCGGGCGTGGTCAGGTTGATGGTCATGCGCTGGCTCCGATCAGGAAGAGCAGGAAGGTCCACAGCAGCTGGAGAACACCGGCGGCGGCCGCCCACATGGCGAGGCAGATCAGGACGAGGGCGAGCAGCGCGCCGGCGGTGCGCAGGGCGTCGGTCACGTGCGCCCACCACCCACCCGCTTGCGCGGCTGGCGCTTCGGCGGAACCGACTCGACCAGGCCGAGGACCGGCAGCAGGTCCTCGTTGCCGGTGCGCTCGAGGTAGGCGCGGGCGTCGGCCTGCCGCTGCTCGCGGTGGATCCGATCAGCCGCGGCGCCGGACACCCGGGCGGTGTCGACGCCTCCGTCGATCATGTCGATCTGGCTCACGCTGCCTCCTGATCAGAAAGTCGGTCTCGCAGCCGCACGCGGGGGCGAGGGTGGACCGGACGGTCGTCCATCGACGGGTCGTAGGCGACGAGCGAGCCCTTCGCGGCGCGCTTGGCGCGGTACATCGCGGCGTCGGCGCGCAGCAGTGTGGTGGCCAGGTCGCCGGGCACCACGTCGGTCATGCCGACGGTGGCGGTGACGTGCAGCACGGGCGCGCCGGGCACGGGCAGCGGCACCGGCCACCACCGGTCGGGCCCGCCGGGCATCCGGCCGATCACGACCAGCTCGTCACCGCCGAGCCGAGCGGCGATCGGGTACCCGCACAGGCTGGCGCTGATCGCGGTGAGAACGGCGTCGCCGGCGGCGTGGCCGTAGGTGTCGTTGACGGCCTTGAAGCCGTCCAGGTCGAGCAGCGCCAGCTTGTAGTTGCCCTGGACCGCCCACCACGCCTCGGCCAGGCCGGCCCGGTTGTAGAGGCCGGTGAGGGGGTCCCGGCGGGCCGCGTCGAGAGCCTCCTGGAGCTGGCTCTCCAGCTCCGCGACTCGCGCCTGCAGCTGGGCGACCTGCCGGTCGCGCTCCAGCCCGGGCGCCATCACTGGGCGACCTTCACGCCGAGCGCCTTCGCGTGCTGCCGTGCGGCGGCCCGCAGCGCGGTGCGGGCCTTCGCCTTGCTCCGCCCGCAGTCGACCACCACCGGGTCGCCGCCGCCGTCCGGCCGGTGCCTCACCTTCCAGCCGTCCTCGCGGCTGTAGCGGGCCTCCGCGAGGTGGTCCGCGACCTCCGGGCTGTGGACGGTGTCGAGGGTGGCGACCGCGAACATCGGCGCGTCGCGGGCGTAGTCGTACTCGACGATCCGGATCTCGGCCGTGCCGTGCGGGCGCAGCGCCGGTCCGGCCGCGTCGAGCCGCCGGAACCCGGGGATCAGCCACGAGTAGTCCGGGCCGGTCTGGTCGGTCCACACCCGCATCGGCGCGTACTCGCTGGTCTGCTCGACCCGCTCGACGGTCTCCCACCGGTTCAACGGCGACACGAACCGCCACCCCTGCCACAGCCGCTTCGCCTGCGGTCGGGTGTCGTCACAGCCCAGGCAGTGCTTCCTGCCGCCGCAGCTGAGGCAGGTCGGCTCGCGGTCGTGCAGTACCTGGGCGGCCAGGCCGGGCCGGTGACGCAGGACCCGCAGCACCGGCGAGACCCAGTCGGCCGCGTTCGGGGCGATCTCCGCCACCGCGGACCGCAGCTCCGCCACGGCCTGGTCGAAGTCGTAGTTGCCGTCCGGCAGGTAGGGCAGCTTCTGGTTCGCCTCGTACTGCCGGGACCAGCCAGCGATATCCACGGTGCTCACGAGAACGTCACCTCGTCCTCGCGAAGCGCCGAGTCCTGCATTGGAGCCGGCCACGTCCACCGGGGCAGCTCCACCTCCGGTACGATCTCGGTCATCTGGATCTCCTGGTCTTGGCGGGTCAGGGACTGGCATTGCGGGCCCTCTGCCGTAGCCGCGGCTGAGGGCTCGTGTCGTTCAGGCCGCATCGCGGCTCCGCTTCTTCGCGCTCGCGAGGGCCATCCGGCGGTAGTGCGCCTTCTTGAGCCGGTCGACCGCAGCCGCCAGCTCGTCCGCGCTGAGCACACCGGCCGGGTCGGCCTGGCGCTCCCACTGCTTCTGGCGGGCCGCCCGGGCCGGCGCGAGCGCCTCCGTTCGCTGCTCCTGGCTGTTCACGCGAGACCAGCGAGTCAGCGAGCCGAGTGACGCGTGCAGCTGGCGCTGCGAGGGCGGCAGGGCGGCGTAGCCCTGCGTCTCGCGGCCCATCAGGCTGCTGCCGTGTCTGCTCGTAGCGCGTCTCTGTCGGTCAGCTGGAGGACCTGGAGCAGCGCCTTGTGCACCGTCGGGCTGACGCGCTTGGAGTGCCCGAGCTCCAGCTTCGAGATGTACGGCCTGGACACCTGAATTCGGCGTGCCAGCTCCGCTACCTCTATCCCTCGGTCGATTCGGATCCGTCGCAGGGCGGCCCCGTTGATCGGGACCGCAGTGGTGGGCCTTGCCCTACGTGTCCTCATGGCGGCCACTCTAGGCACAGGTAGGCACAACTAGCAACCAGGTACACCTAGGAACACCGAAAAACCTTCCCTACCTGGGGTGAGTGAACACGCGAGAAGGATTCACGGGCACGGATAGCGCGCCGTGTCTAACCAGGGGTTCGCGCGTTCCTGTGCGTTCCTGGCACACTGAGGGCTGCCGTGGGGGCAAAGAGGGCGACTCGCTACGCAACCGGGAGCGACCTAGGCATGGGCAGGCAGGCTGAGCGCCACCACGAGGCGTCCGACAGCAGCCGTGAGCGGCTAGACCTCGACGACCGCCGACAGGCCCTCGGCCGAGAGGTGCGCAACCGACGCCAGGCCGCCGGCCTGACGATCGACCGAGCGGCGAAGCAGGCGCCGATGAGTCCCGAGACGTGGCGGAAGGCCGAGACCGGCGAGCGCCTCAAGGCCTTCAGCTACGCGGGCGTCGAGCGGGTGATGCGCTGGCCGGCCGGCACCATCGAGAGGTTCATCAACGACGGCCAGGAACTGCCCGAGGGCGTGATGCCCTCGGGCTCCTACTCGGCCGCCACGCCTGTGTCCCCGGTGCTGGACGTCGACTTCCTGCTCGGACTCGACCGGCCTGACTCGGTCAAGGTGGTGTTGATCAGGGCCGTACGGGCAGGCGGCGACCCGCTGGACGCGGTCCTGGCGCTGGACGCTCCGGACGCGGACAAGGTCGCTGCGATCCGGACGCTCCGGGATCTCCAGCCGCCCGCCGGCGGGAGCGAGGGAGGAGCCGAACCGGTCGAGCCAGACGCTCGATCGGCCTAGTCAGCGACCATTCGCTTATCGGGTTTGCGCACGCGCTGATCACGCGGAAAGCCTGGAACCGAACGACGCTCGGCCGGTGTCTGCTTGTAAGCGAGATGTCGCCGGTTCGATCCCGGCCGGGGGCTCCAATTCCATCAGGCACCCGACCGGCAGTGGGCAGAGCGCCGCGCGGGTGGCCGGTGGTCACCACCCGCGCGGTTCCTGCTCAGCCCCAGTGCTGCGGGGCCGGCTGGCGGGTCGTCGCGTTGATCCGGTTGAAGAAGTTCGTGGTGGCGATCCAGAGCACCAGTGCCGCCAGCTCCTGCTCGCCGAAGTGGCGGGCCGCCTCGGCCCAGATCGCGTCCGGCACCGGGTCGCTCCGGTCGGCGAGCCGGGTCGCGGCCTCGGAGAGGGCGAGCGCGGCCCGCTCCGCCTCGGTGAAGTACGGCGTCTCCCGCCAGGCGGCCACCGCGAAGAGTCGCTCCTCCGTCTCGCCGGCCTTGCGGGAGGCGCGTGCTCCGGAGTCGACGCAGGCGCTGCAGCCGTTGATCTGGCTGGCCCGGAGGTGGACCAGTTCCAGGGTGGTGCCGGGTACGCCCGCCGAGTGCGCGGCCCGGTAGAGCAGGTTGATCGCCTTCACGGCCTCGGGGAGCAGGGTCGCCGGGTTCTGGATGCGCGCTTCCTGGGTCATTTCTGGTCCGTCCTGTCCTGTTAGGCTCGTCGGCGCCGGTCGCGCCGCCGCTCGTGCTCCGTCACCTGGATGTCGAGGCCCGGACGGGCGGCGTGACAGATGTGGCGACGGTCACTCTCGGGCTGCGAGGTCGGTCAGGATGGCGGGGGCGTGAGCGACACCGATCTGCTGGCCCGACGCTTCGAGGAACAGCGCCCGCGGCTGCGCGCGGTGGCCCACCGGATGCTCGGCTCCGCCGCCGAGGCCGACGACGCCGTGCAGGACACCTGGCTGCGGCTCAGCCGCGTCGACGCGGAGACCATCGAGAACCTGCCGGGCTGGCTCACCACCACGGTCGGCCGGGTCTGCCTGGACCGACTGCGGTCGGCCGCGGCGCGGCACGAGGAATCGGTGGACGTGGCCGGTGACGGACCGTCCGCCGACGTGCCCGGCGAACGCGATCCGGAGCAGGAGGCACTGCTCACCGAGTCGGTCGGTCGGGCGCTCGACGTGGTGCTCACGTCACTCGGCCCCACCGAACGGCTGGTGTTCGTCCTGCACGACATGTTCGCCGTCTCCTTCGACGAGATCGCCCCGGTGGTGGAGCGCACCCCGGAGGCCGTACGCCAGATCGCCAGCCGGGCCCGCCGCCGGGTGCGGAACGGCCCCACCGTGCCGGAGACCGACCCGGTCCGGCAGCGCGGCGTGGTGGAGGCGTTCCTCGCCGCCTCCCGCGAGGGGCGGTTCGACGACCTGGTCACCCTGCTCGACCCGCACGTCGTCCTGCGCCCCGATGCCGTCGTCGTCCGGAACGGCGCGACCGGCGAGCTGCACGGCTCCTCGGCGGTGGCGCGGTTCTTCTCCGGCCGGGCGCAGGCCGCCGTGCCGGCGTTCGTGGACGGGGCGCCCGGGGCGGTGGTGGTCGTCGACGGTCAGCTCCGCTTCGCGCTCAGCTTCGTCGTCGCCGACCGGATCCTCGCCGTCGAGGCGATCGCGGATCCGGCGCTGCTCGCCGCCCTCGACGTGGTCGTGGCGACCGGCTCCGGCGCCGACGAGCGGTAGCCTGACGGCGATGAGCCGCGCCGTGGAGGAGTCCAACCGGGCGATGCTGCGTGCCCGCGACGCGATGGACCGGTCGTACGCGCAGCCGCTCGACGTGCCGGCGCTGGCCCGGATCGCGCACGTCTCCGAGGCGCACTTCATCCGCACGTTCCGGGCCACCTTCGGCGAGACCCCGCACCGCTATCTGCAACGGCGTCGGGTGGAGCGGGCGATGGACCTGCTGGTGCAGACCGAGCAGTCGGTCACCGAGATCTGCTATGCGGTGGGCTTCGGCAGCCTGGGCACGTTCAGCCGGACGTTCCGGGACATCGTCGGCGAGTCCCCGTCGGAGCACCGGCGCCGCCGGGCACCGGTCACGGCGGTGCCGAGTTGCTTCGCCAAGGCCTGGATGCGCCCGAGCAGCGCCCGCTGACTGGTCAGTTTTGGATAAGCACCAGGTCAGGGCGTCGGTCTAGCGTTCTCGGCATGACGATGAACTCGATTACCCGCTCCCAGATCTATGTTCTCGACCAGGACCAGGCGCTCGACTTCTATGTCGGCAAGCTCGGCATGGAGGTCAACACCGACCAGGACCTCGGCTTCATGCGTTGGCTCACGGTCAACCTGCCCGGCGAGCCGACGCGGGAGATCCTGCTGGAGAAGCCCGGCCCGCCGGCCCTCGACCCGGCCACCGCCGAGCAGGTCCGGGAGCTGCTCACCAAGGGCGCGCTGGGCGGTTTCCTCTTCATGACCACCGACGACGCGCAGAAGACGTACGAGGATCTGGTGGCCAAGGGCGTGGAGATCACCGACGAGCCGACCGAGCGGCCGTACGGGATCGACTTCGGCATCCGTGACCCGTTCGGCAACAAGATCCGCATCGGCCAGATGTTCCCGCGCGCCTGAGCCGGCGGGGCGGCGCGACCGGTGGGCGCGGGCTAGGCTCGCGCCCACCGATCAGGCGAGGTGGCGAGTGGCGACACGGGTGCTCTTCCTGGCCCGGCACGGCGAGCAGGACCGGCCGGAGGCCGGCACGGACACCGGGCTCACCGGGCGCGGGCGGCGGCAGGCGACGCTGCTGGGCGAGCGGCTGCGCCGGACGCCGCTCACGGCCGTCCACCACGGGCCGCTCCGCCGGGCCGCGGAGACCGCCGGCCTGGTCGCCGCCGCACTGCCCGGTGTCCCGGTGTACGCCGACGAGACGGTCGGTGACCACCTGCCGCACGACACGGCTCCGGCGGGGCTGCCCCCGGCGTACGCCGGTCTGCTGGCCGGGTTCGACGAGCCTGACCGGATCGACGGGCCGCGCCGGACGGCGGAGGCGGTGGCCCGGTTCGCTGCTCCGCCGGCCGACGGTGACGTCCGCGAGCTGGTGGTCACGCACGCCTTCCTGATCGCCTGGTTGGTCCGGCACGCGCTGGACGCGCCGGAGCGGCGCTGGCTGGGCCTCAACTTCCACAACGGCGGCCTGACGGTGATCCGCTACAGCTCCGGCGGCCCACCCACCCTGATCGCCCTCAACGACGTCGCCCACCTGCCACCCGACCTACGCGCCACCGGCCTCCCCCCGCCCTACACCTTCTAACCGCCGCACCCGGGATCCGCCCGCGCCGCCGTTTCCCTTTTTCACGGAAAGAGTGGCCATCCGGCGTGGAATGGCCACTCTTTCCGTGAATTTGCGTCCGTCCGGCAGGGTGTGCGGGGCGGGGTGGGTCAGGCGTTGGTGAGGGTGACGATGGCTTCGGCGAGGGCGCGGGCCGACTGGGGGTTCTGGCCGGTGACGAGGCGGTCGTCGACGACCACGTGCTCGGTGAAGTCGGGGGCCGGGACGTGCTGGGCGCCGGCCTCGGTGAGCTTGTCGGCGAGCAGGAACGGCACCTGGTCGGTCAGGCCGACCGCCGCCTCCTCGTCGTTGGTGAAGCCGGCCACCCGCTTGCCGGCGACCAGGTTCGCGCCGTCGGAGAGCTTCAGGTCGACCAGCGCGGCCGGGCCGTGGCAGACCGCGGCGACCACGCCACCGCGCTCGTAGATCGAGCGGGCGATCCGGGCCAGGTCGGGGTTGCCCGGGAAGTCCCACATCGCGCCGTGTCCGCCGGCGAAGACGAGGATGTCGTATCCGGCCGGGTCGACCTCCGCCGCCTTCGGCGTGTTCGCCACGTCGGCGGTGGCGAGGAAGTCGTTCTGGGTCTTGTCGTTCTCCTCCCGGCCGTCCTGGGGCGGCTGCCCGCCGGCCACGGAGACGAGGTCGACGTCATAGCCGGCGGCCCGGAAGACCTCCCACGGCTCCGCGGCCTCGCCGACATAGAAGCCGGTCTCGCGGCCGGTCTCGCCGAGCTTGGAGTGACTGGTCAGAGCGATGAGTGCACGAGTCATGCCACCACTCTGGCGCGCTGTCACGGGGGCCGGCCATAGGTGAACGCCACACCGGCGACAGGTTTGCCGGGCCCCTTCACCGGCGCGGCGGGGAGGGGGCCCGGTCCGTCAGGCGGTGGCGCGGGTGAGCAGGTCGGCCACGGCGGCGGTGGTCGCCGGGCGGTCGGGGTCGGTGGGGCAGTCGACGAAACCGGTGGTGCGGCTGCCCGCCGTGAGCTGGTAGGTGAACGCGTCGGCGCAGTTGGTCGGGGCGGCGGTGTCGGCCGGTTCGGCGGCCAGCTTCGGGTCGGTGGTGAGCTGGCGCAACCGGTCGAGGTCGGCGGGGGAGAGCTGCCCGGTGCGGGTCGCGCCGGTCTTGTCGGCCACGGTCCAGCGACCGTCCGGCTCGACGGTGACCGTGTCCCGCAGGCCGGCGATGCCACCGGACTTCGTCAGCACCACGCGTACGCCGGTGGTGGCCGAGGGGGAGGCGGCGTTCGGGGCGGAGGGGGTGGAGCCGGTCGTCGCGCAACCGGTGAGTGCGATGAGAAGGGTGGCGGCGGTGGCCACCAGGGCGGGGGTCGGTCTCATGCCGGATCGGACGCACGACGGTGCCGCCCGGTTCCCACACCTGCGCCGCCTCATCCGTTCGGCCAGTGTGTCCGGCAGGAAAGCGTTGCCCCCTTCCGCTCCTCTCCGTATATCGCTATATCTACATGCGTGACTACCCCCGTCACAACTTTCCCCCGTCAGGAGGGCCCGTGAAAAGACCCCTCGCGGCCGTCAGCGCAGCGCTGCTCACCAGCAGCGTGCTGACCTGCGTCACCACCACGGCGTACGCGACGACTCCCAGCGCCCCCGCCCCGTCCACCGCCGCAGCTCGGGCGGACAGTCTGCTCCGTGCCCACCCCGGCGCCGTCCAGGGCGTCAGCGGTGAGGCGTACCAGGCGGTCCGCACGAAGGTCGACGCCAACGGCGCGGCGCACACCCGCTACACCCGGACCTACCACGGCCTGCGGGTCTACGGCGGTGACTTCGTCATCCACACCGCCCCCGACGGCAACCTGGCCGGCACCTCGGTCGGCCTGGCCGCGCCGCTGACCCTCGGCACCACCGCCAAGGTCGGCAAGGCGGCGGCGCAGGCGAGCGCGCGGAAGACGTTCTCCGGCTCGCTCAGCTCCGTGGGCACCCCGGAGCTCTTCGTCGACGCCAGCTCGGGCAAGGGTCGGCTGGCCTGGGAGACGGTCGCCTCCGGCATGAGGGCGGACAAGCAGACCCCGTCGAAGCTGCACGTCATCACCGACGCCACGACCGGCAAGGTGATCGGCTCGTACGACGAGATCGAGTCGGTCGCGGGCACCGGCAACAGCATCTTCTCCGGCACGGTCAGCGTCGACACCACGCTCTCCGGCAGCACCTACCAGATGGTGGACCCGTCGCACGGCAACGGCCGTACCTGCGACATGAACAACACCACCAGCGGCACCTGCACCACGTTCACCGACGCCGACAACACCTGGGGCACCGGGTCGAACTCCAGCCGGCAGTCCGCCGCGGTGGACGCGCACTTCGGCGCCGCCAAGACGTTCGACTACTTCACCAACGTGCACGCCCGGAACGGCATCTTCGGCAACGGCACCGGCGTGCCGAGCCGGGTGCACTACGGCAGCAACTACGTCAACGCGTTCTGGGACGGCTCCCAGATGACCTACGGCGACGGTTCGGGCAACGCCAACCCGCTGGTCGCGCTCGACGTGGCCGGCCACGAGATGAGCCACGGCGTCACCGAGAACGTGGTGCCCGGCGGCCTGACCTACTCCGGTGAGTCCGGCGGCCTCAACGAGGCCACCAGCGACATCTTCGGCACCATGGTCGAGTTCTACGCCAACACCACCGCCGACCCGGGTGACTACCAGATCGGCGAGAAGATCAACATCAACGGCAACGGTACGCCGCTGCGCTACATGTACAATCCGTCGCTGGACGGCTCGTCCGACTCCTGCTGGACCACCAGCACGAAGAACAAGGACGTGCACTACTCGTCCGGCCCGGCCAACCACTTCTTCTTCAACCTGGCCGAGGGCACCGGTGCCACCGCGTACGGCACCTCGCCGGTCTGCGGCTCGGCTCCGGCGGTGACCGGCATCGGCCGCGCCAAGGCGGAGAAGATCTGGTTCCGGGCGCTCGACGTCTACTTCACCTCGAACACGTCGTACGTCAACACCACCACCCCGTCGAACACCGCCCGGGCCTACAGCCTCAAGGCGGCGACCGACCTGTACGGCAACTGCTCCACCGAGTACAAGGCCGTCCAGGCGGCGTGGACCGCGGTGGCCGTCTCCGGCTCCGACGCGCCCTGCTCGTCGACCGGGAACGACTTCTCCGTCGCGCTCTCCCCGACCTCCGGCTCGGTGACCGCCGGTGGTTCCGTCTCCACCACCGTGTCGACCGCGACCACCAGCGGGACCGCGCAGACCGTGTCGTTCTCCGCGACCGGCCTGCCGAGCGGCGCCACCGCGTCGTTCAACCCGACCTCGGTGACCTCGGGCGGCTCGTCCACCCTCACCATCGCCACCTCGGCGAGCACCCCGGCGGGGACGTACACGGTGACCGTCACCGGCACCGGCGCGGTCGCCCACTCGGCGACCTACTCGCTGACGGTGAACGGCACGGGCGGCGGCTGCACCAGCCCCGGCCAGAAGCTCGGCAACCCGGGCTTCGAGTCCGGTAACACCGTCTGGTCGTCCACCTCGGGGGTCATCGGCCAGTACGGCGGCTCCGGCCAGCCGACCCACGGCGGCACCTGGAACGCCTGGCTGGACGGCTACGGCAGCACCCACACCGACACGCTCTCCCAGTCGGTGAGCCTGCCGAGCGGCTGCACGAACTACAACTTCAGCTTCTGGCTGCACATCGACAGCGCCGAGACCACCACCGGCACCGCGTACGACACGCTCAAGGTGCAGGTGCTCAACTCCTCCGGCACCGTGCTGGCGACCCTGGCCACGTACTCGAACCTGAACAAGGCCACCGGTTACAGCCTGAAGTCCTTCTCGCTGGCCCCGTACGCCGGCCAGACCGTCACCCTGAAGCTCACCGGCGCGGAGGACGTCTCGCTGCAGACCTCCTTCGTGGTGGACGACACCGCGGTCAACGTCTCCTGACCTGACCCCGGCCCCGGCGGGCCCGGCGGCCACCCCACGCGGGTGGTCGTCGGGCCCGCGCCGTTATGGTCAGCCGAACCGTCGGCCCTGGAGGAGAACATGTCGGACGCGGAGCTGACCGTCGAGGTGACCGGGGCGGTGGCGACGGTGGTGATCCGGAACCCGGCCCGCCGCAACGCGATGACGGCCGCGATGTGGCGGCAGCTCCCGGTGCTGCTCGACGGGCTGGAGGCGGACCGCGCGGTGCACGCGCTGGTGCTCACCGGCGCGGCGGGCACCTTCTGCGCCGGGGCCGACCTCGGTGACCTGGACGAGCTGCTGGACGCGGGTGACGCCAGCATCGCCGTCACCGCCGAGGAGCGGCTGGCCACCTTCGCCAAGCCGACGGTGGCCGAGATCCGGGGCGCCTGCGTCGGCGGCGGCTGCCAGCTCGCCGTCGCCTGCGACCTGCGGATCGCCGCCGCGGACGCCCGCTTCGGCGTACCCCCGGCGCGGTTGGGGCTGGTCTATCCCGCGCCGACCACCCGGCGGCTGGCCCGGCTGGTGGGTCCGTCGGCCGCGAAGCACCTGCTGTTCACCGGCGAGCTGATCGACGCCGAGCGGGCGCTGCGGATCGGTCTGGTCGACGAGGTGCTGCCGGCCGACGCGGTGGCCGCCCGGGTCGCGGCGCTCACCGGCGTGATCGCGGAGCGCTCGCGACTGACCGTCGCGGCGGCCAAGGAGATCATCGACGAGCGGGCCGACGCCGAGCGGATCGCCTGGTGGCACGGGCAGGTCCGGGCCAGCGGCGAGGCCCGCGAGGGGGTGGCCGCGGCCAACGAGCGGCGCCCGCCGCGTTTCGGCTGGACACCGCCGGCCGCTCACTGACCGCCGTGTGACCGGGCGCCGTCGGGGGTACGTCGAAGCCCTCGACGACCGACGGGGGACCATGGTGGACGGTGCCGAGCAGAGTCGGAACGACCGCTGGCGGATGCGACGCCGGGTCCTGGCGGGCGTCTGCGCCTTCGCCGTCCTCTCCCTCCTGGTCGGCCTGCTGGCCGCCTACGGCATGCCGCGCTGGTTCCTGCGGCACGGTGACCCGCCCGCTCCGGTCGCGGTGACCGGTGGCGTGCTCGCCGTACTCGGGCTGGTGATCGAGGTGGCCGCCCTGGTGCGGGCCGCGCGCAGCGGCAGCTTCCGTGCCGCCCGGGAGTCGGCGCTGCCGGCGGCCGGGCCGCGCCGCCGCGAGTTGCTCCGGGCGGTCCGGCGGGGAGAGGTGCCGACCGAGACCGACCGGCCGGTGCTGCGCGCGGTCGCCGAGCAGCTGATCCGGCAGCGTTGGGTCGTGCCTCTGTTCGGCGGCCTGGTGACGATGCAACTCGGGCAGGCGTTGCTGCAGTTCTCGCCGGCCTTCCTGGCGCTCTTCGGGCTGACCGGCGTCCTGTTCGTCCTCGCCTGCTGGCACATCCTGCGCGACGCCCGTCGCGGTGAGGCGTTCCTGCGGGCCCATCCGGCCGCCGACTCCGCCGCGGCCCTCGACGGCCCGGCCGGTGCCGGTCCGACGGCGTGACGGCGAGGACCGGCGGGCGCCGCGCCGGGGCGTACCCCCCGACGCGGCCCCCTGTGCCCGCCGGCCGGCCCGTCACCGCCCGGCGAGCGCCGCCCAGCCCGGCGTCACCGGCTCCCGCCGCAGCGGCATGCCCGCCTCGGCCGGGGTCCGGTCGCTCTTGCGCTGGTTGCACTCGTAGCAGGCGGCGGTGGTGTTCCGCCAGGTGTTCCGGCCGCCGCGGGAGCGGGGCAGGATGTGGTCGATGGTGCTGGCCGGGGCGTCGCAGTAGGCGCAGCGCCGGCCGTCGCGGCGCAGCACGCCGCCCCGGGACCAGGCCGGTCCGGCGGTGAACCGCCAGCGGGTCACCACGTACCGGACGAGGCGGACCACGCGCGGCATCGGAAAGACGCCGATGAGCTGGTCCGGCTCGGCCTCGTGGATCTCGGCGACCCGCCGGCAGAGCATCCGGATCGCGTGCTGGACGGTGACCCGGTGCAGCGGGCCGAGGTCGGCGTTGACGACGAGGACGGCGTCCACCGGGCACTCCCTTCTCACGACTGCGGTGGTGCGGTCCGGACAGCGAAAAGCCGCCCGGTCCGGCGATCGGACGGGCGGCGGGGACGCGTGCGGCACACGCGTCAGTCGGGCCACCCGACGGCGGGACCTTCGGCTCGGCAACCGTCGCGCAGCAGCCACGACGGCACGGTGGTGACGTGCGGTAGCGACATCGACGGCTCCCGGAGCGGTGGTTGACCTTGCCGGGTCACGGTAGATCCGCGCCGGTGAGGCGGGCAACGGATTTCGATCCGTCCCGCAGCGGGTGGCGTTGTCGGCCGGCGCGGCCGGCGGTCCGGGCGGTGGCCAGCGGACGGTTGACCCGGGCCGCCATCTGCACGGCCAGCTCGCTCTCCAGCAGCGGCCGGTTCACCTCGGCGGCCACCGACAGGGCCGGACCGGAGATCGTCCGCCAGATCGCGGTCAGCCCCGCGCCCAGGCCGAGCAGGGCCACCGCCGCCCGGGTGGCGGGCGAGCCGGCCGCCGCGGCGGCGCTCACCCCGACCACGGCCACGAGCACCACCAGCAGGGGTACGAGCACCGGCCAGAAGATCCCGCGGGCCGCCTGCACCACCAGCTTCCGGTCCCGGATGATCAGGTTCCGGGCGACCACCGCCCAGTTCTCCTCGTCGAGCAGGTCACCCGGGTGCAGTCCGCCGGTCAGCACGCCGCGCCACAGGTCGCCCTGGTTGCGCAGCTCACGGGCCAGTTCGGGCAGTCCCGCCTCGGTCGGGTCGCCGACGCCCGCGCGGGTGACCGCGCCCGCCCAGTCGGCCAGCGACCGGCGCACCACCGCCGCCGAGTACGGGGGAAGCACGCTGGCCAGCTCGTCCAGCCACCGGCTGATCTGCACCTGCCGCCCGCCGAAGCGTTGGACGAGCTGGTCGGCGTCGCCGCGCCGGACCGTGTCGGCGAGGGACCGACCGAGCCGGTAGGCCAGCCCGACCCGGTGGTTGGTGGCCATCGTCCAGCGCAGCAGGTCGACGTTCAGCTCGTCCAGGGCGAGCAGGAGCGGCTCCCGCTCACCGTCGGTGGCGGCGCGGGCGGCGGCGGTCGACGGGACGGGCCGGCCGGGGAGGGTCAGCGCCGCCACCTGGGTGATCGCGACCTCCGCGCCGTCCAGGTACATCCGGAGCCGGTCCGGGCCCGGCATCTCGGTCACGTTGGACAGCTTCGCCGGGGCGGTGGCGGGTGGCCCGTCGGCGGTCAGGTCGGCGGTCTGCGCGTGCTGGTACGCGTCGGCGAGCCACCAGCCGAGCCGCAGCGCGGTGACGATGCACGCCCGCTCGTCCCGGAGCAGCCCGTACGCGTCGTCCCGGCCGTCCTCCTCGACGGCCGGCCGCTGCGCTGCCCACATGCTCCTGACCTCCCGTGCCGCCGCCGGATCGACGTCAGTCGAGCGTAAGGCCGCTTTCGCGTCTTATGTAGGGATTCACATATCCCGACTAATGGGACGGAACGCGGGACGGGACCTTCGGCAGCGGTCCACCGGGTCCTTCCGCCCCACCGCCGCACCGCCCGGTCGCCCAGTCTGAGGTTGCCCCTGACGCCACAACCGCCGAGGTGAGAGAGCATGTCCACCGAACTCGACGTCACGATCGACAGCCTGGTCGCCGACGGACTCAAGGCGCTCGCCGACTATGACCGGTTCACCCAGGAGCAGGTCGACCACATCGTGCGGAAGGCGTCCGTGGCTGCCCTCGACCGGCACGCCGCGCTCGCCCAGCTCGCCGTGGAGGAGACCGGACGGGGCGTCTTCGAGGACAAGGCCGTCAAGAACATCTTCGCCTGCGAGCACGTGACGCACTCGATGGCGACGCTGAAGACGGTCGGCGTGATCAGCCGGGACGAGATCAACGGGATCGTGGAGATCGCCGACCCGGTGGGGGTGATCGCCGGCATCACGCCGGTCACCAACCCCACCTCCACCACCATCTTCAAGGCCCTGCTCGCGCTGAAGACCCGCAACCCGATCGTCTTCGCGTTCCACCCCTCGGCGCAGCGGTGCAGCGTCGAGGCGGCCCGCACGGTGCGCGACGCGGCCGTCGCCGCCGGGGCACCCGAGCACTGCATCCAGTGGATCGACCAGCCCTCGGTCGAGGCCACCACCGCGCTGATGCACCACCCCGGCATCGCCACCATCCTCGCCACCGGCGGCAACAGCATGGTCCGGGCGGCGTACTCGGCGGGGAAGCCGGCGCTCGGCGTCGGGGCCGGCAACGTACCCGCCTACGTCGAGGCGAGCGCGAAACTGAAGCGGGCCGTCAACGACATCGTGCTCTCCAAGTCGTTCGACAACGGCATGATCTGCGCCTCCGAACAGGCCGCCATCGTCGACGACACGATCTGGGACGCCGCGCTGGACGAGTTCCGCACGCTGCACGCGTACGTGGCCACGGCCGAGGACAAGCGCCGGCTGGAGGCGCTGCTCTTCCCCAACGGGAAGCTGAACCCGGACGTCGTCGGGCGGACCGCCGAATGGATCGCCGAGGCCGCCGGGCTGACCGTGCCGCCGCGTACCTCGATCATCCTGGCGGAGGTGGGCGGCGTCGGGCCCGACGAGCCGCTCACCCGGGAGAAGCTCTGCCCGGTCCTCGCCGTGCTCCGGGCCGGCACCCGCGAGCAGGGCCTGGCGTACGCGGAGCAGATGGTGGAGTTCCACGGCCTCGGCCACAGCGCGGCCATCCACACCGAGGACGAGGCGCTGGTCGAGGAGTTCGGGCAGCGGGTCAAGGCGGTCCGGATCATCTGGAACTCGCCGGCCTCGCAGGGCGGCATCGGCGACATGTACAACGCCTTCCTGCCCTCGCTCACCCTCGGCTGCGGCAGCTACGGCCGGAACTCGGTCTCCGACAACGTCTCCGCGGTCAACCTGGTCAACATCAAGCGGATCGGCCGGCGGACCAACAACATGCAGTGGTTCAAGGTCCCCTCGAAGATCTACTTCGAGCCGAACGCGCTGCGCTACCTCGCCGAGATGCCGGACGTGCACCGGGTCACCGTGGTCACCGACGCCACCATGACCCGGCTCGGCTTCGTCGACCGGGTCAACCGGATCCTGCAACGGCGGGCCGAGAAGATCGCCCTCCAGATCATCGACGACGTGGAGCCCGAGCCGAGCGTCACCACCGTCGACCGGGGTGCCGCGCTGATGCGGGCGTTCCGGCCGGACACCATCATCGCCCTCGGCGGCGGCTCCGCGATGGACGCGGCCAAGGTGATGTGGCTGAAGTACGAGCACCCCGAGGTCGTCTTCGACGACATGCGGGAGAAGTTCTTCGACATCCGCAAGCGCGCCTTCACCTTCCCCAGCCTCGGGGAGAAGGCCCGGCTGGTCTGCGTACCGACCACGTCGGGCACCGGCGCGGAGGTGACCCCGTTCGCGGTCATCACCGACCACGGCACCGGCAGGAAGTACCCCCTCGCGGACTACGCGCTCACCCCGAGCGTGGCCATCGTCGACCCGGTGCTGACCGCCAGCATGCCCCGCGCCATCGCCGCCGACAGCGGCTTCGACGCGCTCACCCACGCCATCGAGGCGTACGTGTCGGTCTATGCCAACGACTTCACCGACGGGCTGGCCCTGCACGCCATCCGGCTGATCTTCGCCAACCTGGAACGCTCGGTGGTCGACGGCGACGACGAGGCGCGGGAGCGGATGCACAACGCCGGCACCATCGCCGGGATGGCGTTCGGCAGCGCCTTCCTCGGCATCGTGCACGCCATGTCGCACACCCTCGGCGCGACCTTCCACATCGCCCACGGCCGGACCAACGCGGTGCTGCTGCCGCACGTCATCCGCTACAACGGCACCGTCCCGTCGAAGCTCTCCGGCTGGCCCAGGTACGAGAGCTACCGGGCACCCGAGCGCTTCGCCGAGATCGCCCGGCTGCTCGGCCTGCCCGCCGCGACGCCCGCCGAGGGGGTGGCGTCCCTCGCCGACGCGGTGGAACGGCTCCGCGACGCCGTCGGCATCGAGCCGTCCTTCGGGGCGATCGGGGTGGCGGAGGAGCGGTTCGTGGCGGCGCTGCCGCAGCAGGCGCTGAACGCGTACTCCGACCAGTGCGCGCCGGCCAACCCACGGATGCCGATGCTGGACGACATGCAGCAGCTCATGCGGGCCGCCTACCACGGCACCCGCTGGGACGGCGTCACCCGCTGAGCAACGGCCCCCGCCGAACGACGGCCCCCGGTGCAGGCGTCGACCGGGGGCCGTTGCTCACTTCCGGGCGAGCAGGCCGCGGGGGCGGATCGAGCGGACCGGTTCCGCCGCCGCGCCCGCGCCACGCAGGATGTGGTTCGCGGCGATGATGCCGGTGGCCGCCGACCGTTCCATCAGGGCGCTCGGGAACTCCGTGCGGATGCCGTCCCCGGCCAGATAGAGGCCGTCGGCGTCGGTGCGTACGCCGGGCCGCCAGGCGTCACTGCCCGGGGTGAACGCGGGCGCCTGCGCCTCCACCCGGGCGCGCAGCTCCCGGACCTTCAGGTCGGCCGCCTCCGGCCAGAGCCGGGTCAGCTCCACCCGCATCCGCTCGGCCAGCTCCTGCGCCGGCACGTCCGGCTCGCAGGCGTACGCGTGCAGTTCGATCACCGAGCCGCCGGTGCGCTCGGCCCAGCGCCGCGACTCGTTCTCCAGCCGGTGATAGAGGGTCACCGAGTCGAGCGTGGGCTGCCGGGACACCCCGTTGAAGACCGCCCGGTCGGCGCGCACGTCGCCGTCCATCCAGTAGCGGGCCACCGCGTACGGCGGACCGGGCCGGCCGAACGCGGGCATCCGCTCCACCAGCTCCGGCGCGGTCGCGACCAGGCCGGGCGAGGCCGCGACCAGTGCGGCAAGCGCCGGCGGGTCGACGGCGAGCACGACGTGCCCGGCGCGGTACGACGACCCGTCCGCGGCGGTGACCCGCCAGCCCTTCGGGTCGTGGTCCAGCCGGGTGGCGGCGACCCCGGTGACCACCCGGCCGCCGTGCTTCGACACGTGCCGGGTCAGCGGCTCCCAGATCGCCGTCGCGTAGTCCTCGTCGGGGCAGTCGAAGGCCAGCCCCTCCGGGTTGCCGAGCAGATAGAAGTGGAACTGCGCGATCATCTCGGCGGCCGACATCTCGGCCTCGTGGTTGAAGAACGAGTGCGAGAAGACCTCGAAGAGCATCGCCCGGGCGCGGTCCGGCAGCTTGAGCGACGTGAGCAGCTCGTCGGCGGTCGTGTCGTCGAAGTCGGCGTAGGTGCGGACCGGGTCGTAGGTGAGCAGCGGCAGCGCGGCGTCCCGGTCCATCCCGCGCAGGTCCGCCAGGCGCAGGCTGGGGCTGCGCAGCAGCAGGGCCAGCAGGTTCGCCGGCGGGGCGGGCGGCAGCTTGCCGAACTCCTCCGTCGGCCACTGCTCGGACAGGATCGGATAGCCGGGGATCGGCTTGAGGAAGCCCAGCCCCGGGTCGACGCGGCGCAGGATCGACCGCCAGTTGTAGTACTGCCGGAAGAAGGCGTGGAAGCCGTGCTCGTTGCGCTGCTCGCCGTCGGGCAGCGCCTCCGGCCAGGCGCCCAGTCGGCCGCCCAGCGTCGGCGCCGCCTCCAGCACCGTCACGTCCACCCCGCGCTCGGCGAGCACCACCGCGGCCGACATGCCGGCGATGCCACCGCCGACCACGACCGCCGTCGTGGGCTGCGGCACGCGGTCCGCGCCGCCGCCGCCCGGGTCCACCACGTGCTCCCGTACGCCGATGAGCCGACCGACCAGTTGCGACAACGCCATGAGCACCTCTTCGCCGACGGGTCCCCAGTCTGCCCGATCGCCGGTCAGGGCAGGCAGCGGCGGGGGCGGTCCGACGGCGGCCAGACGTACTCCAGGTCGGGCGGGGTGCCGGCGAACCGGGGGGCGTAGTGGTCGGGGTCCTTGCGCAGCAGCGAGGAGCGATGGCTCAGGTGCAGGTCCTCGCGACCCAGCCAGGGCGGCAGCTCACCGGCCCCCGCCAGCTCCTGCTGGGTGCGGACGACCTCGATGCCGCAGGCGGCGGCGAGGTCGGTGGCCAGGGTGGCCGCGCAGGTGTCCGCCCGACCCGGTTCGCACCAGACGGCACACATGTCCAGCCCGTACCGGGTCAGCGCCTCCTCGTAGCCGGCCCACATCTTCACCGCCGGGTGGTTGCGCCAGCCGTAACCCGGCCGGGTCAGCCCCCGCAGCACCTGGATGGCCTCCACCCGCTGCTTGCCCAGCCGTTTCTGGTCCAGCGTCCGGGCGCTCGCCAGGAAGTCCGGGTACGGCAGGAACGTCTGCATGTCGCTGCTCTACCCGCCTGGGCGGACGCCATGCGTTCATGATCGCGGGGCTGCGCGGGCTGCGAGCGGCTGACTACCATCCGGACATGGCCGACCCGCTGCGCGACCGTGCCCGCCGCGCGACCGGCTGGCGGTTGCGCATGAACGGCGACGCCCGCCCGCACTACGTGATCTGCGGCTCCGACCCGCTCGCCTACTGGGTGGTGCGGTCGCTGCTCGCCACCGAGACGCCCGCCGGCCAGGTCCGGGTCACCCTGGTCGTGCCCGAGCGGCGGCGTTCCGACGGCCCGGACGGCCGGGACCTCGACGGCGTCCAGGTGATCATCGCCGCCCGGCTGGACGAGGCGACCTTCCGCCGGGCCGGGCTGGCCGGCGCCGACGGGCTGGCCCTGCTGCACCAGGACGACGTGGGCAACATGCACGCCGCGCTCTGCGCCCAGGAGGTCGAGCCCCGGCTGCGCCTGGTGGTACGCATGTTCAACACCAGCCTCGCCAACGGCGTACGGCAGCTCTTTCCGGACTCGGCGGTGCTCTCCGACGCCTCGATGGCCGCCCCCGCCTTCGTCGCCGCCGCGCTCGGCGAGGTCGCGCCCACCCACTTCCGGCACGGCGGACGCACCCTCTACGTGGCCCGCCGCACCGACGTACGCCCGACCGACGTCATCTGCGGGCTGGCCGTCACCACCGATCCGGCGTCGACCCGGCTGCTGCCCGCCGAGGATGCGACGGCCGACGTGGTGCTCGCCGAGGCGACCGGGCAGCGGCCCGGCACCGAGCTGGCCGCCCGGCGGCTGGTCCGCGCCCGGCGGCGCCGGCAGCCGGTGACGGTGCTGCTCCGGGCGGTCCGCAGCTTCGCCACCCGCAAGATCGGCGTGGCCGTGCTCCTGCTGCTCGGGGTGATCGCCCTGCTCGGCTGGCTGAACTCCCGCGCCTCGGGCGTCGACTGGGCCGAGGCGCTCTATCTGACCCTGGTCACCACGCTCAGCGGCCAGGACCCGGACGTCAACAAACCGGCCGCCGCGCAGGTCATGCAGGTGGTGCTGAACCTCGCCGGGCTGGCGCTGATCCCGCTGATCACCGCGGTGGTGGTCGACGGCGTCGTGAACGCCCGGCTGGCCCTGCACGCCGGCCGGATCCAGCCGGCCCGGACCGGGCACGTGGTGGTGGTCGGGCTGGGCAACATCGGCACCCGGGTGATGGCGCAACTGCACGACTTCGGCGTCGAGGTGGTGGCCATCGACAAGGACCCGGACGCGCGGGGTGCCGCGCTGGCGCACCGGCTGGGCGTACCGCTGATCGTGGGGGACGCCGGGCTGGAGGAGACGCTCCGGGCCGCCTCCGTCGACACCTGCCAGGCGCTGGTGGTGGTCTCCACCGACGACGGCACCAACCTGCGGGCCGCGTTGAACGCCCGTTCGCTCGACGCCGACCTGCGGGTGGTGCTGCGCCTCTTCGACGGGGACTTCGCCGAGCGGATCCAGAAGGCGTTCGGCATCGGCATCTCGCGCAGCGTCTCCTACCTGGCGGCGCCCTCGTTCGTGGCGGCGCTGCTGGACCGGGCGGTGATCGCCACCATCCCGGTCGGCCGGCACGCCCTGCTGGTCACCGAGGTGCCGGTGGTGGCCGGTTCGGCGTTGGACGGCCGACCGCTCGCGGCGGTGAGCCGCCCCGGCGAGGTGCGGCTGCTCGCGTACGCCCGGGCGGGGCAGAAGACCGACTGGACCGCCGACCCGCGGATGATGATCTCGGCGGGGGACCGGCTGACCGTGGTGGCCCGGCGGGCCGGGCTGAGCGCCCTGCTCCGCGAGACCACCCCGGTCCCGCCCGAGCCGGCCGGCGCACCGGTGCCGAGGCAGCCGGAGGAGTGACGCCGGGTCAGGGGCGGCGGGTCACGGCGTGGCGCAGGGCGTACCCGGCGGCGCCGAGGGCGAGGACGCCGAAACCGGCGAGCACGCTGGCCGGGGGCAGGCTGACCGCCAGCACCAGGCAGCCGACCAGCCCGAGGGCGGCGAGGAGCTGCACCGGCGCCTTCCGGGTCGGGTCACGGCCGAGGGTGAGCGCGGAGGCGTTGGCGATCGCGTAGTAGACCAGCACCGTGCAGCTGGAGAAGCCGATCGCGCCCCGTACGTCGCCGAGCGCCACCACCACGGCCACCACGGCGGCGACCGCCACCTCGGCGCGGTGCGGGACCCCGTACCGGGGGTGCACGGCGGCGAGCGCCCCGGGCAGGTCGCGGCGGCGGGCCATCGCGAGGGTCGTCCGCCCCACCCCGGCGAGCAGGGAGAGCAGCACCCCGGTCACCGCCACGGTCGCGCCGGCCCGGACGACCCAGGTCAGGTCGGGCAGCCCGGCGGCGGTCACCACGTCGGCCAGGGGCGCGGTCGAGGCGGCCAGCCGGTCCTCGCCGAGCACGCCGAGCGCGACCACGGCCAGCACCAGATAGATCGCCAGCACCGCGCCGAGCGCCAGCGGCACCGCGCGCGGGATGGTCCGGGCCGGGTCGCGGACCTCCTCGCCGAGGGTGGCGATCCGGGCGTACCCGGCGAAGGCGAAGAAGAGCAGGCCGGCGGCGGTGAGCACGCCCCGGATCCCGGTGCCGGCGAGGCCGTCCAGCCGGTCGGGCGCGACGTGCGGCGCGCCGGTCACCGCGACCAGCGCGAGGACCGACAGCACCAGGACCACCAGCGCGCGGGTCGCCGCCGCGGTCTTGCCGATGCCGCGCAGGTTCACCGCGGTCACCGCCACCACCGCGACGACCGCGACGAGGCGCGCCCGGCCGGGCCAGAGGTACGCCCCGATGGTCAGCGCCATCGCCGCGCAGCTCGCCGTCTTGCCGACCACGAATCCCCAGCCGGCGACGAAACCGGCGAACGGGTGCAGCCGCTCCCGGCCGTAGACGTAGGTGCCGCCGGACTCCGGGTAGCGGGCGGCCAGCCGCGCCGAGCTGGTCGCGTTGCACCACGCGATGAAGCCCGCCAGGGCCAGCGCGATCAGCAGCCCGGCGCCGCCGGCCGCCGCCGCGGCCGGAGCGAAGACCACGAAGACGCCCGCGCCGAGCATCGAGCCCAGACCGATGACCACCGCATCGGGTACGCCCAGCCGCCGCCTCAGTCGATCCACGATCCGGACCCTAGGGGTACGAGATGAACGGGCGGTCCCAGTCGCGTAACCGGCCCGGCAGCGGCAGGTCGTCCCAGGGCACCCGGTGCAGGATCCGGTCCAGCAGCAGCCCCAGCAGCAGCCCGGCGAGCGAGTCGGTCAACCAGTGCCAGCCCAGATAGGTGGTGGTGCAGAGCACGACGACCGGCGGCAGAACCCGGACCAGGGTGACCAGCCGGGGCGGGACGGTCCGGCCGAAGGTGCGCAGCAGCGGGGCGAGCAGCAGCGCGAGCACGCCGTACCAGACGATCGAGTTGGCGACGTGACCCGACGGGTACGACACCCCGTAGGGCCCGTCGGTGTGGAAGAGCCGCACGGCGTCCCCCTCCGGCAGGAACGGCTCCTTGATGCTGGCGCTCGGTGCGGCGCGGTCGGTCCAGAGCTTCAGCGGACCGATGGTGAGGTAGGTGAGCACGAAGGCGGCAATCGGTGGCAGCACCGGACGGACCGAGTGGAGCCGGATCCCCACCAGCACGCCGACCCCGGCGGCCAGCAGGGTCAGCGGGGTGCCCTGGCCGAGGTAGTTCAGCACCCGCGCCGTCCAGTAGGCGGCGGTCGGCCGGTGCGTGTCGGCCCAGTCGGCGACCGCCCGGTCCAGGCCGAGCAGGTGACCGGTGGTGAGCAGGACGGTCAGCGCGACGAGGGCGGCCAGCAGCAGCGCGTCCCACCGCCAACCGGCCGGTCGGACGGGGCGCAGCCGCAGCTTCTCACGTACCCCCGAGGTCTGGCGCACGCGACCACGCTACCGGCCGCCCGCGGTGCCGGACCCGCGCGGGCGTCGGTCGCTGTGTGCCGGCCCACGAAGGGAAGCGCTCCGGCGGGGTGAGCCTGCACACTTGTCCCCGTGCGGATCACCTCGGCTCTCGTCGACCCGGCGCTGCTCGACCTCCCCTGGTCGACCCCGCTGGAGGAGTGGCCTGACCAGCACCTGGTCGCGCTGCCGCAGGGCATCTCGCGGCACATCGTGCGCTTCGTCCGCCTCGGCGACTACGTGTACGCGTTCAAGGAGACCCGCGAGCGGATCGCCGAGCGGGAGTACGACCTGCTGCGGGCGCTGGAGCGGATCGACTTCCCGTCGGTCGAGGCGGTGGCGGTCGTCGCCGACCGGCGGACCGACGACGGGGAGCCGCTCGAGTCGGTGCTGATCACCCGGCACCTGCAGTTCTCGCTGCCCTACCGGGCGCTCTTCTCCAACACGCTCCGGCCGGAGACGATGAACCGGCTGCTGGACGCGCTCGCCGCGCTGATCGTACGGATGCACCTGACCGGCTTCTTCTGGGGCGACTGCTCGCTGTCGAACACGCTGTTCCGCCGGGACGCGGGCGCCTTCGCCGCCTATCTGGTGGACGCCGAGACGGGGGCGCTGCACACCTCGCTCTCCGAGGGCCAGCGCGGCGAGGACCTGGAGATCGCGCGGGTGAACATCTTCGGTGAGGCGCTGGACCTCCAGGCCGCCGGGCTGCTGCACGAGTCGATCGACCCGGAGGTGGTCTGCGAGGAGGTCGTGGCCCGGTACGAGCGGCTCTGGCACGAGATCACCTATGAGCAGCAGATCGAGCGGGAGGCCCGGCACGACATCGAGGGCCGGATCCGCCGCCTCAACGAGCTGGGCTTCGACGTCGCCGAGGTCGCCATGTCGACCGCCGACAACGGGCGGTTCCTGGTCCGGCCGAAGGTGGTGGACGCCGGCTACCACACCCGTCGGCTGATCCGGCTGACCGGCCTGGACGCCGAGGAGAACCAGGCCCGCAAGCTCCTCAACGACCTGGACGCGTACCGGGTGGAGAGCGACCTGACCGACGAGCAGCAGGCCGCGCACCGCTGGCTGACCGAGGTCTTCGAGCCGGTGGTCCGGGCGGTGCCGGCGCACCTGCGCCGCAAGCTGGAGCCGCAGGAGCTCTTCGCGCAGATCATCGAGCACAAGTGGCTGCTCTCCGAGCAGGCCGGCCGGGACGTGGGCATGCGCCAGGCGGTGCACTCCTATCTGGCGGACGTGCTGGTGCACCGCCCCGACGAGCAGGCCGTCCTCGGCGTCGAGGTGCCCACCGCCGGCTGACCCTCCGTGGGCCGTTCCGTGGGCTTTCGGCGAGTCGTGGGCGGTGGGCAGGCTGGCGCCTCCGCCAGCCGCGGACTGAGGCGTTCTGTCGCCTGCGAACTTGATTACATCAATGAATCACCGGCCGCTGTCCGGCCCGGCCGGCTGCCGTCCGGTCCATCGGGTCCGGCCCGGAACGGTGACCCATCCATGTAATCAAGTTCGTAGCGTCTTCCGACTGCCCTCCACCGGCGTACCCAGCGGGGTCACTCCACCCAGGCGCCGGCCCGCATCACCCGGACCACGTTCAGGTCGTCGTCGAGGACGACGAGGTCGGCGCGGAGGCCGGGCTGGAGGGTGCCGACCCGGTCGCCGAGGCCGATGGCCCGGGCCGGGGTGGTGGCCACCATCCGGCAGGCGTCGGGCAGCGGGACCCCGGCGGCCACGGCGTGCCGGAGGGCGGCGTCCATGGTGAGGGTGCTGCCGGCGATCGCGCCGCCCTCGGTCAGCCGGGCCACCCCGTCGGCCACGGTGACGGCCTGGCCACCGAGTTCGTACTCGCCGTCGGGCATGCCGGCGGCGGCCATCGCGTCGGTGATCAGCGCGGCCCGCTCCGGGCCGGCGACGGAGGTGGCGAAGCCGAGCATGCCGTCGTGCAGGTGGACGCCGTCGGCGACCAGCTCGCAGACCACGTTCGGCGCCTCCAGCAGGGCCACCACCGGCCCGGGCTCCCGGTGGTGCAGCGGGCGCATGCCGTTGAACAGGTGGGTGCCGACGCTCGCGCCCGCCGCCACGGCGGCCCGGGTCTGCGCCCAGGTGGCGTCGGTGTGGCCGACCGCGGCGACCACGCCGTGCGAGACGAGCAGCTTGATCGCGTCCAGCGCGCCGTCCCGCTCCGGGGCGACGGTCACCATCCGCACGGCACCGCCGCCCAGCTCGATCAGCTCCGCCAGCTCGTCGGTGGACGGGTCGCGGAGGAACTCCGGGTTCTGCGCGCCGCAGCGGGCCGCCGACAGGTAGGGCCCCTCGAAGTGGACACCGGCCAGCACGCCCGACTCCACCAGCGGCCGGTACGCCGCGGTGGCGTCCCGCATCAGCTCGAACGGGGAGCTGACCAGGCTGGCGAGCAGGGTGGTGGTGCCGTGCGCGAGGTGGAACGCGGCGGCCTGTCGGGCGGAGTCGGCGTCGCCGGTGGTGAAGGTGTGCCCGCCGCCGCCGTGGGTGTGCATGTCCACGAAGCCGGGGACGATCCAGTGCCCGTCGCGGACCGACGGGTATTCGGCGACCGCCCGGATGCGGTCGCCGGTGACCTCCACGCAGCCCTGCCGGATCACGCCGGTCGGGGTCACCACCTTGCCGGTCACCCGCAGGGTCATCAGCTCTCTCCTCGTGTCGGGGGGTGGGCAGCTCAGGCTAGGGCGTCGAGCGCCAGCAGCGCCGCACCGAGGCAGCCGGCCTCGTCACCGAGGGCCGCGCCGACCAGGCGGGGTTCCCGGTGGAAGGTCATCCGCTCGTGCAGCGCGACGCGCAGCGGGTCGAGCAGGCGGGGGCCGGCCTGGGCCAGGCCACCCCCGATCACCACCGTCTCCACGTCGAAGAGGGCCTGCCCGGTGGCGAGTCCGTCGGCCAGGGCCGCCACGGTCTCCCGCCAGACCTGGCCCGCCGCGGGCTCGCCGGCCGCGGCGCGGTCCGCCACCTCGGCCGCGCTGACCGGGTCGCCGGTCAGTTCGGCGTACCGGCGGGCCACCGCGGCGGCCGAGGCCACCGCCTCCAGGCAGCCGGGGCGGCCGCAGCCGCAGCGCGGGCCGTCGGGGCGTACCAGGATGTGGCCGATCTCGCCGGCGGCGCCGTGCGCCCCGGTGACAGCCGACCCGTCGACCACGTGGGACGCGGCGATGCCGGTGCCGATCGCGACGAAGAGCACGTGGCGGGTGCCGCGTCCGGCGCCGAGCCGGGCCTCGGCCAGGCCACCGACGCGCACGTCGTGGCCGAGCGTCGTCGGCAGGTCGAGCCGCGCCGCCGCCAGGTCCCGCAGGGGTACGTCCCGGAAGCCGACGTTCGCCGACCAGACCGCCACCCCACGGGCGTCGTCCACCACCCCCGGTACGGCGATGCCGCAGGCCACCGGCTCCAGACCGTCGGCGCGGGCCTTGCCGGCCAGTCCTTCGGCGACCTCCAGGATGGTCCCGACCACCGCGTCCGGGCCGCGGGCGGCGCCGGTGGGGTGCCGTTCGGTGTGCACGGTGCTGCCGTCCGGGCGGACCAGGGCGCACTTCATCCCGGTGCCGCCCACGTCCAGTGCGACGACGACGGTCGGATCGGTCACGCGAGGACCACGGAGCGGGTCAGGTGGCGGGGCGCGTCGGGGTCGAGGCCGCGGCTGGTGGCCAGGGCGACGGCGAAGCGCTGGGCGAGGATCAGGTCGGCCATCGGGTCGACCGGGGTACGCCCGGCGGCCCAGCTCGTCAGCACGGTGCGGCAGCCGTGGGTGCGGCTGTGCACGAAGGTGGCGCCGGTGGCGGCGACGTCCTCGGGCAACCCGTCCGGGATCCCGCCGAACGCCCAGACCAGCCGGCCCGGCGCGCCCACCGAGATGGGCCCGTGCCGGTAGTCCATGGCCGGGTACGCCTCGGCCCAGAAGGTGGCCGCCTCGCGGCACTTCAGCGCCGCCTCGTGGGCGAGCCCGACGGTCCAGCCGCGCCCGAGGAAGGTGACCTGCTCGATCCGGGCCGGGTCGACCGGCAGCGGGACCCGGACGGCCACCTCGGCGTCGGCGGCGAGCCGGCCGATGTCGTCGCCCAGGTGCGCGCGGAGCAGTGCCAGCGCGGTGGTGGCGAAGCGGGTCTGCACCACCGACCGCTCGTCGGCGAAGGGCATGGTCACCGCCGCGTCGGCCAGCTCGACCGCGGGGGAGGTGGGGTCGCCGACGATGACGGTGGTCGGCACCTGGCCGCGCAGCGCGTTGAGCAGCTCCAGCACCTCGGTGGTGGTGCCGGAGCGGGTGATGGCGATCAGCCGGTCGTAGCGCCGGCCGGTGGGGAACTCGGAGGCCTGGAAGGCGTCCGTCTCGCCCTGCCCGGCGTGCTCGCGCAGCCCGGCGTACGCCGTCGCCATGAACCACGACGTGCCGCAACCGACGACGGCGACCCGCTCGCCGGGGCGCGGCAGGCGGTCGGCGACGGTCGGGGCGAGCTGCGCCGCCTCTCGCCAGCAGTCGGGCTGGCTCGCGATCTCCGCGTGCACGTACGCCATGACAACTCCTCGCCGGGGAGACGCTGCGCAATACGGCTCGTTATGGCCGTCTTTCGCGCGTTATTCTGCGCGAACCGGGGTGGCCGTGGCAACCAGCTCCCACATTGCGCAGTCGAAGGTTTTGCGCACACGTAGTTTCGCGCACTACTGTGCACGCAATCAATCACCGATCGTGCAGAGTCAGGGAGCCATGGACCGGTACGCCCGATGGAACGCCCTGCTGGAGATGCTGACCGACAGCGGGCGGGTGAGTGTGGAGGAGGCCGCGGCGCGGCTCGACGTCTCCCAGGCCACCATCCGGCGCGACTTCGACCAACTCGCCCAGCAGCAGATGATCACCCGTACCCGGGGCGGCGCGGTCGCCAACGGCGTCTCCTACGACCTGCCGCTGCGCTACAAGACCGCCAAGCACTCCGCCGAGAAGCAGCGGATCGGCGCGGCGGCCGCCGCGTTGGTCACCCCGGGCACCGTGGTCGGCCTCAACGGCGGCACCACCAGCACCGAGGTGGCCCGGGCCCTGGCCGTCCGGCCCGACCTGAACACCAGCGCCGAGGGTGCCCAGCTCACCGTGGTCACCAACGCGCTGAATATCGCCAACGAGCTGCTGGTCCGGTCCCGGATGAAGGTGGTGGTGGCCGGCGGGGTGGTCCGGCCCAAGTCGTTCGAGCTGGTCGGCCCGCTCGGCGGGGCGCTGCTGCGCGAGGTCACCCTGGACGTCGCCCTGCTCGGCGTGGACGCGATCGACCCGCAGCTCGGCGCCGCCGCCCACCACGAGGGTGAGGCCGCGATGAACAGCCTGATGGTCGCGCGGGCCAAGCGGGTGGTGGTCATCGCCGACTCGTCCAAGCTGGGCGGTCACGCCTTCGCCCGGATCTGCCCGGTGGACCGGGTGGAGACCCTGGTGACCGACTCGGGGGCGGCCCCGGCGGTGGTGCAGGCGTTCCGCGACGCGGGGGTGCAGGTCATCTGCGCCTGAGGTGAATCAGGGAAAACCCCGATGCATACCGGGTATTGTCAGCCGCTGCATACCGCGTATGGTGTCGAGCTGTCACCGCAACTCATCGGGGGAGGTCAGCTTGTCGGCTGTCCTGGAGATAGAAGGTCTCCGCAAGACGTACCGGAGTCGTCGACGCGGCACGCGACACGCGCTCGACGGCTTCGACATGCGGGTCGAGGCCGGGCAGGTGCACGGCTTCCTCGGCCCGAACGGCTCGGGCAAGACCACCACCCTGCGTACGCTGCTCGGCCTGATCCGGCCCGACGGCGGCCGGATGGCGATCCTCGGCCACGAGCTGCCCCGGGCGCTGCCCACGGTCGCCGGCCAGGTCGGCGCCATCGTGGAGAGCCCGCAGTTCTTCCCGCACTTCTCCGCCCGCGACACCCTCGGTCTGCTCGCCGGTGCCGGCGAACTGCCCCGGCAGCGGGTCGACGAGGTGCTGGAGTTGGTCGGGCTCCGGGACCGGGCCGACGAGCGGGTGAAGACCTACTCGCTCGGCATGAAGCAGCGCCTCGCCGTCGCCTCGGCCCTGCTCAAGAACCCGAAGCTGCTCATCCTCGACGAGCCGGCCAACGGCCTCGACCCGGGCGGCATCCGCGAGATGCGGTCGCTGATGCGCGACCTGGCCGAAGCCGGCATGACCGTGGTGCTCTCCAGCCACATCCTCGGCGAGATCCAGCTCATCTGCGACTCCGTCACCATCATCTCGCTGGGCCGCCGGGTCGCCTTCGGTCCGGTCGGGCAGGTGCTCGCGCAGCACTCCCAGCACGCCGTCCGGGTCCGCCTGGAGGCGGTCACCGACCTGCCGCAGGCCGCCGACACGCTCACCCGGGCCGGGCTGCGGGTCACCACCGAGCCCGACCACCTGATGCTGGCCGGGGTCGACAAGCCGGCCACCGTCAGCCGGCTCCTCGCCGAGCAGGGCCTCTATGTCAGCGAACTCTCCCCGGTCGCGGTCGACCTGGAGAGCGTCTTCCTCGAACTGACCTCCACCGCGCCGGTACCCGGCCAGCACCGGCAGGTCGACCAGTCCACGAAGGTCGGTGAGTCGGGCCAGCCCGGCAGCCGGGGAGGTTGGGGCGCATGAGCCTGTACGTCACCGAACTGCGCCGGCTGGCCAAGCGCCGGCTCACCCGGCTGCTGCTGGTGCTGCTCGTCCTCGGGCTGGCCGGCATCGCCACCGCCTTCACGTTCTCCAGCCACAAGCTCTCCCCGGCGGTGGTGGCCGAGGCGCAGGCCAAGTCCGACGCCGACTACCGCCAGGCGGTCAAGGAGTGGGAACGGTCGATCGCCGAGTGCGACGCCGCCGCCAAGCGGGGCGAGCAGACCGAGGAGCGGTACGGCCCGGACTGCGGCCGGCAGTGGCAGCCGCAGCCGGAGATGTTCGACCCGAAGTGGAACCTGCCCTACCAGTTCGACTTCCGCAGCGAGTACGCCACCTTCATCGGCGTCTTCGCGGGTGCCGTCGCGCTCTTCGCGTTCCTGGTCGGCGCCTCCTTCGTGGGGGCCGAGTGGAGCACCGGCGGAATGATGAACCTGCTGCTCTGGCGACCGAGACGGCTCGCCGTCCTCGGCACCAAGCTGGCCGCCGTGCTCACCGCCGTGCTCGGGGTGAGCGTGCTGCTCGGGGCGCTGTGGACGGTGGCCTTCTGGCTGATCGGCACCTATCGGGGCAGCACCGCGAAGGTCACCTCCGGGGTCTGGCAGTCCACCGCGATCAGCGGCGTACGGGCCCTGGCCCTGGTGCTGGCGGTCGCCGCGGTCGCCTTCGGGCTCGCCTCGCTCGGCCGGCACACCGCGATGGCGCTCGGCGTCGCGGTCGGCCTCGGCGTGGTCAGCGAGATCGGCATCCGGATCGCCGTGTCGATGGCGGGCGTGCGCTTCGGGGACCGGTACGTCCTGTCCACCTATGCGATGGCCTGGTTCGAGAAGCAGCGGAAGCTGATCGACTACCGGTCCTGCGACTTCGTGCAGGGGGAGTGCACCCCGAAGACGATGCTGGTGACCTGGCAGCACTCGGCGGTGGTGCTCGGGGTGGGCACCGCGCTGGTGCTGGTCGCGGCGTTCTGGACGATGCGGCGCCGGGACATCTCCTGAGGCGTGGTCGCCACGGTTCCCGGACCGTGACCGACGCGGACATTGCGTCCGGTGCGACCGGGGCGGGCCCTGGTTAGGCTGGGGTCCCCCCGGTCGGTGCCGTCGTGCCCGGCCCGCCTCCCGAGGAGCGCCATGCCCGCCGACGCCGCCACGGCCGCCGACCGGCCCGAGCCGTCCGGCCGGGTCGACGTCGAGCGCCGCGAGGGCGCGACGGTCGTCCCCCCACCCCGCTCCGCCCCCGCGGTGGAGGCCGATCCGACCCGGACCGTCGAGGCCGACCCGGCGGACGCGGCCTCGTCCCCCGCCGACGAGGTCGCTCCGGCCGACGCCGACGCCGGACCGGCGGCCGGGCTCACCGAGCGGGAACGGCGGATCCTCGCCTTCGAACAGCAGTGGTGGAAGCACGCCGGGGCCAAGGAGCAGGCGATCCGGGACACCTTCGGGCTCTCCGCGACCCGCTACTACCAGCTGCTCAACGCGCTGCTCGACCATCCGGCGGCGCTGGCCGCCGAGCCGATGCTGATCGGGCGGCTGCGCCGGTTGCGCTCCTCCCGGGCGCGCAACCGGCGTCGCTGACGCGTCATTTCTCGTACGTGCGCAGCCCGTTGCCGATGGCGAAGAAGGTCGGCGCCCACTCTCCGATGAAGATGCCCCAGCGGTCCGCCCGGGCGACCCCGGCCCGCTCCAGGTGCTTGGAGAGGAACCAGCTGGTGAAGGAGAGCCCGATGCTCACGAACCCGGCGAGGTAGGCGTGTTCCGCCCTGAGTCCTGACTCGTGCAACCGTTCCAACATGGCGTCCCCCCGTAGCGTCGACGACCTCCGCATCCGACGCTACCGCGAGTGACCGGGTGGCAGCGGCGAGTTGGCCGGGTCGCATGTCGCCGCCCGGGCCGGGTAGGTGGGCGGCGACGGAGGGAGCAGACGCATGGGGGCACCAGACCGCCGGTTCCTGACCGGGAGCCGGCCGGCGCGACCCGTCGGCGCGGCACCGGTGATGCGGGTACGCTCCGCCTCCGCCCCGGCGCCCGGCCGGCTGGAGAACGAGGATGTGGTGTTCCGGTTCGGCCCGCTGGTCGGGGTGTTGGACGGGGCGACCGTGCCGGACGGCTTCGACACCGGCTGCGTACACGGGCCGGCGTGGTTCGTGCGGCACCTCGCCGCCCGGATCGGGCTGGCCGTGGCGGCCCGACCGGCGGCGACCCTGATGAGCTGCCTCGCCGCGGCGATCCTCGCGGTCCGCGCGGACCACGGCGACGACTGCGACCTGGACCACCCGGGCACCCCGTCGACCACCGTCTGCCTGCTGCGTGAGGGCGGGGAGCAGGTGGACTACCTGGTGCTCTGCGACAGCCCGCTGGTGCTGGACGCGGGCGGCGAGGTGAGCGTGGTCGCCGACGACCGGCTGGACACCGCGATGGCGGACCTGCGCCGGCTCGCCGCCGCGCTGCCCGGGGACGACCCTTCGGCCCGCTTCCGCCGGGCGGTGACCGCGCAGCGGGAGCGGATGAACCGGACGCACGGCTACTGGGTGGCGGCCACCGACCCGGACGCGGCGTACCACGCGCTGACCGGGACGCTGCCGCTGCGCGGGCCGGGTGCGCTGCGCCGGGCGGCGCTGCTCAGCGACGGGGCCTCCTGCGCGGTGGACCAGTTCGGGCTCTTCGACTGGGCCGGGCTGCTCGACGTCACCGCCGCCGAGGGGCCGGCCGGGCTGATCGACCGGGTACGCGCCGCCGAACGCGACCACCCGGAGCGGCTGCGCCGGTTCAAGCGCTCCGACGACGCCTCGGTGGTGTTCTGCGAGTTCGGTCCGTCCTGATCGGCGGGGCACGGACCGGCACCGGTGACAGCGGAGCGTGACGCGCGACACGAAGCCGGTCCGACCGGCCGGTACGTTCCGCCGTACCGGCAGACCCTGCCGGATGGGGTGGACTGAGGCGGTTACGGGCGGCAGACTGCGGCACGTGGCAGGTGCGGTACGGCTGGAGCCGGTGAACGAGGGGAACCTGGAGCCGTTGCTGTCGGTAGCGGCGGCCGAGGCGGAGCCCGACGACGTCATGCCTCCGGTCGACGCGCCGGCCGGCTGGTCCACCGCCCGCCGGGACGCGTTCCGGGAGTTCCACCGCGCCCACTTCGCGGGCTTCGCCGGCCCCACGGGGACCCAGATGTACGCCATCCTCGCCGGCGGTGAGGTGGTCGGCATGGTGCGGATGGCCCGCTGCGACGAGCCGGGGACCGTCGAGACGGGCATGTGGCTGGGCCGGTCGGCGCGGGGGCAGGGCCTCGGCGCGGCGGCGTTGCGGGAACTGCTGAACCTGGCCGCCGCAGCCGGAATGCAGACCGTCGTGGCGCGGACGACGCCGGACAATGCAGGTGCCATTTCGGTGCTCCGCAAATGCGGTGCGAAATTGCGCGAAGATGGCGGCACGGTGCGTGCGCAGATTTGTCTGGACGCCGCTCTGCCGGCCGTTTGAGGTCATTCCTCGCCCGAGGGCGAGGAATGTGAAGTCCCTGATCAGGGCGATCTCTCTGACCGTTTTGTCCAGGCAAGGCCCCGCTGTCAGGGCGCATCCCGTTAGCCGGTGACACGCCTCTCCGGCGCTGCGCGGAAATGTTTCGTGGGTAGGCCCACGGGTATCGACGGCCGGGTCCGCTAAAACGGAATCACCCGACCCGCAGGCCATTTTGTGGCTATTCCCCGGTAGCTGTTCCGCCGGCCTGTCCTCGTGTGGCGCGGGAGTTCCGTACGCCGGGGAGCGAAGGAGAACTGATGAAGAGCGGAGCTCGGATCGCGCTGGCGGTCGGCCTCGGTTACGTCCTCGGCCGTCGGAAGAAGTTGCGTACCGCCCTCACCCTCGGCGCCGCGGTGGCCGCCGGACGGGCCAGCCGGAATCCCGGCGGGCTGCTGAAGTACGGCACGGACCTGTTGAACGCCAACCCCCAACTGGGCAACCTGAGCAAGCTGGGCGCCCCGCTGGCCACCGCCGGCAAGGCCGCCGCGACGGCCGCCGCGGGCAGCGGCATCGACGCCCTCAGCGGCCGGCTGCGCGGCAGCGCCGACGCGCTGCGCCGCAGGTCCGGCGGTGACCAGCCGGACGACTCCTCCGACGAGCGTTCCGCGCCGGACGAGGAGCAGGAGCTCGACGACCAGCCCGAGGCCGACGACGACTCGGACCAGGACGACTCGGACGAGCGGCAGCCGGCCGTCGCGCGCCGGCAGCGGGGGCGATGACCATGGCAGCGACCTCGAACCTCGCCGACCGGGCACGCGACCAGCTCGGCGGCGAACTGCGCAATCTGGCCTCCGCGATCGGTGAACGGGCCATGACGGTGGTGACCGAGCGGCTCACCGGCGCGACCGGCCGACTCAGCGAGTACGCCAAGTCCGGCGGCGGACCCGGTCTGATCGCCGCCGCCACCGGCGCGCAGAAGCTCGCCGAGGGCAGCTCCCCGATGAAGGCCATGTTCCATGCCGGCCTGGCCGGCGGTAAGGAGAAGCTCATGTCGGCGTTCGGTGGTGGCGGCGGCAAGGGTGGCAAGAGCGGCGGCAAGAAGCTCAAGGTCACCAACATCGTCGAGACCATCGAGGTCGGCGTGCCGGTCCGGGTGGCGTACAACCAGTGGACCACCTTCGGTGCCTTCCCGAGCTTCATGAAGAAGGTGGAGCTGGCGGAGAACGCCTCCGACGAGAAGATGAACTGGAAGGCGCAGATCTTCTGGTCGCACCGCAGCTGGGAGTCGACGATCATCCGGCAGATCCCGGACCGGTTGATCCACTGGCGGTCGAAGGGCGTGAAGGGCTCCGTCGACGGCACGGTCAGCTTCCACGAGGTCGGCCCGGAGCTGACGAAGATCCTCGTCGTCCTGGAGTACCACCCGAAGGGCCTCTTCGAGCACACCGGCAACCTGTGGCGGGCCCAGGGCCGGCGGGTCCGGCTGGAGATGAAGCACTTCGTCCGGCACGTCATGACCGTGACCGTGCTCGACCCCGACTCGGTCGAGGGCTGGCGCGGCGAGATCGAGGACTCCCAGGTGGTCAAGGACCACGAGACCGCGCTCCAGGAGGAGCAGGAGGCCCGCGAGCAGCAGGAGCAGGGCCAGGTCGAGGAGCCCGAGGAGGCGGAGGAGCCCGAGGAGGAGCCGGAGGAGGAGCGCCGGCCCGCCGAGCGTGGCCGCCGTCGTGCGCCGCAGCGTCGTCGTCCCCCGCAGGAGGAGGAGTACGACGAGTACGAGGAGGGCGAGGACTTCGACGAGGGCTACGACGAGGAGGAGGAGCCCGAGGAGGAGAAGCCTCCGGTGCGCCGCCGTCAGCCGGAGCGGGCCCGCCGCCCGCAGCCGCGGGAGGAGCGGGAGCCCCGCGAGGAGCGTCCCCGCCCGGCCGCCCGTCGGGCCCCCGAGGCACCCCGTCGGCCGGTGGTCCGCCGCCGCCGTGAGGAGCGTGGCGAATGACGATCGCGACGACGAGCGGCGGTCAGGGCGGTGGCGCCCTGGAACGCGGCGGTGGTGGCGGGGGCGGGGGAACCCTCGCCGACGTGGTGGAGACGGTGCTGGACAAGGGCGTGGTGATCGACGCGCAGGTGTCGGTCGCCGTGGTCGGCATCAACCTCCTGGAGATCAACGCCCGGATCGTGATCGCCAGCGTCGAGACGTACCTGCGGTTCGCCGAGGCGGTCGACCGGTACGACATCACCCCGAAGGGCACCAAGGGGCTGCCCGACCTGGTGGGCGACGCGGCCGGGGCGGCGACCAAGGGCAAGGCCCTCTCCGGCCTGGGCAAGGCGGCGCAGGAGATCAGTGGCGCGGTGGCCGACTCGATCAGCGACCGCTCCGAGCGCAAGCGGGACCGCCCGCGCCGCCGGGACGAGGAGGGCTGAGATGACCGACGAGCAGCCGGCCGGCGAGAGCGGCCTGTTCATCTACGGCATCGTGCCGTCCGACGTGGAGCCGACCCCCGACGCGGAGGGGGTCGGCACCCCGCCGGGGGAGATCACCGCGATCCGGCACGGCGACCTGGCCGCCCTGGTCAGCGAAGTCGGGCTGGAGGAGCCGATGGGCCGGCCCGCCGACCTGACCGCGTACCAGACGCTGCTGGACGGCACGGTGGTCGTGGCGCCGGTGCTGCCGGTCCGCTTCGGCACGGTGGTGACCGGGCCGGACGCGGTGGCCGACCTGCTGGAGGCGCACCACGACCGGTTCGCCGCCGCGCTCGACGAGTTCGAGGACCGGGTCCAGTACACGGTCCACGGGCGGTTCGAGGAGGCGGAGCTGATCAGCGAGATCCTGGCCGCCGACGCGGGGGCCGCCGCGCTCGCCGACCAGGTGCGCGGCCGGTCCGAGGTGGAGAGCCGCGAGCAGCGGATCCGGCTCGGCGAGATGATCAGCCAGGCGGTGGAGCTGCGCCGCGAGGCGGAGAACCGCGAGCTGATCGAGGCCCTCACCCCGTACGTGGTGGCGAACTCGCCCCGCCAGCCGAGCAGTGAGCTGGACGCGATGAACGTGGCCTTCCTGGTCGGCACGGACGACGAGGAGGAGTTCGTCCGGGCGGTGGAGGACTTCGCCGAGCAGCGTCGGGACCTGATCCGGATGCGGCTGCTCGGCCCGCTCGCCCCCTACGACTTCGTCAGCGCGCACCAGCTGGTGGAGTGACCCGTGGACATCCTGTGGGCGTTGCTGACCCTGCCGTACGCACCCGTGCGGGGGCTGACCTCGGTGGTCAAGGTCATCGCCCGGGAGGCGGAGGAGCGGCAGTACAACCCGGTCAACATCCGGCGGGAGCTGGAGGAGCTGGACCGGGCGGCGGCGGCCGGCGACATCACGCCCGAGGAACGGGACCGGGGGCAGCAGCAGGTGCTCGACCGGTTGACCACCCCGGCCGGCGGCTCCGGGCGTACGCCGTCCGGCTCCGCCGGCCGGGCCCGCCGGCCGCCCCCGGCCCGGCGCCGGTCCACCGACCGACGAGGTGACCAGGACCGCCGGCGAGGGAGATGAGATGACCGGAGCAAGGATCCGCGGCGACGGTGACCGGGAGCGGTGGCGCGACCGGGGCGGCCGGGAGGAGAACGACCGGTACGCCGACGACGACGAGGACTACGAGCCGATCACCGCGGCCGAGGCGGCCCGGGAAGGGCTGCGCCAGATCGTCGGGCTGACCGGCCGGGACGCCCTCGGGATCACCTCGATCCAACCCAGCGACGACGGCTGGCTGGTCGGGGTGGAGGTGGTCGAGGACCACCGGATCCCGGCCTCGACCGACCTGCTCGGCCTCTACGAGGTCGAACTGGACATGGCGGGCAGCCTGCTCGGCTACCGGCGGCTGCGCCGCTACCAGCGCGGCAAGGGGGACGTGAGCTGAGATGACCACTTCACGGCAACCCTCGGTGGTGCAGAACACCGGCCAGGTGATGGGTGCCGGCCACGAGCCGGCCAACCTGGGCGACATCCTCGAACGGGTCCTCGACCGGGGCATCGTGATCGCCGGCGACATCCGGGTCAGCCTGCTCGACATCGAGCTGCTGACGCTCAAGCTGCGGCTGGTGATCGCCTCGGTGGACACCGCGCGGCAGATCGGCATCGACTGGTGGGAGCACGACCCGTGGCTCAGTTCCCGGGCCCGGCCGCCCGTCGAGCCCGGCCCGCGCGACCCCGAGGAGGTGGAGGCGTCCCGGCGTCCGCGGGTCGCCGCCCGCGCCGCGAGGGAGGAGCGGAATGAGTACGACCGCTGAACCCACCCCGGCCGACGCCGCCCTCGGGGTCGGCGCCTGGCTGCACGGGGTGGTCCGCGAGGCGGACCCGGCGACGCTCGCCGGCATCGCCGGGATGGACGGCACCCCGGTGCGCGCGGTCCGCGCCGCCGGCCTGGTCGCCGTGGTCAGCAACGCCCCGCTGACCGAGTACGGCGAGGAGCCGTTGCGCCGCAACCTGGAGGACCTGGCGTGGCTGGAGCGGGCCGCGCGGAGCCACCACGCGGTGGTGGACACGCTCTCCCGGGCGGGTGCGGTGGTGCCGGCCCGGCTGGCCACCGTGCACCGCGACGACGAGCGGGTCGCCCGGGTGCTGGTCGAGCGGGAGGCGGAACTGAGCGCCGCGCTGGCCCGGCTCACCGGCCGCGAGGAGTGGGGCGTCAAGGGGTACGTGGTGCCCGGCGCGACGCCCCGGACCGAGGAGCCGGCCGGCGGGGGCGGCGCCGGGGCGGCGTACCTGCGGCGGCGGCGGGCCCAGCTCACCGCCCGCGAGGAGGGGCAGCGGATCGCGGCGGAGGCGTCCACCGCCGTGCACACCGCCCTCGCCGACCACGCCGTGGCCGCCCGTCGGCACGCCCCGCAGGACCGGCGGCTCTCCGGGGCGGCCACCGCGATGGCGCTCAACGGCGCGTACCTGCTCGACCGGGCGGCGCTGGACGGCTTCTCCGCGCTGGTCGGGGAGCTGGCCGAGCGGCACCCGGAGCTCCGGCTGGAGCTGACCGGCCCGTGGCCGCCGTACTCCTTCGTGGCGGAACCCTCGACGGAGCCGGCACCCCCGGAGCCGGCGTGACCGCGGTGCGGGGGTCGGCATGGCGGTGAGCCCGCTCGCGCCGAGCAGCGCCGACGGCGCGGTTCCCTACCAGCAGGTGGCCCTGGTCGACCTGCTCGACCGGGTGCTCGCCACCGGCGTGGTGATCAGCGGTGACCTCACCCTCGCCATCGCCGACATCGACCTGGTCCGGATCTCGCTGCGCGCGCTGGTGGCCTCCGTCGGCGCGCTCGCCCCGCCGGAGCTGCCCGACCCGCTCGCCGCGCCGGAACTCCCCGGCGGGCCCGCCGCACCGGAGCTGCCCGGCGCCGGCCGGGAGGTGGCGTCGTGACCGAGCGGGACGAGGCGGCCGACCTGGCCGCCGCGCTGGGGGAGCCGCAGTGGGAGAAGCCCCGGGTCCGGCCGCTGGACCGGCGGCTCGCCGTCGACACCGACTCGGTCGAGCGGGGCCTGGCCAGCCTGGTGCTCACCGTCGTCGAGCTGCTGCGGCAGCTGATGGAACGCCAGGCGCTGCGCCGGGTCGACCTCGGCGACCTCACCGACGAGCAGATCGAACGCGTCGGCGCCACCCTGATGGCCCTTGAGCAGCAGATGGCCCAGCTCCGCGACTACTTCGGCCTCTCCCCCGAGGACCTCAACCTCGACCTCGGCCCCCTCGGCCCCCTCCTGCCCAGGGACTGACCCTCACGATCACCGACAGGGGTCAGGGTTGGTGGGTGGCGGCGTAGGCGGCCAGCCAGGCGACCTGGTCGGGGTCGAGGGAGGGGCGGACGCGGGTGCGGGCGGACGCGACGTGGGCGGTGGTGACGGTGGCGGCGGTCAGGGACTCCCGCATCGCGGCCAGGGCCGACTCGCGGACCAGAGCGGCGCAGTCGGCGGCGGAGAAACCCGCCAGCTCCTCGCCGAGGGCGGCCAGGTCCACGTCGGGTGCGAGCGGGACGTGCCGGGCGGCGGCCCGGAGGATCTCCGCGCGGGCCGGCCCGTCCGGCGGTGGCACATAGACCAGGCGTTCCAGCCGGCCGGGGCGCAGCAGCGCCGGGTCGACCAGGTCGGGGCGGTTGGTCGCGCCGACCACCACCACGTTCCGCAGCGTCTCCACCCCGTCCAGCTCGGTCAGCAGCGCGGCCACCACCCGGTCGGTCGTACCCCCGTCGGTGGCCTGGCCGCGCAGCGGGGCCAGGGCGTCCACCTCGTCCAGGAAGATCAGCGTGGGCGCGGCCTCACGGGCCCGGCGGAACAGCTCCCGCACCGCACGCTCGCTCTCGCCCACCCACTTCGACAGCAGCTCGGCGCCCTTCACCGACAGCACGTTCGCCCGCCCCGACCCGGCCAGCGCGGTGACCAGATAGGTCTTGCCGCAGCCGGGCGGACCATAGAGCAGCACGCCCCGGGGCGGCTGCACACCCAGCCGGGCGAAGGTGTCCGGATAGGTCAGCGGCCAGAGCACCGACTCGGTCAGCCGCTCCTTCACCTCGTGCAGGCCACCCACGTCGTCCAGGGTCACCGAGGCCAGCTCCAGGCTCGCCGAGCCGGCCATCGTGGTGGGGCGGACCACCTCCCGCGCGGCGTCGAAGTCGACCATCGCCACCGTCGGTGACTCCGCCGACTTCTGCCGCAGCGCCGCCCGCACCCCGGCCTCGCGGACCAGCGCCGCCAGGTCCGCCGCGACGAACCCCGGCGTACGCCCGGCCACCTCGTCCAGCCGGACGTCCTCGGCGAGCGGCACCTGCCGGGTCAGCACGGTCAACTGCTCGCGGCGCATCGGCTGGTCCGGCAGCGGCACGGTGATCCGCAGCGAGAGCAGGTCGGGTGCGCGCAACGCCGGATCCACCGACTCCGGCCGGCCGGTGGTGCAGACGACCGCCGCCCCGGCGCGTACGGTCTCGGCGAGCACCTGCCGGAAGACCGTGGCCAGCGGGCCCGGATCGTCGGCCGGGGCGAGCGCCTCCACGTCGGTGACCAGCAGGACGGCCGGCCCGTCGGCGCGTACCGCCTCGGCGGCGGCGCGCAGTCGGGCCGCCGCGGCGTCGTTGGTGAGCGCGGCCAGCTCCGGGGCCCAGAGCGGGCAGACCCGGGCCCGTACCCGGGCGGCCACCGCCCGGACCAGCGCCGACTTGCCCGAGCCGGCCGGCCCGCTCAGCAGCACACCCAGCGACACGGTGGTGCCCAACCGGCCCAGTACGTCCCGGTGGTGGAAGCCGAGGTCGAGCAGTTCGGTCAGCTCGTCGGCCTGGGCCCGCAGCCCGGGCAGCTCGTCCACGCTCGGCGCCTCGTCCGGCTCGATCAGCTCCGGGGACGCGGCCGGCTCGCCGGACGACGCCGCACCGGTCAGTCGACCGCCGCTGTCCTGCCCGACCGGGCCGGAGCCGCGGGTGGTGGCGCCCTGCTCCCAACCGACCACGGTGTCCATCGTGACCAGCACGCCGACGGCCGGTCCGGCGGCGACCTCTTCGGCGGTGGTCGGCTCGACGGCGGCCCGTTCTGCGGCGACCGGTTCGATGGCGGCGACCGGTTCGACGGCGGCGGCCGGTTCGACGGCGGCCACGGTGAGCAGGGTGCTGGTCCAGGCGTAGCCGACGGCACTGGCCAGGCTGCGCCGAGCCGCCTCGACCAGGCTGCGTACCGGGGCGTCGGGGAGCACGTCCCGGGGCAGCAGCGACACGTCGTCCCCGGCGGTGACGACCTTGCCGAGCAGGGCCAGCCGCAGCATCTCCGGGGAGACCGCCGCGACGATCCCCGCCGGGCCGGTCAGGGTGACCCGGCGGGCGGGGGTGACCGGCAGCGGGCTGACCGTCACCTGCCCGCCGTCGCGCAGACCCAGGTTGCCCAGCAGCAGGTCGTCGGCGTAGAGCAGGGCGGTGCTCGCGGTCGGCTCGGCCGGGGCGACGATGCCGGCGGTCACCCGCCGGCCGGCCAGGCGTACCGGGTCGCCGGGGCGCAACGCGAGCGCGGTCAGCACCTCGGGGTGCAGGCGGACGACGCCGCGCCGGGCGTCCAGCGCCGCCGGCCGCAGGCTCGCGGTCAGGGTGAGGTCGGGTTCCGCCACCGCCCGACAGTAGCCGCCGACGGCACGCCGTGCCGGTCGTGCCCGGTCAGGGCAGCGGTCCGGTGTCCTCCAGCAGCGACGGGTCGCGCCGGATCATCTCGGCGAGCCGGGCGGCCGGGTCCACGCCCGGCCCGTCCCGACCCGGCGTCCAGGCCGGCACGGTCTTCGCCGACATCGGCCAGGCGGGCGGCGGCTTCGCCACAGCCTCCTCGCCGACCGTCACGTCCGGCCCGGCCCAGGACACCCGCAGGGGGTACGCCCGCCCGTCGTGCTCCACCCGCAGGGGGTACGCCCGCCCGTCGTGCTCCACCCGCAGGGGGTACGCCCGCCCGTCGTGCTCCACCCGCAGGGTGACGGCCAGCCCGGGATGCTCGGCGACCACCCGGCGGACCGCCTCGGCCACCTCCTCCACCGGATCCCGCACGGCCGGCGTGTTCCCGCCCGGCTCCCGGACGACGGGCGGCTGCCCGACCGGCTCCAGGACCGGCGTGCTGCCGACCGGCTCCCGAGCAGCCGGCGGGGTCCCGCCCCGCAGCCGGTACGCCCCGCGCGTCGGCTCGGCCGGCCCGGTCACGTCCCCCTCGTCGTCCGGAGTGCCCACCCGACGCCGCAGCGCCTCCTCCCGGCGGGCCATCCGGGCCAGTGTCTCGTCCAGATCACCTCTCATCACGTCCACCCCTTTCCAGGAAACGGGTCGAGCCGGTCGATCGGTTCAGGCGTCCCGCTCCCGGGTCGCCCGTTCCAGTGCGCGGTCCAGGACGACCAGCAGGGCGTCCCGGACGGAGAGCCGCTCGCGCGCGTCGAACTGCACCAGCGGCACGTGGTCACCGATGGCGAGCGCCCAGCGGACCGAGGCCAGGTCGTGCGCGAGCCGCCCGTCGAAGGCGTTCACCCCCACCACGAAGGGCAGCCCGGCCCGCTCGAAGAAGTCGATCGCCGGATAGCAGTCGTCGAGCCGGGCGCTGTCCACCACCACCAGCGCGCCGAGCGCGCCCCGGGCCAGGTCGTCCCACATGAACCCGAACCGGGCCTGACCGGGGGTGCCGAAGAGATAGAGCTTCAGGCTGCGGTCGATGGTCACGCAGCCGAAGTCCATCGCCACCGTGGTGGTCGTCTTCGTCGACCGTACGCCCGGGTCGTCGACGCCGATCCCGGCGCTGGTCATCTCCGCCTCGGTGGTCAGCGGGGCGATCTCGGAGATCGCCCCCACCGTGGTGGTCTTGCCGACGCCGAACCCACCGGCGATGAGGATCTTCACCGGGATCGGCGGCGTACGCCCCGGGGTGCCCGTGACGGTCGGCGCGGACCCCGCCGGCGGCCGGTACGGCGGCGGCGGTGCCGGCGTGGGCGCGGGCGGCGCGGGCACGGGTGGCGGCACGGCCCGCCCGGGGGCGGAACCGGGACCGGCCGGGGTGCCGTACCGGGCGGCGGCGCTGTTGGCGGCGAGCCCGCCCGCCGCCGGGACGGGCCATTCAGGTGATCGCACGGAGTCCATCAATCAGTCGCAGGATGATGTCGGGGTCGAGGGCGTCGTCGGTGGCGCCGACGTGCACGTCGAGGTGGCCGGCGGCGCGCAGGTCGCCGACCAGGACCCGGGTCACGCCGAAGTGCATCCGCATCCGGGCGGAGATCTCGGCGACCGAGATCGGCTCCCCGCAGAGCGCGACGATCGCCTGGAGTTCCGGGGCGAGCCGGGACGACACCGCCCACGAACCGGTCTCCGGCCGGGCGGTCACCTGGGTCTCCAGGCCGATCCCCGGGTCGGCGCCGGCCGTCCGCCCGGCGGTCAGCACGAACGGTCGCGGGCTGGCCGGTCGCTCCGGACCGGCCTCGGTCGCCTCGGGTTCCGCCGGCGGGGGAGCGCCGACGGGAAACGACCGCAGGTAGGGCCGGATCCGGACCCCGGGGTCCGGATCCGGCTCCTCGCCGGCGACCTCCGGGGTCATTGCTGAACGGCGTTCTTCAGCTCGGCGATGAGGCGCGGGCTCAGCGCGCCACCGGCCCGCCCGGCGAAGAGCGTCATCTCGTACGCCACGGTGCCGAGGTTCGCGGACCGGTCCGCGACGACGCCGAGCACCGAACCACTGCTGATCGCGCTGATCAGCAGGTAGCCCTCGGCCATGTCGACGATCACCCGGTTCAGTCCGCCGAGGGCGTACCAGCTGGCGGCGCCACCGGCGAGGCTGGTCATCCCGGAGACCACCGCGGCGAGTCGTTCCGCGTTGGAGCGGTCCTTGATCGCGGACATGGCCATCAGCAGGCCGTCCGAGGAGACCGCGATCGCCTCCATCACCCCCGCGGTGCTGGAGGTGAACGAGTCGAGCAGCCAGTTGAAGGTGCGGGCCTCGGGGCTGAGTTCGCCCGGGTGGCTGTCGAGGTTGTCGTGCAGGAACGGGCTGGTCACCGTGATGATCCCTCTTCGTTACGGCGGTCTGGACTGACTTCGCGCAGAGCACGGGCGACGCCCGCCTCGAACTGGGTGATGAGGTCGCGTACCTCGGTGGGGTCGCCGGGATGCTGGTGGGGCGCCGGTGCGTGCGGCGGCGCGACCGCCAGGTTCGCCCCCGGCACCCGCCGGCTCAGCCGCGGCCGGTCCGGGGTCGGCCCGGCGCTCTCCGCCGGACCCGGCATCGGCGTCTCCGTCCGGGTCGGCAGGACGCTGCCGGCCGGGGTGGGCAGTGGCATGTCCGCCTGGAGTGGCCCGGTGGTGCCGGTCGGGGCCGGCCCCGCGCTGCGCGCCCGGGTCTGCTCGGCCCGGAGCACGCCGGACTGGAACTCCTCGACCAGCGCGCGGGCGGCGGCCGGGTCGGCCAGGGTGGCGTCCACCGGACCGACCACCGGGGCGGTACGCGGCAGGCTGGCCCCGGGCACCCGCTGTCGGATCAGCGGGCGTGTCCCGCCGGCCGGTGCGCCGGTGAAGGCCGGCGGCGGTGGCGCGGCGGGAGTGCCCGTCGCCGGGAGGACGGGGACGGGCGGTGCCGTCGGATAGCCGCTGCCGACGCTCGGCCCGGCGGTGAGCGGGGTCGGCCCGACCGTCCGTCGCGGCAGCACCGCCCCGTCGGCCCCGGTACGGCCGGTCGGGTCGTCCGTCGGGGCAGCGTCGGCCGGTTCGACGGTACCGAAGGCGTCCCACGGCTCGCCGGCCGCCATGCTCCGGGTGGCCCGGCTCAGCAGCGCCGGGTCGAAGCCGGGCAGTGCCAGCTCCGGGGCGGTCGGCGCGGCCACCGGTGCCGGGTGCTCGACCGGCACGGCGCTCCGGTGCTCCAGGGCGCGCCGGTCCCGGGCCGGTACGGCGGCCCGCGCGACCGTCACCCCGGCGCGCTCCGGCCGGCGGATCACCAGCAGTGCCCGGGGGATCTCCAGCCGGGCGGTCACCCCGCCACCCGCGGTGGGGACGAGGTCCACCGTCCAGCCGTGCCGGCGGGCCAGCCGGCCGACCACGAAGAGCCCGAGCACCTCGGTCGGGGCGAGGTCGAGGCGTTCCCGCCGGGTCAGCCGGGCGTTCTCCTCGGCGAGGCGTTCCTCGGTCATGCCGATGCCCCGGTCGATCACGGTCAGCCGGGCACCCCCGTCGGTCAGCTCACCGGCCACCACCACGCGGGTGTGCGGCGGGGAGGAGACGGTGGCGTTCTCCATCAGCTCGGCCAGCGCCAGCACCAGGTCGCCGACGGTGGCCGGCGCGGCCGACACGCCGGGCGGGACCTGCACGTCGACCCGGGTGTAGTCCTCGATCTCGCCGAGCGCCAGCCGGACCACGTCGGCCAGCGGCACCGGGGCGACGTGCCCGTCGGTGCCGGCCGAGCCGGAGAGGACGACCAGGCTGCCGGCGTTGCGGCGCAGCCGGCTGGAGATGTGGTCGAGGCGGTACAGGTCCTCCAGCCGGCCCGGCTCGGTCTCCTGCCGTTCCAGCCGGTCGATCAGGGCGATCTGCCGGCCGACCAGGTTCTGCGTACGGCGGCCGACGTGGCCGAACATCTGCGCCACGTTGCGTCGGCCGGCGACCTGTCGTTCGACCAGCCGGGCGGCGGTGCTCTGCACCCGTTCGAAGGCCCGGGCCAGGTCGCCGATCTCGTCCCGGGCCCGGACGTCCACCGGGTCGAGTCGGACCGGCTGGACGGATTCGGCCTCGTCGTCGACGACCCGGACCAGTTCGGCCTCGGCGACCCGGGCGACCCGGTCGGCGGAGCGGGTGAGCCGGGTCAGCGGGCGGGCCACCGTCCGGGCGACGGCCATGCTGAGCAGCACCACGATCAGCAGGACGAGGGCGGCGGCCCCGCCGACCAGCCAGGCGACGGTGAGCGCGCGCCGCTGGTCGGCGGTGGTCTCGGCGATGACGTCCGCGACGATCTTCTTCTCCACGAACTGGCCGAGCGTGATCATGGAGCGGACGGCCGGGAAGAGCGCGTCCAGCGGCACCGGGGCGATCGCGGCGACCGGGTCCCGGACACTGTCCACCAGGAAGGTGGGCGAGGTCCGGGCGGCCACCGCCGCGTCGTCCAGCATGGCGAGCTTGTACTGCTCGCGGTTGATCAGGCCACGGAACCGCTGGTTGTCCACCTGGAGGGCGGACATGCAGGCGATGTAGGCCGCCGCCACCTTCGGGTCGCTCGTCGCCTTGACCAGCACGATCAGGGTGGCGCACGCGCCCAGCCCCTCGTCGGCGCGCAGCAGCGCGTCCAACGCCAGCACCTGCTGACCGGCGGAGGTGTTCGTGTCCACCTGGAACGGCAGCCGCAGCGCCTCGATGAGCGCGGTGTCGACCGGCCCGAAGTCCGCCATGATCAGGTCCGGGGTGGCCCTCCCGGCCAGTACGGCGGTCCGCAGGTCGGCCAGCTTGCGTACGCCGTCGAGGGCCGCCGCGACCCGGTCCGGCAGCGGCTCGGCGCGCAGGTCGGCGACCCGGTCGTCCACCATGGCCGACTTCTGGATCAGCTCGGTACGGCTCACCCGGCCCAGCAGCAGCCCCACCGAGAGCAGCCGCTCCTGTTGGAGGTCCTGCACCAGGCTGCCGATCCGGCTGGCGACCCGGACGGTGGCGGCGATGTCGCCGGCCCGCTGCGCGGCGGCCACCCGGTCGACGACGACCGGTACGGCGAGCCCCACCATGCTGAACAGCGGGATGATCACGAGCAGGGCGAGCTTGCCCCGGATCCGGAGCCTACCGAGCAGCATCGAAGGGCCCCCACCGTTCCGGCTCGGCACGACGGGCCGGGCCGACGGGCTGGAGCTGACGTGGCTCGGCGGGCGGTTGCCACGGATCGGGCAGCGCGGCGGCCTCCTGCCTCTCCCGCCACTCCTCGGCGGCCCGGTGGCGGGCCCGGCGTACCGCGGCGAGGAGCACCCCGGCCAGTGCGGCGACCAGCAGGGCGGCCAGTGTGGCGGCGCCGAGGGCCAGCCTGCGGTCCCGGTCGAACCGGTCGATCCGCTCGGCCAGCAGCGCGTCGAGCTGGTCGAGGATGACGTCGCGCAGCTGCTTGGCGGCGGACTGGGCGGTGCCGCCGCTGCTGGAGAGCCGGGCCGGGTCGGGTGTCGCCGTGCCGGCGGCCGGCGTGCCGTACGCGCCGAACGCCTCGATGGAGCGCTGGTAGGTGTCCAGCGGGGTCAGCACGTTGGCGCCCAGCTCGGTGCTCTCGGAGCTGTCCACCGCGGCCCGCAGGTCGTCCACCAGGTCGGTGGCCGGGACGAGGGCGGCCACGCGGAGTTCCGCCAGCTGGAGGAGGGCCTTGGGCCGCTCGGCGGCGGGGCGTCGGGGAGCCAGCCGGGACACGTCCACGAGCCGGCCGGCGTACACCGTGGCGGTGGGGAGGTCCCCGGTGATGGCGTCCTGGAGGAAGAAGGAGTCGGACTGCGGGTCGCGGATCAGCCCGGAGCTCTCCCGCACCTTCCGGTACAGGTCCAGCAGCAGGTCGGTGGCCTCCCCGTACGCGACGAAGGCGGCCTCGGGGTTGCTGATGGCCCGGTCGGGCAGGGCCTCCAGCTTGGCCCGGAGCCCGGCCCACCGCTCGTGGCTGCGCAGCTCGTCGCCGACGGCACTGTCCACGGTGGCCACCTGCTCCACGGCGGCGGTGAGCGCGCCGCGGGAGACCGTCCCGCCGCCGACGGTGACGGACTGGGCCTCGACCAGCGCGTCGGTCACCGGGCCGAGGGCGCGCAGGTAGCGCACGCCGAGCCGTTCCCGCGCGGCCAGGTCCCGGTCGTCCCCGGTCAGCCGGTAGGTCTGCGTGAAGAGCAGCCCCACCGGGGCGACCAGCGCCACCACGAGCAGCAGGGGCAGGACTCGACCCGACAACCGGGGCCGTCGACTGACCCGCGACGCGGGGACTGTCATGTTCGGTCTCCTCCGGCGACGGCGGGGGACTTCTCCGGGTGGGCGGGGGTCGCCGATGCAGTCCCGTACACCGGACCGGAAACTAATCCAACCGCGCGCCGGTGTGAGCGCCGTCGCGGAGTCGGCTTCGCGTCACTTGGCGCGATGTCACATCATGTCCATCCGGCGGGCACCCTGTGTTCCCCCGGCCGGTCGAGATGGGGACATCGATGGCGGTTTGCGAAGGTAGATGTGAATTCACGTGATCCGAATTCATCTCGCTGGGACGCGCTGGACCTTGCGCGGTCGATCGGACTCGCGCACCCGATCGGCGCAACCGGACAGCCGTACGGCGGATCTCAGGCAACGCTCAGCTTGCGGCCCGTACCGTGTGCCGCATGAGATCACCGCTGTCGGCCGCGCGGGTCCGGCGTGCCCTCGCCACCCGCCGACGCCGCGTCGTCGCGGCCTCGGCGGTGCTCGTCCTGGCGGCCGTCGCCGTCGTCTGGGCGACCCGCCCGGGGCAGCCGGCCTTCCGCACCGAGTCGGCGACGGTGACCGTCCGCTCCGGGCCGGACGGCAACGAGCCGGTCGACCTGGACACCACGCTCTATCTGCCGGCGGACGCCTCCGCCGGCCGCAAGGTGCCGGCGGTGCTGCTGGGGCACGGCTTCGGGGGCACCAAGGAGTCGGTCCGCTCCGACGCGGAGGACCTGGTCGGGCGCGGTTACGCGGTGCTCGCCTGGAGCGCCCGAGGCTTCGGCCGCAGCGGCGGTCAGATCCACCTGGACAGCCCCGACTACGAGGTGCGGGACGCCCAGCGGCTGCTCGACCGGCTGGCCGCCCGCCCGGAGATCCGTACCGACGCACCCGGTGACCCCCGGGTCGGCGTGGTCGGTGGCTCGTACGGTGGCGGGCTGGCCCTGCTGCTCGCCGCCCAGGACCCCCGGGTCGACGCGATCGTCCCGATGATCACCTGGAACGACCTGTCCCGCGCCTTCCTGCCGGAGAGCACCGGGAAGGCGCCCACCGAGGGCGTGTTCAAGAAGGGCTGGGCCGGGATCTTCTTCGGCAGCGGCGGCAGCGCCGGCTCCGGCCCGGCCGGCGTCTCCGGCGGCACCTCCGGGCAGCCGGAGGGCGCACCGGCGTCGGCCGGACCGCCCAGCCCGCAGCCCGGAGCGGGCCCCGGCACCGGCTCCGGTCGCGCCCCCGGTGGCGCCGCCGACCCGTCCTGCGGCCGGTTCGCCGCCGACGTCTGCGCCGCGTACCTGCGGATCGCCACCACCGGGCGGGCCGACCAGGCGGCGGTGGACCTGCTGCGCCGCTCCTCGCCGGCCGGCGTGCTGGACCGGATCAAGGCGCCCACCCTGCTGGTGCAGGGAGAGGCGGACACCCTCTTCCCGCTGGCCGAGGCGGACGCCAACGCGCGCGGCATCGCCGCGGCCGGCACCCCCGTACGGGTCGCCTGGTTCACCGGCGGACACGACGGCGGGTCCGGGCCGACCTCCGACTCGGACCGGGTGAAGTTCCTGACCGCGCAGTGGCTCGACCACTACGTCAAGGGCGACGGCCCCGCGCCGGGCGACGACTTCACCTTCTCCCGGATCGCCGGTTTCGACGCGCTCGACCGGGGCCTCGTCGCCACCGGCTACCGGACCGCCGACTATCCGGGCGTCACCGGGGAGGGCCGGCGTGAGGTCGAGGTCACCGGCCCGGCCCAGACCGTCGCCAACCCGCCCAACGGCAACCCGGCCGCCATCTCCTCGGTGCCCTTCGCCGGGGCGCTCGGCTCGCTGCTGGACGGGGTCGCCGGCGACATCCCCGGACAGCACGCCCGCTTCGAGTCCGCGCCGCTGGACGACGCGGTCGACGTGGTCGGCTCGCCGACGGTCCGGATCCGCGCCGCGTCGGCGACCGGCGAGGCGGTGCTCTTCGTCAAGCTCTACGACGTCGACCCGCAGGGCGCCGCCACGCTCCCCGACGGCCTCGTCGCGCCGGTCCGGCTGACCGGCCTGCCGAAGACCGTCGACGCCGCCGCGCCCGTCACGGTCACCCTGCCGGCGATCGTCCGCCGGGTCGAGGCCGGGCACCGGCTGCGGGTCGTCGTGGCCACCTCCGACCAGGCGTACGCGGGCCCGGCCGAGCCGGCCGTCTACACCGTCGCCCCCGGCGGCGGGGCGCTGACCCTGCCGACGGTCGACGGCGAGCCCATCCCCACCAGCGCCACCGTCTGGCGCTGGGTGCTGGTCGGGCTGCTCGCCGCGATCGCGGTCGGGCTCGTCGCGGTCGTCCTGGTGGCGCGCCGCCGGCGTGGTCGCCAGGACAGCTCCGTGCACCCGGAGTACGCGGGCACCCCGCTCGCCGTCCGCCGGCTCCGCAAGGAGTACGCGGACGGCTTCGTCGCCGTCTCGGAGGTGGACTTCGAGGTGCACCCCGGTCAGGTGGTCGGCCTGCTCGGCCCGAACGGCGCCGGCAAGACCACCACCCTGCGGGTGCTGATGGGGCTGACCCAGCCGACGGCCGGGGAGATCTATGTCTTCGGGCACCGGTTGGTGCCCGGCTCGCCGGTGCTGTCCCGGATCGGTGCGCTGGTGGAGGGGCCGGGCTTCCTGCCGCACCTGTCCGGGCTGGACAACCTGAAGGCGTACTGGCGGGCGACCGGGCGGCCCTGGGACGACGCGCACTTCGACCAGGCGTTGGAGATCGCCGGCCTGGGTGACTCGGTGCACCGGCGGACGAAGAACTACAGCCACGGCATGCGGCAGCGGCTCGCCATCGCGCAGGCCATGCTCGGCCTGCCCGAGTTGCTGGTGCTGGACGAGCCGACCGACGGCCTGGACCCGCCGCAGATCGCCGAGATGCGCCGGGTGCTCCAGCGCTACGCCACCGACGGCCGGGCGGTGCTGGTCTCCAGCCACCTGCTGGCCGAGGTGGAGCAGACCTGCACCCACGCGGTGGTGGTGAACAAGGGGCGGATCGTGGCGTCCGGCCCGGTCGAGGAGATCGTCGGCGAGTCGCCGAGCGTGCTCTTCGACGTCTCCGACCCGGCCGCCGCCCGTACGGTGCTGGACCGGCTGCACGGCGTCCGGGTGCTGCCCGACGGCGAGGGCGGCCTGGTGGTGGACACCAACGGCACCCCGCGCAGCGACGTGGTGGCGGAGCTGGTGCGGGCCGGCATCGGGGTGGACCGGGTGGTGCCCCGGCGCCGCCTGGAGGACGCGTTCCTCGCCCTGGTGGGCGAGAACTCTCGGGGAAGTGGGGACCGGTGATGGGGCAGTCGTCCGCGACGGAGACGGTCGGTCCGGGTGGGGCGGCGATCGGCTACCGGCCGTCGGCCACCATGCCCTTCGCGGCGGAGTTCCGCCGGCAGGCGTCGCGGCGGCGTACCCAGCTGGCGCTGGGGTTCATGGTGCTGCTGCCGCTGATCATCCTGGTGGCGTTCCAGTTCGACTCCGGCAACGACGACAACAACGGGCGCAACGAGTTCGGCAGCCTGGTCGACCTGGCCACCTCGGGCGGGCTCAACTTCACCCTCTTCACGATCTTCGTCTCGGCGGGGTTCCTGCTGGTCGTGGTCGTGGCGCTGTTCTGCGGGGACACGGTGGCCAGCGAGGCGAGCTGGGGCAGCCTGCGCTACCTGCTGGCCGTCCCGGTGCCCCGGGCCCGGCTGCTCACGGTGAAGCTGGTGGTGGCGCTCGCGTACTCGGCGCTGGCGCTGCTGCTGCTCGCCGGCACCGCCCTGCTCGCCGGCACCCTCCGGTACGGCTGGTCGCCGCTGCGCAGCCAGGTCTCCGCGGAACTGGCCCCGACCGAGGGGCTGCTGCGGCTGCTGGCGGTGCTCGGCTATCTGGCGGTCGTACTCCTGGTGGTGGCCGGCCTGGCGTTCCTGCTCTCGGTGGCCACGGACGCCGCGCTGGGCGCGGTCGGCGGTGCGGTGCTGCTCTGGATCCTCTCCAGCATCCTGGACCAGATCACCGCGCTCGGCGGCCTGCGCGCCCTCCTGCCGACCCACTACAGCAGCGCGTGGCTGGGCCTGCTCTCCACGCCGGTGCAGACCGACGACGTGGTCCGCGGGGCCATCTCGGCGGTCAGCTACGCGACCCTCTTCTGGGGGCTGGCCTTCTGGCGCTTCACCCGCAAGGACATCACCAGCTGAGGTCGGCGGGCGCGGTGGGGCCGGCGCGGACGACCGGCCGTCACCGCCCACGACGTCAGGGGGTGTACGCGGCGTCGGTGTGGCCGACCTCCGTCAGCGCGGTGCCGGTGAGCTGGTAGACCGTGGTCCGCTTGATGTCCAGCTCGGCCATGCTCTTGCCGTCGCTGCGGGTCAGCCAGACCACGGTGGCCTTCTGCCCGCTCACGCTGATCGAGGTGACCGGGTTGCGGTCGCCGAGGTCGACCAGGGTCCGGTAGGCCGGCTTGCCGGCCGAGTTGTGCCAGACCACGACGGTCCAGAACTGTCCGACGCCCCCGGTCCGCAACGTCACCACGCCGACCGCGTCGGCGGCCTTGTCGCCGTCCAGGTCGCCGATGCCGCAGGGCTTCTGCAGCTCGACGCTCGCCCCGTCCTCGCCGTTCCAGATGCCGTCGAGCAGCGGGATGTAGTCGGGGTAGCCGTTGAACTTCACCTTCGCGCTGCCGACGTGCGCCCCGGCGAGCTGCTTGCAGGTGAGCGCCGGCACGGTGGCCGGCACCGGCTTCGGGGCGGCGGCCTTCGTGGTGACTACCGGCGCGGCCGTGGTGCTGCTCGGTGTGGCGTCGGGGGTGGTCGGCGTGGCGTCGGAGGTGGTCGCGGCGGCGGTCGGGGTGTCGGCGGGCGGGGTGACCGTGGTGACCGCGGAGGCGACCGGGCCGGAGTCGCCTCCGCAGGCGGTCAGCAGGCCGACCAGGGCGAGGGTCGCGAGGCTCGGCAGGGTCCGGCGCATGGGCAGGGGGTCCTCTCTCGGGGAAGGTGCCCGCACCGTACTGAGCCGGTGCCACCGGGGCGACCTCCCATCCACAAGGAATCTATTAACTTCTATGTCTGCGTGCCCCATGATGGGAAGTCCATTCATCCCCATCAATGGAGGCACCATGAGTCCCGATCGGCTGAACGGTCCGACCCTCTCCCTGTACCGCATGGTCGTCGGCCTGCTCTTCCTCTGCCACGGCCTCTCGTCGCTGCTCGGCGTCCTCGGCGGCAACCGGGGCACCGGCCACGCGGTGCCGGCAGGGCAGTGGCCGGGCTGGTGGGCGGCGCTGATCCAGGCGGTCTGCGGCGCGCTGGTGCTCGTCGGGCTCCTCACCCGCCCCGCCGCGCTCCTCGCCTCCGGTTCCATGGCGTACGCCTATTTCACCGTGCACCAGCCCGAACGGCTGCTGCCGATCCGTAACGGCGGCGAGCCGGCGGTCCTGTTCTGCTGGGCGTTCGTGCTGATCGCGGTGCTCGGCCCGGGCAGTTGGGCGCTGGACGCGGTGCTCCGGCGCGGCCGGACCTCCGCCGGACCCCGACCGGCCCCGCGCTCCTCGGTGCCGGCCTGACCGGCCACGCCGTGCCGCGCTGGGCTCCGGCGGGGAGGGGGTCGTTTCCCGCCGGGGCTCGGCCCTCAGGCGCGGTGCGGTGCGGCGAGGACCGCGTCGAGCAGGCCGGGATAGAGGCGGTCCAGCTCGTCGCGGCGCAGCCGGACGTACCGGCTGGTGCCGGCGACCCGGGTCCGGGTCAGTCCCGCCTCGCGCAGCACCTTCAGGTGGTGACTCCGGGTGGCCTTGGAGATGCCCAGCTCGAAGGTGCCGCAGACGTGCTCGCCACCCCCGGCGAGGGTCCGCACGATCTGCAGCCGGACCTCGTCGGCCAGCGCCGCCAGGACGGCGGTGACCGGTACGTCGCGCAGTTCGGGCTCGTGCAGCTCCATGTGACCAGTGTAACCGTTGTTCGACTTTCGTCGAACAAGCTCCTAGAGTCGGCGTCGTTGGTTCGACGATACTCGAACATTGGAGCTGCGATGCGCTCTCGTCACGCCACCTTCCCGCTCTTCGCCGTGCTCAGCTGGGGCGTCATGTTCCCCGTCCTGGCCAGCGCCCTCACCCGGGTCGACCCGCTCAACCTCACCACCGTCCGCTACCTGCTCGCCACCGCCGTCCTGGTCGCGCTCCTGCTGCTCCGGGAGGGCCCCGGCGCGCTGCGCTCCGGTGGCCGGGCGGTCGAGGTGGTGGTGCTCGGGGTGCTCGGCTTCGCCGGGTTCAACGTGCTCACCAACCTGGCGCTCGGGCACGCCGCCCCGCAGCAGATCGCCCTCTTCGTCGCCACCGTCCCGCTGGTCACCCAGCTGGTCCGCTGGGTGCGCGACGGCGTACGCCCCCGGCCGGCGTTGCTGGTGGTCTCGCTCTTCGCCCTGCTCGGCGTCGGCCTGGTGATCACCCGGGGCCGGCTCGACGGGCTCGGCCAGTTCGGGGTCGGCGGGTTGCTGATGATCGGCGCGGTGCTCGGCTGGGCCGTCTACACCCACGGCGCGAGCCGGTTCGCCGACTGGTCCCCGCTGCGCTACACCACGCTGACCGCGGTCGCCGGCACCGTGACGATGCTCGTCGCCAGCGCCGTCGCCGACCGTACCGGCCTCCAGCACGCGCCCGCCGCCGCCGACCTCGTCGCGGTCGCCCCGCAGCTGGCGTACGCCGTGCTGGTCGCCGCCGTGCTCGCGGTGCTCGCGTGGAACACCGGGGTCCGGCGGCTGGGTGCGGCGGACGCCGCGCTCTTCATGAACCTGGTCCCGGTGACCACCTTCGTGGTGCAGACCGCCCGCGGCTACCGCCCCGGCGTGGTGGAGCTGGTCGGCGCGGCCCTCACCATCGCCGCCCTGGTCGCCGCCAACCTGGTCACCCGCTCCCGCCCCGCCGCCCCCACCCCGGCACCGACCCCCGCCGCGGTCACCGACCGCCCCGCGGTGATCGACCCGATCGCCCTCGTCTCCCGCTGACCCCCCACCGCCGTGGGCGGGGCCGGCACTTTCCCGGAAAGAGTGGCCTCCGTCGGCCCGGAAGCCCCTCTTTCCGGGAAAGTGCGCGCTTGCGGGGTGGGGGGGTGGGGGTGCGGGGTGGGTCGGGTGGCTCACAGCGTGGGATCCGCGCGGGGCGGGGGCGGGGGAAGTGCTTAGACTCGGCGGTACAACTGCATACCTCATCCAGAGGGGCTGAGGGATACGGCCCGACGACGCCCCGGCAACCACCCGCACGCTCGACGACGAGCCGCGCGGGCAGGTGCCAATTCCGTCCCCGCCGCAGGGTGCGATGCGGGGAAAGATGAGAGGACCTCCTCGACATGACGTCGACGCTTCCCGCCGCCCCCGGCATCGACACCTCCCTCAGCCCGGCCCGCGCCCTGGTCTGTCGCGCCTGTTCCGCGCGCTACCCGCTCGCCGCCCAGCACGCCTGCTACGAGTGTTTCGGGCCGCTGGAGGTCGACTACGACACCGCCGCCCTCGCCACCGTCACCCGCGAGCAGATCGAGGCCGGCCCGAACAGCATCTGGCGGTACGCGGCCCTGCTCCCGGCCGGTCAGGACCCGGCCACCCGGGTGACCCTCGACCCGGGCCTCACCCCGCTGGTCGCCGCCCCGCACCTCGCCGCCGAGCTGGGCATCACCGCCCCGCTCTGGGTCAAGGACGACAGCGCCAACCCCACCCACTCGTTCAAGGACCGGGTGGTCTCGGTGGCGCTGACCGCCGCGCGGGCGCTGGGCTTCACCCGGTACGCCTGCGCCTCCACCGGCAACCTGGCCAACTCGGTCGCCGCGCACGCCGCCCGGACCGGGGCGCCGTCGGTGGTCTTCATCCCCAGTGACCTGGAGCAGGGCAAGGTCGTCACCACCGCCGTCTACGGCGGCGAGCTGGTCGCCATCGACGGCTCGTACGACGACGTGAACCGGCTCTGCGGTGAGCTGGTGGAGACCGACGAGTTCGAGGACACCGCCTTCGTCAACGTCAACGTCCGGCCCTACTACGCGGAGGGTTCGAAGACCCTCGGGTACGAGGTCGCCGAGCAGCTCGGCTGGCGGATCCCCGCCCAGGTGGTGATCCCGATGGCCTCCGGCGAGCTGCTCACCAAGATCGACAAGGCGTTCGCCGAGCTGGTCGAGATCGGCCTGGTCGAGGCGCCGGCCGGCGGCTGGAAGGTCTTCGGCGCCCAGTCGGCCGGCTGCAACCCGATCGCCACCGCGCTGCACGCGGAGACCGACACCATCACCCCGGTCAAGCCCACCGGCATCGCCAAGTCGCTGAACATCGGTGACCCGGCCGCCGGTCTCTACGCGCTGGAGGCGGTCCGCCGGACCGGCGGTTGGATGGAGTACGCCGACGACGACGAGATCCGCGCCGGCATCCGCGACCTGGCCCGTACCACCGGCGTCTTCGCCGAGACCGCGGGCGGTGTGACCGTGGCGGTGCTGCGCAAGCTGGTCGCCTCGGGCCGCCTCGACCCGACCGCGGAGACCGTCGTCTTCAACACCGGCGAGGGCCTCAAGACCCTCGACGCCGTGGCCGCCGAGGTCGGCCCCACCCACCGCATCAAGCCCTCCCTCCGCGCCGCCCGCGACGCCGGCCTCCTCACCTGACCTCCCGCCCCACCCTCGGGTTGTCGATCAAGAAGTTCGCGTCGCGGAGGGGTCGATCCCTGACGCGAACTTCTTGATCAACTCGGCCGGGTGGGGGAGGGTGGGATCGCCCGGACGGGGGATCGGGCGCATCGGGGGGTAACTGGCGATTCGCTGTGAGTGCCGAAAACCCACCGGTAAGGACTTGACGACAGGATTCGGACGGCGCAAGATGCTCCGTGCGGGAGGGCGTTTCGCCGGAGACTTTTCAAGTTCTTACGACCCAACGCCGGAGGCGTTGTGCGATCGTCCCTCCCGACCAACGTCGCCATCGGGGCCAGCGAAATTCGCTGGCCCCGATCGCTGTTTGCGGCCACCCTCGCTGCCATGAGCATCACGATCGCGCCGTTCGACGCCGCCGACCAGGCCGCGATCGACGAGGCGTACCGGATCGGCGCGGCGGCCAACGAGGTCGACGTGCCAGACTTCCCGCCGTTCTGCCGGCAGCGCTTCGAGGCTGGCGTCCGCCACCCGATGCCGGGCGTCGCACCGCGCTGGTCGCTGGCCCGGCTCGACGGCGTACCGGCCGGGTATCTCCGGCTCGACCTGCCGCAGCTCGACAACACCGAGAACGCCACCGCCGAGCTGGTGGTGCATCCCGGGCTGCGGCGGCGGGGCGTCGGCCGGGCCCTGCACGAGCACGGGCTGCGGGTGCTGCGCGAGGACGGCCGCAAGCGGGTGGCCTGGATGACCGTCTCGGCGCTGCCGGGCGGGAGCGCCCGCTCCGAGGCGGGCGACGCGTTCTCCGCCGCGACGGGTGCCCGGCCGGTGCTCGCCGAGGTGCGCCGCCGGCTCGACGTCGACCGGCTCGACGCCGCGGCGCTCGACGCCCTGGCCGCCGAGGCCCGCCGGCACGCCGCCGGCTACCGCACGGTCCGCTGGCAGGGCGACACCCCCGAGGAGTACGCCGCCGACGTGGCCTACCTCGACGGCCGGCTGATGACCGACGCCCCGCTGGGCGACCTGGAGTGGGAGCCGGAGCAGGTCGACGTGGCCCGGCTGCGGGGCACCGAGCGGGCGCTGGACGCGCGGGGCCGCCGCCGCTACCACCACGCGGTGCGGCACGAGGAGTCCGGCCGACTGGTGGCCTGGACCATGATCGACCTCGGTCCGAGCGCGGACTGGCACGCGTACCAGCAGATCACCCTGGTCGACCCGCCGCACCGGGGACACCGGCTCGGCCTGTTCGCCAAGATCGAGAATCTGCGGTACGTGCGGGACCACGAGCCCGCCCTGCGCGCGATCGACACCTGGAACGCCGCCGAGAACCGGCACATGGTCGCCATCAACGAACAGCTCGGCTTCCGACCCGTCGACACCTGGACGGACTGGCAGTTGACGATCTGAGATGTGACACGGGCCTACTGATCCTGGGGGTTCCTGTTGCATGATGGCGGACATGACGGAGACCCCGCACCCCCTGTACGACAGGCACGCCGACACCCTGAACCGTGCGCTGACCGCGATCACGGAGCGGGGCTACTGGTCCGCCTACCCGGAGTCGCCCAGCCCCCGGGTCTACGGCGAGACCGCCGCCGCCGACGGGAAGGCCGCCTTCGAGGCGTACCTGAACGGCGACTTCCCGCTGGACCAGCCGACGGACGGCGACACGGTCGCCACCGAGGCGAGCCCGTTCGGGCTGGCGCTGGACGTCCGCTATCCGCACGCCTCCGCCGACCAGCTGGTGGCCGCCGCCTCCGCCGCGCTGCCGGCCTGGCGCGACGCCGGCCCGCAGGCCCGGGCCGGGGTGTGCCTGGAGATCCTGGACCGGCTGCACAGGAACGTCTTCGAGCTGGCCAACGCGGTGCAGTTCACCAGCGGCCAGGCGTTCGTGATGGCCTTCCAGGCCGGTGGCGCGCACGCGCTGGACCGCGCGCTGGAGGCCGTCGCCTACGCGTACGCGGAGATGACCCGGCACCCGGGGACGGCCGGCTGGGAGAAGGCCGCCGGCAAGGGCGACCCGCTGCGGATGACCAAGACGTTCCACGTGGTGCCGCGCGGCGTGGCGCTGGTGATCGGCTGCAACACCTTCCCGACCTGGAACTCGTACCCGGGCCTCTTCGCCTCGCTGGTCACCGGCAACCCGGTGATCGTCAAGCCGCACCCGCGCGCCGTGCTGCCGCTCGCGATCACCGTGAAGTACGCCCGCGAGGTGCTCGCCGAGGCCGGCTTCGACCCGAACCTGGTGCAGCTCGCCCCGGAGGCCCCCGGCGAGAAGCTGGCCTCCACGCTGGCCCTGCACCCGGCCGTGAAGATCGTCGACTTCACCGGTTCCACCGAGTACGGCGACTGGCTGGAGGCGAACGCCCGGCAGGCCGCCGTCTACACCGAGAAGGCCGGCCTGAACACGGTGGTGATCGACTCCACCGACGACTTCGCCGGGCTGTGCCGCAACCTGGGCTTCACGCTCACCCTCTACAGCGGCCAGATGTGCACCACCTCGCAGAACATCCTGATCCCCCGGGACGGCATCTCCACCGACCAGGGGCACAAGAGCTTCGACGAGGTGGCCGCCGGGATCGCCGGCGCGGTCGGCAAGCTCACCGCCGACCCGGCCCGTGGCGTCGAGCTGACCGGCGCGATCGTCAACGACGGTGTGCTGGAGCGCCTCGACGAGGTCACCAAGGTCGGCGAGCCGGTGCTGGAGTCGCGCACCGTCGCGCACCCGGCGTTCCCGGGCGCGGTGGTCCGTACGCCGACCATCGTCAAGCTGGCCGCGGACGACACGGCGACCTACTCGCGGGAGTGGTTCGGGCCGATCTCGTTCGCCATCGCCACCGACTCGACCGCGCACAGCCTGGAGATCCTGCGCGCGACGGTGGGGGAGAAGGGCGCGCTGACCGCGGCCGTCTACTCCACCGACGAGGCGGTGCTGGACGCGGCCGAGGCGGCGGCGATCGACGCCGGGGTGCACCTGTCCTGCAACCTGACCGGCGGCGTCTTCGTCAACCAGTCGGCGGCGTTCTCCGACTTCCACGGCAGCGGCGCCAACCCGGCCGCCAACTCGGCGCTGACCGACGGCGCGTACGTGGCGAACCGGTTCCGCATCGTGCAGAGCCGCCGCCACGTCTGAGCGGTGCGCCGAGGGGCTCCTCCGGTGCCGGAGGGGCCCCTCGCCGTCGTCCGTCAGGCGGTACGCCGCATCTGGAGTTCACGCAGGGCGGGGATCCTCGGGTGCGGGACGCGTACGCCGGTGTCGGTGAAGCCGAGCCGCTGGTAGGCCCGGTAGGCGCGGTCGTTGCCGACCACGACCTCCAGCATCAGCTCCGGCCGGCCGCACCGCCGGGACCAGGCGGCCACCGCCTCGACGAGGTCGCCGAGCAGCCCGCGACCCCGCCAGGCCGGCGTCAGATAGACCGCGTAGATCACCGTCAGGCCCGGCTCGTCGGGTGCGGCGATGCCACCGGCGTGCCCGACGAACCGGCCGCCGGGGTCGGCGACGAACTGGGCCGTACCGGTGCCGACGGAGACCGCCGCGACCCGGGCCGCGTACTCGGCGTGCGGGCGGGCGGCGGCCTCGGCGACCGTCTCCAGGAAGGCCAGCGGCGAGTCGGCGAGCATCTCCAACCGCAGGGCCCGCATCCGGGCGGCGTCGGCGGGGCGGACCCGGCGCACGGTGGTCGTCCGGGTGGGCGTGCTGGCGGTGGCGCTGGTCATTCCGCATGCATACTCCAGGGACGGCTGTCCATGTCGTACCGGGCGCGGAACCTGGCCGGAATGTGACCGATTTGGGGTCGTGCGTCGTCGTCACGCCTCGTGTAGCGTGCGATTTCGGTCACCGAATTCAGCGGCCGTCGCCGATCGCCGAAACGGTGATCCGGTCGCGGCCCCGGCGCGCGTCCGAGCAGGTGGAACGCCGCGCAGAGTGAGGAAGTGCACCGTGGCACAGGGCACCGTGAAGTGGTTCAACTCGGAAAAGGGTTACGGCTTCATCGCCGTCGACGGCGGGCAGGACGTGTTCGTCCACTTCTCCGCGATCGAGATGGACGGCTACAAGGCACTGGACGACGGCCAGCGGGTCGAGTTCGAGATCACCCAGGGGCAGAAGGGCCCGCAGGCCGACCACGTCCGCGTCATCGCCTGATCCGGCGCCGCCCGTCCGGCGGCGTCTCCACCCGGGGGATCCGGGGCTGCGGTGCGGGTGCGCACCGGGGAAGATCATGAGCCGTTCCAGCCATCGCTGCTGAGGAGGGTCCATGTCCGACCAGCCCCCGTCGGGTCCCGCCGAGCCGGGGCCGTCCGGTGCCGGCCTGCCGGCCGACCCGACGTCGCCCCCGCCACCGGCCGCGGATCCGGCCGCCCTCCCGCAGCCCGACCACCAGGGGTACGCCCCGTCGGGCGGGCAGCCCGGTGCGGCGTACCCGGCCCCGACGCCGGGGTGGGGCTGGCCGGCGTACCCCGGTTCACCGCCGATGCCCGGCCAGGCGTACGCCTGGCCTCCCGCCGGGGCGGGCTGGGACCCGGCGGACCCGCTGGTCACGCCCCCGCACGCCGGGATCGGCGGCTGGTTCTCGCGGCTCGGCGGCGCGCTGCGGCGCGGCTGGCGGTCGCTGCTGCCGATCGTGCTGCTCACCCAGGCGGTGCCCGGCGCGGTGGTCTCCGTGCTCGGCCTGGCCCTCGCGCCGACCGGCGAGCCGACGACCGGGGCGGACGGCGCACCGATCCTGCCGGAGGGCTACCTCCGGGAGATGCTCACCTTCTATGTCACGGTGCTCGTCGCCGGCCTGCTGCTCGGCCTGGTGCAGAACCTGGGGTGGGCCGCGGGCACCTGGGTGGTCACCCGGCAGGCGGCCGGCGAGCCGGCCGGCACCGGGGCGGCCCTCCGGTACGGGCTGCGCCGCGCCCTCGGGCTCTGGGGCTGGTCGTTGGTGACCGCGCTGCTGATCACGGTCGGCGTCTGCTTCTGCGTCCTCCCGGGGATCTATGCGGCCTTCGCGCTCGCCCTGGTCGGCCCGGTCTATCTCTTCGAGCGGCAGAACCCGGTCGGTCGCTCCGTCCGGATCCTGCACCAGCGGTTCGGCCCGGTCCTCGGTCGGCTCGCGGTGGTCGCCGCGGCGATCGTCCTCGGTGGCCTGCTGGGCTTCGTGCTGGAGGCGGTCGGTCAGCTCCCGTTCGGCCAGCACCCGTTGGACTCGCCGGGCACGGCGGCCGGCGCGGTCGGGGTCTCCGTCCTGGCGGCCGTGCTGGCGGTCCCGGCCAGCCTGGTGCAGCTCGCCGGTCTGGTCCTCACGTACGCCGAGCAGCGGGCGTACGAGGGCCCGGTGAACGCCGCCCGACTGGCCGCGGAACTCGGCTGACCCGGGCCATCGTGCTTGCACTCGGCAAGGGAGAGTGCTAAACCTGTCATTGGCACTCGCATACCGTGAGTGCCAATGGTCGGGGCGGTAGGGCCACGGCCGCGCGGGCGTCTCGATGGCGCCCGGGTGGCACATGGCCGGTCGTCGCGGGCTGTCCGGCCCGACCGAGGAGGACGTCGTCGTCGCCAGGTGGCGACGTCCCCAAGGTGCGTACACCAGGCGGCCCATCCGGGGCACAACACTCGGGTGGCCCGTGAGTGTCCAGGAGGACAACGCCGTATGGCCAAGATGATCGCGTTCGACGAAGAGGCGCGCCGCGGCCTCGAGCGGGGCATGAACCAGCTCGCCGACGCCGTGAAGGTGACGCTCGGCCCCAAGGGCCGCAACGTCGTGCTCGAGAAGAAGTGGGGTGCCCCCACCATCACCAACGATGGTGTGAGCATCGCCAAGGAGATCGAGCTCGAGGACCCGTACGAGAAGATCGGCGCTGAGCTGGTCAAGGAGGTCGCCAAGAAGACCGACGACGTTGCCGGTGACGGCACGACGACGGCGACCGTCCTGGCCCAGGCCCTGGTCCGTGAGGGCCTGCGCAACGTGGCCGCCGGCGCCAACCCGATGGCCCTGAAGCGGGGCATCGAGGCTGCCGTCGCCAGCGTCTCGGAGGAGCTGCTCAAGCTCGCCAAGGACGTGGAGACCAAGGAGCAGATCGCCTCCACCGCCTCCATCTCGGCCGGTGACAACACCGTCGGCGAGATCATCGCCGAGGCGATGGACAAGGTCGGCAAGGAAGGCGTCATCACCGTCGAGGAGAGCAACACCTTCGGCCTGGAGCTTGAGCTCACCGAGGGTATGCGCTTCGACAAGGGCTACATCTCCGCGTACTTCATGACCGACCCGGAGCGCATGGAGGCCGTCTTCGACGACCCCTACCTCCTGATCGTCAACAGCAAGATCTCGTCGGTGAAGGACCTGCTCCCGATCCTCGAGAAGGTCATGCAGTCCGGCAAGCCGCTGCTGATCATCTCCGAGGACATCGAGGGCGAGGCCCTGGCCACCCTGGTCGTCAACAAGGTCCGGGGCACCTTCAAGTCCGTCGCCGTCAAGGCGCCGGGCTTCGGTGACCGCCGCAAGGCCATGCTCGCCGACATCGCCATCCTCACCGGTGGTCAGGTCATCAGCGAGGAGGTCGGCCTCAAGCTGGACGCCGTCACCCTCGACATGCTGGGCCGCGCCCGCAAGGTCGTGGTGACCAAGGACGAGACCACCATCGTCGACGGTGCCGGTGACGCCGAGCAGATCCAGGGCCGGGTCAACCAGATCCGGGCCGAGATCGACAAGAGCGACTCCGACTACGACCGCGAGAAGCTGCAGGAGCGCCTGGCCAAGCTGGCCGGCGGTGTCGCGGTGATCAAGGTCGGCGCGGCCACCGAGGTCGAGCTCAAGGAGCGCAAGCACCGCATCGAGGACGCCGTTCGCAACGCGAAGGCCGCCGTCGAGGAGGGCATCGTCCCGGGTGGTGGCGTCGCGCTGGTGCAGGCCGGCAAGACCGCCTTCGACAAGCTGGACCTGACCGGCGACGAGGCGACCGGCGCGCAGATCGTCAAGATCGCGCTGGACGCCCCGCTGCGGCAGATCGCCGTCAACGCCGGCCTCGAGGGTGGCGTCGTCGTCGAGCGCGTCCGCAACCTGGACGCCGGGCACGGCCTCAACGCCGCCAGCGGCGAGTACGTCGACCTGCTGGCCGCGGGCATCATCGACCCGGCCAAGGTGACCCGGTCGGCGCTGCAGAACGCCGCCTCCATCGCGGCGCTCTTCCTCACCACCGAGGCCGTCGTGGCGGACAAGCCGGAGAAGACCCCGGCCGCCCCGGCTGGCCCGGGTGGCGGGGAGATGGACTTCTGAGTCCAGCTCCACCGAACGCCGAAAGGGGCGGGCCGCGTCAGCGGTCCGCCCCTTTCCGTCCCTGTCGCCCCGGCAGGGACGGCTCAGCCCGGCAGCCGCCGCTGGTTGCGTCGCTTGTGCGAGCGGTCGTACGGCGGTGGCGTGCCGACCGGCTCGTCGACCAGTTCCAGCGGCTCCTCGGCGGCGGACGGGTCGACGTCGGTCAGCTCGGCGCGTTGTTCGGCGTCGCCGTAGTCGAGCCGGTCGAACGGCACCCGGGCGGTGACCTCGCCGACCGGTGGCCAGCCCGGCTGGTCGTCGGCCTCTTCGTCGTCCGTCGTCATGGCTGCCTCCCTCTACGCAGCACCGTAGGGGGCCGTCGATGGCCGACGCGGGAGAATGGCGCTATTGGCGTCTATGTCCTTTTTGCGCCTTCAGCCCGCCGCAGGGTCGCCGATCGGCTTCCGGTAGAGCCAGAACACGCGCTCGATCCGGGCACCCGCGCTGCCCGCATAGAAGGGCACCGGCCCCACCCAGCCGATCTGCGCCGACCCGTGGCCCGCGGCGGCCTGGTCCCGCAGGCAGCGGCGCAGCAGCACACCGCCGATCCCCGAGCCCTCGGCGGCCGGGGCGGTGCCCATCGGGCCGAACCAGCTCGGCCGCGACGACCCGTACGCGGCGAACCCGAGCAGCTCACCGTCCCGCTCCGCCAGGTGCGCGCCGGCGTCCGGTCGGCCCAGCGAGCCGGCCAGCTCACCGTCCCACGAACCACCGAAGGCGGACCGGGCGAAGGCGGCCAGCGCCGGCAGGTCCGCCGGCTCGGCGCGGCGTACCGTCACGCCCTGGTCGGCCAGGCGGCGCTCCGCGGCGTCCGTCGGCCGCAGCGCCGCGGAGCCGGCCGCCAGCTCCGCCGTCATGTTCCAGGCGGTACGGTCCTGCCGGTAGCCCAGCCGCAGCGCCGCGCAGACCGCCGGGGTGTAGCGCACGTCGATGCCCGGCCAGGCGTAGTACGGCGGATTCCCGGCCAGCAGCAGCTCCACCGCGCCGAGCCCGGCGAGCCGCCGTTCCGCCTCGGCCAGCAGGGCCCGCCCGACGCCCCGCCGCCGCTCGGCCGGCGCGACCGCCACCAGGTCGACGTGCCCGAGCCGCCGGTCCGACTGCGCGACCGACCCGATCAGCACCCCGACCAGTTCCCCGCCCCGGGCTGCGCCGACCAGGACCACCGGCCGGTCCGCCGCCGCCCGGACGGCGAGGGTCTCCACCATCGCCGACGCCTCCGCGGCGTCCTCCGGCAGGTCCAGCGCCCGCCGGCACAGCTCGACGACGGCGGGGAGCCGTTCGCGGTCCAGTTCGACGATCTCCACGTCCATGGTGGCCGACCCTAGGTCATCCGACCCGCCCGACGGTCACCACCTCAACCCCGGGCGGCGCGGACGGCGGCGTACGCGTCGACGAGCCCCGCCCCGGTGAGGTCGGCGTCGCCGCCGCAGCGGTTCGCGCCCGGCGGGACGCCGGCCGGGGTGGCGGTCTCGCGCAACAGTCGACGGGTCCGGTCCAGGTCGCCGACCAGCGCCGGGTTCGCCGACCACATCAACGCCACCACCCCGGCCACCTGCGGAGTGGCCATCGAGGTGCCGTCCAGGGTGGCGTAGCCGCCGCCGGGGAAGGCCGAGAGCACGTCCGCCCCCGGGGCCACCAGGTCCGGCTTGGCGAGCCCACCGGTCGCCGGCCCCCGGCTGGAGAAGCGGGTGAGCTGCCGCGCCCGGTCCACCGCGCCGACGGTCAGCACGTCCGGATAGGGCGCGGGCGGGTCCGTCACCGACCCGCAGTACGGGCCGGTGTTGCCGGCGGCGACGACCACCAGGATGCCGGCGGCGGCCAGCGCGGCGGTGGCCGGCCGGAGCGCCCCCGCGTCGCAGCCCTCGATCGGCGGGCAGCCCCAGGAGTTGGTCAGCACGTCCGGGGCCCGTTGCGGCCGACCGTCGGTGAACGGGTCCCCACCGGTCGGGAAGGGCGCCAGCATGAACTGGAGGCAGTCGAGGTAGTGGGCCGGGCTGCCCAGGTTGCGGTCCAGGTTGACGCAGCCGACCCAGCGGGCACCGGGTGCCACCCCGATGCCGTCGCGCCCCACCGCGCTGCCCACCGTGTGGGTGCCGTGGCCGCCCCGGTCGGTCGGCGTCCGGGTGTGCGACCAGGGGTCGTACCAGGAGTCGTCGCCGCCCCGGAAGCCGTCGGCCAGCGCCGGGTGCCGCCCGTCCACCCCCGAGTCGGAGCTGCCGACCACGACACCGGAGCCGGTGACACCCAGCTCGTTCCAGACCCGGTCGGCGCCGATCAGGGAGACGTTCCAGGCCGGACCGGTCGGCGCGGGCCGGTTCCCGCGCGCCGGTGGGGCCGCCGCCGGCAGGGGGCGCAGCCGCTGGTCGACCAGCACCCGGGCCACCTCGGGACGCCCGGAGAGCCAGGCCCGCACCGCCGGCCCGCCGTCCGTCGCGATCGCGTTCACCAGGTAGTACGGCGTCGGGTGCAGGTGCAGCCGGGTCAGCTCGCGGCGCAGGTCCCCCTGGGTCCGGTCCGCCGTCCCGACGAGTCGCCGGTACACCTCGGCCGCCCGGGCGTCCCGACCGGCCCGCCCCGGCACCCCGGCCGGTACGCCGCTCAGGTCGGCCTGCTCGCGGAGCACCACCAGCAGCCGTTCCCCGTACAGGCCGGGCTGACCGGGGACGACGTGGACCACGACGACGGCGGCGAGCAGCGCGGCGGCGGCCAGCGCGGCGACCCGGCGGCGCGGGGCGGCGGCGCGGCGGCGGGCCAGCAGGACGGCGTACCCGACGGCGAGCAGCACCGCGACGGCGAGCGCGACGCCGGTCGCGACGGCGACCCAGAACGGCACGTCGCGGGTGGTGGCCAGCAGCAGGGTGACCTCTTCCGGGTCGACCAGGGCGAGCGGCCCCAGCAGGCCGAGCCCGACCAGCCAGCGCACCGGGGTCGGGCCGGCCGGGCCGCCGGAGCGCAGGGCCGCCGCGTGCAGCGCGGCCAGCACGACACCGAGCGGAGGCAGGACGAACAGCGCCGGCAGTTGCGCCCCGGACTGCCCGGCACCGGCCGCCACCAGCACCAGGACCACCCCGGCGACCAGCCCACCGACCAGCACCAGCCGGGCCGGCCGAGGCGGCGCGCCGACGGTGAAGTGCGCCCAGAGGGCGGAGTCGAGCAGCACCCCGGCCAGCGCGCCGAGCGCGGCGGCGGCGAGCGCCGCGAGCAGCGTCTCCAGCAGGCCGCCCAGCGCGCCCACCCAGGCCCACGGCAGCAGCAGGGCCAGCCCCGCCGCGACCGCGAGCAGGGTCACCGGGCCGACCCGCCGCCGGCCGCCGGCTGGCCGGTCGCCCCCGGGCCGCCCGGCCCCGACGCTGTCCGTCGCCGGCTCGGCCACCGCCGCCGGACCACTGCTCGGGTCGACCGCCCGGCCCGGACCGGCGGTGGGGCGGCGGCGGGTCAGCCGGGCGAGGACGACCGCCAGCAGCGCCCCGGTGCCGGCGAGGGCCGCCAGGTACGCCTCCTGGTGCACCGGCGGCACGACCCGCAGCAGGGTCAGCGCGCCCGCCGCCAGCGCACCGGCCAGCCACACCCGGCCGACGGCCCGGACCGCCGGTGCGCGGGGGAGCAGGGCCAGGGCCAACGTGGGCGCACCCACCAGCAGCACGGTGCCCAGCGCCACCAGCGGCCAGGTCGCCACCGCCCGGCGCAGCCCGGCCGCCAGCACCGCCTGGTCGACGGCCCAACCGACCACCTGACCGGACACCGTCACCAGCACGGTCCAGCCGCCGACCAGCACCGCCGCCACCACCGGCCACGGGCCGGTCCCGCCGGGTGCGGGGGCGGGCGGACCGGCGGGCGGGCGGGGACCGATCTCCATGCGATCACGGTACGGCCGGACGAGACATGTCGCTGCCGCGCCGGGACGGTTACCGTGGACGGGTGCGCGACCCCAACGTGTCCCGATCCGCAGCCGGCCAGCTCTCCATCGCCCGCCGCGCCGACGACCTGCGCCGCCTCCGCGCCGAGCGGTTCGACGTGCTGGTCATCGGCGGTGGGGTGACCGGGGCGGGCGCCGCGCTCGACGCCGCCTCCCGAGGGCTCAAGGTGGCGCTGGTGGAGGCCCGCGACTACGCCGCCGGCACGTCCAGCCGGTCCAGCAAGCTCATCCACGGCGGCCTGCGCTATCTGGAGCAGTTGGAGTTCCACCTGGTCCACGAGGCGCTGACCGAGCGGGGGCTGCTCGCCACCCGGCTCGCGCCGCACCTGGTGCGTCCGGTGCCGTTCCTGGTCCCGCTCCCGGCCGGCCGGGGGCTGCGTGACCTGCCGATGCGGCTGTTCCGCCGCTCCTACTACGGGGCCGGGGTGGCGACGTACGACGCCTTCGCGGGGATCTTCGGCGGCGGGCGGGGCATGCCCCTGCACCGGCACCTGACCCGGGAGGGCGCGCGTCGGATCTTTCCCAGCCTCCGCCCCGACACCCTGGCCGGCGCGATCCGCTACTACGACGGGCAGGTCGACGACGCCCGGCTGGTGGTGACGCTGGCGCGCACCGCGGCCAGCCTCGGGGCGACCGTGGTGACCAGCGCGCGGGCCGTCGGCCTGATCCGCCAGGCCCGCGAGGTGACCGGGGTCCGGGTCCGCGACCTGGAGGCCCCCGCCGGCTCCCCGGACGCCGAGTTCGAGGTACGCGCCCGCACCGTGATCGCCGCCACCGGCGTGTGGAGCGACGACATGTCGCGGATGCTCAACGACGTCGGGCTGCGCCCCGGGGTCCGGGTCCGGGCCTCCAAGGGCGTCCACCTGGTGGTGCCCCGCTCGGCGATCACCGGCGAGACCGGGCTGATCCTGCGTACGGCGTCCAGCGTGCTCTTCGTCATCCCGTGGGGCGGGCACTGGATCATCGGCACCACCGACACCGACTGGCGGCTGGACCGCAGCCACCCGTCGGCCACCGCGAAGGACATCGACTACCTGCTGGAGCAGGTCAACACGGTGCTCGACCGGCCGCTGACCACGGCCGACATCGAGGGCGTGTACGCCGGGCTGCGCCCGCTGCTGGCCGGCGAGGCCGACTCCACCTCCAAGCTGTCCCGGGAGCACGCGGTGGTCGAGCCGATGCTCGGGCTGCTGCTGGTGGCCGGCGGCAAGTACACGACGTACCGGGTGATGGCCTCGGACGTGGTGGACCGGGCGGTGCACCGGCTGGGCTGGACCCGCCCGTCGCGCACCGCCGACCTGCCGCTGCTCGGCGCCGACGGGTACGCGGCGATGTGGCGGGACCGGGCCGACCTGGCCCGCCGGCACGCGGTCCCGGTCGGTGTGGTCGAGCACCTGCTGGAGCGGTACGGCACGCTCACCCGGGAACTGCTCGCCCTGATCGAGGCGGATCCGCTGCTCGGCTCGCCGCTGGCCGGCGCCCCGGAATACCTGGCCGCCGAGGTGACGTACGCGGCCCGGGCCGAGGGGGCGCTGCACCTGGAGGACGTGCTGACCCGGCGTACCCGGATCTCCTTCGAGACCAGCCACCGCGGCCTGGAGTCGGCGGAGCACGCCGCCGAGCTGATGGGCGCGGTGCTCGGCTGGGACGAGGCGACCCGGGCCCGCGAGGTGGCCCACTACCGAGCGCGGGTGGAGGCCGAACGGCAGTCGCAGCTGATGGTCGACGACGTCGCGGCGGACGCGGCGCGGCTCGGTGCCCCCGACGTCCGCGGCTTCGCGGCCGACCGGGGTGTCGACGACGACAGCGTCGAACTTCCGTCCTCCTCCCGGTGACCGATCCGCCGTCGCGCTGCTCGGTGATCACCGTCCGGCCGTCCGGCCGGTACCGGGTTCCCGAGCGGTGAGATAGGTTCCCCTGCGTGGTTCGCCCTTCCTGGACGCGTCTCATCCCTTTCCCCGCCGCTGCCCTGCTGATGGTCGCCCTCACCGGCTGCTCGCTGCTCGACCGCGCGGAGGGGTCCACCGCGAAGACCGGGACAGCACCCACCGGTGGGGCCTCGGCGGCGGCCGGTGCCCGCCGGGTCGGGCTCCTGCAGAAGGTCGGTGCGGACGGCGGGGTCCGGGCGCTCTGGGTGGAGCCGGACGGGAAGTGGGACTGCCAGGACTGCGCCGGTGACGGGGTGAACTCGACCGGCCAGCTCACCCCGGAGCAGACCCAACGGTTGCAGCGGATGGCCGCCGACCCCGGGCTGGCGAAGGAGACCGACCAGGCGCGCGGCTACAAGCTCTCCTGCATCGACACGCTGACCTCGACGCTGCTCATCCCGCCGGGGCTCACCATCACCCAGCAGGACTGCCCGGGCGAGGAGCGGCCGGCGGTGGCCCGGGAGATCCTGCTGCTGCTCACCCAGGCCACCCCGGCCGAGGTGAAGGGCTGAGCGGTTCCGCTCAGAGCATCTTGCCCGGGTTGAACAGGCCGGTCGGGTCGAGCGCGGCCCGGAGCGCCTGGTGCACCCGGACGCCGACCGGGCCGATCTCCCGGGCCAGCCAGTCGCGCTTGAGCAGCCCGACCCCGTGCTCCCCGGTGCAGGTGCCGCCGAGTTCCAGCCCCAGCCGCATGATCTCGTCGAAGGCCCGTCGGCCGCGCGCCACGCTGGCCGGGTCGGCCCGGTCGACCACGATGTTGGGGTGCATGTTCCCGTCGCCGGCGTGCCCGACCACGCCGATCGGCACGGCGCACTCCTGCGCGATCCGGGCCACCCCGTCGAGCAGCGCGGCGAGCGCGCCGCGCGGGACCGCCACGTCGTCGATCACCAGGCCGCCGTTGCCCTCGGGGAAGGCTGCCGCGGCGAACTTCTCCATCGCCGGGTGGGCCAGCCGGCGGGCCTGGAGCAGGGCCGCCGCCTCGACGGCGTCGGTGGCCGCGTAGACCTCGTCGGCGCCCGCCGCCGTGCAGACCTCGGCGATCCGGGCCAGGTCGTCGGCCGCCCGGGAGCCGGTGTCCACGGCGGCCAGCAGCAGCGCCTCCGCGTCGGTGCGCAACCCCATCGGCTGGTACGCCTCGATGGCCGCCAGATGGGTGCGGTCCAGCAGTTCCAGCAGGCTGGGGCTGAGCCCCCGCTCGGCGATCCCGGCCACGGCGGTGCCGGCGGCGGCGGTGGAGGGAAAGACCGCCACCAGGGTCAGCGACTCCTCGGGGGCGGGGCGCAGCGAGACGGTCACCTCGGTGATCACGCCGAGGGTGCCCTCGGAGCCGACGAAGAGCCGGGTCAGGTCGTACCCGGCGACGCCCTTGGCGGTCCGCCGGCCGGTACGCAGCACCTCACCGGAGGCGAGCACCACCTCCAGGCCGAGCACGTACTCGGTGGTCACGCCGTACTTGACGCAGCACATGCCACCGGCGTTGGTGGAGACGTTGCCGCCGATGGTGGAGGACTCCCAGGAGCCCGGGTCCGGCGGATAGTAGAGCCCCTGCTTCGCCACCGCGCCGGCCAGCGTGGCGTTGACGACGCCCGGCTGCACCACGGCGATCCGGCTCACCGGGTCGATCTCCAGGATCCGGTCCATCGCCACGGTGCTCAGCACCACCGCCCCGTCGACCGCGTTCGCGGCGCCGGCCAGCCCGGTCCGGGCTCCCTGCGGCACCACCGGTACGCCGTGCCGGGCGGCCGCCCGGACCACCGCCACCACCTCGTCGGTGCTGCGTGGCCGGGTGACCACGAGCGGCGTACCGGCCTCGCAGAGGTCGGCCTCGTCCCGTTCGTGCAGCCGGAGCAGGTCCGGGTCGGTGAGGACGGCGGTGTCGCCGAGGGCGGCCCGCAGGTCGTCGAGGAGGGGGCTGTCGGCCATGCGGGAAGGCTAGGTCGTCGCCGCGTGATCATCAACCGCCCGGGCACCGGTTAGGGTGGCCGCCATGCTGTACCTGGACCGGCCGACCGTGCCCGCGCGGGGGCGGCTCTGGTCGCACCTGATCAGCGACGTCTCCTACGCCGAGCTGCACGCCTTCGCCGAGGCGCTGGGCGCGCCCCGCCGCGGCTTCGACCGGGACCACTACGACATCCCGGCGGAACGCTTCCCGATGGCGGTCTGGCTCGGTGCCCGGGTCGTCCCCAGCCGGGAACTGGTCCGGCTGCTGCGCGCCGCCGGCCTGCGCCGCCCCCGGCACCTGCACCGCTGAACCGACCGCCTCAGCCCATGAGGACGCCGAGTTCGCGGGTGAGGTTGGCGCGGGCGGCGGCCTCCCAGCGGGCGTGCAGCGGCGGGAGCCGGAACAGGGCCGGCAGGGCGAGCAGCGCGGTGAGCACCCGGGCCCGGCCGGCGCGGAAGTCCGGCTCCGGCACGTGCGCGTACTCGCGGCGGACGGCGGCGGCGTAGCGGTCGTAGCGGGCCGGTGGGGCGGCCAGGACCGCCAGGTCGGCGTCGCAGAGCAGCGCCCCGTCGGGGTCGTCGGCGGCGACCGCGTGACCGGCCGTGAGCAGCACGAGTCGGCGTACCTCCGCCACCGCCTCGGCCGGCGTGCCGGCGTCGGCGAGCAGCCCGGCGGCGAGGTCCGCGCTGGCCCGCTCGTTGGCGTCACCCGCCGCGCGGGGATCGTAGACCGCGTCGTGGGCCCAGGCCGCCAGCCGGACCAGCGCCGGTCGGCGCGCCAGCCCGGCGTACGCGTCGACCACGTCGAGCACCGCGCGCAGGTGGTCGAGGCGGTGGTAGTGCCGGTGCGGCTCCCGCCAGCCGGCCAGCAGCCGGGCCCCGGCCCGGTCCACCGCCGCCGGGTCGGTGGCGCCCGCCGCGCCGGCCGCGTCCCGCCACCGCTCGATCAACTCGTCCACCCGGTGCAGTCTGCCGCACCGGTGCGAGGATTCGCCGGGTCCGGGGCGGGTAGTCCCCGCCGTGGCCCGGGACCGAAGACCTCCGTTCATGCGACGTGGCGCGCTGCGCGAGGGTCTGGTGGACGCCGACGCGGCGCGGATCGCCGAGGGGATGCAGGAGCTGCGGCAGCGGAGCCGGGCGACCCTGCACGACCGGCTGCACCGGGTGCGGGCCGCGTTCGGGCTGGCCGTGCAGGCGGGACTGGCCGCCGCGCTGGCCTGGATGGTGTCCCACCAGTTCCTCGGCAACCCGCAGCCGGTCTTCGCGCCGATCTCCGCGGTGGGCACCCTGGCGGCCTCGGTGGGCCAGCGGTTGCGCCGGACCGTGGAGCTGATCGCCGGGGTGGCGGTGGGGGTGGCCCTGGGCGACTTCCTGATCTATCTGCTCGGCGCCGGCGCGTGGCAGCTCGGCCTGGTGGTCACCGCCGCCATCGTGATCACGGTGTTCGCGGGCGCCAGCGTGGCGATCGTGATCCAGGCGGCGGCCACCGCGGTGCTGATCGTGACGCTCAGCCCGTCCACCCAGAACCTGGAGATCCCCCGCTTCGTGGACGCCTTCGTCGGCGGTGGCATCGCGCTGCTGGTCACCGCGATCCTGCTGCCGCTGAACCCGTTACGCGTGATCAACCGGGCCGCCCGGCCGGCGCTGGACCTGCTCTCCGAGCAGCTCGACGTCTGCGCGGAGGCGCTGCGTACGCGGGACCGGGGCGCGGCGCAGCAGGCGTTGTTCCGGCTGCGGGAGAACAAGGAGGAGCTGAATGCGCTCTCCGAGGCGATCGAGGGCGCCAAGGAGACCATCACCATCTCGCCGGCCCGCTGGCACCGGCGCAGCGAACTCACCCACTACGCCGAGGCCGCCGAGCCGATCGACCGGGCGATGCGCAACAGCGGCACCCTGATCCGCCGCTCGGTCACGATGATCGAGGACGAGGAGCCGATCCCCGAGCCGATGCCCGACGCCGTCGCGCACCTCGCCGAGTCTGTACGCCTGCTCCGGCACGAGTTCGCCGCCGGGGAGGAGCCGGAGCAGGCCCGGGAGCGCTGCCTGCGCGCGGTCAGCGAGGCCGGTCGGGCGTACGCCATGGGGGTGGGCTTCTCCGGCAGCGTGGTGATCGCCCAGGTGCGGACCACCGCCAGTGACCTGATGGTCGCCTCCGGAGTCGACCAGGACGAGGCGAACCGGCTGGTCCGGCAGGCGTTCGGCGACCACGAGCAGCAGCGCACCGGTCCCGCCGAGGCCGCCCCCGCCCCGAAGCCCCCGACCGCCCCACCGCTCGGCTGAGCGCCGGCCGGGTCACCAGTCCCGCAGCGCGGCGAGCAGGCGGTCGACGTCGGCGACGGTGCTGCCCAGGCCGATGCTCGCCCGCAGCGCGGTGGGCGGCAGGTCCCGCCGGCCGCTGCGCGCGGCGGCCTCGGTGAGCAGCCGCCGGGCCAGCGGGTGGGCGCAGAACAGCCCGTCCCGCAGCCCGATCCGGTGCTCGGCGGCGAGCCGGGCGGCCACCTCGGCGGAGTCCCGGCCGGCGACCACGAACGAGACGATGCCCACCCGGGGTGCGTCGGGGCCGAAGGTCCGCAGCTCCACGACGTGCGGCAGGGCCGCCAGCCCGTCCCGCAGCCGGGTCAGCAGCGCCTGCTCGCGGGCGTGCAGCGCGGGCCGGTCCGCCTCGGTGAGCGCCGCGCAGACCGCCGCCAGGGCCACCGCGCCGAGCAGGTTGGGCGTGCCCGCCTCGTGCCGGGCCGGGCCGGTGCTCCACCGCACCTCGTGGGTGCCCGCGCCGACGTGGCTGGTCGCCCCGCCGCCGATCAGGTACGGCGGTGCCGCGTCCAACCAGTCGCCGCGCCCCACCAGGACGCCCGCGCCGAACGGCGCGTACAGCTTGTGGCCGGAGAGCGCCAGGTAGTCCACGTCCAGCGCGGTGAGGTCCACCGGGACGTGCGGGGCGAGCTGGGCGGCGTCCACCACGATCCGGGCGGCGTGCCGGTGCGCCACCCGGGCCAGCTCGGCCACCGGCCAGCGTTCCCCGGTCACGTTGCTCGCCCCGGTCACCGCGACCAGCACCGGCGGGCCGGCGGGGGTCGGGGCGGGTCGGCCGGCGGGCACCCGGCGCAGCTCGCCGAGGGCGGCGTCCAGCGCGCGTACCGCCTCGGCCGGGCTGGCCGGCACCGGCAGCCGGACCGAGCCGCGCGGCCAGGGCAGCAGGTTGGCGTGGTGCTCACCGGCGAAGGTGACGACCGTGGTGCCGGCCGGGAGCGCCCGGGCCAGCAGGTTCAGCGCGTCGGTGGTGTTGCGGGTGAAGACCACGTGGTCGCCGGCCCGCGCGCCGACGAAGTCGCCGACCGTCTGCCGGGCCCGCTCGTAGGCGAGCGTGCAGCGCCGCGACAGCGCGCCGGCGCCGCGGTGCACGCTGGCGTACCAGGGCAGCAGCTCGGCCACCGCGTCGGCTGCGGCTCGCGCGCAGGGTGCGCTGGCCGCGTGATCCAGGTTGATCTCACCCGGCACGCCGAGCACGGCGAGTGGGTCGGTCCCGGCCGGGGCCGGGAGGACGGGCGTCGGGGGTACGAGGGTGACGGTCACGCCAGCTGCCTCCAGGGTCCTGGGGACCCCGGGGTGTGGGCACCGGGACGGGGTCCGCGCTTGCCCAGCACGTTGTTCGGGCTGGGCCCGGTCATCACCCGGGGCACCCCACCGCGAACTCGACGAGGGTTGCCGGCCAGCAAGCCGGGGCTTCGCGCTGGCACTCGTGACCTGCCCGGCAGCTTAGCGGTCGGAATGCGGCCGGACCAGTGGGCCCGAGGTGACTACGCTGACCGCATGGCCGACACCCCGCCCGGCGGAGCCCTGCCGCCGCCGACCGCGCCCGCCGTTCCGCCCGCCGGCGCGCCGGCCCCCCGGATGCCGCTGCGCCGGCTCGGCTGGCGGCGGTTCCTGGCGCTGGCCGCGGTCGTCCTGGTGATCGCCGCCGGGGCGGTCTTCATGGTGTGGACGCTCGGCGAGAACCTCGGCGCCGAGGCGCTGCTGATCGGCGTGGTCGCGGCGATCCTGCCGGTCCCGGTGCTGGTCGCCTGTTTCCTCTGGCTCGACCGATACGAGCCGGAGCCGCTGAAATACCTGATCTTCTGCTTCGCCTGGGGTGCCTTCGTCGCCACCGCGGTCTCGCTCAACGTCAACGAGTTCTTCGCCGGGCAGTTCAAGCACTGGGGCCTGCCGACCGCGCTGACCGCCGTGCTGGTCGCCCCGTTCATCGAGGAGCTGACCAAGGCGCTCGGGCCGATCCTGCTGCTGGTGTTCCGCCGCCGCGAGTGGTCCGGGGTCACCGACGGCCTGGTCTACTGCGGGCTCTCGGCGGTCGGCTTCGCGATGGTGGAGAACATCCTCTACCTGGGCGGCTACGGCTACCGGGTCGGCGTCGAGGAGTACGGCCCGGCGACCGGCGCGCGTCAGGTGATCGCCATCTTCATCGTCCGGATCCTGCTCTTCGGCTTCGCCCACCCGCTCTTCACCTCGATGACCGGGGTGGGGCTCGGGATCAGCGCCCGGGCGGCGGACCGGCGGCTGCGGATCCTCGCCCCGATCGCCGGCCTGCTGCTGGCGATGATGCTGCACGGCACCTGGAACCTGCTGCCCTCGCTGGCGGCGTCGACCGGCCAGCCGCTGATCGCGCTCTACGGCTACATCGGCGTGATGGTGCCGATCTTCTTCGGCATGGTCGGGCTGGCGGTCTGGCTGCGCGCCTGGGAGGGGCGGCTCACCGAGCGCACCCTGCCGGACTACGTCCGCGCCGGCTGGCTCACCCCGCCGGAGGTGGCGGCGCTGGGCAGTCTCGGCCGGCGGCACGCGGCCCGGACCTGGGCCCGTCGGGTGGCCGGCGACGGTGGGGTGAAGGCGATGCGCGGCTACCAGTTCGCGGCGACCCGGCTGGCGTTGCTGCGGGACGGGATGCGCCGAGGGCTGGACCGCAAGCCTGCCGACCGGGACCGGACCGCGCGGGAGGAGCGGGAGCTGCTGGACGCGATCGCCGCGTACCGGGCGTTCTTCGTGGGTCGGGATCCGCAGGCGCCGGTCGGGGTCTGGGACGGCAACCGCTACCACCTGCGCTTCCCGGACGGGTCGCAGCGGGCCGTGGAGGCGCCCGACGAGCCGGTGGTGCCGATCCCGGTGGTGCTCGCCCCGCCGCCGCCCCCGGCCTGGCCGGCCGGCTACGGCCCGCCCGGCTGGTACGGCCCGCGCCCGGCCGCACCCTGGCCGCCGGGCGCCTGACCCGCCGGTGGCGGGCCCGGCTCAGGTCATCAGGCCGGTGAGGAAGTCGCCGAGGCCCTGGGCCATGGCCATCAGCAGCCCGCCGATCGCCTTGAACAGCTGCGCCGCGCCGTCCGGCCGGAACGCCATGAAGTAGATCAGGAACGCGACGCTTCCCCAGGTCAGCAGCTTCTTGACGAATACCGGCATGGTCCCTCCCCAGGGCGCGCTGGAGATGCCTGGCTTCCCGCCGGGCAGCAGCGCAAACGGCGGGGAGCTACAGGTAGAGGCCGGTGGAACCGGTCTCCACGCGTTCGGCGGCCACCGCGTGCACGTCGCGCTCGCGCAGCAGGACGTACGCCTTGCCGTGCAGTTCGACCTCGGAGCGCTCGTCGGGGTCGAAGAGCACCCGGTCACCGACGACGACGGCGCGGACGTGCGGGCCGACCCCGACGGCGGTCGCCCAGGCCAGGCGCTTGCCCACGGCCGCGGTGGCCGGGATGACGATGCCGGCGGTGGAGCGGCGCTCGCCCTCGCTGCCCTCCAACCGCACCAGTACGCGGTCGTGCAGCATGCGGATCGGCAGGCCGGAGTCGAGGTTCTGGTCGGCGGTCACGCCGGAGACGGTACCCCGTCGCCCGGGGCGGACCGGCCGGTGGTTACGCGATGGCGCCCCTGGGCAATGTGGCGGAACCGCCCTACGGTGAGGCGGTCCGACGTATCCTGGCTCCCCGTCTTTCTCGGTGGGCCGGTTCTGTTGCAGGAGGTGCGCTTGAGCCGCTTCGAGCGGGTACGCGGACGGCTCCGCCGCGCGTACGAGTCCGGACGCGAGTCGGTGCGGGCGGACCGGCGGGACGTCAACGACGCGCCCGACGAGCCCCGGGTGGCCTCGCCGGCCACGCCGGGCCCGGTGGCGCCCACCTCGGCGACCGTGGTCGGCGTGGAGCAGCCGGCCGCGCTGCACACCTCCACCGCCAGCCGGGACGACGCGGACGTGCCGCACGCCCTGCGGATCGGCGCGGCCTGGTCGTGGCGGCTGATCGTGATCGGGGTGGTGACCTGGTCGCTGATCCGGATCATCGGCACCATCCGCATCGTGATCATCCCGCTGGCGGTCGCGCTGCTGTTGTCGGCGCTGCTCGCCCCGGCGGTCGGCTGGCTGCTCAAGGCCCGCTTCCCCCGGTCGCTGGCGACCGGGGTGGTGCTGGTCGGTGGCCTGGCCGCGGTGATCGGCACGCTGACCCTGGTGGTCAACGAGTTCATCGCCGGTGTGCCGCAGTTGAGCGACAAGTCGTCCGAGGGGGTCCGGCAGATCCAGAACTGGCTCAAGACCGGTCCGCTGCACCTGTCGGACAGCCAGCTCAACCGCTACATCGACGAGGCGCAGGGCTGGATCAACGGCAACACCTCGAAGTTCACCAGCGGGGCCCTCTCCACCGCCGCCACCCTGGCCGAGGTGCTCACCGGCACCATCCTGGTGCTCTTCGCGACGTTCTTCTTCCTCCGGGACGGCAACCGGATCTGGCGCTTCCTGGTCCGGCTGCTGCCGGTGGCCGCGCGCTGGAAGGTGGACGACGCGGGCCGGGCGTCCTGGTCGACGCTGGGCGCGTACGTCCGGGCGACCGTGCTGGTCGCGTTCATCGACGCGGTCGGCATCGGCATCTTCCTGGTCATCTTCGACATCCCGTTCGCCTTCCCGCTGGCCGCGCTGGTCTTCCTGGGCGCGTTCATCCCGATCGTCGGGGCGGCCCTGTCCGGTGTCGTGGCGGTGCTGGTGGCGCTGGTCGACAGCGGCCCGGTGACCGCGTTGATCATCCTGGGCGTGGTGATCGGCGTGCAGCAGGTCGAGGGGCACCTGCTCCAGCCGCTGATCATGGGCCGGGCGGTGGCCATCCACCCGCTCGCGGTGATCATCGGGATCGCCGCCGGGGTGGTCCTCGCCGGGATCGCCGGTGCGCTGGTCGCGGTGCCGCTGATCGCGGTGCTCAACACCGCCGTTCGCCGGCTCGCCGCGCGGACCGTGCCGGACACCCCGCCGGACGCGGTGGTGGTCGCCTCCCAGGCGCCCTGACCGATCGACCGTTCCTGACGCCCGCGTCTCCCCGGTGGGGGCGCGGGCGTCAGCTCTTGGCCAGCCGCTCCAGCGCGCCGCGCGCCACGTCCGCGCGGGTGGTGTACCAGAACGGGGGCAGCGAGCGGCGCAGGAAGGGGCCGTAGCCGCGGGCGGTCTCCAGCCGGGAGTCGAGCACCGCGACCACGCCCCGGTCACCGGTGGCCCGGATCAGCCGCCCCACGCCCTGGGCCAGCCGCACGGCGGCGATCGGCACGCTGACCGCCGCGAAGCCCGAGCCGCCGCCGGCGTCGACGGCCGCCGCCCGGGCCGCCGCGAGCGGTTCGTCGGGGCGGGGGAACGGCAGCCGGTCGATCACCACGAGCTGGCAGGCGTCGCCGGGGACGTCCACCCCCTGCCAGAGCGACATCACCCCGAACAGGCAGCTCTCCCGCTCCTCGCGGAACCGGCGGACCAGCAGCGGCAGTGCCTCCTCGCCCTGCAACAGCACCGGCAGGTCGGTCCGCGCGCGGACCAGCTCGGCGGCCTGCTGCGCGGCCCGCCGCGAGGAGAAGAGCCCGAGGGTACGCCCACCGAGCGCCCCGACCAGCGCCAGCAGTTCCTCACCGGCCGCCTCGGGCAGCCCGGAGACGCTGGGCCGGGGCAGGTGCGCGGCGACGTAGAGGATGCCCTGCCGGGCGTAGTCGAACGGTGAGCCGACGTCGAGCGACCGCCAGCCCGGCCCGGAGGTGGCCGGGACGGTGCCGGTGGCGGCGGCGCTGCCGGGAGCGACGGCCACCGGGGCGGCGGCGGTGTCGCCGCGCGCCGTGCTGGCGGCGAGAGCGGCGGCGGCCGGGGTCGGCGGGGTGGGTGTCGGCGCGTCCAGCCCGAGGGCGCGGGCCACCGTGTCGAACCGGCCGCCCAGCGCCAGGGTGGCCGAGGTGGCCACCACGGTGCGCTCGTCGTAGAGGTGGGTGGCGAGGGTGCCGGCGACCGACAGCGGGGCCACCACCAGGGCGCGCCGGCTGCCGTTGTCGGGCTTCTCCACCCAGGCGACGTCGTGGTCGCCCTCTTCCAGCAGCCGCTGCGCGGTGGTGGAGAGTTCGTCGAGCGCCGCCTTGGCCTGCTGCTTGCGGACCGGGTCGGGGTCGTCGGCCTTGACGTCGCCGATCGCCTCCAGCGCCGCCCGGGTCGCCGCGTCGAGCAGCGTGCACGCCTCGCGCAGCGGGCCGGGCAGGCCGGCGGTGAGCCGCCCGGCCGGGGCCTCCGCCAGCCCGACCGCGAGGGCGTCACCGGCCTCGGTGAGCCGGTCGGCGACCTCCGGCCGCAGCAGCGGGCGGGCCCGACGGGTGTACCGGTCGATCAGCTCGGGCACCAGCTCGGCCTGGGCGGCCGAGGAGACCCGGTCGGCCAGTTCGTGCGCCTCGTCGACGATGAGCAGCTTGTGCGGCGGCACGATGTGCCGGCCGGCGAGCATGTCCACCGCGAGCAGGCTGTGGTTGGTGACCACCACGTCGGCCTCGCGGGCGCGGGCGCGGGACGCCTCGGCGAAGCACTCGGCCCCGAACGGGCAGCGGGCCGCGCCGACGCACTCCCGGGCCGGCATCGACACCAGCCGCCAGGCCTGGTCGTCCACGCCCGGGTCCAGCTCGTCCCGGTCGCCGGTGTCGGTCTTCTCCGCCCAGTCCCGCAGCCGCTGGATCTGCTTGCCCATCCGGCCGGCCTCGCCGAGCCACTTCGTGCCGCCGGCCGGGCGGGCGGGGGCGTCGAAGAGGGTGTCCTCCGGCTCGTCCTCGGTCGAGTTGTCCAGCCGGGCCAGGCAGAGGTAGTGGTGGCGCCCCTTCAGCACGGCGAAGGTGGGGCGTCGGCCGAGCACCGGCTCCACCGCGTCGGCGAGCCGGGGCAGGTCGTGCTCGACCAGCTGGGACTGCAACGCCAGCGTCGCCGTGGAGACCACCACCGGGCCGTCCACGGTCAACGCCGGGGCCAGGTAGGCCAGCGACTTGCCGGTGCCGGTGCCGGCCTGGACCAGCAGGTGCTCCCGGTCGGCGATGCTTCTGCCGATCGCCTCGGCCATCTGCTGCTGGCCCGGCCGGGCCGCCCCGCCGGGCACCGCGCCGACGGCCGCGGCGAGCAGGTCGAGCCCGCTCGGCCGGTTGCCCCGACCCTTCCGGGGGACGGTGGAACCGGTGGCGGCGCGGGGCGGAGTCACCGTGCGACGGTACCCGGCACCGCCGACACCGGCCGCGCCGATCCGCCGCGTGGCGTGGTCGCGGTGGCGGGTCGCGTCCGGTTACGGGCCGATCGCGGCGCGTGGGCGGAATCGGTTATGGTGCCAGTCATGCCGAGCGATGTGGTCCGCGTGATCTACCGCAAGTACGACGGCAGCGCGCACCGCGACTACCCGGCCCGCCGGCTCACCGAGGACGACCTCGGCGTCTGGCTCGGCGTGCCGGCCGGCACCGAGTCGGTCTATCACGGCCGGCCGTCGGTCGAGCAGATCCCGTTCGTCCTGCTGGTGCCGCACCACGCCTGGTGGACCGGCATGTTCAACCCCCCGCCCCGGACCAGCGAGGTCTACTGCGACATCGCCACCCCGGCCCGCTGGGAGGGGGAGGACACCGTCCACCTGGTCGACCTCGACCTGGACGTGGTGCGCCGCCGGGCCACCGGGCTGGTCGAGCTGCGCGACGAGGACGAGTTCGCCGAGCACCGGGAACGCTTCGGCTACCCCGACGACCTGGTGGTCGAGGCGGAGGCGGCGGCCCGGTGGCTGCTCGGCGCGCTCGGCGACGGGACCGAGCCGTTCGCCACCTCGTACCGGAAGTGGCTGGCCCTGGTGGTCTAGGCCGCCGGGCGGGGCGGCCAGGCGTCGTCCGGCCCGAACGGCGGCAGCCCGGCCAGCTTCTCCGGGTTGAGCTGGTGGAACACGCCGGTGATCCGCCCGTCGTGCACGGCGTAGGCGGCGACCATCCGCAGGAGTCGACCGTCCCGGTGGACGGTCTCCGACTGCCAGCCGATGGCGCCGTCGACCAGCACCGGTCGGGCCCGCAGCCGGCCGCCGCGCCGGTCGACCTGACGGAACAGACCGAGGATGAACCGGGCCACCTTGTCGGCGCCCACCACCGGCCGCCGGCCCGCCGGGAAGTGCCCGCCGCTGTCGCCGATCAGCACCACGTCCGGGGCGAGCACCCGGACCAGCCGGTCCAGCTCGCCGGACTCGACGGCGGCGGCGAACGCGGCGAAGACCCGCTGCTGCTCGGCCAGGTCGGCGGTGTGCCGGGGCACGTCCGGCGCGGTGACCGCGCGGCGGCCCCGGGAGGCGAGCTGCCGGGCCGCGGCGGCGGTGGTGCCGAGCACCTCGGCGACCGTGGCGAACGGCACGGCGAAGACGTCGTGCAGGACGAAGGCGACCCGCTGCTCGGGCGTGAGCCGCTCCAGGACCACCACCAGGGCGGTGCCGAGCTGGTCGGCCCGGACCGCCCGTTCGGCCGGGTCGGGGGCGAAGCCGTCGGCCGCCGGCAGCTCACGCACCATCGGCTCCGGCAGCCACTGCCCGGGGTACGTCTCCCGGCGTACCCGGACGGAGCGGAGCACGTCGAGGCAGATCCGCGAGCAGGTGGTGGTGAGCCAGCCGCGCAGCTGGCGGACCTGGGCGCGGGCGGCCGGGTCGGCGAGCGCGGTGGCGTACCGCAGCCAGGTCTCCTGCACGGCGTCCTCGGCCTCGCTCCGGCTGCCCAGCATCCGGTACGCGACGGCCGTCAGGTGCCCCCGCTCCGCCTCGAACCCGGCCTCGAATTCCGTCGCCAGCTCTCCCACCACGCTCTCCCCTCCCCGCGGGCCGCATTCTGCCCTTCCCCTGGACGCGGCACCGCCCCGGAACGTGACAGCCGGCCGCCACGGGAGGCGAACGGCGGCGGGGTGGGTGAGGATCGAGGGATGAGCGGAGTCGATGAGTCGGGGGTCGTGCCGCCGGAGGGCGGTTCGATCCGGGAGTTGCTGCGGGTCGCGCCGACCGGCGGGACGGTCGAGCTGGGCGCGATCGATCCGCGTTCCACGCCGGGGCTGCCGGGGGCGGCCGGCCACGGGAAGCAGCGCAAGGCGTGGGCGCGGGAGCAGGTGGCGCTGGTCGGCGCCGAGCTGGGCCGGCAGCAGGAGATGCTCTACGCCGCCGCGAAGGGCGCGGCCGGCCCGGAGGCCCCGACGGGTGCCCCGACGGCCGCCGACGCCCACCTCGACGGCGACCGGCCGCGCCGGCTGCTGCTGGTGCTCCAGGCGATGGACTGCGGCGGCAAGGACGGCACGATCCGGCGGGTGGCGGGCGCGATGAACCCGCTGGGCCTGCACATCCGCTCGTTCGGGCCGCCGACCGAGGAGGAGCTGCGGCACGACTTCCTGTGGCGGATCCGGCGCGCCCTGCCGCCGCCCGGCTACGTCGGCGTCTTCAACCGATCGCACTACGAGGACGTGCTGGTGGCCCGGGTCGAGTCGCTGGTCGACGAGGCCACCTGGCGCGCCCGGTACGACGAGATCGACGCCTTCGAGCGGGAGCTGACCGAGAGCCAGGTCACCGTGGTCAAGGTGATGCTGCACATCTCGTACGCGGAGCAGGGCGAGCGGCTGATGGAGCGGCTCACCGACCCGCACAAGTACTGGAAGTACAACCCGAGCGACCTGGACTCCCGAGCCCGGTGGGACGACTACCAGGCCGCGTACGCGGAGGCCCTGGGCCGGTGTGACTCGGACGCCGCGCCGTGGTTCGTGGTCCCGGCGGACCGGAAGTGGTACCGGGACTGGGCGGTGGCCCACCTGCTGCGGGAGACGTTCGACGGGCTGAATCTCGGGTATCCGGCCGCCGGTTTCGACGTTGCGCGGGAGCGCCGGCGGTTGCGAGGTGGGTCCAACGGGCAAGGTGAACAGCAGGTGAACGACCGGTGAATGCGGTCTGACCAGGGGTGGGCCGGAGAATTCGCGGTTCCACCGGGTCCCTAGCATGCCCTTCAGCAGGCGCCCCCGGCGTCCGCGACCCTTCCACCCGACACGACGAGGTCCGTGCTGTGAAGTTTTCCTTCCGTCCCACCGAGGGCGCCTTCTACGAGCTCTTCACCAGGGCCGCGCAGAACCTGGTGCGGGGTACCGAGCTCCTCAACGAGCTGGGCCTGCCGGATGTCGACGTGCAGTCGGTCAGCGAGCGGCTCACCGAGGTCGAGCACGACAGCGACCAGATCACCCACGAGCTGTACAAGAAGATCAACTCTACCTTCATCACCCCGTTCGACCGGGAGGACATCTACCGTCTGGGCTCGCTGCTCGACGACGTGATGGACCACCTGGAGGCGGTCGGCAACCTGCTCTACCTGTACGGCCTGACCAAGCTCCCGTCGCTGCCGCGCGAGCTGCACGAGCTGGTCAACGTGCTGGACCAGCAGGCCAAGCTGACCGCCGAGGCGATGCCCCGGCTGAAGTCGATGAAGGATCTCGAGGACTACTGGATCGAGTGCAACCGGCTGGAGAACGACGGCGACCAGGCGTACCGGATGCTGCTGGTCCGCCTCTTCTCCGGCGAGTACGACGCGCTCACCGTGCTGAAGATGAAGGAGGTCGCCGACGAGCTGGAGGCCGCCTGCGACGCCTTCGAGCACGTGGCGAACACCGTCGAGACCATCACGGTCAAGGAGTCCTGATCCCGTGAGTCCCGAACTCATCGCCGTACTGGCGGTGATCGTGGCCGCCATGGCGTTCGACTACACGAACGGCTTCCATGACGCGGCGAACGCGATCGCCACCAGCATCTCCACCCGGGCCCTGACACCCCGGGTCGCCCTCGCGCTGGCGGCCGTCGGCAACTTCGTCGGCGCGCACTTCGGCGCCGGGGTGGCCAAGACCGTCGGCGACGGCCTGGTGACCCTGCCCCCGGGGGTGGTCAGCCTGGGGGTGGTCTTCGCCGGGGTGCTCGGTGCGATCGTCTGGAACCTGATCACCTGGTACTTCGGCCTGCCCTCGTCCTCCTCGCACGCCCTCTTCGGCGGCCTGGTCGGGGCGACCCTCTTCGCCGCCGACGGCGTGGTGCAGTGGGGCAACATCCTGGAGAAGGTCATCATCCCGATGGTGCTCTCGCCGGTGGTGGGCCTGGTCCTGGGCTTCCTGGTGATGCTGGCCATCCTCTGGCTGTTCCGGAAGGGGCAGCCGGGCAAGCTGAACCGGGGCTTCCGCTGGGCGCAGACCGCCTCGGCGGCGGCCATGTCGGTCGGCCACGGCATGCAGGACGCCGCGAAGACGATGGGCATCATCGTCCTGGCGCTCTACACGGGTGGCTACCAGTCCGACAAGACGCACATCCCCGGCTGGGTGTTCTGGACGTCGGCCACGATGCTGGCGCTGGGCACGTACTCCGGTGGTTGGCGGATCATCCGGACCCTCGGTCGCAAGATCATCGACCTGGGCCCGCCGGAGGGCTTCGCCGCCGAGACGGTGGCCAGCGCGGTGCTCTACTTCAACGCCCTGGTGCTGAAGGCCCCGATCTCCACCACCCACACGATCACCTCGGCGATCATGGGGGTGGGCGCGACCAAGCGGCTCTCCGCGGTGCGCTGGAACGTCGCCGGCAACATCGTGATCGCCTGGATCATCACGTTCCCGGCGGCCGCGCTGATCGCCTGCCTCACCTACCTGGTGATCCGCCCGCTCTTCTGACCGGTCGGAAAAGGGCCCCTCGCCCGGCGGGGGGCCCTTTCTCACGCGTAGTCCACCCCGATCCGGGCGCGGACGTCGTCGAGCAGCGCCATCACCTCCAGGGTGGCGGAGTGCGGGACCAGCGGGCTCTCGGTGAGCCCGGCGGCCAGGCAGCGCTGCACCTCGACCGCCTCGTGCTGGTAGCCCCCGCCGGTCAGGTCGGCGGGGATCACCTCCGGCTCGGCGCCGAGCCGGTGCAGCACCGCCGAGCCCGGCCGGAAGAACGGCTCGGGCAGGTCGATCCGGCCGGTGGTGCCGGTGATCGCCGCGGTGATCGCGGTCGCGCCCACCATGCCGCAGCTCAGCGTGGCGACCGCACCCGAGTCCCAGCCGAGCAGCAGCCCGGTGTTCTCGTCGACGCCCTCCGGGCCGAGCTTCGCCCAGGCCTGCACGTGCTGCGGCACACCCAGCAGCACGTGCGCCAGGCTCAGCGGATAGACCCCCAGGTCGAGCAGGGCGCCGCCGCCCAGCGTCCGGGCCCGCATCCGGTGCTCGGGCGGGAACGGCCCGGCGGCCCCGAAGTCGGCCCGGACGTGGGTCACCTCGCCGATCGCCCCGTCCCGGATCAGCTCGACCACCCGCAGGATGATCGGATTGCACCGCATCCACATGGCCTCCATCAGGAAGACCCCACGGGCGCGCGCCGTCTCCACCAGCTTGGTGCTGGTGGCCAGGTCGAGCGTGAACGGCTTCTCCACCAGCACCGCCCGGCCGGCGGCCAGACAGGTCATGGTCGCCTCGTGGTGGGCGGCGTGCGGGGTGGCCACATAGATCACGTCCAGGTCCGGGTCCGCGGCCAGTTCCGCCCACGAGGCGTACGCCCGGGGCGCGCCGTGCCGGGCGGCGAAGAGTTCGGCACTCTCCCGGGTGCGCGAGCCGACGGCGACCAGTTCGGCGCCCGGCACCAGCTTCAGGTCCTCGGCGAAGCGGCCGGCGATGTGGCCGGTGGCCAGGATTCCCCAACGCGTCATGCCCGGCACGCTATCCCGGTCCGCCCGGTGGCCGGGAGAGTGATCCACCGGTCGGGAACTAGGCTCGCGGGATGACCACCCACCGCTTCGCCGCACCCCCCGCCATGGTGGAGCACGCCCGCCGGTTCCACGCCGCGGGCACCACCCCGGCCACCCCCCGGGTCGCCGCCACGGTGCTGCTGCTCCGCCCGGCCGGTGACGACTTCGAGGTGTACGTGATCCGCCGGGTCGCCGCGATGGCCTTCGGCGGCATCTACGCGTTCCCCGGTGGCGGCGTGGACCCGTCCGACTCCCAGGCGCACCTCGACTGGGCCGGTCCGGCGCCGGACACCTGGGGCGACCGGCTCGGGCTGGCGCCGGACGACGCCCGCGCGGTGGTCTGCGCCGCCGCCCGGGAGGTCTTCGAGGAGGCCGGCGTGCTGCTGGCCGGTCCGGACGCCGGGACCGTGGTGGGCGACGTCAGCGGGGACGACTGGGAGGCGGCCCGGCAGGACCTGGAGGGGCACCGGGTGGGCTTCGCCGACCTGCTGGCCGGGCGGCGACTCACGCTCCGCTCCGACCTGCTGCTGCCGTGGAGCCGCTGGATCACCCCCGACTTCGAGCCGCGCCGCTTCGACACGTACTTCTTCGTGGCCCTGCTGCCCGAGGGGCAGCGGACCCGGGACGTCTCCGGCGAGGCCGACCACACCATGTGGATCCGCCCCGCGGACGCCCTGGCCCGGGCGGAGGCGGGGGAGCTGCGGATGCTGCCGCCCACCCTGGTCACCCTGACCGAGATCGCCGCCGCCGGCACCCTGCCCGGGGTGGCCCGGGCCTCCGCCACCCGCGACGCCGTCACCCCGATCACCCCCCGCCTGGACGTGTCCCCCGAGGGCCACCCCCGCTTCATCGTCGACTGACCCCCACCCCACCCCATCGCGTCGCGGTGCGGCCCCTCGTACGGTGCGGCCCCTCCTACGGTGCGGCCCCTCATTCACGGAAAGAGTGGCCATCCGGCGTGGGACGGCCACTCTTTCCGTGAAAGTGCGCCACTCGGGGGCGGGGTGCAGGTCAGCCGAAGCGGCCGGTGATGTAGTCCTCGGTCTTCTTGACGCTGGGGTTGCTGAAGATCTTCTGGGTGTTGTCGTACTCGATGAGGCGGCCGGGGTCGCCGGTCTTCTCGATGGAGAAGAAGGCGGTCCGGTCCGAGACGCGGGCGGCCTGCTGCATGTTGTGCGTGACGATGATGATGGTGAACTTGTCCTTGAGCTGGAACATCAGGTCCTCGATGGCCAGCGTGGAGATCGGGTCGAGCGCCGAGCAGGGCTCGTCCATCAGCACGACCTGCGGCTCGACCGCGATGGTCCGGGCGATGCAGAGTCGCTGCTGCTGACCGCCCGAGAGGCCGGCACCGGGCTTGCCGAGGCGGTCCTTCACCTCGTCCCAGAGGTTCGCCGAGCGGAGCGCCTTCTCGGCCGCCTCCTCCAGGATCGACTTCTTCCGGACCCCGTTGAGCTTGAGGCCGGCCACCACGTTGTCGAAGATCGACATGGTGGGGAAGGGGTTGGGGCGCTGGAAGACCATGCCGATGGTCCGGCGGACCGCGGTCACGTCCACGTCCCGGTCGTAGATGTCCTGGTCGTCGATGGTCAGGCTGCCCTCGACCCGGGCGCCCGGCAGCACCTCGTGCATCCGGTTGATCGACCGCAGGAAGGTCGACTTGCCGCACCCCGAGGGGCCGATCAGGGCGGTGACCGTCTTCGGTTCGACGGTCAGGTTGATGTTCTCGATCGCCTTGAATGCGCCGTAGTAGGCGGTGACGTTCGTGGCGGAGACGCGCTTGGCCATGGTGGTGGTACCTCCGGGGTTCATCGGCCGAGCCGGTTGCGCCGGGCCAGCAACTTCGCGGCGATGGTCAGGACGAGCACGAGGGCGACCAGGGTCAGCGCCGCGGTCCAGGCCCGTGCCGGCGAGTACTTCGAGGCGTCGCCGGCCTGCTGGTAGACGAAGAGGGCCAGCGACGACTGGTTGTTCTCGAACGGGTTGAAGTTGATCGCGGCGCCGCCGCCGGCCACGAGCAGCACCGGGGCGGTCTCGCCGGCGGCCCGCGCGATGGCGAGCATGACGCCGGTGACGATGCCGGGCAGCGCGGTCGGCAGCACCACCCGCAGGATGGTCTTCCACTTCGGCACGCCGAGGGCGTACGCGCCCTCACGCAGCGGCGGCGGGACGAGCCGGAGCATCTCCTCGGTGGAGCGGACCACGGTCGGCAGCATCAGCACGCTCAGCGCGAGCGCGGCGGCGAAGCCGGAGAAGCTCGGCCGTCCGTCGTTGAACGTCGGGGAGACCACGAGCACCCAGAACGCCAGGACGAAGAGGCCGGAGACGATCGACGGGATGCCCGTCATCACGTCGACGAAGAACCGGATGGCGAAGGCGAACCGGCCACGCCCGTACTCGACGACGTAGATGGCGCAGAGGATGCCGAGCGGGACCGTGATCAGGGCGGCGATCCCGACCTGCTCCAGGGTGCCGATGATGGCGTGGTACGCGCCGCCGTTGGCGTCCCGGGCACCGATGTTGTTCATCGAGGTGCCGAAGAAGTTGCCGTCCAGGCGTTCGGCGCCCTTGCTGACCAGCGTCCACACCACGGAGGCCAGCGGCAGCACCGCCAGCACGAAGGCGGAGTGGATCAGCGCGCTCCAGGTGCGGTCGCGTGCCGACCGGCGCCCCTCCACCGCGTTCGCGGCGACGAAGAGGCCGGCCAGATACAGCAGTGCGCCGATGACCACGACCAGGACCGGGCCGCCGATGCCGGCGCCGTAGACGATCCCGGCGGCGACCAGGAGCGCCACCAGGGCGATCGCGGGAGCGGCGTACCGCGGCAGTCGCCGGGCGCGCAGGCTGGCCGGCTGGGCCGGCGGTCGGGTGCGGTGGTTGGCGACGGTGGTGGTCATGCGGCCGACTCCGTGAACTCCCGGCGGCGATGGATGATCACGCGCGCCGTGATGTTGACGATCAGCGTGATGGTGAAGAGCACCAGGCCGGAGGCGATCAGGGCGCCCCGACCGGTCTCGTTCGCCTCGCCGAACGCGTTGGCGATGTTCGCGGCGATGGTGTTGCCGCCGTTCTGGATCAGGTTGAACGAGATGCCGAAGGTGATGCCGAGGGTCATCGCCAGCGCGATGGTCTCGCCGAGGGCGCGACCCAGGCCGAGCATCACCGCGGCGATGATGCCCGGGCGGCCGTACGGCAGCACCGCCGTGCGGAGCATCTCCCAGCGGGTGGCGCCCAGGGCGAGGGCGGCCTCCTCGTTGGCGGTCGGGGTCTGCAGGAACACCTCGCGGGAGAGCGACGTGATGATCGGCAGCACCATGATCGCCAGCACCAGCGAGCCCAGCATGACCGACTTGCCGAACGGACCGTCGCCACCGAAGACCGGCAGCCAGCCGAAGTACTCGTTCAGCCAGACGGAGAAGTCCCGTACCGGGTTGATGAAGACGTCCCGGCCCCAGAGGCCGAAGACGACGCTGGGCACGGCGGCCAGCAGGTCGATCAGGAAGCCGAGGGCGGTGCCCAGCCGGCGGGGGGCGTAGTGGGACAGGTACAGCGCGATGCCCAGGGCCACCGGCACCGCGATGAGCAGCGCCAGCGCGGAGCTGAGCACGGTGCCGAAGGCGAGCGTGCCGATGCCGAACTTCGGTTCGGTCTGGTTGGGGGACCAGCCCTCGTAGGTCCAGAAGTTCTCGGTGTCCGCGCGCAGCGCCGGCACCGCCTTGGCGATCAGGAAGACGGCGATCGCCGCGATGACGACCAGCACGGCGGTGCCGGCGGCCAGGGTGAGACCGCGGAACGCCCGTTCCGCGCCGAACGCCCGGGCCCGGGGCAGGGTCGCGCCGCCGCCGCCCAACCCGTTCCCGTCAGGGGTACGGGTGCTGACAGAGGTCTCGGCCACACGCGCCGAGGCACCGGCGGGCCACTCGTGACCTGAGGCCACGCGGGTCCCGCCGGTGCCGGCGTGCGCCGAGCCGGGAGGGGTTTCACCCATCTGCTCGCTCGCTTCGAATTGAGGAGTGGTGTAGCTCGGAACGGTCAGGAGAGGTTCTTGACCGCGGCCTCGACCTTGGTGCGGACCGAGTCGGGCAGCGGGGCGTAGCCCAGCTCGCTCAGCTCGGCCTGGCCCTCGCTGCTGGCGGCGTGCCCGAGCAGGCCCTTGACCAGCGGCAGCTTGTCGGCCGCGAGGCCCTTGCTGCAGACGATCTCGTAGGTCACCAGGACGATCGGGTACGCCCCGGCCTCGGTGGTCTTGTAGTCGATCGACATCTTGAGGTCGTCGCCCTGGCCCTCGACCTTGGCCCCGGCGATGGTCTTGCCGGCCGCCTCGCCGGTCAGCTCGGTGTACTCACCGGCGCCGTTCTTGATCTTGGCCTTCTTCAGCCCGGCGTTCTCGGCGAACGACAGCTCCATGTAGCCGATCGAGCCGTCCGCGCCCTTGACCGAGCTGGCCACGCCGTCCGAGCCCTTGGCGCCGGTGCCGCCCGGGGCCTTCCACGCCTTGGCGTTGGCGAAGGTCCAGTCCGCGTCGGCGGTCTTCGACAGGTACTTGGTGAAGTTGTCGGTGGTGCCGGACTCGTCCGACCGGTGCACCGTCTGGATGGTGGTCGCCGGGAGCTTGGCGTCCGGGTTGTCGGCCTTGATCGCCGCGTCGTCCCACTTGGTGACCTTGCCGGCGAAGATCTTGGCCAGCGTGGTCGGGCTGAGCTGGAGGTTGTCCACGCCGCTGACGTTGTAGGCGACCGCGATCGGGCCGATCACCATCGGCAGGTGGATGGCCTTGCCGCCCGAGCACTTGGCGTCGGCCTGCGGCTGCTCCTCCGGCTTGAGGGCCGAGTCCGAGCCGGCGAAGTCGGCGGTGCCCGCGATGAAGGCCTGGATGCCCGCGCCCGAGCCGGACGGCTCGTAGTTGATGGTGCTGCCGGCGCACTTCTGCTGGTACGCCTTGATCCACTCGGCCATGGCGTTCTTCTGGGCGGAGGAGCCCTGCGCGTTCAGCGTGCCCTTGGCGCAGTCGGCCGCGGCGGCCGAGCCGGAGGGGGAGGCGGCGGACGACTCGTTGTTGTCCGAGCCGCAAGCGCTGAGACCGAGCACCGCGGTAAGGGCGAGGCAGGCAATGGCGCCGTGCCGCTGGAGCTTCACCTGAGGGGTTTCCCTTCACATCTTTGGTCAGGTCGCCCGGATGGAGGCCCGGGTGCCGGGCTGACCGGCTGATGTGAAAGCTAGAAGTGCCAGGTAGACGGTTCGCCGGTCACAAGTGAACGGAAGATGAACAGGTGCGCCCGAGGCGGTGGCCGTTGGCTGAGGAGCGGTTGTCCGTTTCGTGAACTCGCCGCCTGCTATCGCTATTAGTACGAAATTTCCGGGCAGCCGTTATCCGGCCGAGTCCACCGCGTGACGCACCCGTGACCGCCCGACGGGACGGCCGCTGGCCCGTTCAGCCCAGCCGGTAGTTGACGTGGCCGCACCAGCGGGCGAAGCCGAGCCGCTCGTAGAGGGCCACCGCACCGGTGTTCGACTCGTCCACGTAGAGCATCACCCGGTCCAGCCCACGCCGGTCCCGCAGATGGGCCAGACCCGCCGTGGTGAGCGCCCGGCCGAGCCCGCCGCCGTGCGCCGCCGGGTCCACCCCCAGCACATAGACCTCGCCGATCCGGGCCGAGCCCGGACGCTCGTGCACCTTCGTCCAGTGGAAGCCGCGCAGCCGGCCGGTCGCCGACTCGACGGCGAGCAGGAAGCCGGCCGGGTCGAACCACGGCTCGGCGAGGCGTACCCGCAGGTCGGCGAGGGTCCAGCGACCCTGCTCGGGGTGTGTGGCGAAGGCGGCGTTGTTGAGCGCCAGCCAGGCCTCGTCGTCCTCACCCGGGCGGAACGCCCGCAGCTCGACCCCGTCGGGCAGGCGCAGCCCCGGCAGTGCGGTGGTCAGCGGCCGGCGCAGCTGCCACAGCACCCGGGCCCGCTCGAAGCCCAGGTCGACGGCGAGCGCCGCGGCGGAGGGGTGGTCGCCGTGCGCCCAGGCGCGCAGCGGGCCGCCGGCCGCGGCGAGCACCCCCCGTGCCAGCGCCCGACCGGTGCCGCGCCGCCGGTACGCCGGATGCACCACCAGCTCGACCCCGATCCCGGTGGCGTCGGTGGTGTCCAGGTGCGCGTAACCGGTCAAGGTGCCGTCCACCGCGCGGGCGGTGAGGTGCACCGCGGGCGCCTCCGGGTCCCGCAGGCGCAGCAGCACGTGCTCGTCGAGCGGGTCGGCGCCGTCGGCGTCCCCGGCCGTACGGGCCAGCGCCAGCACCTCGGCGACCTCGACGGGCGCCAGCCGGTCGGCGCGGGCGACCCGGTCTGCGGTCGGCTCGGTGCTGCTCATGCCGTCACCGTAACGGCCCGGGGGGTGACTCCGCAGGCTCGGCGCGGACCCTCTCCGGGGCGACGCGCGTCACGTCGGGTCGGTGGGCAGGGCCTCCAGTTGGTACCGGCTGATCAGCTCCGGCAGGATCCGGTGCAGCGCCTCGACGGTGCCCCGTCGGTCCCCGCCGGCGTCGTGCATCAGCACGATGGAACCCGGCCCGGTGTCGCCCAGCACCGCCGAGGTGACCTTCGCGGCGCCGGGCGCCTGCCAGTCCGACGGGTCCACCGACCAGTGCAGCGGCGTCAGCCCCAGCTCGGTGCAGATCGACACCACCGGATACGTCCACTCCCCGCCGGGCTGCCGGAACCAGGCGATCCGGGCGTTCGGGGCGGCGGCCCGGATGGCGTCGTTGGTGCGGAGCAGGTCGGCCCGGATCGCGTCGGGCGAGCGCTTGCCGAGGGTGGTGTCGTGGTTCCAGGAGTGGTTGCAGAGGGTGTGCCCCTCGGCCACGATCGCCTCGATCAGTTCCGGGTGGTTCTGCGCGTTCTCGCCCACCACGCAGAAGGTGGCCTTGACGCCGTAGGACCGGAGCAGGTCGAGCACCTGCGGCGTGTACTGCGGGTCGGGCCCGTCGTCGAAGGTGAGCGCCACCCGGTCGGAGCCGGTGTGGATCCGGGCGCCGTACGGGCCCTCGCCGTCGTCCCGCTGGTCCGGCACCGGGGAGGGCGACGCGTCGGTGACCGGCGCGGGGGAGTCGTCCGTGCCGGGGGGCTGGTCGGCGAAGTGCGGGCCGTTGGCGCTCGCCGTCGACGCGGTGTTCCGGCGTGGCTGCTCGGGCACCACGCTCCGGCCGAGCGCGTACGCCGACCCCAGCAGGGCGGCCACCACCAGGGTGAGGAGGCCGACGGCCCGGACTGTCGTGCGGGACATCAGTCGTCCCGCCCGGGTGGGCCGTGCCGCGGCCCCGTCGTCGCCCCCGTGGTCACCGCACGCACCGTCGCCCCCTCGTCTCCTGACAGTCCCGACAGTCAGGATAGGGGCGGCAAAATACTCAAATAGGGCGGATAGGGAAGTTGCCCTGGAATTGGGGAAAGTCGGTCAGACCGGGAGGGGGGCGTGCTCCGACTCCGGCAGTGACCGCGACGGCGGGACGACGAACTTGTAGCCGACCTGGCGCACGGTGCCGATCATCGACTCGTACTCCGAGCCGAGCTTGGCCCGCAGCCGCCGCACGTGCACGTCGACGGTGCGGGTGCCGCCGAAGTAGTCGTAGCCCCAGACCTCGCGCAGCAACTGGTCCCGGGTGAAGACCCGGCCGGGGTGCTGGGCCAGGAACTTCAGCAGCTCGAACTCCTTGTAGGTGAGGTCGAGCGGACGGCCCTTGAGCTTCGCCGCGTACGTGTCGGGGTCGATGGTCAGCTCGCCGGCCCGGATCGAGCCACCGGCCCCGGCCGTCGCGTTGCTCAGCCGACCCACCGCGAGCCGCAGCCGCGCCTCCACCTCGGCCGGACCGGCACCCGCCAGGATGACGTCGTCCACGCCCCAGTCGGCGTTGAGCGCGATCAGGCCGGCCTCGGTGACCACCGCGACCAGCGGCACGCCGAGCCCGGTGGCGTGCAGCATCCGACAGGTGGCCCGCGCCTCGCTCAGCTCGGACCGGGCGTCCACCAGCACGGCGTCGGGACTCGGGCCCGAGACCAGCGTGCGGACGTCGCGGGGCGCGGTGCGGACCGAGTGCGGCAGCAGGTCGAGTGCCGGCAGCACCGCCGATGGTTCGCCTGCGCGTGCGGTCACCAGCAGCAGGAGCTCCACACGATCACCTCCGTCCCGGCGGCCTGTGGCCGCGCGCGACCAGCGGCACGCCCACGAGGGGCGGCGCTGAGAACTTGCGTGGGTCCCGGCGTCGCTGACGGGCGGGTAACGGCTTGAGCCTAACCGATCGCCTGACCACGACCTTCGCGTCCTTTCCTGTTTGCCCCATCTGCCCGTGATCGCTCCGCAGGTTTTAACGTTGCCGAAACCGTGACCTCCGCCGGAGCGGCCCGGTCTGGCACGATCGGGGCGTGTTTCCCTCCACCTCGCCCGAGACCGGCCGCGACCCCTGGGCCGACGACGCCCGTCCGGCGCCGGCCGGACCCACCCACGGCCGCCCGCCGGGCCCACGCACCGGCCCGGCCGCCGACGACGGCGGGGAGCGGAGCGAGCGGGGCGGGCCACGCCGGCTCCGCCGGGGCGGACCCGCCCGCCGGCCCGACGACGAGCCCGACGACGACGTCGAGGAGGAGGTGGAGCCGGTCGAGGTGCACCGCCCGCTGGCGCTCACCATCGCCGGCTTCGCCGCGCTGCTCGGCGTCGGCCTGGTGCTCGGCGCGCAGACCGCCGGTCCGGGGCACCGGCTGCCCTTCGCGTTCATCATCTTCGGCGTGCAGCTGCTCTTCGTGCTCGCCTGGACGATGGCCATCCGGCCGCCCGCGCTGCTGCTCGTCGCCCTGATCAGTGCCGGGGCCGCGGCCGCGGCGGACACCGCCGCCGTGCAGTCCGACATCGCCGGCCTCGCGCCGCTCGGCTACGTGGCCGCCGGGGGCCTCCTCGCCGCCGTGCTCGGCCAGCTCGTCCGCCGGGTCGACCGGGTCCGGGTCACCGACTCCCTCGGCAGCACCCTGCTGCTCGTCGTCGGCGTGGTCGCGTTCGCCACCCTGATCGTGCTCAGCCGGGTGCCGAAGGGCACCCAGGCGATCACGATCTGCCTCACCGCGACGGGCGTCGCGCTCACCGTGGCCCGGCTCACCGACGCCGTCGCGCCGTGGCCCCGGCTCGCCCCGCAGGTGCCCCGGGGTGCGGCCGGCGTGGTCGTCGGGGCCATGCTCGGCACGCTGGCCAGCGCGGTCCTCGGCAGCTACCTGGTCGGCTTCACCCCGACCAGCGGCGCGCTGATCGGTCTGGTCACCGCGGCCACGGCGGTCCTCGCCGACCTGGCCGTCGGCTATGCCGAGGCGGGTCGGCTGATGGCCGGTGAACCGCCCACCATGTGGGTGGCCCGGCACATGCAGGGCCCGCTGGGCGGCTTCGCGCTCGCCGCGCCCGCCGCGTACGCCATGTGCGTGCTCTTCCTCTGAGGGCGCGGTTGATCAGCGGCGTCATCGGGTACCAACGATCCGCCGCGACGCGGCACCGGCAGCGGAGACAGGAGGCGTGGTGGCAGAGGCCTACCCGGCGTACGAGGAACGTCCCCGGCGACGCGGACGGAAGGTGCTCGTCACCTTCGTCGTCCTGCTGCTGGTCCTGGCCGGTCTGCTGGTCGTCGCCGACCGGGTGGCCGCCGGGGTGGCCGAGCGGACCATCGCCGACCAGGTGAAGCAGGAGGTCGCCAAGCAGAACGCGCAGTCCTCGGCGCCGAAGGTCCAGGTCAGCGGCTTCCCCTTCCTCACCCAGGTCCTCGCCGGGAAATACCAGCACATCTCCATCGTGCTGACCGACGTGCAGGGTCCGGTGCAGGGCCAGGCGGTCAGCGTGCCCCGGCTCGACGTGGACGCCCGCAACGTCCGGGCGTCGCTGGACACGCTCCGCTCCGGTCAGGGCGACGTGGTCGCCGAACGGGTGGACGGGGTCGGCACCATCACCTACGACAGCCTGGCCAAGCTGCTGGACCGGCCGGGGCTCACCCTGGGCGAGCGGGGCGGCAAGCTGGTCGTCACCGCGCCGGTGGACGTGCTGGGCGTGAAGCTGACCGTCAACGGCATCGCCGAGGTGACCGTCAACAACGGCAAGGTGGCGCTGCGCTTCAACGACCTGACCGCCGAGGGGCTGCCCAACCTGCCGCTGGCCCGTCAGGTGCTGACCAACTACGCCAAGGGCATCTCGATCGACGTGCCCCTGCCGAAGCTGCCGTTCCAGCTCAACGTCCGCAAGGTGGAGCCGAAGCCGGAAGGGCTGACGGTCACCGCCGACGCGCGGGACGTACCCATCAACTCGGTCGGCTGACCGCGACGCGTGCGACGGCCCGACCGGTCCGGTCGGGCCGTCGCGGTGTCCGCCGACGGATCCCGGATGCTGGTCGGCGCACTGGCGTCGCACGGCTCGGCTGGTAAGCTCCCTGCTCATGGGGACGCTCCTCACCAAACGGCGCGCGGTCGACCTGTGCCGCGTGGCCGCCTGCCTGTGTCGCCCCGTCATCTGACGGCGGGGCTGTCCTCGGCTGCCTAGCAGCCACCAGCACGCAGGGTCCGCGTATCCTCCCGTGCTCTCTTCCAACGCCCGGCAGCGGCGCCGTCGCACGAACCCGTGATCCGTTCCTACTATGGGTCCGGCGCGTGGTGCGACGCTCACGTCCATCGATCTACGCGCGCTGGCTCACCATCCATCCTCAGCAGGGAGTGATCTGATGAGTCGCGACACCGCGCTCGTCTCGGCCGAGTGGGCCGAGAAGAACATCGACGCCCCGGGCGTCGTCTTCGTCGAGGTCGACGAGGACACCTCGGCCTACGACACCGGCCACATCGCCGGCGCGATCAAGCTCGACTGGCGGACCGACCTCCAGGACCCGATCCGCCGGGACTTCGTCAACAAGTCCCAGTTCGAGGCGCTGCTCTCCGAGCGCGGCATCGCCAACGACGACACCGTGATCCTCTACGGCGGCAACAACAACTGGTTCGCCGCGTACGCGTACTGGTACTTCAAGCTCTACGGCCACGGTGACGTCAAGCTCCTCGACGGCGGCCGCAAGAAGTGGGAGCTGGACGCCCGCCCGCTGGTCACCGACAAGGTGTCCCGGCCGGCCACGCAGTACGTCGCGCAGGAGCCGGACACCTCGATCCGGGCCTTCCGCGACGAGGTCGTGGACGCGATCGGCACCAAGAACCTGGTCGACGTGCGCAGCCCCGACGAGTACGCCGGTCGGCTGCTCGCCCCGGCCCACCTGCCGCAGGAGCAGGCCCAGCGCGCCGGCCACGTGCCCACCGCGATCAGCGTCCCGTGGTCGAAGGCGGCCAACGAGGACGGCACCTTCAAGTCCGACGACGAGCTGCGCAAGATCTACGCCGCGGCCGGCCTGGACGACGGCAAGGAGACCATCGCGTACTGCCGGATCGGCGAGCGCTCCTCGCACACCTGGTTCGTGCTCCAGGAGCTGCTCGGCCACCGGAACGTGAAGAACTACGACGGATCCTGGACCGAGTACGGCTCGCTGGTCGGCGTGCCGGTCGCGCTCGGCGACGAGCCCGGGGAGGCCTGAGATGACTGCTCCTACCGCTGCCGGGTGCGCCGCGCCCGACCAGGCCGCCCCGCTGCCGGCCAGCCTGGACCTGGAGAAGGAAACCGTGATCACCGGCGTCGTGCAGGCCGAGTCCGGCGAGGTCGTGCCGGGCGCGTACGTCCGGCTGCTCGACGGCACCGGTGAGTTCACCGCCGAGGTGGTGACCTCCCCGGCCGGCCAGTTCCGGTTCTTCGCCGCGCCGGGCAACTGGACCCTGCGGGCGCTCTCCCGGCACGGCAACGGCGACACCGCCGTCACCGCAGCCCGGGGGATCAACGAGGTGAGCGTCACCGTCGCCGCCTGACCCACGCTCCGTTCGGCCCGGGGGCCGGTCACCCGTACGTCGGGTGACCGGCCCCCGGCCGTCGGCGGCCCACCCGACGTCCCCGGGCCGGCGGTGGCGGGGTGCCGCAGCGTGACACGATGGCCCGGTGAGTGGTGCTGTCCAGGCGGGATACGCCCCGCCGACCGGTCCCGACCAGCCGACGTCCGGCCGGCGATGGGTGCGCTGGCTGGTTGCCGCGACCGTGCTCTGGGCGGTGCTGCTCGCCGTGCTGACCTGGTTCTCCATCCGCGACGACCCGCCGACCGTGCGGGAGCAGCGCAGCCTGGCCGAGGCCGGGCCGGTGACCGACCGGGCGGTGGGCGAGCTGCTGGCGGCGGCCGGCGACGGCGGCGCGGCGCGGCTCCTGCCGGACGTCCTGCGCACCGGCTGCCGGATCACCCCGATGGAGGACGGCGCCGCGCTGACCCGTGGGGTGGAGGTGCTGCTCCCCGGCGACGACGCGCGCGGGCTGCTCCAGCGGGTGGCCGACCGGCTGCCGGCGAGCTGGCGGGCCGGGGTGGAGACCACCGGCGACGGGCCGGTGCTGCGGGCCGACGCCGGCGAGTTCGTCGCGGTGGAGGGGCACGCCACCGGCGCCGACCGGGTCCGGTTCACCGCCGCGACCGGGTGCCGCCCGGTCGGCGACGGCTACCGCCCCCTCGCCGGCGGTGGGGGGCCGGAGACGGACCAGGCCACCGCGCTGCTGCGGGCCTGGGGTGGACCGGCGGGCCAGGTGGACCACGTCGCCGCGGCCTGCCCGGGGGGCGCGACCGCCCGCACGGCCCGCGCCGAGTCGGCCCCGGCCGCGGACCGACCCTCCCTGGCGGACGCGCTGGCGGCGGCCCGCGGCGGCGCCGTCGGAGTTCGGGCCACCCCCGAGGTGTACGCGTGGCGCGCCGCCGGCACCTCCGTCGTCGCCGAACGGGTCGACGACCGGATCCGGGTCACCGTCACCACCGGCTGCGACGCCTGATCCCGCCGCCCCGCCGTCAGTGCTTGTCGCGGTGGTCGTGCGGGGTACGGCTGCGGCCGAGGGCGTCCACCCGGCCCCAGCGGCCGGGGATGTCGAGCAGTTCCACCCGACCCATCCCGTCGGGCACGGCCGGGTCGATGATCAGGTGTTCGCCCTGCGGTTCGAGGCCGAGCATCACCCGCAGCAGCAGCAGCGGGGTGCCTGCCGACCAGGCCTGCGGGCTGCACGCCGTCGGGTACTGCACCGGATAGTCGGTCAGGTCGCGCTCGTAGCCGGCGAACGCCTCCGGGAGCCGGCCGTCGAAGTACCGGGACGCGTCGAGGATCGCCTCGCAGATCCGGCCGGCCTCCTCCCGGAACCCGTACTTCCACAGGCCCCAGGCGATGATCGAGTTGTCGAACGGCCAGACCGTGCCGACGTGGTAGCCGATCGGGTTGTACCGCCCCTCGTCGTCGGCGAGGGTCCGCACTCCCCAGCCGGAGAAGAGCCGGGGACCGAGCAGGTGTTCGGCGATCCGCCCGGCCCGGGAGTCGTCGACGATCCCGCTCCACAGCAGGTGCCCGATGTTGGAGGAGAGGGCGTCCACCTGCTTTCCCTCCGGGTCCAGCGCCAGCGCGTAGTACTCCCGGTCCGGGATCCAGAAGTCGCGGTTGAACCGCTCCTTCAGCGCGGCGGCCTCCCGTTCCAGCCGGTCGGCGTACGCGGGGTCGTTCCAGAACGTCCGGGCCAGCCGGGCGCCGCGCAGCTTGGCGTCGTAGGCGTACCCCTGGAGTTCGCAGGTGGCGCGGGGGAACCCGGGCAGCCGGCCGTCGCGGTAGGAGATGGAGTCCCAGGAGTCCTTCCAGCACTGGTTCTGCAGGCCGGTCTCGGGATTTCGGGTCCGGTACCAGACGTAACCGGTGCCGAGCAGGTCGCCGTAGCTGTCGATCCAGTCCAGCGCCCCCCGGGCCTGGAACTCCAGTTGCCGGACCATGGTGGCGTCGCCGGTCCACCGCTCGTACTCGTCGAGGAGGACGACGAAGAGGGGCGAGGTGTCCGCCGAGCCGTAGTACGGGGAGTGCGGCTGCTCCTCGAAACCGGCGGTCTCGCCGTACCGGAGTTCGTGCAGGATCTTGCCGGGCTCCTCGTCCCGGAAGTCGTCCAGCCGGCTGCCCTGGAGGCCGGCCAGCATCAGGATGGTTGGCGAGATCAACTCGGGCAGGAAAGGGAGGACCTGCAACGAGGTGAAGATGCTGTCCCGGCCGAAGAGGGTCATGAACCAGGGCAGGCCGGCGGCGAGCAGCCGTACGCCCAGCGTGATCGACTCGTACCGGAGTGCCGCCAGGTCGTTGAGGCTGCGCCGGTACGCGCCGGCCAGCGGCTGGCAGTCGCACCCGAGCTGCGGCGCCCGGTTCAGCAGCTCGTCCTGCTCGGCGTGGATCGCACCGGCCGAGCGGTGCCCGCCGAGCGGCAGGGTGGCCCGGATGTCCTCGCCCCGGGCGCCGTAGATGACCGTGGCCACGTGCAGCCGGGTGGTCCACTCACCGTGCGGGGCGACCCGGATCCGGAAGGTCATGCCCTGCTCGTCGATGTCGCCCGGGGCGGAGGTGCTGACCACCACCTCCCGGTGGAACGCCTCCCGCTGGTAGCCGATCCGCAGCTCGCCGTCGCGGACCGTGGGGACGGAGCGGCCCTTCTTCTGTCGCTGGTGCTTGATCTCGAAGAGGTCGGCGAAGTCGGCGGCCATGTCGAGCCGGAGCGTGAAGCCGACCTCCTGCTCCGAGTGGTTGAGCACGGTCAGCTCCTCGGCGAAGCTGCCGCCGATCGAGCGGCTGCGGATCACCGACACCTTGGCGTCGAGGTAGTGCGTCGGTTCGCCGGGGACCAGGAAGAACCGGGTCCGGTACGACTCGGCGTCGTCGATGGAGAGGGTGTGCAGCCGCTGCCCGTTGAGGGTGAGCAGCCAGGTGGAGAGGAACCGGGTGTCGAAGGAGAAGAGCCCGGTGGGGAAGTCGAAGGACGGCTCGATGTCGCCGCGCCGGTCGCAGACCAGGAAGGTGTTGCCGTCGAGGATGCTGACCCGTTCCTTCATGACGGCCGTCCGACCTCTTCGCGCGCGGTCTCCCGGGGATCCCGGGTGCCGGGTGGGGCGGGGAAGAAGCGCCGGAAGGCCAGGAAGAGCGACACCTTCCCGGTGAAGGTGCTCTCGTTGCGGATCATCGCCGCCATGCCGTCGTCGCGGCCGGAGATCAGCCGCTCGAAGAGGTCGTGGCTGCCGTACCAGGTGGCGTCGGCCTCGCCCGGCCCCCGGCTGACCCGGGCCGACCCGGGACCCAGCTCGACGAGCCAGTGCTCGGTACGGTTGTCGGTGGTCAGGTTGATCTGGAGGGTCCCGCTGACCGGGCCGCGGACCACCGCCTGGGCACTCGTCGGCAGTGCCGCGAAGAACTGCTCGATCGCCTCGCCCACATCCGAATCGTAGGCAGTGGGCCGACATGTGGGGTCAGTATCCGCACACCGCCCGAAAAGGACAGGCCGGGCGGGTGGGCGTCAGTAGACCAGGGCCTGTGCGCCCTCGGTCATCGCCTCCTCGACGAAGACGGCGGCGCCGGCGATCCGTACCCCCGGGATCACGTCGTCCGGCCCGATGTCCCGCCGGGCGGCGCACTGGGTGCACGCCGTCACCCGGCCGGTCGTCAGGATGACGTGCAGCAGCTCGGGCAGCGGCGCGGAGTGCGGCAGGTCGAACTCCTGCGCCCGGCCGGGGAGCGCGAACCAGGTCGACTCACCGGTCAGCCAGAGCGACACGTCCACGCCGGCCGCGGCGGCGGTCGCCGCCACGGTGAACGCCTGGGCGCACCGCTCGGGGGCGTCGGCGCCGGCGGTGACCTTGACGACGAGAGAGCGGGCCATGGGGCCCAGCATAGGATGGCCGGGATGGTTACCGAGATCGGGTTCGTCAGCCTGCTGGTCGCCGGCCTGGGCGCGCTCGCCGGTGGCCTGGTCTATCTGGCCGTACGCATCTCAAGGGGTAGATGGTGAGCGACAACCCGCTTCAGCCGCCGTGGCTGAACGCGCCTCCGGTCGAGGAGTACCCGTACGAGGAGAGCCACGACCTGCGCGTCGGCCCGAAGCTGCACCCGAGCCTGGACGGCCTGCTGCCGTACATCGGGGTGTGGCGGGGGCGCGGGCGGGGCGGCTTCCCGAGCATCGAGGACTTCGACTTCGCGCAGGAGATCCGGATCAGCCACGACGGCCGGCCGTTCCTGTTCTACGAGTCGCGGGCCTGGATCCTGGACGAGCAGAGCCGGCCGGTGCGCCCGGCCGGTCGTGAGGTCGGCTGGTGGCGTCCGGTCATGGACGGCGACCGGGTCACCGACGAGATCGAGGCCCTGATGACCGTGCCGACCGGCGTGATGGAGCTGCACATCGGCAAGCGCAAGGGCACCCAGATCGAGTTCGCCACCGACGCGGTCGTCCGGACGGCCACCGCCAAGGAGGTCACCGCCGGTGCCCGCCTCTTCGGCATCGTCGAGGGCGCCCTCCTCTACGCCCAGGAGATGGCCGCCGTGGGCCACCCCCTCAGCCCCCACCTCTCCGCCCGCCTAACCCGCGTAGCCGGCTGACCCCCACCCCCACCCCACCCCACCCCACCCGCACCCCACTGCGGCGTTGATCAAGAAGTTTGCGTCAGCGACGAGACCAAATCTGACGCAAACTTCTTGATCAACTCGTCGTCGTCGGGGCGGGGGCGGGGACGGGGAAGCCGAGGAGGGTGAGGAGGGTGGGGGTGTGGTCGGAACTCGGCAGGGGGGTGGTGTCGAGGGTGCGGATCTCGGTCAGGCCGCGGACGGACGAGGTCAGCCAGGCGCCGTCGGCGGTGGTCAGCTCCGCCGGGGTGACCATCCGTTCCGCCGCGGTGAGGCCCAGCTCGGGCGCGTGGTCGAGGAGCCAGCGGGCGGTGGTGCCGGGCAGGACGCCGGTGGCGGTGGGCGGCACCGTGCAGAGCGTTCCGCCGGAGAGCCAGACCACGTTCGCGCTGGGCCCCTCCAGCACGTAGCCCTCGGTGGAGAGCCAGAGCACGTCGTCCACGCCGTTGCGGGTCGCCCAGCGGCGGGCGGCGGTGCTCACCGCGTACGACGTGGACTTGGCGCCGGTCGGCAGCCAGTCCAGCCCGGCGCGGACCTCGGCCGACACCCCGAGGGGCAGGGTCGCCACGGTCACCCCGTCCCGGCGGGCCCGCCGGGACGCCGCCGGCACCTCGGCGAGGGTGGCCCAGACCGTCGGCAGTCCGCCGCCCTCCGGTCCCCGGGTGCAGACCAGCCGCAGCGCCCCCTCCACCTCGGCCGGCCAGCCCGACCGGACCGTGTCCAGCAACTCGACCAGCACGCCGTCGGGGGGCAGCGGCAGCTCCAGGGCCGCCGCGCCGGCCCGGAGCCGGGCCAGGTGGGCGTCGAGCAGCCAGGGTCGGCCGGCGCGCAGGTGCAGGGTCTCGAAGAGGCCGTCGCCGTGCAGCGCGCCCCGGTCGTCGCCGCGCAGCACCGCCTCCCCGGCCGGTACGACACCTCGGCCGAGCACCGCCACCCGCGCTGCCATCACGACCGTCGAGCCTAGTGGCGTACGCCATCGGTGCCCGGACCGGCGCGGCGGCCCGAACTATGATCGGACGGTGTCCGAATCCTCCCTGGCGGAACTGCTCCGCTCCCGTGGGCTGCGGCTGACGGCGCAGCGGCAGTTGGTCCTCCAGGCGGTGCTGGAGCTGGGGCACGCCACGCCGGAGCAGGTGCACACGGCGGTCCGCGAGGTCGCCGCCGGGGTCAACATCACCACCATCTACCGCACCCTGGAGCTGTTGGAACGGCTCGGCCTGGTGACCCACACCCACCTGTCGCACGGTTCGCCGACCTATCACGCGGCCGGCGAGCACCAGCACGTCCACCTGGTCTGCCGGGAGTGCGGCGCGATCGACGAGATCGATCCCGAGCTGCTCCGCCCGCTCGCCGACCAGTTGGCCACCCAGCGCGGATTTCGGGTCGACATCGGGCACGTGGCGCTCTTCGGCGTCTGCGGCCACTGCGAGGACGGGGAACAGAAATGATCGACATCGCGGGAGCGGTGGCCGCCGAGGCGATCGACGAGGAGACCCGGGACCAGCCCGAGCCGGCCCACCGGGCGGCCGGGGTGCGGGGCGTGGCCGCCCACTACGGCGACCCGATGCGGGAGCAGCGCACCCTCTCCACCGCGGTCGGCCTGGTGGACCGGTCGCACCGGGGCGTGCTGGCGGTGCCCGGCGAGGAACGGATCTCCTGGCTGCACACCCTGACCAGCCAGCACCTCGCCGCGTTGAGCGCCGGCCAGGGCACCGAACTGCTGGTGCTCTCCCCGCACGGGCACGTCGAGCAGCACGCGATGGTCGCCGAGGACGGCGCGACCACCTGGCTGGACACCGAGCCGGGGGCCGCCACCGGCCTGCTGACCTACCTGGAGCGGATGCGGTTCTTCAGCAAGGTGGAGCCGCGCGACGTCACCGCCGACCACGCGCTGCTGTCGCTGGTCGGGCCGGCGGCCGCCGACGCGCTCGCCCCGCTCGGCGTCACCGGGCTCGCCGCGCCCGACGTGGTCGCGGTGCCGGGTCCGAAGTTCCGCGCCGGGGAGCTGCCACCACGGCCCACCGTCGTGTACGACGTACGGCCGCTGCCGATCGGCGGGTGGGCCCGCCGGGTGGCACTGGGCGTGGACCTGCTGGTGCCCCGGGCGGCGATGACCCAGGTGGTGGACGAGCTGCGGGGTGCCGGGGTGCCGGTGGCCGGGCTGTGGGCGTACGAGGCGGTGCGGGTGGCCGCCCGGCAGCCCCGGGTGGGGGTGGACACCGACCACCGGACGATTCCCGCCGAGGTCCGCCTGATCGCCCCGGCCGTCCACCTGGACAAGGGCTGCTACCGGGGTCAGGAGACGGTGGCCCGGGTGCACAACATGGGCAAGCCGCCGCGTCGTCTCGTCCTGCTGCACCTGGACGGCGTGACCACCGACCAGCCCCCGACCGCCGGTACGCCGGTGACCCTGGACGGCCGGGCGGTCGGCTTCGTCGGCACCGCCGTGCACCACCACGAGCTGGGCCAGGTCGCCCTCGCGGTGCTGAAGCGGAACGTCCCCGACGACGCCCGGCTGATGGTCGGGGAGACCGCCGCCGCCATCGACCCGGCGTAAGGATGCCGCACTGACAGCCGAAAGGCGGGAAGTTTTCCGTTTCCGGGCGCGCTGGCCAATTGTTCTTACGTGCTGACCCGGCTCCGGCCGTCGACCGGAGCCGGGTCGGGCGGTTAGGATCCCCGGCATGACGACAGGGACGTTGATCACGGTTGCCCCCACCGGCGCGGAGTCGGCCAAGGCGGAGGTGCCGGCGCTGCCGGTCACCCTCGACGAGCTGCTGCTGACCGCCAAGGAGTGCGAGGCGCTCGGCGCCGCCGTGATCCACGTCCACATCCGCGACGACGAGGCGAAGCCGACCCTGGACCAGGGCCGCCTGCGGGAGACCGTGGCGGCGCTGCGGGACAGCACCGACCTGATCGTGCAGCTCTCCTCCGGCGGCGCGGTGACCGACCCCGAGTCGGCCCGGCTGGCCGTGCTGGACGCCGCGCCGGACATGGCCTCCTGCACCATGGGCACGCTCAACTTCGGCGACGACGTCTTCCTCAACCGGTGGGAGTTCATCGTCGACCTGCACACCCGGATGCAGGAGAAGGGCATCGTGCCCGAGTACGAGATCTTCGACCTGGGTCACCTGACCGCCCTGCAACGCCTGCTCGGCAAGCACGGCCTGCCGCACGGCGGGCACGTGCACGTCGACTTCGTGATGGGCGTACCGGGTGGCATGCCGGGCACCACCGGGACCCTGGTCGCCGCCCACCAGATGCTGCGGGACCTGCCCGAGGGCACCACCTTCTCGGCCACCGGGATCGGGCGCAGCACCATTCCGGTGATGCTGGCGTCGCTGTCGGCCGGGGGCCACCTGCGGGTCGGCATGGAGGACACGGTCAGCTACGCCAAGGGTCGGCCGGTCGAGTCCAACATGCAGCTCGTCGCCCGCGCGGTCGGCTTCGCCCAGCTCGCGCAGCGTCCGCCGCTGACCACCGCCGAGGCCCGTACGCTGCTCGGCCTGTAAGGACGCCCCCACCGCCCACCCCTGTACGCGGCACGTCGACGTGCCTGGTCACCCCGCTGCGGACCGGTCCCGAGGCGTCGGTACCGTCCACCTCGTGGGAAAGACGTACGAGGGCGGCGTGCCGCTCGCCGAGGTGGTCCGGTCCGAGTTCGTGGAGGGCGTCCACCGCGGTTCGGTGGTGGTGCTCGACGCGACCGGCGCGACGGTGGCCGGGGCGGGGGACGTCACCTCGCCGATCTTCCCGCGTTCGGCCAGCAAGCCGATGCAGGCCATCGGCATGCTCCGGGCCGGGCTGACGCTGACCGAGCCGGCGGACGTCGCGCTGGTCGCCGCGAGCCACGCGGGCGAGGAGTTCCACCTGGAGCGGGTCGCCGCGCTGCTGCGCGGTGCCGGGCTGGACGACTCCGCCCTGCACTGCCCGCCGGACCTGCCCTTCGGTGAGGACGCCCGGACTGCGGTGCTGCGGGCGGGCGGCGGTCCCACCCGGATCCAGATGAACTGCTCCGGCAAGCACAGCGGCATGCTGCTGACCTGTCTGGCCGCCGGCTGGCCGCTGGACCGGTACTGGCGGCCCGAGCACCCGCTCCAGCAGGCGCTGCGGGCGGCGGTCGAGGAGTTCACCGGCGAGGAGGCGGCGGCCGTCGGCGTCGACGGTTGCGGGGCGCCGGTGCTCGCGGTGTCGTTGACCGGGCTGGCCGAGGCGTTCCGGCGGCTGGTCGAGGCGGAGCCCGGCACCGTGGAGCGGAGGGTGGCCGACGCGATGCGGGCGTACCCCGAGCTGGTGGGTGGCACCCAGGCCGACGACACCCGGCTGATGCGGGGCGTACCCGGGTTGCTGGCCAAGGTGGGCGCGGAGGGTGTCTTCGCGGCGGCGGTCCCCGGCGTCGGCGCCGTCGCCCTCAAGATCGACGACGGCGCGGTCCGCGCGCGGATGCCGGTGCTGGTCTCGGCGCTGCGCCGGCTCGGCGTCGACGCCCCCGTCCTGACCGAGTACGCCGAGGTGCCGCAGCTCGGCGGCGGCCTCCCGGTGGGCGCGGTCCGCGCCGTCTGGTGACCCGCCCGGCCGGGGACCCGGGGCGCAGCGGGGCCGACCTGTCGGCGGTCACGGAAGGTGACCTCCGTGCGACGAGGGGTCGGGTCGGGCGATATGCCTCAGCGGCATGAATATGACGCCGAGGCATATCGCTCCTGATGGCGTACGGCCGTCCGGGTCGACGCGCGGGCGGTGCCGGGCGGAGGTGGTGCCGCGGGCGGCCGGCGGGCGGCCTGCGCTCAGGGCAGGAAGTCGAGCAGGGCGGCGTTGACCGGCTCGGGGCGCTCCAGCGGCAGCAGGTGCCCGGCGTCGGGGACGTCCGGCAGCCGGGTCCCGTGCGGCGCCTCGGCGGCGATCCGGTCGGCGAGCCGACCGATGTCCGGCACGTCGGCCGCGCCGGCGGTGGCCAGCACCGGCATCCGTAGTTCGCCGAGCCGGTCGATCGCCGGCGGGTCGAGTTCGCCGGCCTCGACGGCGCTGAGCGCCAGTTCGGCGGCGAGCGCCCGCCGGTCCATCTCCTCGGCGAACCGGATCAGCTCCGGGTCCACGTCCTCCGGCCGGCGGTGCGGGCCGACCACCCAGAACCGCACCTCACCGGCGGCGCTGGCGGCGAAGTCCTCGGGATCGACCTCGCCGACCAGGGTCTCCCAGAGCTGCTCGGTCTCCTCCGACCACTGGTTGCCGGAGACGGGGCTGCCGAGGAGCGCGAGCGCGCTCACCCGGTCCGGGTGGGCCAGTGCGGTGTCCACCGCCACCTTGCCCCCGAAGGAGCAGCCGACCAGCGCGGCCCGCCCGATGCCGAGCGCGTCCAGCAGCCCGACCACGTCGTCGTGGTGGGCGAAGTCGGCGGGCGGCAGTTCCGAGTCGCCGTAGCCGCGCAGGTCGAGGGCGATCACCCGGTGCCGGGTGGCGAGCGCGGGCACCTGGGCGCGCCACATCCGCCGGTCGGCGATGCCGGCGTGCAGCAGCACCACCGGCGAACCGCTGCCGGCCTCGTCATACGCGAGCAGGGCACCGTTCACTTCGATCTTGGCCACGCCAGGACGGTACGGACCGGACGGCGGGTACGCAACGGCCTTCTGAGACCTTGCTAACTCCCGCTAGCGTTTTGCTTGCAGCAGCTAGCGGGCCGGGATACCGTCGAGTCATGGCCACCTCCAAGGACCTTCCCGACGTCGGCGGGTTCATTCGCGACCTGCGGCGCAACGCGAAGATCTCGCTCCGGCAGCTCGCCGAGCAGGCCGGCGTCAGCAACCCGTACCTCAGCCAGATCGAGCGCGGCCTGCGCAAGCCCAGCGCCGAGGTGCTCCAACAGCTGGCCAGCGCGCTGCGGGTCTCCACCCCGGCGATGTACCTGCGGGCCGGCCTGCTGGACGACAAGGAAGGCCAGGGGGTGCTCGCGGCCATCGCGGTCGACCCCGAGCTGACCATGGCGCAGAAGCAGTCGCTCACCCAGATCTACGAGACGTTCCGCCGGGAGAACGCGCGGCTCGCCGAGGCGACCGCCGCCACCGAGCCGGTCCCGTCGGCCTCCGCGCCGGCCACCGCCCCGGAGGCCCCGGCCACCGTCGCCCCCGCCGCGACCGGCCCCACGACGCCGGACGGCACCCCGACCGAGGCCGTCCTCGAATCGGTCGCCGTCACCGAGGCGGGCACCGCCCCCGCCCCGACCACCGCCGCCCCCAAGAACAAGGCCGCCGGTGCGGCCGAAGAGGAGAAGTGATGACCCAGCCGAAGACCAACCGCATCCCGGCCCCGTTCTACGCCGCCGCCGGCGCCGGCGAGCTGGCCCTCCAGCAGCTGCGCAAGCTCCCCACCGTGGTCACCGACCTCGGCACCAAGGTCGTCGCCGACCTCGGCGGCAAGGCCGTCGTCCACGGCTTCGAGCTGCGCCAGAAGGCCACCGAGACGCTGAAGACCGCCAACGTCACCGCGACCGGCCTGCGCGAGAAGGCCGTCCCGGCCGACCTCGACCTGGACAAGCTCCGCGAGGCCGCCACCCGCAACGCCGCCGTCGTGCTGGCCGCCGCCGAGGCCGCGCAGGAGCGCGCCCTGGCCGGTGCCCAGGCCGCGCAGGCGCGGGCCCTGGCCGCGTACGCCGAGCTGGTCGCCCGCGGTGAGCGGGTCGTCGGCGCCGGCGTGCTGGAGGCCGCCGACACGGTGAACGCGGACATCGAGGCGACCGAGGCCGCCAGCCCCGAGGCCGTCGCGACCCTGCCGGCGGAGCCCGTCGTCGCCCCGGCCGAGGTGCCGACCCCGGCCGAGGTGGCCGAGATCGTCGAGGCCAAGCCGGCCGCCGCGAAGACCCCGCGGACCCGGGCCACCAAGGCCACCGCGGCGAAGGCCGCCACCGCCACCCCGTCGGCGAAGCTGCCGAAGGCCACCAAGCGGACCCGCCCGGCCGCCGAGTAGTCGAACCGGACCGACGGCCCCGGAAGCGTCCTACGGGACGTTTCCGGGGCCGTCGGCATAAGCTTGCCGGCATGGCCTACGCCGCGCCGATCTTCGCCTTCGAAGTCCGCTACGTGATCGAGCTGCTCCTGCTCGTCTTCGCCCTGGTCGTTGAGGGCGTCGCCCTGGTGCACGCGATCACCCAGCGCTCCGACGCGTTCCCCGCGATCGGCACCCTGCCCAAGGGCGGCTGGATCGCCATCCTGGCGGTCTGCCTGGTGCTGACCCTGCCGTTCTTCGGCTTCGGCGGGGTGCTGAGCCTCTTCGGACTGGTCGGCATCGCGGCCGGCCTGATCTATCTGCTCGACGTCCGGGTCGGCCTGCGCGACCTGCACGACGGCAAAGGCTTCTGGTGAGAGGTTTCCGCTGGCCCCCGCCGCCGGACGGCGGGCCCCGCACCTGGGGCCCCGGCCCCGGCGGGCCCCGCACCGGTCGCCCCGCCCTGCCGGAGCCGGAGACCGAGCTGATCACCACCCCGCACGGGGTGTGCCTCGAACGACTGGTCACCGGCACCGGTGACCCGGTGACGGTGTTCGCCCACGGGCTCGGCAACGGCATCGCCACCACCCGCCCCTTCGGCAGCGCGGTCACCGGCCGCCGGATCTTCTTCCAGTTCCGTGGGCACGGGCGCTCCGACTCCCCGCCCGGACCGTGGAGCTACCTCGACCTGGCCCGCGACCTGCGGGCCGTCGCCGACCTCGGCGGCGCGAGCCGGGCCTTCGGCGCCAGCCTCGGTGCCGGCGCGCTCTGCCGGCTGCTGGTGGAGAGCCCCGACCGCTTCGAGAAGCTGGTCTTCTTCCTGCCGGCCGTGCTCGACCGGCCGCGCGGCGAGGTGGCCCGCACCCGGCTCACCGACCTGCTCGACGCGGTGGAGAGCGGGGACGCCTCGGCCGTCGCCGACGTGGTCGCGATGGAGCTGCCGCCGTCGGTGCGGAACACCCCGGCCGGGTGGGCGTACCTGCGGCAGCGGTTGGACCAGCTGCTGCGCGACGGGCTCGCCCCCGGGCTGGCCAGCCTCCCCGAGCAGGTGCCGCTGCGCGACGCCGGCGCGCTCGCCGCGGTCACCGCCCCGGCGTTGGTGATCGGCTGCGCCGGCGACGACCTGCACCCGGCGGCCGTCGCCGAGGAGCTGGCCGCCGCGCTGCCGCACGCCACCCTGCACGTGTACGACCGCCCGGGCGTGCTCTGGTCCGACCGCGCCGACCTGCGCCAGCGGATCTCCTCCTTCCTGAACGACTGACGTCGCCCGCGAATCCGGACCTCGGCTGTCAGGTATCGCTGACAGCCTCGGTGCATGACACAACCGCTGACAGGAAAGATCGCGCTGGTCGCCGGGGCGACCCGGGGTGCCGGCCGGCAGATCGCCGTCCAGCTCGGCGCGGCCGGGGCCACCGTCTACGCCACCGGCCGCAGCACCCGGGCCCGCCGCTCGGAGCTGGACCGGCCCGAGACCATCGAGGAGACCGCCGAGCTGGTCACCGCCGCCGGCGGCACCGGCATCGCCGTCGCCGTCGACCACCTGGACCCTGAGCAGGTACGCCGCCTGGTCGACCGGATCGACGCCGAGCAGAGCCGGCTCGACGTGCTGGTCAACGACGTCTGGGGCGCCGACCCGCTGATCACCTGGGAGAAGCCCGTCTGGGAGCAGCCCCTCGACGCGGGCTTCCGTACGCTGCGGCTGGCCGTGGACACCCACATCATCACCAGCCACTTCGCCCTGCCGCTGCTGATCCGCAACCCCGGCGGGCTGGTGGTCGAGATCGGCGACGGCACCCGGGAGCACAACGACGCCAACTACCGGCTCTCGGTCTTCTACGACCTGGCCAAGGTGTCGGTCAACCGGCTCGCCTTCACCCAGGCGCACGAGCTGGAGCCGCACGGCTGCACGGCGGTCGCGCTGACCCCCGGCTGGCTGCGCTCCGAGGCGATGCTGGAGCACTTCGGCGTCACCGAGGCGAACTGGCGGGACGGCGCGGCGAAGGAGCCGCACTTCGTCATGTCCGAGACGCCGGCCCTCGTCGGGCGGGCGGTCGCCGCGCTGGCCGCTGACCCGGACCGGGCCCGCTGGAACGGCAGGTCCCTCGACAGTGGCGGCCTCGCCCAGGTGTACGGCTTCACCGACCTCGACGGCACCCGCCCGCACTGGGCGCGCTACTACACGGAGATCGTCGAGCCGGGCCGGCCGGCCGACGACACCGGCTACCGCTGACCGTCCACCGGCGGGTCCGGCGCTTCGGGCGGCCCCGGCGGTTCGGCGTACCGGGCGGCGGAGCGGCGGGCCGCCTCGGCGCAGCGGGCCCGTAGCTCCGGCGGGTCGAGCACCTCCACCTCCGGGCCCAGCCGGAGCAGCACGTCGTACGCCACCGGGACGGACTCGACGGGCAGCCGGGTGACCACCCAGCCCTGCCCGTCGGGTTCGCCCGCGGCGGCCACCGCCGCCTCGTACGCGAAGGGGGCCTCGGCCACGTGCCGGAGCGTGCGCAGGCCGGCGGGGCTGAGCCGGACGGTGACCTCGGCCCGCAGCATGCCCCGCAGGAACGCCTCGGCCTGCTCCCGCCAGTACCCGCCGAGGTCGAAGCCGTCGTCCCGGATGAAGGTCTCCTCGCCCACCTCGACGCCCGTCACCCGGTCCACCCGGTACGTCCGGATGTCCGCGCCGACCCGGCCCACCAGATACCAGACCCCGCTCTTGAGCACCAGCCCGTACGGCTGCACCGTGCGGGTGACCTCCCGTTCGCCACGCCGGTAGCGCAGTTGCACCACCCGGTCCCGCCAGACCGCCCCGGCCAGCCCGGTCAGCCACGGCGGCGGTGTCGACTCCCGGAACCAGCCCGGCACGTCGAGGTGGAACCGCTGCCCGGTCCGCGTCGACGCGTCCCGCAGGCTCGGCGGCAGCGCGGCCAGCACCTTCAACTCGGCGGCGGCCACCGCGTCGGCCAGCCCCATCTCGCCGGCCGGTCCGGGCAGCCCGGCGAGGAAGAGCGCCTCCGCCTCGTCGCGGGTCAGCCCGGTCAGCCGGGTCCGGAAGCCGCCGAGCAACCGGTAGCCGCCGGCCCGCCCCCGGTCGGCATAGACCGGCACCCCGGCGGCGGAGAGCGCCAGCACGTCCCGGTAGACCGTCCGCTCGGACACCTCCAGCTCCCGCGCCAGCTCGGCCGCCGTCATCGTCTCCCGCGCCTGGAGCAGCAGCACCAACGAGATCAACCGCGACGCCCGCACCCGTCCCATTGTCCAGGCTCCGGATCCCGGCCCCCGGTGCGCCCGGCGGTTAGGCTCTGCGGTCGTGAACGCACCCCGCCTGGCCGCGCCCGTCACCGGCGCCGTCACCCGGTTCCTCGCCGGCGCCGGTCTGCTGCTGCGCGGCATCGGCCTGTACGTCCGCAGCCCCGGGCTGATGCTGCTCGGCGTCGTGCCCGCGCTGATCTCCGGCGCGCTCTTCCTGGGCGCGTTCGTCGCCCTGGTGTACTTCGTGGACGACCTCGCCGCGCTGGTCACCCCGTTCGCCGACGACTGGTCGTCGACCTGGCGCAGCGTGGTACGGGTGGTCGCCGGGCTGGCCTTCCTCGGCCTGGGCGGGCTGCTCGGGGTGCTCGCCTTCACCGCGGTCACCCTGGTCATCGGCGACCCGTTCTACGAGAAGATCTCCGAACGCGTCGAGGAGCGGTACGGCGGCACCCCCAACGCCGTCGACGTGCCGTTCTGGGCGTCGCTGCGGCGCAGCGTCGTCGACTCGCTGCGGCTGGTGGCGATCTCCGCGCTGGTCGGCGTCCCGCTCTTCGCGGCCGGGTTCATCCCGGTGGTCGGGCAGACCGTCGTACCCGTGATCGGTGCGGCGGTGGGCGGCTGGTTCCTCGCGCTGGAGCTGGTCGGCGCGCCGTTCTACCGGCGCGGCATGCGGCTGCCCGACCGGCGTTCGCTGCTGAAGGCGGACCGGCCGACCACCCTCGGGTTCGGGGTGGCCGTGTTCCTCTGCTTCCTGATCCCGCTCGGCGCGGTGCTGGTCATGCCGGCCGCCGTGGCCGGCGCCACCCTGCTCGCCCGCCGGTCGCTCGGCCAGCCCATCGAGGAGCGCTGACATGGAGATCACCCTGGTCGAGGGGGACATCACCGCCCAGCAGGTCGATGTGATCGTCAACGCCGCCAACTCGTCGCTGCTCGGCGGTGGCGGCGTGGACGGGGCGATCCACCGGCGGGGCGGGCCGGCCATTCTCCAGGAGTGCCGGGCGCTGCGCGCCTCCCGCTACGGCCGGGGTCTGCCCACCGGTCAGGCCGTCGCCACCACCGCCGGCGACCTGCCGGCCCGCTGGGTGGTGCACACCGTCGGCCCGGTCCACTCGACCGGCGAGGACCGGTCGGCCCTGCTGCGCGACTGCTACGCCAACAGCCTCCGGGTCGCCGACGAGCTGGGCGCGGCCACCGTCGCCTTTCCGCTGATCTCCGCCGGCGTCTACGGCTGGCCGGTCGAGGACGCGGTACGCCAGGCGCTGACGGTGCTCCGCGCGGCGACCCCGGCCCACGTCACCGAGGCCCGCCTGGTCCTCTTCGGCCACGACACGTACGCCACCGCCGAGCGGGTCACCGCCGGCTGACCCCGCCGACCGTGCCGGGCCGGGGCGGCGTCAGCCCAGCTCGGCGAGGCAGGACCACTGAGTGGCCACCCTTCGGTACCCGAGCCGCTCGTTGATCGCCAGCATCGGCGCGTTCGTCTCGTCGTTGGAGGTGTAGGCGACGCTGACCCCGGTGGCGCGGGCGCGGTGCAGCGCGGCGAGCTTCGCCAGCCGGGCCAACCCCCGGCCCCGGAACGCCGGCAGGGTGGCCGTCATGTCCGACCACATCCGGTCGCCGTCCCGCTTCACCAGGCTGAAGGACACCAGCTCCTCGTCGACCTCGACGGCGATGCTGGCCGCCCGGTCCAGCCCCAGGTTGTCCCAGACCTCGTAGCGCCAGTTGCGATAGCTGAGCGCGTGGTTGGGCGCGTCACCCGGCTCGTCGGCGGCGGCCGCCACGTGGGCGGCGTGCAGCCGGCGCGGATCGAGCCCGGCCAGCGGCAGCAGCCGTACCCCGTCCGGGGCGGCCGGCAGCGGCGGCGTGTCCCGCAGTTCCAGTGCCGAGTAGCGCAGCTCCCGGGTCGGCGTGAAGCCGTGCCGGCGGGCGAAGGGCAGCGACTCGGTGCGCGCCCAGGCCCGCACCCGGCGGATCCCGAGCGGGCGCAGGTGGCCGAGCGCCGCGTCCAGCAGGGCGTCGCCGACGCCCCGGCCGCGCTGCTCGGGGTGGACGTGCAGCAGGGAGACGTCCCCGGAGTCGGCCGTCGAGGTCTGGCCGTTCCGGTAGGCCGACACCCAGCCGACCACCCGATCGTCGCGCTCGGCGACGAAGGCGGTCCACTCCTCACCGGGCGGCGGTTCGGCGATCATCCGGCGGGTCGACTCGACCCCGCGTACCAGGTAGGGGTGGACCCGCGCGCGCAGCGCCACGACGGCGGGCGCGTCGTCGGGGCGGGCCGTCCGGATCAGCACCTCAGGCCTGCTCGGGCAGGGCGGCGACGGCCTCGACCTCGACGAGCTGGTCGGGATAGCCCAGCACGGTCACCCCGAGCAGGGTGCTCGGCGGGTCGTGGTCGCCGAAGGCGTCCCGGACCACCTCCCAGACGGTCACCAGGTCGGCCCGGTCGGTCGTGGCGACGTACACCGTGGTCTTGACGACGTCGGTCAGCCGGGCACCGGCGGCGGCCAGGGCGGTCTCCAGGTTGGCCATGACCTGCCGGGCCTGCGCGGCATGGTCGCCGGGGGCGACGGTACGACCGTCGGCGTCCAGCGGGCAGGCCCCGGCGGTGAAGACCAGTCGGGCCGGGGAGGCGGTCGCGGCGTACGCGTACTCGGCGACGTCGGAGAGTTCGGGCACGTGGACGAGGGCTACGGTCACCCGCCGACCGTAGTGCCGGGTGCGCCGCCGGGCGACCGGTTAACCGGGCCCCTGGGCAACGACAGGCGTTGCCCAGGGGACTCAGGCGGAGTCGCGGACGACGAGTTCGGTCGGCAGCATGAGGGCGTGCTCGATCGGCTCGCCGGCGGCGATCCGGAGCAGTTGCCGGGTCATCGCCCGCCCCAGCTCCACTATCGGTTGCCGGATCGTGGTCAGCGGCGGCTCGGTGTAGGCCGCCGTCTCGATGTCGTCGAACCCGATCACCGCGACGTCCTGCGGCACCCGCCGGCCCGCCTCGCGGAGGGTGCGCAGGGCGGCGTGCGCCATCAGGTCGGAGGCGGCGAAGACCGCGTCCAGGTCGGGGTGGTCGGCGAGCAGCCGGCGCATGGCCGCCGTGCCGGACTCCCGGGTGAAGTCCCCGTACGCGACCAGCATCGGCAGCCCGGCCGCGGTGACCGTGTCCCGGTAGCCGTCGAGCCGTTCGATGCCGGCGACCATGTCCTGCGGGCCGGCGATGGTGGCGATCCGGCGCCGACCGCTCTCGATCAGGTACCGCACCGCGCGGCTGACCCCGCCGACGTGGTCGACGTCGACGTAGGGCACCTCGGCGCCGTCCAGCGGCCGACCGCTGCACACCACCGGTATGCCGAGCCGGGCCAGTCTGCCGGGCAGTGGGTCCTCGCCGTGCAGCGAGGCGAAGAGCACCCCGTCCACGTGCCGCCCGGTGGTGTAGCGCTCGACCCGTTCGTGACCGGCCGGGGAGCCGGCCAGCATCAGCACGAGCTGCTTGTCGGCGGCCTCCAGCTCCTGGGCCGCCCCCCGGATGATCCCCGGGAAGACCTGGTCGTCGGAGAAGACCCGGGTCGCCGCCTCGGGCATGACCAGGGCGACCGAGTCGGTGCGCTGGGTGACCAGGCTGCGGGCGGCGAGGTTCGGGACGTACCCGAGCTCCTCGACCGCCCGTCGGACCGCCTCCTGGATGGATTCCGCGACGGTGGTGGAGCCGTTGACCACCCGGGAGACTGTGGCCCGCGACACACCTGCGCGTCGGGCCACCGCCTCCAGGGTCGGTCGTTGTGCCGTCGTCATCCCCGTTACCACCACCTCGTCACAGCCCGTTCCGGGCGATCACCTCCCGGTACCAGCGGGCACTTTCCTTCGGTGTGCGCCGCTGGGTCAGGTAGTCGACGTGGACAATTCCGAACCGCTTCCGGTAGCCCTCGGCCCATTCGAAGTTGTCCAGCAACGACCATACGAGATAACCCCGAACATCCACCCCTCGGGCGATGGCCTCGTGCACCGCGCGCAGGTGCCCGTCGAGGTACGCCACCCGGTCGGTGTCGGCCACCCAGCCGGTCCCGTCGGGACCCTCGGTGCCCGTCTTGTCCGGGAACGCCCCACCATTCTCGGTGATCATCAACGGCAGACCCGGGTAGTCGGTGGCGATCCGCTCCAGCAGCCGGGTCAGACCGGCGGGCTCGATCATCCAGCCCATCTCGGTCAGCGGCCCCACCGGTGGCAGGAACTCCACCACCCCGGCCGTGCCCGGATAGGCGCTGCCGCCGGCCCCGCCCGGCTTACCGGCGACGTAGGTGGGGGAGTAGTAGTTGATGCCCAGCAGGTCGATCGGGGCCGCGATGATCTTCTCGTCCCCGTCCTGGACGAAGGTCGGCTCGACGTGCCGGGCGATGTGCTCCAGCACGTCGGCCGGGTAGCCACCGCCGGTCAGCGGGTCCAGGAAGATCCGGTTGTGCAGGCCGTCGACGAGGCGTACCGCGGCGAGGTCCGCCTCGCTCTGCGGGTCCGCCGGCTGCACGTCCGCCGGGTTGACCGTGACCCCGAGGGTCTGCACCCCGGCCGCCCGCAACGCCCGGGCCGCCAGGCCGTGACCCAGCAGCAGATGGTGTACGGCCGCGAAGGCCGCCCCGGCGTCCTGCTCGCCGGGGGCGTGCACCCCGTTGCCGTACCCCAGGTAGGCCGAGCACCACGGCTCGTTGAGCGTGGTCCAGGTGCGGACCCGGTCACCGAGCCGGGCGTGCACGGCGAGCGCGTAGTCGGCGAAGTGCTCGGCGGTGTCCCGGTTGGTCCAGCCGCCCCGGTCCTGGAGCGTCTGCGGCAGGTCCCAGTGGTAGAGCGTGACGACCGGGTCGATGCCCCGGTTGCCCAGCTCGTCCACCAGCTTGTCGTAGAAGTCCAGGCCGCGGGGGTTGACCGGCCCGGTGCCGTCGGGCTGGATCCGGGGCCAGGCGATCGAGAAGCGGTACGCCTGAAGGCCCAGCCCCGCCATCAGGGCCACGTCGTCGGCGTACCGGTGGTAGTGGTCGCAGGCCACGTCCCCGGTGTGCCCCTGGAAGACCTTCCCCGGGGTGCGGCTGAAGGTGTCCCAGATGGAGTCGCCCCGGCCGTCCGCCCGGGCCGCGCCCTCGATCTGGTACGCGGCGGTGGCCGCCCCCCAGACGAAGTTCTCGGGAAATCGCAGCTCATTCGCGCTCACGCTGGGCCTTTCTTCCGTTCGCGACTGCGGGGCTCGCAGAACCGGCTCACTCCTCGCGCTCACGCCTTGACCGCACCTTCCATGATGCCGCCGATGATCTGGCGGCCGAACACGATGAAGACCAGCAACAGGGGCAGGGTGGCGATGGCCGTCCCGGTGAACACCTGTGACATGTCCTGGTAGTACCCGTCGGACAGCGCCCGCAGCGAGAGCTGCACGGTCGGGTTCTCCGGGTCGTTGAGCACGGCGTACGGCCAGAGGAAGTCGTTCCAGGTGGTCATGAAGGTGAGCAGGCCGAGCACCGCGGCGGCGGGGCGCAGCGCCGGCAGCACCACGTTCCAGTAGATCCGGGCCGTGTTGCAGCCGTCCATCCGGGCCGCCTCGATCAGCTCGGTGCTGACCGCCTGGCCGGCGTACTGCCGCATCATGAACACCCCGAAGCCGGTCACCAGGGCCGGCACGATGACCGCCGGCAGCCGGTCGTTCCAGTTCAGCTTCGTCATCAGCATGTACAGCGGGATGACGCCGAGCTGGGTCGGCACCATCATGGTGGCGACGATCGTCAGCAGCAGCGCGTTGCGTCCCCGGAAGCGCAGCTTCGCGAAGGCGAACCCGGCCAGGGTGGAGAAGAAGACCACCGAGACGGTCACCGTGCCGGCCACGATCGCCGAGTTGATCAGACCGGTGAGGAAGTACGCGTCGGTGTTCTCGAACAGCCGGGCGATGTTGGCGCCGAGGTTGCCGCCCGGGGTGACCGGGGGTGGCACCTGTCCCATCGCGTCGCTGGTGCGGCTGGCCACCACGAACATCCAGTAGATCGGGAAGATCGACAGGAACGCGGTGAGGGTCAGCGCCAGGTACGTCAGTCGGCCGGCCGACCAGATCCGGGACATCAGTCCTCCCCCTTGACGCCGCCGCCGAGCCGGCGCAGCAGCAGTACGTTGATGGCCGCGACCACCGCGATCAGCGCGAAGAGCAGCCAGGCGATGGCCGAGCCGTAGCCGAAGTTGTAGTGCGGTGCGAAGGCGTTCTCGAACATGTACATCGTCACCGTCTGCGACTCGCGCAGCGGGCCGCCGCGGATCGCGTTGGTGCCGGAGTTGAAGAGGCGGGGCTCGGTGAAGAGCTGGAGCCCGCCGATGGTGGAGATGATGACCGCGAAGACGATCGTCGGCTTGAGCAGCGGCACGGTGATCGACCAGAACTGTCGCGATCGACTCGCACCGTCGATCGAGGCCGACTCGTACAGGTCGCGGGGGATGGACTGCATCGCGGCCAGGAAGATCAGCGCGTTGTAGCCGGTCCACCGCCAGTCGACCATGGTGGAGATGGCGGTCCAGGCGGCGAGGCGGTTCGCCTTCCAGTCGATCGCGGCGATGCCGACGTGGTCCAGCAGCCAGTTGATCATGCCGAACTCGCGGCCGAAGAGCACCGCGAAGACGATCGCCACGGCGGCGGTCGAGGTGACGTTCGGGATCAGCACCGCCATCCGCCAGGTGGTCCGGGCGCGGAGCTGGCGGTTGAGCAGGTTGGCCAGCCAGAGCGCGAGGAGCAGCTGCGGCACGGTGGAGATGACGAAGATGCCGAGGGTGTTGACGACCGAGTGCCAGAAGTCCGGGTCGGCCAGCAGCTGGGTGTAGTTGTCGAACCCGATGAAGGGGTGCTCGGCACCGAGCAGGTCCCAGTCGTGCAGCGAGACCCAGAACGTGTAGATCAGGGGGTAGATCCCGAACACCCCGAAGAGCAGGAAGAACGGGGCGATGTAGAGGTAGGGCGAGTACCGGGTGTCGAACCGGCTGAGCCGGGCGACCCGGGAGGGGCGGGGGGTGCGGTGCGCCGGTGCTGCCGGCGGCCGGGCGTCGAGCTGGACTGCCATGGCCCGTGACTCCTTTCCGCCGTGCGGGCGGTACCCCGTTGCCGGGGCCCGCCCGCACGCCTGGCTTCTCCGCTACTTGGCGGCGGCCTTCTTGGCGTTGTTGACCGCGTCGGTCCAGCCCTGCTCAGGGCTGCGCTGCCCCAGCTCGACGGTGCGGACGGCGTTCTCGACCTCGGTACGGACGGCCTGGTTCTTCGGGCCCATGTAGACCGGCTTCAGGCTCTTGGCGCCGGTGGCGAAGATCTGGCCCACCGGGGCGTCCGAGAAGTACGCGTTCTTCGAGTCGACGATCGCCGGGTCGTCGAGGGCCTGCGGCGAGGACGGCAGCGGACCCTTGGCCTTGAACGCCCCGATCTGGCCCTTGGCGCTGGTCAGGAACTTGGCCAGCTCGATCGCCTCGGCCTGGTGCTTGCCCTGCTTGGGCACGGCGAGGAACGAGCCGCCCCAGTTGCCGCCGTTGCCGGGGATCTTGGCGATGTCCCACTTGCCCTTGGCGGCCGGGCCGGCGTTGCCCTCGATGACACCGGTCATCCAGGCCGGGCAGGCGATGGTGGCGAACTTCGACTGCTTGAACGCCGACACCCACTCCTCGGACCAGGAGCCGTACTTGCCGGAGAGGCCGGAGTCGATGATGTCCAGCGTGGTGTCGTACGCCTGCTTGACGGCCGGGTTGCTGTCGACGACCAGGTTGTTGCTGGTGTCGTAGTAGCTGTAGCCGGTGCTGTTGCCGGCGGTCTGGAGCAGGATGGTGTTGAAGGTGTTGGTCGCGGCGTCGAGGAACGCGGTGCCGGTGTTCTTCGCCTTGTACTGCTCGCCGACCTTGATGTAGTCCTGCCAGGTGGGCCAGAGCTTGGAGACGGCGTCCCGGTCGGTCGGCAGGCCGGCCTTGGCGAAGAGGTCCTTGCGGTAGCACATGGCCATGCCGCCGACGTCGGTGCCGAGGCCGATCAGCTGCTTGCCGTCGGCGGTGAGGCCCTGGTTCCACTTCCAGTCGAGGAAGTTGCCCTTCAGGTCGGCCGCGCCGTGGTCCAGCAGGTTGACGAAGTTCTGCGGGTTGGCCTTGTACTCGACCAGCAGGCCTTCCTCGATGGCGACGACGTCGCCGGCGCCCTTGCCCGCCGCCAGCCACTGGGTCAGCTTCGGCGAGTACTCGTCGAGGTTGCTGCCGGTGCCCCGCTCGACGATCTTCACGTTGGGGTGGCTGGCCATGTACTCCTTGTACAGGTCGTCGTAGCCGAACTGGCCGAAGACGTCGACGGTCAGGGTGACCGGCCCGTCGGCGGCGGACTTGTCGTCGTCGCCGCCACCGCAGGCGGCGGTGCCGAGCAGTGCGGTGGTGGCGATGAGGGCCACCGCCGCCAGGCGGCGGCGCGTGAAGGTAGCCATCTCTTATCTGACCCCTCTTGGTCGTACGGGTGGTGGAGGTTGTTTCGCTTGACTCAGAGAGCGCTCTCACGAAAGGGTGGTCCCTGTCTCAATTTCTGTCAAGAGAGCGCTCTCAGACCGTTACCAAGAGGTTTCCGAGCGCGCCACGACGACGAAGAGTGGCCTTCCGACGGGGGAAGGCCACTCTCCGTGGTGCTCGGGAAGGGCGGGAACCCGCCCGGTCGGGTCAGCCCACCCGGAGGCCGTCCAGCAGGCGCGGATCGCCGCTCACCCCGAGGGTGTCGAAGCTGACCCGCCCCCACAGGGCCAGCAGCAGGTCGCTGGCGGTGCCACTGACCTGCGCCCGGGCGCGGTGGTCGTCGTGGTCGAGGATGGTGGCGGTGTCCAGCAGGGCGATCCCCTCGCCGCGCAGCCGCAGGTACCACTCCTGCGCGGCGTCGGTCGCGCTCAGCTGCACCACGCCGTGCCACTGGCCGGACGCCTTCCGCCGCCCGGCCGGCAGCCAGGTGTCCAGCACCTCGCTCACCCCGTCGGCCGCGAGCTTGGCCTCGATCGGCTCACCCGCGGCGATGGCGAGCTGGGCGTCCCAGCGGTGCACGGCCGTCTCGTGGGCCATCCGACGCGGCCAGAAGCCCGCCTTCTTCGGCTGCGGTGCCCAGTTCCAGGCCGGCGCCTCCGGGTCGAGCCCCTCCAGCAGCGCGATGAGCTGGTCGTACTCCTGCCGGTACCACTCGGCGGGGGTCAGCCCGGCCGGCACGTCGGGGTGCTGGCCGCGCTCCGGCGACACCGTCGAGCCGGAGCCGGCGACGCCCCGGACCCACGCGTAGACCCGGGCGAGGTGGGTGGCGAGGTCGGCGACCGTCCAGCCGGGACAGGACAGCACGGGTGTCTCCGGAGGCGCCTCGGCGACCGCGGCGGCGAAGGCGGGGCCCTCCGTCCGCAGCGCGCCGATCCAGAAGTCCTTCGTGCCGTGCAGTCTGCTCATCGCAATCCTCCCGGGGGTGACCGGGCCACCAGTGGGTGCCGCGGCTACCCCTCAGCCTAGGGTGAAAGGCGTGTCAGACGTCTACGCCGAACCGACGACCGGAGCCGACCCCACCGACCCGGCCACCCTGGCGAGATACACCACGCTCCGCCTCGGTGGCACCGCCGGCCGGTTGGAGACCGCCACCAGCACCGAGGAAATCGTACAAAAAGTACAGGAAGCGGAACGGCGGGACGACCCGGTCCTGCTCCTCGCGGGCGGCAGCAACGTGGTGATCGGCGACCAGGGCTTCCCCGGCACGGTCGTGCTGGTCCGCTCCCGGGGGCTGCGGGTGGTCACCGAGGAGGCCGACACCGTCACCGTACGGGTCGAGGCCGGCGAACCCTGGGACGACCTCGTCGCCGCCACCGTCGCCAACGGCTGGTCCGGCCTGGAGTGCCTCTCCGGCATCCCCGGCTCCGCCGGTGCCACCCCGATCCAGAACGTCGGGGCCTACGGCCAGGAGGTCGCCGAGACCATCACCGCCGTGCAGGTGTACGACCGCCACGACGGGACCGTCGGCCGGATCGACGCGGCCGACTGCGGCTTCGCCTACCGGGGCAGCATCTTCAAGTACAGCGACCGCTGGGTGGTGCTCTCGGTCGACTTCCGGCTGACCCGCTCCCCGCTCTCCGGCCCGGTCCGCTACGCCGAACTGGCCCGCGCGCTCGGCGTCGAGGTCGGCGACCGGGTGCCGCTGGCCGACGCCCGGGCCACCGTGCTGCGGCTGCGCGCCGGCAAGGGCATGGTGCTCGACGGCGCCGACCCGGACACCTGGTCGGTCGGCTCGTTCTTCACCAACCCGGTCCTCGACCGCGAGGCGTACGAGTTGTTCCGGGAGCGCGCGGCGGACCTGGGCGAGCCGCCGTCCTGGCCGGGAGCCGGCGACATGGTCAAGATCAGTGCGGCGTGGCTGATCGACAAGGCCGGCTTCGCCAAGGGCCACCCCGGCCCGGAGGGGGTGGCCATCTCCAGCAAACACACCCTCGCCCTCACCAACCACACCGGCCGGGCCAGCACCGCGGCCCTGGTCGCCCTGGCCCGCGAGATCCGCGACGGCGTCCATGACCGCTTCGGCGTCACCCTCCACCCCGAACCCGTCCTCGTCAACTGCACCATCTGACCGGTCAATCGGGCGGGGCGGGGGCCACCGCGGGCCAGGGGAGGGTCAGTTCGCCCCGACGCCAGCGGCGGGGGCGGTCGAGGACGGGCCAGCCCTGGGCGCGTACGGCGCGGACCGTCTCCACCCAGCGGTGGCGCGGGCCGAACGGGGCGTAGCCGGCGGCGGCCTGCCAGGCGTCGTCGAGGGCGCGGATCAGGTCGTGCACGCGCTCACCGGGCACGTTGCGGTGGATCAGCGCCTTGGGCAGGCGTTCGGCGAGCTGGGCCGGGCTCTCTAGCGTCCCCAGCCGGGCGGCCAGGGTCAACGTGCGCGGGCCCGCCGCGTCGAGCAGCACCCAACTGCCCAGCCGGCCCAGCTCGTCGCAGGTCCCCTCGACCAGCAGCCCGCCCGGCGCGAGCCGGTCGGTGACCGTACGCCAGGCGTCGGTGACCTCGGACTCGTCGTACTGGCGCAGCACGTTGAACGCGCGGACCAGGGCGGGACGTCGCCCGGCCAGCTCGAACCCGCCCCGGTAGAAGGTCAGCCACGGCGGGTCGGCGGCGGGCTCGGCGGCGGCGACGCGTACCGGATCGATCTCTAGCCCGACCACCCGGACGTCGGCGCGGACCCCGGCCGCCAGCCGGGCCCGCAGCTCGACGGCGGTGACCGGGGTGGCGCCGTAGCCCAGGTCGACCACCAGCGGGTCGGCCGCCGACCGCAGCGCGTCCCCGCAGGTCTCGACGATCCAGTTGTCCACCCGGCGCAACCGGTTGGGGTTCGTCGTCCCCCGGGTGACCACCCCGAGCGGCCGCTGCACGGCTAGACCCGGTGCACCTTGTGCTGGGCGGCCTGGGCCAGCGGGCGCACCACCAGCCGGTCCACATTGACGTGGTGCGGACGGGTGGCGCACCAGGCGATGCAGTCGGCCACGTCGTCGGCGACCAACGGCTCGGCCACCCCGGCGTAGACGGCGGCGGCCCGCTCGGCGTCGCCGTCGAATCGGACCAGGCCGAACTCGTCGGTCTTCACCATCCCGGGGTCGATCTCGATCACCCGGACCGGTCGGCCGGAGAGTTCGAGCCGCAGCGTCCCGGCCATCGCCGTCTGCGCGTGCTTCGCGGCCGTGTAGCCGCCGCCACCCTCGTAGACGGTGAAGCCGGCGGTGGAGCTGACGATCACGACGGTGCCGGCGCCGGAGGCCACCAGTGCGGGCAGCAGCGCCTGGGTGACCCGGAGCGTGCCGAGCACGTTCACGTCGTACATCCACTGCCAGTCGCCCACCGAGCCGGACTCCACCGGGTCCAGGCCGCGGGCCCCGCCGGCGTTGTTGACCAGCAGCGTGACCGGGCCCGGCGCCGCGGTGGCGGCCTCGGCCAGGCCGGCGACCGACTCGTCGGAGGTGACGTCGCAGGCCACCGCGGTCGCGCTGCCGCCGGCCGCCTCGATCTCGGCGACCAGCGCGGTCAGCCGGTCGGCACGCCGCGCGGCGGCGAGTACGTGGAAACCCTCGGCGGCCAGCCGGCGGGCGGTGGCCGCACCGATCCCGCTGGACGCCCCGGTGACGATAGCGACTGAGCTCATCCGGCCATTCTCTCCCGGCCCTGTTCCCCGTGCCGTGATGAGGTCCGTCACGCCCGGGGGCCGGCGGCACGCATTTCCGAAGCCCGATGGGGAAGATGACATCCGGCGCGGAGGTTGACCGAGGAGCGCCGGTCGTGCGGGACGGCATCAACCGTGACAGAGGGAGCGGACGTGGCGGAGTTGCACACCGGTGTCGGTCGTCAGCGAGGTGCCCTGCCGTGGCCCCGGCCCCGGCGGATCGCCACGGTCTCCGTGCACACCTCGCCGCTGCACCAACCCGGCACGGGCGACGCCGGCGGGATGAACGTCTACATCCTGGAGGTGGCCCGCCGGCTGGCCGAGGCCGACGTCGAGGTGGAGATCTTCACCCGGGCCACGTCCGGTGACCTGCCCCCGGTGGTCGAGATGGCACCCGGCGTGCACGTCCGGCACGTCACCGCCGGCCCGCTGGAGGGGCTGACCAAGGAGGAGCTGCCCGGCCAGCTCTGTGCCTTCACCGCCGGCGTGCTCCGCGCCGAGGCGGCCCGCCCGCCGGGCCACTACGACCTGATCCACTCGCACTACTGGCTCTCCGGCCAGGTCGGCTGGCTGGCCAAGGAGCGCTGGGGGGTGCCGCTGGTGCACACCGCGCACACCCTGGCCAAGGTGAAGAACGCCCAGCTCGCCGCCGGTGACCGGCCCGAGCCGAAGGCCCGGGTGATCGGCGAGGAGCAGGTGGTCGCCGAGGCCGACCGGCTGGTCGCCAACACCCGGGTGGAGGCCCGCGACCTGCTCGACCGCTACGACGCCGACCCCGCCCGGGTCGCCGTGGTGGAGCCCGGCGTCGACCTGGACCGGTTCCGCCCGGCCGCCGGGGATCGGCAGCGCGCCGCGCTCGCCGCTCGCCGCCGGCTCGGGCTGCCCACCGACGGTTACGTGGTGGCCTTCGTCGGCCGGATCCAGCCGCTCAAGGCCCCCGACGTGCTGATCCGGGCGGTCGCCGCGCTGCGCGAGCGGGATCCCGCGCTGGCCGACGAGCTGACCGTGGTGATCTGCGGCGGCCCCAGCGGCACCGGTCTGGACCGGCCGACCGCGCTGATCGAGCTGGCCGCCTCGCTGGGTGTCGCCGACCGGGTGCGGTTCCTGCCGCCGCAGACCGGCGACGACCTGCCGGCGCTCTACCGGGCCGCCGACCTGGTGGCGGTGCCGTCGTACAACGAGTCGTTCGGGCTGGTCGCGCTGGAGGCGCAGGCCTGCGGTACGCCGGTGCTGGCCGCTGCCGTCGGTGGTCTGGTCACCGCCGTCCGGGACGACGTGAGCGGGGTGCTCATCGACGGCCACGACCCGGTCGACTGGGCCCGTACGCTCGCGAAGCTGCTGCCGGACCGGGTGAGCCGGGCGGCCCTGGGCCGCGGTGCCGAGCGGCACGCGCGCGACTTCTCCTGGCACCGGACGGTCTCCGGCCTGCTCGCCGTCTACGGCGAGGCGATCGCCGAGCACCGTGGCCGGCTCGCCAACCGGCTCGCTGCCTGCTCCTGGTGAGCGACGGCGTGCGGGGCGCGGTGGGGACACCGGTCGTAGAGTGGGTGCGATGAGCCGTAGCAGTGAGGTCGCCGCCCTGATCGAGTCCGTCTGCGCCGAGCGGGAACTGGAGTGGGAGTCCACCGGCGAGGCGTCGTACGCGGTGACCCTGCCGGGGACGCACAAGCTCAAGACGATCTGCAACCTGATCGTCGGCGAGCACGCGCTGCGGGTCGAGGCGTTCGTGATGCGCCAGCCCGACGAGCGCCGCGAGGAGTTGTGGGCCTGGCTGCTGCAGCGCAACGCCCGGATGTACGGCGTCTCCTTCTCCATCGACACCGTCGGCGACGTCTATCTGACCGGCCGGGTCAACCTGGCCGGGGTGGACGAGGCGGAGCTGGACCGGCTGCTGGGCGCGGTCCTCACCTACTCCGACGAGTCCTTCGACACGATGCTGGAGATCGGCTTCGGCAGCTCGATCCGCCGGGAGTGGGAGTGGCGGGTCAAGCGGGGCGAGTCGACGGCCAACCTGGCCGCGTTCGCGCACCTCTTCGAGCCGTCGGGGCAGGCGCAGAGCGTTCCGACGCCCGCCGGAGGTTCGGACCCGTCCTGACGGGTATGCCGCACCGCGCGGTGCGGCACTGGGATCCACCGCGCGCCGAGGACGGACTGTCGAGGAGCGTGTGTCCCATGGCTCAGCGCAACAGCTCAGGTCGCGGCGCGACTGCGACCAGGACCAAGCGGCAAGCCGGCAACCAGACCCCGGGCACGCCGGGGGTCTCCGAGTCCGAGATCTCGCGGATGAAGGTCGACGACATCCGGGGCCAGCTCCGGCGCCGCGGGGTGTCAGGCATCTCCGCCCTGCGCAAGCCGGAGCTGGTGAAGACCCTGGCCCGATCGCTGCGGTCGGAGGGTCGGGCTGGCGGGGCCGCCCGCGGGAGCAGTGGTCCGGCGGGCCGGGCGTCCGCGACGAAGAAGACGACCGCGGCGAAGAAGACCGCGGGGGCCCGCAAGAGCGCGCCGTCCCGGGCCAAGGCGGCACCCGCCGCGAAGGCGTCCGGGGCGCGGGCCAAGGCCACCCCGGCCGCGAAGGCGTCGGGCGCGCGGGCGAAGGCCGCACCGGGCCGCAAGGCCGCCCCGGCGAAGAAGGCGGCCCCGTCCCGGTCCCGCACCGCGACGACCGCTCGGACGGCCTCCGCCAGGGCCGGGGGTACGCGCGCCGCGCCGGCGAGGGCCGCCGCACCCGCGACGGCAGGTACGGCGATGCGGACGCCGGTCCGGACCGGCCGGTCCTCCGCCCGTTCGGTGTCGTCGTCCCAGCAGATCACCTCCCTGTCCGATCGTCCGGAGCGTCCGGGTCGGAGCCTGGTGACGGCGAACCACGAGGTGATCCAGCGCTGGGCGCGGGCCCGGAACGCCAAACCGGCCACCATCGCCGGCACCGAGCGGGAGGGTCGGCCGGGGGTGCTGACGTTCAACATCCCCGGTTACCGGGAGAGCAGCCGGATCCGGGAGATCAGCTGGGACGACTGGTTCCGCACGTTCGACTCGCGCGGACTGAACCTGATCTACCAGGAGCAGCTGCGTGACGGTCGGCAGAGCAACTTCTTCCGTACCGAGAACCCGGATCGCGAGGACGGCTGAGGTTTACCGGAATGGTCGACGGGAACCCGCTGTTGGCAGACGCGAGGCCCGGAGCAGGAACAGTCGGATCCCGGACACCGGTGCTGTGACGGGCGAGACAGCGATCTGGGTTGAATCCGGAAACCGGGCGAACTAACTTTATTGCACCGCGCCACGCTTGTAATCGTTCGGGGGAGCGGCGGATCGATCAGATCCGCGCAAGCGAGGTGCGAAGGAACGAGTGGGGCACGCCGTTGGGGGACGGTGCCACTCGTTGAACCGGCGGCGCGAGCGGGCGACGCTTACGGGGGTGAGGGTCGCCCGCCGCCGCCGGGTGCACGGCGCGAGCGCCCACCACGACGGGGGTCGAGGTGGGCGCTCAGCGCCGTCCAGACCCGGACACCGCTTCGGGCCGCTGCGGCCGTAGCGCGTGGCGGGTGGCGACCCGGCGTTCGCGGGCCGGGCCGGCGAACAGGTGGCCGACCGCCGCCACCACGCCGAGGCCGCCGACGACGAGCCAGTGCCGTTCGCCGAGGTGCTGGAGGCTGAGCCCGCCGAGCGCCGGTGCCACGAACGAGGCCGCCGGGAAGGTCAGATAGAAGACCGACTGATAGCGGGCGCGCAGTTCCGGCGGGGCCAGCTCGGCGTTGATCTGGGCGTTCGGCGGTGCGGCGAGCATCGAGCCGATCGTCCAGACCACCGCCGCACCCAGATAGACCGGCAGGTCGTCGGCGAGCGCCAGCGCGCCGAAGCCGAGCGCCATCAGCCCGGTCGAGACCGACAGCACGGTCGCCTTCCGGTACCCCTCGATCAGCCGGGGCACGAAGAGCTGCCCGAGCACGATCAGCGTCCCGCCCAGCGCCACCACCACCCCGTACGCCGAGGGGCCCAGGCCGTCGGCGCGCATCGCCAGCGGCATGATCGTCGACGTCTGCATGGTCAGCACGGCCAGCACGAAGGTCAGCGCGACGAAGACCAGGAAGGTGCGGTCGGTCAGCGCGGTGGCCAGCCCCGGCCGGCGAACCGCCGCCGGGGCCGCCGGGCGATGGCGGGGCAGGGTCTCGGGGACCTTCACCGCGATGATCACGGCGGCGGCGAGGGTGGCGGCGGCGTCGACCAGGAAGAGCGCCAGGAAGCTCGCCTCGGCGAGCACCCCGGCCAGCAGCGAGGCGACCGCCATGCCGAGGTTGAACGCCCAGAACTGCAGGTTGAACGCGCGCGAGCGGCGGCTCTCCGGCACCACGTCGACGATCGCCGCCACGAAGGCGGGGCTGGGCATCGAGTGCAGCACCCCGACCAGCGCGGCGAGCACCGCGATCACCCCCAACTGCCGGCTGAAGGCGAGCGCGGTCATCAGTCCGGCCGCGCCGAGGTGGGCGGCGAGCAGGGTTGCCCGGCGGCCCCACCGGTCGGCGAGCACCCCGCCGAGCAGCACCCCGACCGCCCCGCCCGCCCCGTACGCCCCGACCACCGCCCCCGCGAGGGACTCGGACGCGCCGCGCGCATCGGTGAGGTAGAGCGAGAGGAAGAGCACCGCGAACGCGCCGGCCCGGTTGACCAGCAGGCCGGACCAGAGGTACCAGAAGGGGGCGGGGAGGCCGCCGGCCGTGTCGTCCCACCAGCGCCGCAGGCCGCGCACCCGTCCTCCAGGAAGGTTTGTTGACTGTTACGCCTCCGACGGTAGAGCGGGCGGCCGGTCCGCGCGACGGCGGGGCGTACTCAGGAGGCGGCCGGGACCGGTGCGGGCGCGGCTGCCGGCGGGACGACGGCGACCGGGGCGGCCGGGGCGCGCAGTGCGGTGGCCCGCCGTTCGCGGGCCGGGCCGGAGACCAGGTGGGCGACCGCCGCGAGGCCACCGATCACGGCGCAGCCCAGCCAGAGCGCGCTGTTGCCGGCGTGCTCCCGGACCAGGCCGCCGAGGACCGGGCCGACCGCTGCGGCCGCCTGCCAGGAGAGGGAGAAGACGCCCTGGTAGCGACCGCGCAGCGCGGCCGGGGAGAGTTCGGCGATCAGCGTCGCGTTGGAGGGCGAGTTGAGCATCTCGCCGACCGTCCAGATCAGCACGGTGAGGCCGTAGAACCAGGCGCCGTCGGCGAAGGCGGTCAGGCCGAAGCCGACGCCCATCACCACGGAGGCCAGCGCCAGCACGTGCGACCGGCTCCGACCTCGGATGAGCCGGGGTACGAAGAGCTGGCCGGCGACGATCAGCACGCCGTTGAGCGCGATCACCGAGCCGTAGGTGGCGGGGGAGAGGCCGGAGTCGCCCATCGCGATCGGCAGCATCGAGATGTGCTGGAGGAAGACCAGTGCGGCGAAGAGGTTGAGCAGCACGAAGCCGAGGAAGACCCGGTCGGCGAGGATGGTCCGCAGCGCGCCCGGCTCCCCCGTACGGACGGTCACCGTGGCGGTGACCGTCCGGGTCTCCCGTACCCGGGTGAAGATGATCAGCGCGGTGACCAGGGTGGTGGCCGCGTCGACCACGAAGAGCAGCAGGTAGCCGGCCTGAGCGGCGAGCCCGGCGAGCACCGCGGCGCAGGCGAAGCCGAGGTTGATCGCCCAGTAGTTCAGGGAGAAGGCGCGCAGCCGGTCCTTCGCCGGCACGACGTCGATCATCATGGCGCCGAACGCGGGGCGGGCCGCCTCGGCGAAGAGCCCGAGCAGCAGGGCGCCCGCCGCGACCGTCCAGAGGGGTCGGGCGAAGCCGAGGGCGAGCATCATGGCCGCCGCGCCCACGTGCGCGGTGAGCAGGGTGGGTCGCCGTCCCCACCGGTCGGTGAGGGTGCCCCCGACGGTGGTGCCGACCGCGCCGCCGACGCCCCACAGCCCCAGCACCAGGCCGGCCTGGGAGGGGGAGAAGCCGCGTTCCCGGGTGAGATAGATGGCGAGGAAGACCAGCACGAACGAGCCGAGCCGGTTGACCAGGGTGCCGGTCCACAGATACCAGAAGGCCCTGGGCAGGCCGCCTGTCGTGTCCCGGAACCAGCTCCGTACCGTCCGCATCCGACGCCCCCGCTTCGGTAATGACCGATGTAACCCCAGCGCCTTACAACCTAGTGCCGGGGCGGATCGGCGGTCACCGGCTTTTCCACGTGGTGGTCGTCACGACCGGTCCCCGCGTGTCCGCCGACGACGTGCGGCAGGATGATCGGCATGACTGCGAGCGAAGGGCCCACCGTCGGGACGCTGGTCCTGCTGCGGCACGGCGAGAGCGACTGGAACGCGAAGAACCTCTTCACCGGCTGGGTGGACGTCGACCTGACCGCGAAGGGCGAGGCGGAGGCGCGGCGCGGCGGCGAACTGCTGCGCGAGCACAGCCTGCTGCCGGACGTGGTGCACACCAGCGTGATGCGCCGGGCGATCCGCACGGCCGAGCTGGCGCTGAACGCCGCCGACCGGCACTGGATCGCGGTGCGCCGGTCGTGGCGGCTCAACGAGCGCCACTACGGCGCCCTCCAGGGCAAGAACAAGAAGCAGACCCTCGACGAGTACGGCGAGGAGCAGTTCATGCTCTGGCGCCGGTCGTACGACACCCCGCCGCCGCCGATCGCCGACGACGACGAGTTCTCCCAGGTCGGCGACCCTCGGTACAAGCTGCTGCCCAGCGAGCTGATGCCGCGTACCGAGTGCCTCAAGGACGTCGTCGAGCGGATGCTGCCCTACTGGTACGACTCGATCGTGCCGGACATCCTGGCCGGCCGGACGGTGCTGGTGGCGGCGCACGGCAACTCGCTGCGCGCCCTGGTCAAGCACCTCGACCAGATCTCCGACGAGGCGATCGCCAAGCTCAACATCCCCACCGGCATCCCGCTGCGCTACGACCTCGACCCGCAGCTGCGCCCGCAGGTCCTCGGCGGCACCTACCTGGACCCGGAGGCCGCCAAGGCCGCCGCCGCCGCGGTCGCCAACCAGGGCCGCTGACCCGTACGACGAAGGCCCCCCGGACGTCCGGGGGGCCTTCCTCGTGGCGTCAGCCCGCCGAGGGCGAGGTCTCGCCGGTGATCAGATAGACCACGTGCTCGCCGGCGTTCACCGCGTGGTCGGCGAAGCGCTCATAGAAGCGCCCGAGCAGGGTGCCGTCGATCGCCGTCTCCACCCCGTACGGCCAGTCGTCGCCGAGCAGCACGGCGAAGAGGCTCTTGTGCAGGTCGTCCATCGCGTCGTCGTCGCGGTCCAGTTCGGCGGCGAGGTCGGCGTCGGGCTTCGCCAGCACCGTGCCGATCTTCTCGGCCATCCGGTCGGCGACCGCGGCCATCTCGGTGAAGATGGCCCGCAGCTCGGCCGGCACCGCCGGGGACGGGTGCCGGCGCAGCGCCGTCTTGGCGACGTGGTCGGCCAGGTCGCCCATCCGCTCCAGGTCGGCCGCGACGTGCAGCGCGGTGATCATGGCGCGCAGGTCGGAGGCGACCGGCGCCTGCCGGGCGAGCAGGTCACAGACCCGCTCCTCGACGTGCCGGTACAGCTCGTCGATCTCGGCGTCCCGCTGGATCACCGTCTCGGCCGCCTGCCGGTCGGCGGTGAGCAGCGCGCGGGTGGCCTGGCGCATGGCGGCGCGGATCGCCTCCGCCATGTCCACCAGCAGCTGGCTGACGATCTGGAGATCGGCCCGGAACTCGTCGCGCATCATCACGTCCTGTGGTCGGTGGCCGCCGGTCCGGGGGCTCCGACGCCGGCGCACGGGTTGAGCAGGTGCGCGACAACCGTAGGTCGGGGGAGCGGGACGGGAGGTGAACCCCGGTGAACGACGCGGGGCCGCCGAGTGAACTTTCCCGGAAGTGAGGGTGGTTCGTCCCCTTCTGGGCGATAGCCAGGTTAACAATGACCCTACGATCGCCAGGTGGAATGGGCGGTGGCGGCCACGGTGGCCGTGGCTCTGGTGACCGGACTGGTCGCCGGACTGTTGCTGTCCGGGCCCGTCAGGGCGTGGCGGCGTCGCAGGGCGTCGTCGGGGAGCACCGGCTCCCGCCGGAGCTCAGGGAGGCTCGCGATTCCCGACGACCAGCAGGGCGGGCTCTCCGGGCTCGGCCGCAAGACGATCGCCTCGCTCCGCGCCGGCGTGGTGGTGCTGGACCCGGACGACGTGCCGGTGCTGGTGAACCCGGCCGCCCGGGCGATGGGCCTGCTGCGTACCGGTGCCGCCCCCGGCTCGATCGCCGCGCACCCGCTGATCCGTACCCTGGCCGGCCAGGTGCGGCGGACCGGCGTGCGGCGCGAGATCGAGCTGGACCTGCCGCGGGGCCGCGACAACGCCGGCGACAACCCGCTCGGGGTGCACCTGCGCGCGATGGGGCTCGGCGCCGGCTTCATCGCCGTCGAGGCGGCCGACGTGACCGAGTCCCACCGGCTCGCCCGGGTCCGCCGCGACTTCGTGGCGAACGTCAGCCACGAGCTGAAGACTCCGATCGGTGCCCTCCAACTGCTCGCCGAGGCGCTGGTCGACGCCACCGAGCCCGCCGACGAGGACACGGCCGGTCTCTCCGAGGACATGGTCGCGGCCCGCCGGTTCGCCGAGCGGATCCAGCACGAGTCGACCCGGCTGGGCCGGCTGGTGCAGGAGCTGCTGGAGCTGACCCGGCTCCAGGGCGCGGAACCGCAGCCCGCGCCGGAGCCGGTCGCGGTGGACTGGGTGGTCGCCGAGGTGCTCGACCGGACCCGGACCGCGGCCACCGCCCGCCGGGTGGAGGTCGCGGTCGACGGCGAGCGCGGCCTGACCGTGTACGGCAGCGACAGCCAGCTCGCCACCGCGGTCGCCAACCTGGTGGAGAACGCGATCAACTACTCGGGCGAGGACACCTGCGTGCGGGTGACCGCCCGACGGGTGGAGGACGTCGTCGAGATCGCCGTCGCCGACCAGGGCATCGGCATCGCCCCGACCGACGTCGACCGGATCTTCGAGCGCTTCTACCGGGCGGACCAGGCCCGCTCCCGCTCGACCGGCGGCACCGGCCTCGGCCTGGCCATCGTCAAGCACATCGCCAGCAACCATGGCGGTCGGGTGGACGTGTCGAGCACCCTTGGTGGCGGGTCGACGTTCACCCTGCGGCTGCCCGCCAGCCCACCGGACGACCTGGAGACGACACTCGCCTCCGCTGGGATCGAGGCCGGCCCGGCCGAGTTCCGGCAGGTCTGAACCACAGGAAAGGAACACCCGTTGAGCCGCGTACTGGTGGTCGAGGACGAGGAATCGTTCTCCGACGCCCTGTCCTACATGCTCCGTAAGGAGGGCTTCGAGGTCTCCGTCGCCGCGACGGGGCCGGACGCCCTCACCGAGTTCGACCGGACCGGCGCCGACATCGTGCTGCTCGACCTGATGCTGCCGGAGATGTCCGGCACCGAGGTCTGCCGGCAGCTCCGGCAGCGCTCGCACGTCCCGATCATCATGGTCACCGCGCGGGACAGCGAGATCGACAAGGTGGTCGGGCTGGAGATCGGCGCCGACGACTACGTCACCAAGCCGTACTCGCCGCGGGAGCTGGTGGCCCGGATCCGGGCGGTGCTGCGCCGGCAGACCGCCGAGGCGGCCGAGTCGGGCGCGCCCACGCTGGCCGCCGGCCCGGTCCGGATGGACATCGAGCGGCACGTGGTGACCGTCGAGGGGGCGGCCGTGCAGCTGCCGCTGAAGGAGTTCGAGCTGCTGGAGCTGCTGCTGCGCAACGCCGGCCGGGTGCTGACCCGGGGGCAGCTCATCGACCGGGTCTGGGGCGCCGACTACGTGGGCGACACCAAGACCCTGGACGTGCACGTCAAGCGGCTGCGGTCGAAGGTCGAGCCGGAGCCCTCCACGCCGCGCTTCATCGTCACCGTCCGCGGGCTCGGCTACAAGTTCGAGCCGTGACCGGTCGGGGCCCGCGCCGAGGTGTGCGGGCCCCGACCGGCCCTCAGCGCACGACCTTGAGGTTGAACAGGGCGGTGCCCAGCTTGCCGTAGAGGCGCAGCCAGAGTGGCAGCAGCATCTCGGTGCCCCGGGCGGTGCTCAGGTCACCCAGGTCGATCACGTCGGTGTGGCCGAAGCTGGTGAGCAGCTCGGTCACCACCTTCTTCGCCGCCGGGTCGTCGCCGGAGACGAAGACGCTGTGGTCACCGTCGGCGAGCTGCCGCGGCTGGACCATCAGGTCGGCGGTGAGCGTGTTGAGCGCCTTCACCACCCTCGTACGCGGGAACGCCCGCTGGATCCGCTCGCCCAGCGAGTCGTCGTTGAGCACCGAGAGGGTGGGCGGGAAGCCGTTGCCGAAGTCGAGCGGGTTGGCGATGTCGAGCAGGACCTTGTCGGCCAGGTTCTCCTCGCCGGCGGCGGTCAGCGCGGGCAGCGAGCCGTCGCCGCTGGTCGCGTTCACCACCAGGTCCGCGCCGGCCGTGGCGTCGGCGTAGCCGGCCAGGGTCACGGTGGGGTGGGTGGCGGCCCATTCGGTCCAGTCGTCGCGGGCGGCGGTCGCGTCCCTCGTGCCGACGGTCACCTCGTGGCCCAGTTCGGCCGCCCGTCCGGCGATCGCGCGGCCGACCATGCCGGTGCCCAGTACTGCGATGCGCATGTCGATCCGTCCTCCGGTTGATCGCGCGACGCCGATGCCTCGCGCTCGTCTGACGGCGACACTAACAGACAGGTCTGTCTACTAGGTCTGTGAGCGCGGTCACGCCCGGATGAACCGGCAGACCGACCGGTCTGTAGGCTTGGCCCGACCTGCCGAGGAAGGACCGCCGATGCCCACGCCGCGCACCCCCGCCGGCTCCGCCCGGGAGCGCATCCTGGACACCGCGTTCCGGCTCTTCTACGCGTACGGGCCCCGAGGGGTCGGGGTGGACACGGTGATCGCCGAGTCGGGCGTCGCCAAGGCCACCCTCTACAAGCACTTCCCCAGCAAGGACGACCTGGTCCTGGCCTACCTGGACAAGGTCGACCAGGCGTGGTTCGGGGCGCTGCGGGCGGCCGCCCGGGACGCCGGGGACGAGCCCCGGGCACAGCTCGTCGGGATGTTCGACGCGCTCACCGGGGCCTGCCGTCGGGAGGGCTACCACGGCTGCGCGTTCATCAACACCGCCGCCGAGTCACCCGCCGGCAGCCCGGTGCACGCCCGTACGGTCGAGCACAAGAACGTGGTCCGGGCCTGGGTGACCGACCTGGCCCGGCGGGCCGGCGCGGCCGAACCGGAACTGCTCGCCCGGCAGCTCACCCTGCTGCTCGACGGTGGCCTGGCCGGTGGGGTGCTGGACGCCGATCCCGCCATCGCGGAGGCCGCGAAGCGCACCGCCCGCGCCCTGGTCGACGCCGCCCTCGGCTGAGCCCCGGCCGATCCTCGCGGTGTCCGAGCCGGCCGACGGATCCGATCGACCGGCGGCCGACCTCAGGCCAGCCAGCAGTAGCGGCGCTCCGGACGGCCGGCGGCGCCGTATCGCAGGGTCACCTCGGCCCGGCCGGTGCCCGAGAAGTGCTCCAGGTAGCGGCGGGCACTGACCCGGGAGATCCCGACCCGGTCGGCGCACTCGCTTGCCGACAGCGTGCCGTCGTGCTCGCGCAGGGCGCGCTCGACCAGCTCGGCGGTCTCCGGGCTGAGGCCGCGCGGCAGGGCGGGGGCGGCGGCCACCGAGCCGCTGCGGGAGAGCACCCGGTCGACGTCGGCCTGGTCGCTGACCACCGCCGTACGCAGCGAGCTGCGCCGGGTGGCGTACTGCTCCAACCGGGTCCGCAGCTCGTCGAAGCCGAAGGGCTTCAGCAGGTAGTTGACCGCGCCGTAGCGGACCGCCCGACGGACCGCCTCGGCCTCCCGGGCCGCGCTGATCACCAGGACGTCGCAGTCGTGCCTGGCCGCCCGGAGCCGGGTCACCACGTCGAGACCGAACATGTCCGGCAGGTAGAGGTCGAGCAGCACCAGGTGGGGACGGACCTCGCCGACCCGGGCCACCGCCTCCTCGCCGGTGCTCGCCGTGCCGACCACCCGGAAGCCGTCGATCCGCTCGACGAACCCGCGGTGGATCCGGGCGACCATGAAGTCGTCGTCGACCACCAGTACGTCGATCATCGGGTTCCCTCCAGCAGGTCGGCCACCGACATCCGGGCGGTGAACATGGCGCCCTCGTCGGTGTTGGTCACCGCGATCTCGCCCCCGCGACGCTTGCAGACCAGCCGGGTGAGCGCCAGCCCGATACCCCGTTCGCCGCCCTGCGCGGCCTTGGTGGTGAAGCCGTGGGTGAAGACCTCCTGGGCCAGTTCGGGGGTGACCCCGGGCCCCGAGTCGCGCACCACGATCTCCACCGACGAGGCGTCCCGACGCAGCTCGACCTCCACCCAGGCCGGCCGGTCGGGCGTGCCGTCCGGCGCGGCCTCCCGTCCGGCGACCGCCTCGACCGCGTTGTCGACCAGGTTGCCGAGCACCGTCGCGACGTCCGCGGCGACCTGCGGCGGCAGCCGGTCCAGGCCGGTCCGCTCGGAGACCCGCAGCTCCACCCGGCGTTCCGCGGCCACCGCCGACTTCGCCATCAGCAGCGCCGCCACCGCCGTGTCGTGCACCCGGCTGGTGACCGTCAGGTCGAGCGAGGCCCGGTGCCGACTCAGCGCGTCGACGTAGCGGACCACCTCGTCGTGCTCGCCGATCTGGATCAGGCCGGAGATGGTGTGCAGCTGGTTGGCGAACTCGTGGGTCTGCGCCCGCAACAGCTCGGTGGTGCTGCGGAACGAGCCGATCTCCTGCTCCAGCCGGGCCAGCTCCGTCCGGTCCCGCAGGGTGGTCACCGAACCGAGCGGACGGCCGTCCTTGCGGACCGTCATCCGGTTCATCACCAGCACCCGACCGCCTCGGACGACGACCTGGTCCCGGGTCTCCGGGCCGCTGCCGGCGCCGGCCAGCACGTCCCGCAGCCGGCCGGAGATCCGCAGCTCGGCGAGGCTGCGGCCGAGGCAGTGCTCGGGCAGGTCCAGCAGCCGCCGGCCGACCGCGTTGACCAGGGTGACCCGATGCTGCGGGTCGAGCGCGATCACCCCCTCGGCGATGCCGTGCAGCAGCGCCTCGCGGTGCTCGGCCAGCCCGGCGATCTCCCGCGGTTCCAGGCCCAGGGTCTGCCGCTTGATCCGCCGGGCCAGCAGCCAGGACCCGACCACCCCGAGCCCGCTGGCGATCCCGAGATAGGTGAAGAGGTACGACGAGGCCCCCACCAGGCGTTCCGACCAGGTCGGCGACGCCTCGCCGACCACCACCACGCCGAGGTAGCGGCCCAGGTTCGTCTTCTTGTCGCCGAGCACCGGCACCTGCGCCACCAGCTCCCGCGAGCCGTCGACCTCCAGCGCCCCGAACCAGCTCCGGCCCTGCGCCACCCCCGGGTCGCCGAGCACCACCGGGCTGCCCACCAGCGTTGGGTTCGTCGAGCTGACCACCCGGCCCCGGGCGTCCGCCACGGTCACCGAGGTGACCCCGGAGCGGGTGAGTGTGCTCTGCACCAGCGGGGCGATCGCCTCGGCGGGCGCCGGCTGAACGAGCTGGTCGCGCAGCAGCAGGCTGCCGGCGAGTTCCTCGCCGAGGGCGGCGACCCGGCGTCCCTCGACCCGGTTGAAGGTGGCCGCCGACTGGGCCAGCGACACGGCGGCGACGGCCGCCAGCACCACCACGATGATCGCGAGCTGGAGGACCAGCAACTGCCCGGCCAGGGTACGGCGGCGGGACGTGATCGCGACCACAAAGACCTCAATTTCCGCTGGTGACAGAAGGCAGACGCGGGGTCCGCGCCGGGGTCATCATCTTGCCGCCGGACTCATTCGAAACGGAAGAGAAACATGATGGCAACTCGAAGGAACCTGCTGGTCATGGGCGTCGCCGCCGCCACGGCGATGGCGCTGGGCGCCTGCGGTGCCACCGCCGGGAAGAACGAGAGCGGCTCCTCCGGCGGTGACGGAAAACCGGTCACCGGGCTGCGGCTGATGGTGCCGAACACCCCCGGCGGCGGCTACGACACCACCGCGCGTACCGCCGCGAAGGTGATGGAGGACGCCAAGATCGCCACCGGTGTGCAGGTCTTCAACCTGCCCGGCGCGGGCGGCACGGTCGGCCTCCAGCGGACCGTGAACGAGAAGGGCAACGGCAAGCTCGCCATGCAGATGGGGCTGGGCGTGGTCGGTGCGTCGTACACCTCGAAGTCGTCCGCGACGCTGACCCAGACCACCCCGCTGGCCAAGCTGATCGAGGAGGCCGGCGCCATCGTGGTGCCGAAGAACTCGCCGTACCGGACGATCAACGATCTGGTCACCGCCTGGAAGGCCAACCCGAAGGGCATCGCGGTCGGCGGCGGCTCCTCGCCCGGCGGCCCCGACCACCTGCTGCCCATGCAGCTCGCGAAGACCGTCGGCATCGACCCCCGCCAGGTCAACTACGTCTCGTACGACGGTGGCGGCGAGCTGCTGCCGGCCGTGCTCGGCGGCAAGGTGGCCTTCGGCGCCAGCGGGTTCGGCGAGTTCCTCGACCAGGTCGAGGCCGGCCAGGTCCGGGTCCTCGCGGTGACCAGCGAGGCCCCCATCGAGGCGCTCAAGGAGGTGCCGACGCTCAAGTCCGCCGGCATCGACCTGGTCTTCACCAACTGGCGCGGCATCGTCGCGCCGCCCGGCATCAGCGACGCCGACAAGCAGGTCTGGATCGACGCGCTGACGAAGATGCACGAGTCGGCCGAGTGGAAGGCCGAGCTGACCAAGCGCGGCTGGACCGACGCCTTCGTCACCGGCGACGCGTTCGCCACCTTCCTCACCGAGCAGGACAAGTCGGTGGCCGACCTGCTCAAGCAGCTCGGGCTGGCATGACCGGCCGGACCACCCGACCGGACCGGGGCGACGACCCGCCGCCCCGCCCGGCGGGACCCACCCCACCGGGGACACCGACGGCAGCGGCCGACCCGCTGACCGCCACGGCGGCGGTCGACCCCGTGCGCTCCACGGCAGGGGCCGGGCCGGTGGTGTCACCGGCAGCGGCCGGTACGGCCGGGCCACTGGTACCGGCGCAGCCGGGCGCCGGGCGTACGCCGGGCGAGCCGGCGGCGGAGACGGCCGGGACCGGGCCGGCGGCCCCGCTCGACGCGGACGCCGCGCCGAGCCGGCCGGACCGGGCGCAGTACGGGGTGTGCGCCTTCCTCGCCCTGGTCGGCGGCCTGGTCCTGGCCGACGCGGCGCGGACCGGGCACGCGATCAGCAGTGCCGACCCGATCGGCCCGAAGCCGGTGCCGATCCTGCTCGGCGTGCTGCTGCTGATCGTCGCCGCCGTCTACGCGGTGGACGTGGCCCGCGGCGGCACCGGTGAGCCGGAGGCCGGCGAGGACGTCGACCTGAGCAGCCCGATCGACTGGCGGACCGTGCTGCTGCTGATCGGCGCGTTCCTGGTCAACGCCGTGCTGATCGAACGGCTCGGCTGGGTGATCAGCGGAACGTTGCTCTTCTGGGGTTCGGCCTTCGCCCTCGGCAACCGGCACCACGTGCGCAACCTGCTGATCGCCGTCGCGCTCTCCCTGATCACCTTCTACACCTTCGCCATCGGGCTCGGCGTCAACCTGCCCGCCGGCGTGCTGCAAGGGATCCTCTGATGGACAACCTGGGCAATCTGCTCGACGGGTTCGCCAACGTGGTGACCCCGATGAACCTGCTGATCGCGCTGCTCGGCGTGACCATCGGCACCGCCGTCGGCGTGCTGCCCGGCATCGGCCCGGCGATGACCGTGGCGCTGCTGCTGCCGGTCACCTACGGCATGGAACCCACCCAGGCGTTCATCATGTTCGCCGGCATCTTCTACGGCGGCATGTACGGCGGCTCCACCACCTCGATCCTGCTGAACACCCCCGGCGAGTCGTCGTCGGTGGTGACCGCGATCGAGGGCAACAAGATGGCGAAGGCCGGCCGCGCCGCGCAGGCCCTGGCCACCGCCGCGATCGGCTCGTTCGTCGCCGGCACCATCGCCACCCTGCTGCTGGTGGTGGTCACCCCGCCGGTGGTGTCGTTCGCGATCAGTCTCGGCGCGCCCGACTACTTCGCGCTGATGCTGCTCTCCTTCGTGGCGGTCACCGCGGTGCTCGGCGCGTCCCGGGTACGCGGCTTCGCCTCGCTCCTGCTCGGCCTGGTCATCGGCCTGGTCGGCATCGACACGGTCAGCGGCCAGCAGCGGCTCACCCTGGGCGTCCCGCAGCTCGCCGACGGCATCGACGTGGTCGTGGTGGCGGTCGGCATCTTCGCCGTCGGCGAGGCGCTCTGGATCGCCGCGCACCTGCGCCGCCGGGCCGCCGAGGTGATCCCCGTCGGCCGGCCGTGGATGGGTCGGGACGACTGGAAGCGGTCCTGGAAGCCGTGGCTGCGCGGCACCGCGTACGGGTTCCCGTTCGGGGCGCTGCCGGCGGGTGGGGCGGAGATCCCGACCTTCCTGTCGTACGCGACGGAGAAGAAGCTGACCAGGCACCCGGAGGAGTTCGGCTGGGGCGCGATCGAGGGCGTCGCCGGCCCGGAGGCCGCCAACAACGCCTCGGCCGCCGGCACGCTGGTGCCGATGCTCGCCATCGGCCTGCCCACCAACGCCACCGCCGCGGTGATGCTGGCCGCCTTCCAGCAGTACGGCATCCAGCCCGGCCCGCTGCTCTTCGAGCGGGAGTCCGGCCTGGTCTGGACGCTGATCGCCAGCCTCTTCGTGGGCAACCTGCTGCTGCTGGTGCTCAACCTGCCGCTCGCCCCCGCCTGGGCGCGCCTGCTGCGGGTCCCACGCCCCTACCTGTACGCCGGGATCCTCTTCTTCGCCTCGATGGGCGCGTACGCGGTCAACGCCTCCCCGTTCGACCTGTTCCTGCTGCTCACCCTCGGTCTGCTCGGCTTCGGGATGCGGCGCTTCGGGCTGCCGATCCTGCCGCTGATCGTCGGGGTGATCCTCGGGCCCCGGGCCGAACTCCAGGGCCGCCGCGCGTTGCAGCTCTCCGGCGGCGAGCTGCACGGCCTGGTCGGCGGTTGGGTGTCCTGGCTGATCTATGCCGTGGTGGCGGTGGTGCTGTGCTGGCCGCTGCTCGGCCGGTTCGTGGTGCGTCCGGTGTGGGAGAGGATGGTGACCGGATGACGGTGCTGGTGGGATACGTGCCCTCGCCGCTGGGCGAGGCGGCGCTGCGGGCCGCCGTCGAGCAGGCGCGGTTCCGGGACGAGCCGGTCCTGGTGGTGAACACGTCACGCGGCGACGCGTACGTGGACCCGCGGTTCGCCCAGGAGCCGGAGCTGGACCGGGTGGGTCGGGAGCTGACCGCCGCCGGGGTTCCGCACGCGGTGCGGCAACTGGTCCGGGGGCGGGACGCGGCCGAGGAGATCCTCGAGATCGCCGAGGCGGAGGACGTGTCGCTGGTGGTGATCGGGATCCGGCACCGGACCCCGGTCGGCAAGCTGATCATGGGTTCGACGGCGCAGGAGATCCTGCTCCGCGTCCCCTGCCCGGTTCTCGCGGTCAAGTCCGACTGACGGTGGGCAGGGGCCCCGCGGGGCCCCTGCCTACTCGCTGGCCGGGTGCGGGGCGACCTGGCCCTGGCGGAGCCGGGCGGCGCAGAGTTCGGCCAGCTTCGCGTACGCGGGAGCGCCGATCAGCGCGGTCAGCTCCGGGCCGTACGAGACGTACATCGGCTCGGCGCCGACGTGCGCGTCGGTGGAGGAGGTGCACCACCAGTCCAGGTCGTGCCCGCCCGCACCCCAGCCCCGCCGGTCGAACTCGGTGAGCGTGGAGATCAGCACCTTGGTGTTGTCGGGTCGCTTGTGCCAGTCCTGGTCCCGGCGGATCGGCAGCTGCCAGCACACGTCCGGCTTGTATTCCAGGGGATGCACCCCGTCGCGCAGCGCCTGGGCGTGCAGCGCGCAGCCACCCCCGGCCGGGAAGTCGGCGTCGTTGAGGAAGACGCAGGGCGCGTCCACGGCTCGGGTGGCCGTCCGCCGGGCCGGGCTCTTGCCGTCGATCGTGTCGTTCTCGGTCCAGTTCTTGAAGCCCTTGCGGAAGTGCTGCCAGGTCTCCGGCGTGAGCCGCTTGACCGCCGCCTTCACCCGCTTCTCGTCGTCGGCGTCGGTGAAGAAGGCGCCGTGCGAGCAGCAGCCGTCCTGGGCCCGACCGGCGACGATGCCGTGGCAGCCCTTGCCGAAAACGCACGTCCAGCGGGACAGCAGCCAGGTCAGGTCGGCCCGGACCAGATGCTTTCCGTCCGCCGGGTCGGTGAACTCGATCCACTCGCGGGGGAAGTCCAGCCCCACCTCGCGGCTACGCGGGTCGTCGGGGTCGTCCACCAGCACCTGCAGCTCGATCCGGCCTGTCACCCGGCCCAGCGTACGCGGGGTCACCCGCACCGGCTGGCGAGCCGTGGAAACGTGTTGGCCCTAGGGTCATCAGCATGCGACTGGGTGTCCTCGACGTCGGTTCCAACACGGTGCACCTGCTGGTGGTCGACGCCCACCACGGTGCCCATCCCTGGCCGGCGCACTCCGAGAAGGTGGTGCTCCGGCTCGCCGAGCAGATCGGCCCGGACGGCGCGCTGACCGAGGCGGGCGCGGACGGGCTGATCAAGGCGGTCAGCATGGCCCGGGCGGCGGCGGACGGGCTGGACGCCGACGACCTGCTCGCCTTCGCCACCTCCGCCGTCCGGGACGCCACCAACGCCGCCGAGGTGCTGGCCCGGGTCCGCGACGAGACCGGCGTACGCCTGGCGGTGCTCTCCGGCGCGGACGAGGCACGGATGACCTTCCTCGCGGTCCGGCGCTGGTTCGGCTGGTCGGCCGGGCGGCTGCTGGCGATGGACATCGGCGGCGGCTCGCTGGAACTCGCGGCCGGCATCGACGAGGACCCGGCGGTGGCGGTCTCGCTGCCGCTCGGCGCGGGGCGGCTGAGCCGCGAGCGGCTGCGGGTCGACCCGGCCGGCACCCTGCCGCCGGCCGCCGAGGCCGTCGAGGAACTCCGGGAGTACGTCGACGGAATGCTCGACCCGGTGCTGGAGAAGCTGACCGAGGTGGGCTGGGAACGACCCGTCGCCACCTCGAAGACCTTCCGGATGCTGGCCCGGCTGGCCGGCGCGGCCCCGTCGAACGCCGGCCTCTGGGCCCGGCGCAGCCTCACCCGCACCGGCCTGCGGCAGGTGCTCGGCTTCATCCGGCACATCCCCCCGGCGCAGCTGGCCGAACTGGAGGGGGTCAGCACCGGCCGGGCCCACCAGCTGCTGGCCGGGGCGGTGGTGGCCGAGGCGGTGCTGCGCCGGCTGGACGTGGAGACCCTGGAGATCTGCCCGTGGGCGTTGCGGGAGGGAGTCATCCTCCGCCGGCTCGATCAACTCGCGCCGATGTGATCCCGGTCGTTCGGTCTGGGCGCTTTGCGGGTGCTCGTCCGGATGCTCCGCGACGGGGGCGGCTACCCTGAGGGGTGTGACTTCCCGCGTCCCGGTGCTCCTCTCCAGTTCCTCGGTCTTCCCTGAGCGGACCGCGGCGGCGTTCCAGCTCGCCGCGGCGCTCGGCTACGACGGCGTCGAGGTGATGGTCTGGACCGACGTCGTCAGCCAGGACCCGGGCGCGCTGCGCGGGCTCTCCGAGCACTACGGCGTGCCGGTGCTCTCCGTCCACGCGCCCTGCCTGCTGGTCACCCAGCGGGTCTGGAGCCCCGACCCGTGGGAGCGGCTGCGCAAGGCCGCCGAGCTGGCCGAGACCCTGGAGGCGCCCACCGTCGTGGTGCACCCGCCGTTCACCTGGCAGCGCGACTACGCGCGGAACTTCGCCGACGGCCTCGACAAGATCGCCGGCCAGTTCGGCGGGCTGCGCTTCGCGGTGGAGAACATGTACCCGGTCCGGATGGCCGGCCGGCAGTTCGTCCCGTACGTCCCCGGCTGGGACCCCACCGACACCGGGTACGCCTCCTACACCCTCGACCTGTCGCACTGCGCCGCCTCACACACCGACGCGCTGGCGATGGCCGACCGGATGGGCGCCGGCCTGGCGCACGTGCACCTCGGCGACGGCACCGGCGAGGGCCGCGACGAGCACCTGGTGCCCGGGCGCGGCAGTCAGCCCTGCGCCGAGCTGCTCCGGTCGCTCGCCGGGCGCGGCTTCACCGGCTCGGTCGCGGTGGAGGTCACCACCCGGGGCGCGAAGAGCCGGGCCGTCCGCGAGGCCGACCTGCGCGAGGCCCTGGAGTTCGCCCGCGCCAACCTGACCGCCCCCTCCCCGGTCGACGCCTGACGCGCCCCGGGGGCCGGGTCAGCTGACGGTGGTGAGGGCGTCGGCGGTCGCCGTGGCGGTGACCTGCTCGCCGACGGCGGCGCGCTTGCGCGCGCGGTGCGCGGCGACGTGCGAGCGGGTGGCGCAGCGTTCCGAGCAGAACCGCCGGCAGCAGTTCGACGACGTGTCCAGATAGACGTTGCCGCAGCGTTCGTCGGCGCAGACCCCGAACCGGGCGCTGCCGTACTCGCAGAGCCAGACCGACAGGCCCCACGCCGCGCCGGCCAGGTATTCGGCGCTGACCGACGCGCCCCGGCTGGTCACGTGCATGTGCCAGTCGCTGGAGTCGTGGCCGGAGATGCGCGGCTGCACCGGGAACGCCTCCAGCAGCGCGTTCAGCTCGGCAACCGCCTGGTTGTCCCGCCCCGAGGTGCCGTACTCGAAGACGTCGCGGAGCCGCTTCTGCGCCCGCCGGAAGATCGCCAGGTCCCGCTCCGCCACCTCGTCGCGCATCCACGCGTTCTCGTCGGGGAAGAGGGCCCGCAGGTCGTCGAGGTCGTCCAGGCGGGCGTTGACGAGGTCAACGCCGGTCCGGGCGTACGCGTCGAAGTTCACGGGACCAACGGTAGACGACTCACGGGGTGCGCGGCGTGTCGATGTAGTGCGGTAGGAACCGCGCGTAACCGTCCGTGATGAGGCTCTCGCTCTCGCGTACGCCGAGGCCGGCCGATTCGCCGTCGACGATCCAGCTGCCGAGCACGGTCCGGTTGCCGGCGAACTCCGGCAGCGCCCGGAACTCCTGATAGCAGAAGCCCTCGTCGCCGTAGATGCCCGGATTGGTGACCTCGGTGTCGGCGGTGACGATCCGGACCGAGCCGCCCTCCCGGCCGAGCAGCGGCTTCGCGACGTACTCCGGCATGCCCCGCGGCGAGTCCAGGTAGGCCGGGAGCAGGTAGTCGTGGCCGGGGAAGAGCTCCCAGAGCACGGCCAGCAGCGCCTTGTTCGACAGCAGCAGCTTCCAGGCCGGCTCGATCCAGGTGGTCGGGGTGCCCGGCTCCAGCGCCAGCGGCCCGTACGGCTCGGCCAGCATCCACTCCCAGGGATAGAGCTTGAAGCAGGTGGTGACCGGGCGGTCGGTCGCGTCGGTGAAGCGCCGGCCGTCCCAGCCGATCTGCTGGATCGGCAGCAGCGTGACGTCCAGCCCGGCCTGGCGGGCGGTCTCGGCCAGATAGCCGGCGGTGATCTGGTCCTCGCCGGACTCCTCCTCGTTCGACCAGGCCACGTGCACCCGCCGGTCGTGCAGGCCGGCGCCGATCTTCGCCCAGGCGCCGACCAGCCGCTCGTGCAGGCTGTTCCACTGGTCCGCCGCCGGCCGGGTCTCCTCCAGCCAGTACCACTGGACGATGCTCGCCTCGACCAGCGAGGTCGGGGTGTCCGCGTTGTACTCCAGCAGCTTCGGCGGCCAGGAGCCGTCGTACCAGAGGTCGAAGCGGCCGTAGAGGGTCGGTGGCACCTCCCGCAGCGAGCGCGCCACCGCCTCGGCGGCCCAGGCCGGAATACCGAACTCGGCGTACCGGTGGCGGGCCACCACGTGCTCGGCGGCGGCCACCGACATCCGGTGCAGCTCCTCGGTCGCCTCCTCCAGCCGCAGCACCTCGTCCAGCTCGAAGGCGTACGCGGCGGTCTCGTCCCAGTACGACATGATCTCGCCGTCGGGCAGCTCGGTGTCGACGTACACCAGGCCCTGGGAGCGGATGGTGGCGTCCCAGTCGGGGCGGGGGGTGCTCGCCTCGCGCCGCACCTCAGCCGCCGCAGGAGGCGAGGTGGGTGCCGAACCCGCCGCGCTCGGGCACCGCTGCGGCGACCGGCGCCGGGGCGGTCCGGGCGGCGGCCGGTGCGGGCACCCGGAGGGCCAGCGCCACGGTGTCGCCGCCGCCGCCGGCCGGCCCGAGCGCGCAGTCGTCATCGTCGTCGTCGTAGCCGTTGTTGCAGCCGGAGAGGGCGAGCGCGAGAGCGGTCAGCGCGCCGAGCTGCACGGTGGCCGACCGGAGTCGGCGTCGAGGGCGTGGTTCCACGTGAACGTTGTAGCCGATCATCGCCAGCCGCGGGGTCCCACCTGACCGTGGGTCACGTTCGTCGCCGCCGCCGGGCGGGGGCGCGTGGGCGGGCGTTACGCTCGGCTCATGCTCCGTTCCGTCATCCTCGCCGCCTCCCGGTCATCCCAGGTCGAGCGGCTCGTCGCGACGGCTCCCTTCACCCGGGACGTCGTCCGCCGGTTCGTCGCCGGCGCCGGCACCGACGACGCGTTGCGCGCGACCCGCGAACTCGTCGCCGACGGCCTCGCGGTCACCCTCGACAACCTCGGCGAGGACACCGTCACCCCCGAGCAGGCCAACGCCACCCGGGACGAATACCTCAAGCTGCTGTCGCTGCTGCACGGCTCGGGCCTGACCCCGGCGGCGGAGGTGAGCGTCAAGCTCTCCGCCCTCGGGCAGAAGTTCGACGAGCAGCTCGCCTACGACAACGCGCGGGCGATCTGCGCGGCGGCCGACGCGGCGGGCACCACGGTCACCCTGGACATGGAGGACCACACCACCACCGACTCGACGCTGGACGTGCTGGCCAAGCTGCGGAAGGACTTCCCGGCGACCGGTGCGGTGCTCCAGGCGTACCTGCGGCGGACCGAGTCCGACTGCCGGGAGCTGGCCGGGGCGGGGTCGCGGGTGCGCCTGTGCAAGGGCGCCTACAAGGAGCCCGAGTCGGTGGCCTACCAGTCGACCCGCGAGGTGGACAAGTCGTACGTGCGCTGCCTGAACGTGCTGATGTCCGGCGACGGCTACCCGATGCTGGCCACCCACGACCCGCGCCTGATCGCCATCGGCGAGGACCGGGCCCGCTGGTTCGACCGCGGCCCGGACCGCTTCGAGTTCCAGATGCTCTACGGCATCCGCCCCGAGGAGCAGGCCCGCCTGGTCGGCGAGGGCTACACGGTCCGCACCTACCTGCCGTACGGCGAGGACTGGTACGGCTATCTGATGCGCCGGCTGGCCGAGCGCCCCGCCAACCTGATGTTCTTCGGCCGGGCACTGGCCTCGAAGAAGTAGCTCGACAGGTCGGCTCGTCTGCCCGCGCCGAACCCGGGACGGGCAGACGAGCCCACCCCCACCGTGTCGGTTGTCCGCCGTACGATGCGGCCAACCTGACGAGGAGGGTCCATGGGGGAGCGGAGCACCTCGACGTACGCGGGGTACCTGGCCGGGCTCGCGCTGCGCGTCGCGGAGCTGCGGGAACGGTTTCCGGACGCGCTCGTCTCCTGTGACGTGCGCGGTGAGTTCCCCGGGCCGGACCTGATCTGCTGGAACGGGGACCCGGAGGAGATCTGGGTCTGGCTGTTCGAGCCGGACGGCCCCGACGGGGTGGCGCGGGCACGGGAGCGCCTGCGCGAGTTCCTCGCAGATCCGCGCGAGGTCACGGGGGTCGTGGCGAAGCGAGTGGTCGCGGGCCCCAATTCGGCCTTTCCGGCGGTGTCTGTGGAGGCGGCCAGCCCGCTCGACAGCCGCCAACGGGTCGAGGTCCGGCACGGTCCGGTCGACGGTATTCAGCTGCACCGGGATTTCGACGTCGAGAAGAAGACGCCGCAGGCGGAACGGACCGCCATGATCGATGCGGTCGAGGCAGCCACCGATGCGGATGCCGAGTCCCGGGAAGCGTTGGGATTCCGACGCGCGGAAACTGTTCCGGCGGATTTTACGGAAGCCCCTGCGGCGGAAAGCGGAAGCACCTGGCAACGGCCGGAAGTCATTCACCTGCAACTGACGGTCGAACTTCCCGGGGGAGCGGGACAGGACGGTGGTCGGGTTGCCCGGGAATGGTTCGAGTCGGCCTGGCGCCTCTTCCACGATCTGCTGCCACCCGACGTGCTTCCCTCGGATTCGCGGGTGGATCGCTCGCCCGCGGGCGTGCTGATCGGTGCCGTTGACCCTGAGGACGAGGAGCGGTCCTGGGAGGCATGGTTCAGCAACGACAGCTGGGAGCAGTTCCGTGCCGGCCTCGGCCGGCGGGCGGCGAGCGTCGAATTTCTGCGCGTGGATCTGACCCGGCAGGAGTGGCTCGCGACGCTGATGCCACTGGACAACGCCGGCCTCGACATCGACCTCTGGCATTATCAGGTCGATGATCGGCAGCTGGCCGTTCTCGGGATCGAAATACCGCGAGCCCTCTTCGTTTCCGGTGAGTCGGCCGCGCTCGCTCTCCTGCGCCGCGCCGCAGAGGAAGCCGGAGTCCTCTTCGGCCTGGTCGGAATCGACTACGGCGTGCAGTTGATGACCGGGCTCGAATACGCGCTCTACCTGCACCCCTGGGACACAGTGCGGTCCGTGGACCGTACCCTCCGGGGCTACTCCTGGGTCACGATCGTGTCCGAGGCGCAGACGGCGCGCCTGGGCGGCGCGGAGCAGCTCCGCGCGAGCGGCGCGTTCGCCAGGGTGGAGCAGCTGGCCGGTGGTGGTTGCTGGCTCCAGGCCACCGAGACCTTCGCCGGATACACCGATGTCGAAGCCGAGGCGGTCTTCCGGGCGTTACGTCCGCTGCTGCCCGAGGAGGCCTACCCCTCCACGTTCAAGAACGAGTGGCGAGACGTCTGAGCGAGCGGCGCTCCCCTCACTCAACGTCAGTAGCTCCCCATTTCCACAGGTGAGGCCCACGCGGTCTGCTCACCTTCCGTGACCTGTTGACACTGATCGTGACCGGCCCTACGTTCAGCGCGCAAGCTGGCACGCGGGGGCGGAGGCTGGTGTGGACGGTCATGGTCGACAGGGACGGGCTCGGGTGATTCCGGGTCCGATGAGCAGCGCTGCCGGGTCACCGGACGGCGTCCGGTCATCGTCCGCACTCCCGTACGCCACCGTTGGTCCGCGTCACGTTCCGGAGTCGAGTCTTCCTCCGACTGTCCGCTGACCCTTCCCATCGCCTGACGGCCGGACGCCGCCTCTGTGGCCGCGTCCGGCCCGCGTCTCAGCACGTAACCGCTCCTTGGCCGGACCCGCCGGGTCCCGGCTCACTTCATCGCACTCCAAATGTCCCTGGGAGGGATACGTGGCAGGTGTACGGCGGCTGTCCTCGCGCCTCGGCAATACAGCAAGACGGACAAAACCACCTGGCGGAGACGGGCGAGCCGGCCGTCGGATGATCTCCGCCACGATGGCGGCGGTCCTGGCCGGGACGCTTGCCGGTCAGCTTCCCGTGCAGGCCGCCCAGGCGGCGACGGCGCAGAAGCTGACCACGCAGCGCTACCCCTCGGTGTCCGGCAAGCCGGCCAGAGCCACCCGGCCGGGGCCGGACCGGACGGCAGCGGCGGCCAAGGTCAAGCGTTCGGCACCGGTATGGCCGGCGGCCGGCTCCGCCGAGGTCACCCTCTCGGCGGCCGCCGTCGGCGCCCGGGCAGGCGGCGCGACCGCCGTACGGGCGGGCACGCTGCCGGTGACCGTACGCCCGGTGGCGGGTGCTGCCGGGGCCCGAGCCGCGGCGAGTGAGGTGACCCGGGTCCGCGTCGAGGTGCTGCCGAAGGCCAGGGCGCAGGCCGCAGGGGTGAACGGCCTGCTGGTCCGGGTCGGGCGGACCGACGCGGTGTCCTCGGCCGGGCAGGTGGAGGTCGGCGTCGACTACGCCGCCTTCGCCTCGGCGTACGGTGCGGACTGGTCCTCCCGTCTGCGCCTGGTCCAGGTTCCGGAGTGCGCCCTGACGACGCCGAGCGCCAAGGACTGCCAGCCCGTCCCGCTGGACTCGCACAACGACGTGCGGAGCCGGACCCTCTCGGCTTCCGTGTCGGCAGCTCCGATCCGGTCCGCGGTCGCCGCCACGGACGCCGGGCGGTCGCAACTCGGCTCGACGGCGGCACTGACCGGGACGCTGGTCGCCGCGACCAGCGGGCCGTCGGGTGGAGCGGGCGACTTCACCGCCTCCAGCCTGGCTCCCGCCTCGACGTGGGGTCACAGCGGCTCGACCGGCGGCTTCCAGTGGTCGTACCCGATGACCGCCCCGCCTGCGGTGGGCGGACCCGCGCCGGACCTGAAGCTCGCCTACTCGGCGCAGTCCGTGGACGGGCTCAACGCCGCCACCAACAACCAGCCCGGACCGATCGGCGAGGGCTTCGACCTCTCGCCCGGTTTCGTGGAGCGGCGCTACAAGCCGTGCGCGGACGACATGGGTGGTGACGCCAACAACACCACCAAGACCGGCGACCTCTGCTGGGGCACCGAGAATGCCGTTCTGTCCCTCGGTGGCTCGACCGTCGAGCTGCTCAAGGGCAGCGACGGCAGGTGGCACCCGCGCAAGGAGGACGGCTCGAAAATCGAGCTGCTGACCACGCCCGCCTACAGCAACGGTGACAACGACAACGAGTACTGGAAGGTGACCACCGCCGACGGCACCCAGTACTGGTTCGGCCGGCACCAGCTCCCCGGTTGGTCCTCGGGCCGTCCGACCACCAACTCGGTGCTCACCGTGCCGGTCTTCGGCAACAACCCCGGTGAGCCCTGCTACGCGAGCACCTTCGCCGCCTCCGAGTGCGCGGGCAAGCGCCAGGCGTGGCGGTGGAACCTGGACTACGTCCAGGACGTCCACGGCAACACCATGTCGCTGTGGTGGACCAAGGAGACCAACTACTACGCCAAGAACCGGGCCTCGGCGGCTCCCGTCGCCTACGACCGGGGTGCCTACCTGACTCGGATCGACTACGGCACCGACAACCGGGACAACAACGAGTACGCGGCGACCAGCCCGTACATCGAGAACGCCCCGGCCCGGGTCGAGTTCACCAACTCCGACCGCTGCCTGGCCACCTGCACCACCAAGAACGCGACCACCTGGCCGGACACCCCCTGGGACCAGGAGTGCACGGCGACCACGAATCCGTGTGTCAACGGCTCCCCGACCTTCTGGTCGGCGAAGCGGCTCACCGTGGTGAAGACCCGGGTCTGGAAGGGAGCCGCGTATCAGGACGTGAACTCCTGGACCCTGCGGCACACCTTCCCCGATCCGGGCGACGGCACCCGCGCCGGCCTGTGGCTGGCGGGTGTCACCCGACGTGGCCTGAACGGGACGACCGTGACGGTTCCGGAGGTGACCTTCGCGGGCATCCAGATGCAGAACCGGGTCGACGCCGCCGGCAGCGACTGGGCGTTGGCGATGAACTGGTGGCGGGTCAACTCGATCCGCACCGAGACCGGTGGCGAGATCTTCGTGACCTACAGTCCCCGGCAGTGCGTCAAGGGCGGCACCATGCCGACCAACCTGGACGACAACGGCCTGCGCTGTTTCCCGGTGAAGTGGACACCGCAGGGGTACACCGACCCGGTCACGGACTACTTCCACAAGTACGTGGTGACCGAGGTCCAGCAGATCGACCACACCGGCGGCGCCCGGCCTCTCATCACCGCCTACGAGTACCAGAACCCGGCCGGTCTTCCGCTCTGGCGCTACTCCGACGACAACGGGCTGATCCCGGCGAGCCGGAAGAGCTGGAGTGAGTGGCGCGGCTACCCGACGGTGATCACCCGTGTCGGCGAAGGCGCGGATCAGACCAAGACGGAGACGCTCTACTTCCGCGGCATGAACGGGGACAAGCTCGCCGCCGGCGGCACCCGGTCCGTCACCGTGCAGGGCCTGGAGGGCGGCGCGGCCACCGATTTCGACGCGTTCGCCGGCATGCCCCGTGAGCAGATCACCTGGCAGGGTGCGACGGTCGTGTCGGCCAGCGTCAGTGACCCGTGGCAGTCGAGCGCCACCGCGTCCCGCTCCGGCACGCCGGCCGTCGACTCCCGGTTCGTCGCGGTGGGGACCGTCCGTACCCGTACCGCGCTGGACGGCGGGGCGTGGCGGCGGACGAAGACCGTCACCACCTATGACTCGTACGGCATGCCGGTGTCGCTGGAGGACCAGGGCGACGAGTCGGTGAGCACCGACACCCGCTGCTCCACCACCGAGTACATCCGGAACACCACGGGCGCGAACTGGCTGCTCAAGTCGTTGAAGCGCAGCCAGGGGTGGGCCGGCCCCTGCGACACCGCTCCCACCAGCGAGGCCCAGGTCACGGCGGACACACGGTACAGCTACGACAACCAGGCGTACGGCACCGCACCGACCAAGGGCGTCGTGACCGCGATCGAGGAGATCAAGGACTTCAACGGCGGCAACCGGCTGTACCAGCAGGTGGCGACGATGAAGTACGACGCCCAGGGCAGGGCGACCGAGACGACCGACATCACCGGCAAGGCCACGAAGACCGCCTACACCCCCGCGGCGGGCGGGCCGCTGACCTCGATCGTCGCCACCAACCCGCTGCTGTGGACTGAGACCACCGACCTGGACCCGGCCACCGGAGCGACGGTCAAGAAGACCGACGCGAACAGTCGGGTCACCGAGGTCTCCTACGACGCTCTCGGCCGTACCACCGCCGTCTGGCAGCCGGACCGGCCCCGGGCCACCTACCCGAGCAACCCGTCGAACCGGTACTCCTACACGTACTCGACGACGGCCGCTTCGAGCGTCAAGAGCGAGCAGGTGGACGCCAGGGGCAACTACCGGGTCGGCTACCAGTTGGTCGACGCCCTCGGCCGTGACCGGCAGACCCAGGAGTTGTCGTACGGGGGTGGCCGCGTCATCACGGACACCTTCTACGACGCCGCGGGCCGGGTCTACAAGACGAACGCGCCGTATTACAACAGCGGCACCGCCGGGGCCACCCTGTTCCTCGGGCTGGACCTCGACATCCCGCAGCAGACCCGGACGCTCTTCGACGCGGCGGGCCGCGCCATCCACTCGATCCAGTTCTCCCGCAACGTCGAGAAGTGGCGCACCTCCACCACCTACCACGGTGACCACGTCGACACGACGCCGCCAGCCGGCGGCACCGCCACCACCACCTGGACCGATCCGCAGGGGCAGACCACGAAGTTGTGGCAGTACCACGGCCCCACCCCGACCGGCGCCTACGACGAGACCAGGTACGCCTACGAGCCGACCGGCCTGCTCAAGTCGGTCACCGACGCCTCCGGCAACACCTGGTCCTACCAGTACGACGTCCGGGGTCGGAACACGATCACCGACGACCCGGACAAGGGGCGGACCACCACGGTCTACAACAGCCTCGACCAGGTCGAGTCGGTGACCGACTCGCGGGGGAAGACCCTCTTCTCGACCTACGACGACCTGGGTCGACTCACCGCCATGCGGGACACCTCCGCCACGGGCCCGCTCGTCTCATCGTTCGTGTACGACCTGCCGGTCAAGGGCGCACTCCGATCGTCCTCACGCTGGGTCGGCACCGACGAGTACAAGACCGAGACCATCACGGTCGACGCACGGTACCGGCAGACCCAGATGCGCTACACGATCCCCGCGGTCGAGGGCGCCCTGGCCGGTACGTACAGCGTCAAGCAGACCTTCAACCCGGACGGTTCGCCGAACACGATGACGTTGCCGACCGCCGGCGGGATGGCGGCGGAGATCCTCACCTACGGCTACGACAGCACGTACGCGTTCCCCGAGATGCTCAAGACCGACTACGGTGACGCGACCCACTACGTGATCCAGGCGTCGTACTCCAACCTCAACCAGCCGAACCTGGTCACCCGGGCCACGGCGTTGACCGGGGCACCGTTCGTGCAGTCGGGGCAGTACTACGACGAGACCACGGGTCGGGTGGACCGGCGACCGGTCATCCGGTCGGTGGCACCGTCCTACATCGCCAACGCCAGCTTCGGCTACGACGACGCCGGCAACATCACGTCGATCGACGACAACCCCGGCGCCAACCGGGACACGCAGTGCTTCAGCTACGACCACCTCCGTCGGTTGACGCAGGCGTGGACGCCGGCGTCGTACGACTGCAAGCAGGCGCCGACGGCCGGGCTCGGTGGCCCGGCGAAGTACTGGACCTCCTGGGACTTCGGCGCTCCCACCGACGCCAAGGGCCGGGCCGGCAACCGGCTGGCCCAGGTGGAGCACGGCACCCCGACCGGCGACGTGACCACGACGTACGGCTACCACACCCCGGGCACCGCCCAGCCGCACGCCGTCTGGTCGACCAGCCGCACGGACAACACCGGCACGGCGACCGGCACGTACGACTACGACAACGCCGGAAATCTCACCTCCCGACCCGGGCCGAACGGCCAGCAGTCGCTGACCTGGACCGTGGACGGGGAACTGGCGAGTGTGTCGGATTCGGCGGGCACGAGCAGCTATGTGACCGATCCGGCCGGGGGCCGGCTGGTGTCCCGCGACCCGAAGGGCACGACCCTGCACCTCGGCGCCACCGAGGTGCGGTTGGACAAGTCGAGCAACGGGGTCACGGCCACCCGCTACTACGAGTTCCTCGGCGAGATCGTGGCCCAGCGGAGCACGACGGGTGGCATCACCTGGCTGGCCGCCGATCATCAGGGCACGGGTCAGGTCGCCGTGGCGGGTGACGCGACGCAGGCGGTGACCCGGCGACGCCAGACGCCGTACGGCACCGAGCGGGGCGGGCCCGCCAGCTGGCCCAATGCGCGGGGCTTCGTCGACGGCTACCGGGACAGCACGGGACTGACCCAGGTCGGGCAGCGTGCGTACGACCCGGGGTTGGGACGATTCGTCTCGGTCGACCCGGTGCTGGACCACAACGACCCGCAGCAGATGAACGCCTACTGCTACAGCAACAACAGTCCGGTGACCTTCAGTGATCCGTCGGGTCAGCGCTGGGAGGAGGAGACCCAGAAGGAGGGTCTCGACAAGCTCGCCCAGGATGCCAAGCGGCGGCAGACCGAGTACAAGAAGGACATCGGTGACACGCTCGCGCACGCGACGGCGGTGATCCTTCGTACGGCGAACCTCAAGAGGAACTACCCGCATGCCCACATCACCAGCGACCCGGCCGGACGGCTCCACGGTGGCGACATCATCTGCTGGGACTGCAAGCAGGGTGAGGTATGGGTCTGGGAGGTGAAGCCCTACACCAAGGAGGCCCTGGCCGAGGCGGATCTGAAGAGGCACATCGAGCACGCCCAGAGGGACATCCGCGGGAAGAACAAGCGTGTCATCGCCGGGCCGAACAGTGCCTTCAATCCGCCGGAGGACGAGTCGCCGACCCTGGGGGACCTGAGAAAGCGCACCCGGGTCTACAACGGCAAGAACGACGGGGTCCAGCTCTATGAGCAGAAACAGACGGAGGAGAGGGCGCCGCGGAGCGAGGCGGACGGGCTTCGGGAGGCCGAAGAGATCTCCAGCGACGCCAATGACGAGTCGAAGAAGTGGAAGCTGACCCTCCTCGACGACCACGTCGAGAGTGGCAGCTTCGCCGGGGACGTCGTCCTCTTCACGCCCTTCACCTTCGCCGGTGTGCTCGCGGTTCGCTTCGGTGGTGCCGCCGCGGTGCCTGTCGTCGTGAAGTTCTTCAAGGGTGCCCCCAAGGGCTGCCGGGCCGACTACGAGCTCGTCTGCTGACAGCGGGCGGGCGTCCTCAGGGTGGCCGGCTTCTGCCGGGCCGGCCACCCGGGGCGGCTTGACGCATTAAGCTAATTGCATTAGCCTTTTGGCTATGACGATTAGCCAGGTGGCACGGGACGGCGGAACCATCGCGTACGAGGTGCACGGGGAGGGGCCGCTGGTGGTCCTCTCGCACGGCATGGGGGAGAACCGGCGGTCCTTCCGCCACCTGATCCCGCTGCTGGTCGAGGCCGGTTACCGGGTGGCCTCGGTGGACGTCCGGGGGCACGGCGACTCCAGCCCGCACTGGCCGACGTACGCCCCGGCCGAGGTCGGCGCGGACCTGCTGGCCGTGGTCCGCACCCTCGGCGGCGGCCCGGCCACCCTGGTCGGCAGCTCGTCCAGCGGAGCCGCCGTCGTCTTCGCCGCCGCCGACGCGCCGGACCTGGTCAACGGCATCGTGCAGCTCAGCCCGTTCGTCGCCGAGCCGAAGCCCAACCCGGTCCTGCGGGCCCTCCAGGCGGCGGTGCTGCGCAGCCCCCGGCTGTTCGGCATGTTCCACAAGACGCTCTTCCCCGGCCCGCGCCCCGCCGACGACGCCGCGTACCGCAAGGAGATGGTCGCGGCGCTGCGCGGCCGGATGGACGCCGTCCGCGGGGTGGTCGCGCCGGTCGCGCCGCACTGGACCGCCCGGGCCGGCGAGGTGCGCCAGCCGGTCCTGGTCCTGATGGGTACGAAGGACCCCGACTTCCCGGACCCCGGCGCCGAGGCGCGGGCCGCCCGCCGACAGTTCACCACCGCCGAGGCGCGCATGATCGACGACTCGGGCCACTACCCGCACGCCGACCAGCCGGCGGCCACCGCCGCCCAGCTCGTCGAGTTCCTGGCGGTGACGTCCGATGCCTAGGGCCGGCCTGACGCCGCAGAGCGTGGTCCGCGAGGCCGCCCGGCTCGCCGACGAGGTCGGTCACGACCGGCTCACCCTCGCCGCCCTCGCCGGCCGGCTCGGCGTCGCCCTGCCCAGCCTCTACAAGCACGTCCGGGGCGTCGACGCGCTGAACCAGCGGCTCGGCGCGCTGGCCCTCGCCGAACTCGCCGACGAGATGACCACCGCCGTCGGGGGTCGGGCCGGGGTGGACGCCCTGCGCGGCGTCGCCACCGCCTGGCGCGACTACGCGCGCCGGCACCCCGGCCGCTACCCGGCGGCCCAGCAGGTGCCCGAGGCCACCGATCCCGACCACGTCGCGGCCGGCCGCCGCGCCCTCGACGCGATCTACGCCATCCTTCTCGGGTACGGCCTGACCGGCGACGACGCCGTCGACGCCGCCCGGATCTTCCGGAGCGCGGTGCACGGCTTCGTCACCCTGGAGGCGGCCGGCGGGTTCGGCCTGCCCCGCGGCATCGACCGCTCCTTCGACCAACTCGTGTCCTCGCTGGACACCGCGTTCCGTGACTGGAGTCCCGCATGAAGGCCCTGCTGTTGACCCTCGTGTTCCTGCTGGAGCTGGCGATGCTCGCCGCCGCCGGCTGGTGGGGTTTCACCCTCGACGCCGGATGGCCGGTACGCGTCGCCGCCGGCATCGGTGCGCCCCTGCTGATCGCCGTCGTCTGGGGCGTCTTCTGCTCGCCCCGGGCCGCCGTGTCGCTGCCGGCGCCCGCCAAGCTGGCCGTGCAGGTCGCCTGCTTCGTCACCGCCGGCCTACTCCTCGCGCTGGCCGGGCACCCGGTGCCGGCGGTTCTGCTGGTGGCGCTCTGGGCGGTGGACACGGCGGTGCTCCGCCTCTCCGGCGAGCCCGCCTGACCTGGCCACCGCTCGGCCCGCCCGCGCACTGGTCTGTCCCGGCCTGCCCGTCCCGGCCTGCTCGGCCTGGGCTGCTCGGTCCGGCTTGTTCGGGCTCGACCCGGATGGCTGGGCCCGGTTTGCTCGGCTCATTCCGCTGCTCCGCTGCTCCGCTGCTCCGCTTCGGTCGGAGGAGAGGGACGGTGCCGGTCGACTGGCTACGAGTTGGATGACGTCGATGAATCACTCGATCACAGGTCTCCTCGCTGCCGACCGTGGTGGGGTGATTCATTCATGCGTTCAAGCTCGTAGGCAGTCGGGCGTGACTGGTCAGGTGGCCGCCCGCGCCAGACGTGTCCGACCCGCGGGTGGGTCTGGACCGGATCGCCCGATTGGTCGTACCCTTCGCCGGTGACTGACGGCGACCGGCAGCCCGGTGAGGTGACCACGGACGCCGCGCCGCCCGCAGCCGGTGCCCCGACCGAAGGGCGCGAGGAGGCCGCAGGTTCCGCCGCGCGCCCGAGCGGTGAGCCCGTCCCCACCGACAGGGACGATCCCTGCCCGCACCCGGCACCAGACCCTCGGCCCGCTTCATCACCCGCCCCGGCCTCGGCCGCCGAGCCAACCCCGGCCCCCGCGCCAGACCTGGCCCCCGAGCCAGCCCTTGCCCTGGCCGCCGAGCCAACCCCGGCCCCCGAGCCGGCCCTGACCCCCGAGCCGGCCGTGGCCCTGGCCGCCGAGTCGGCCCCAGCCCCCGCGCCGGTCTCAGGCTCGGCCCCGACCGTCGAGTCGGTGCCGGCCCCCGCGCCGACCCCGGTCGACGAGTCGGTTCCCGTCGAAGAACCCGCTCCGACCGAGAACGTTGAGCCGCAGCCGCAGCCGCAGCCGCAGCCGCAGCCGCAGCCGCAGCCGCAGCCGCAGCCGCAGCCGCAGCCGCAGCCGCAGCCGCAGCCGCAGGGGCGCGGGCGGGTCCGGCGACGGTGGGTGGTGTGGGGGGCGCTCGCGGCGGTCGTGCTGCTGGTGACCTGCGCGCTGCCGGCCGTACTCCTGGTGGGGCTGGTGGGGGACGCGGCCGGGCGGTCGGCCACGGGCGACGACGCGGCCACGGCCGCCGCCCGTCGCCTCGGCACGCGGATGGCGGCGCAGCTCGACCAGCAGGCCGCGGCACTGCTCGGCGGCGACCGGACCGGGTTCCTCGCCGTCGCCGAGCCCGCGGCCCGGACCGACCTGACCCGCCGGTACGCGGCGCTGCGGGCGCTCCGGGTGACCGTGTGGCGGCCGGCGGTGGACGACGTGCCGCGTGCGGTCGCCGGCCGGCCGGGGGAGTGGGAGCTGCCGGTCAGCGTCGGGTACTGCTTCGTCGTGCCGGGCTGCACCCCGGCGACGGTGGTGCTCGGCACCCGGTGGCGGGAGGTCGGCGAGCAACCCCGGCTGCTCGCGTTCGACGCGTCCCACGCCACGCCCGCCGGCGCGCGGCCCTGGGAGGTCAGCGACCTCGCGGTGGCGTTCGGCAAGCGGACCGTCGTCGCCACCACGCCCGCGCTGCGCGGGAAGCTGCCCGACCTGCTCGCCCAGGCCGAGGCGGCGGCGCAGGTCGCCGACCTGTACGCCGTGGGCGCCCCACCCCCCGACCGCTACCTCGTCTTCTATGCCGGCCGCGGTGAATGGTCCCGCTGGTACGGCGGCGGTCGTCCCTCGTGGACGGCCGGCTACGCGGTCGGCGTCGGCGGTGGCCACCACGACGTGGTGCTCAACGCGGCGAGCCTGACCCCGGCCGGCGTCGACGACCTGCTCCGGCACGAGCTGACCCACGCCGCCTCGCTGCCCGACCGGGGCTACTCCGGCCGGGCCGACTGGTGGCTGGTGGAGGGGCTCGCCGAGTACGCCGGCGCGGACGGCCAGCCGGTGCTCCGTTACGAAGGCCTCGCCGAGGTGCGGAAACTCGTCCGGAGCGGATGGAACGGCCGGCTGGACGGGTTGGCCCCGGCCGACAACGCGGCCGACGACCGGGTCGGCGGCAGTTACGGGATCGGCTACCTGGCCGTCCGGCACCTCGTCGACCGGTACGGCGAACAGCGGCTGCTGGACTTCTTCCGGGCCGTGATCCACGACCGGAGCACGGTCGAGGAGGCGTCCGAGCGGGTCTTCGGGGAGCAGTGGAGGACGCTGCACGACGACTGCGTCGCGTACGTCCGTGACGCCGCCGGCTGAGCGGTCGACGTTCGTCGACGGGTCGTAGCATGGACCGGGTGGCCCGCACCCACTCGCCGCGGCCCGCGATCGCCACGCGGCCCCGCCTGTTCACCGCCCTCCTCGCCGTCGTCGCCCTGACCGGCACCACCGCCGCCTCGTGCGGTGACGACAAGTCTCCCGTCGCGCTCGCCCCGGTCGGCCGGTCCGCCGTCGCCGAGGTGATCGACGCCCCGGCCACGGTGACCGCCCGCGCCGCCGCGACCCTCACCGCCCCCGCCGACGGCACCCTCGCCAGCCTCCGGGTCCAACCCGGACAGCGGGTGCGCCGGGGGCAGGTGCTCGCCGTCATCAGCTCACCGTCGGCACAGGACCGGCTCAAGCAGGCCCGCGAGGCGCTGCGCGCGGCGAAGCGCGCCGGCCGCGGCGTCGGGGTCGGTGACCTGGGCGGTAGCCGGCGCGGCACCGACCGGGCCGCCGCCGACGCGTTCGACGCCGCCCGGACCGCCGCCGGCAAGATCGGCGATCCGCAGCTGCGCGCCGCACTCCAGCTCCAGGTCCGCTCCGCCCAGCAGCAGTACGAGTCAGCCGCCCGCGCCGCCGACCGCGCGGTCGCCGCCGTGCAGCGCGGGGTGGCGGGGGTGAACTCGGCCGTCGGCGCGCTCTCCAGCGCCCAACGCCTGCAGGCCCAGCAGGCGTACGACCTGGCGAAGGCGACCGTCGACGCGCTCACCCTGCGGGCCCCGGTCGACGGGGTGGTGCAGCCCGGTGGCACCCGTACCGGCGGTGCGCCGACCGACCTGGCGGGGCTGCTGGGTGCGGCCGGTCAGGGCGCGGCGGGGGCGTTCGCGCCCGCTCAGGGCGGCCCGCCGCCGGGGGTGGACGACGCCGTACCGGCCGGTGGCCGGGTCACCGCGGGAACGCCGGTGCTGACCGTGGTGGACATCGGTGCGCTGGGGCTGCTCGCGGAGGTGGACGAGACGGACGTGCTGCTGGTCCGGTCCGGCGTGCCCGCCTCGGTCGAGCTGGACGCGGTCACCGGCGCCACGTACGACGCCCGGGTCGGGTCGGTCGACGTGCTGCCCAGCACCTCCGCGCGCGGCGGGGTGACCTACCGGGTGCGGCTGACCCTCGGCCCGGGGCGCCTCGGCGAGGGTGAACGTGCCCCCGCCCCCCGCCCCGGCATGAACGCCGTCGTCCACCTCCGGGTACGCGAGGCCGCCGACGCGGTGGCCGTACCCGCCTCGGCGGTCTTCTCGGCCGACGGGCGGGACGCGGTCTGGGTGTTGCGGGACGGCAAGGCGGACCGGGTGCCCGTCACGGTGGGCGTGCAGGGGCAGGACCTGGTGCAGATCGTCAGCGGCGTGCAGGCCGGTGACCAGGTCGTGGTCCGGGGCGCCGACCAGGTGCGGGACGGTCAGCAGCTGCGATGAGTGCGGGCCTGCCGGCCGGGGTGCCGGCGATCGAGGCGGTCGACGTGTCCCGGACGTACGAGCTGGACGGGGTGTCGGTGCCGGCGCTGCGCGGGGTGTCGCTGACCATCGCCGCGGGGGACTACGTGGCGGTGATCGGGCCGTCCGGCTCCGGCAAGTCCACGCTGATGCACCTCCTCGGCGGGCTGGACAAGCCCTCCGGTGGCCGGCTGGTGATCGGGGGCCGGGACGTGGCGACGCTGACCGCCCCGGAGCTGGCGACGCTGCGCAACGAGACCATCGGCTTCGTCTTTCAGGCGTTCCACCTGCTGCCCCGCACGTCCGCCGTGGACAACGTGGCGCTGCCGCTGGTCTATCGGGGGATCGGCGCCCGGCAGCGGCGGGAACGGGCGGCGGCGATGCTCGGCCGGGTCGGGCTCGGGCACCGGCTGCACCACCGGCCCAACCAGCTCTCCGGCGGCGAGCAGCAGCGGGTGGCGATCGCCCGGGCGCTGGTCACCGACCCGGCGGTGCTGCTCGCCGACGAACCCACCGGCAACCTGGACACCGCGACCGGCGAGGCGGTGCTGGAACTGCTGGAACGGCTGAACGTCGAGTCGGGGGTGGCGCTGGTGATGGTCACCCACGACCAGGAGGTGGCCGCCCGGGCCCGCCGGCAGATCGCTGTCCGGGACGGGCTCGTCCGCTCCGACACGGTCACGTCGGGCGACGGCCCGCTTCATGATCGACCGCTGTCCGACCGCGCCGGCCGACCTGAGACACTGGACGCCGCTCCCAGCGCGGAGCCCCGGTCCGCGTCCGGAAGCGGCCCGGGGCACCCGTCCGGTGGCTCCGGTGGCGCCGCCGGAGCCACCGGGCGCCTTCCGCGGGAGGGCACGCCTGCCTCGCGTACCCTCGGGGCCGGAGCGGTCGGGCGGGCCGCGCCCGACGACGGACCGCCCGACGCGGCCCGGCCGGCGGCGGACGACTCGGCCGGAGGTGCCGCGTGAGGGTGGCCGAGGCGTGGCGGGTGGCGCTGGACGCGCTGCGCGCCAACCGGATGCGCAGCGCGCTGACCATGCTCGGTGTGATCATCGGGGTGGCCTCGGTGGTGCTGCTGGTGGCGATCGGCACCGGCACCAAGCAGAAGGTCGAACAGCAGGTCGAGGGGCTCGGCTCCAACCTGCTCCTGGTGGTGCCCGGCAAGATCGACGTCGGTACCGCCCCGGTGGTCTCGCCGCTGACCCTGAAGGACGTCGACGCGGTCTCCCGGGTGGTCGGCGACCCGTCCCGGGTCGCGGTCACCGTCGCCTCCGGTGCCACCGCGCGAGCCGGCAACCGGTCCGACTTCACCACCGTCCAGGGCGTGCTGGAGACCACCCCGACGGTCTTCACCCGGTCGCTGGCCCGGGGCCGCTATCTCACCGGGGCCGACGTCGACACCAGCCGGCGGGTGGCGGTGCTCGGCGCCTCCGTGGCCACCGCCCTCTTTCCCGACCGGGATCCGCTCGGCCAGCAGATCGCGCTCGCCGGGGTCCGGTTCCGGGTGATCGGCGTCTTCACGCCGCTCGGGCAGAGCCTCGGCGTGGACCGTGACGACGAGGTGCACGTACCGGTCACCGCCGCGCAGCGGCTCTGGGGCACCCAACGGGTCGACGGCATCGCGGTGAAGGCGCCGGACCGGGAACGGATCGGCGAGCTGGGCGACCGGATCACCGCCGAGCTGTCCCGCCGCCACCCGGACACCGAGTTCAGCGCGGTCACCCAGCAGCAGATCCTCGGGGTGCTCGGCGACATCCTCGGCGTGCTGACCGGGGTGCTGGCCGCGATCGCCGGGATCTCGCTGCTGGTCGGCGGCGTCGGCGTCTCCAACATCATGCTGGTCTCCGTCCGGGAACGGACCCGGGAGATCGGGCTGCGCAAGGCGGTCGGCGCCCGGCCCCGGGACATCGGGGTGCAGTTCCTGCTGGAGGCGGTGCTGCTCACCGCGATCGGCGGCCTCACCGGGATGGCGCTCGGGGTGGGCGCGGCGCTGCTGGTCGACGCGGTCTCCCCGATCCCCGCCGCGATCACCTGGTGGTCGCTGGCGCTCGCCTTCGGGGTCTCCGCCGCCGTCGGCATCGTCTTCGGGGTGGTCCCGGCGCAGCGGGCCGGCCGGCTCGACCCGGTGGTGGCACTGCGCGCCGAGTGACCCGCGTGGCCGAGGCCACGGGAGCGGTCCCGGCAACGGGACGAGGGACCCAACCGGGTGGAAAACGCCAGGTCAAGACTGGGAAAACGGCCAGCGATGCATGATCAAACGCAGGAAGGGATCGCGCCGGTCACAACCGTCCCGCTACCGTACTGGTAACACGCGCGTTGCCGTTCCGGCGGGACGATCCCGTCGGCCCCGGCACGCGCCGGGCATGGGAATGGGTCGGTGAGCCATGGCCGGGTCGCAGTCCGACGCTCGACTGTCGGATGTCAGGTTCCTGACCGTCGCCGAGGTGGCGACGGTCATGCGGGTGTCCAAGATGACGGTCTACCGTCTCGTGCACAGCGGTGAGCTCACCGCCGTCCGGGTCGGCCGGTCGTTCCGGGTCCCCGAGCACGCGGTGCACGAATACCTGCGGGGTGCCTTTCAGGAGACCGCCTGACGCGTCGTCCGGCCCTCGGGCGAGTGCGACGTAACGGGCATCCACGGGGGCGCGTTGGTCCTGCTGACCCACTCCGGCTACCCTGGAGCCCGATCGTGACCGCACACTGGTGCGCCCTGCCCACCACACGCTGGTCCGGTCCGTTGTCCGCACGCGGTCACCGACGCCACCCGAGGTGGTGTCTCCCGGTCCGCCCCGCACGTTGCATCGAAAGGCTGTCGTATGGGCTCGGTGGTCAAGAAGCGCCGCAAGCGCATGGCTAAGAAGAAGCACCGCAAGCTGCTGCGCAAGACCCGCGTCCAGCGTCGCCGTCTCGGCAAGTGACCGCAGCCGGGCCACGGCCCGGCTGCCGGCACCACTTGCCAACTGTCGACTCTCGGAGGCTCAGGTGATCAGGCCGCGGATGTCCCGGCTCGATCCCGCCTGCCGGGCGAGGCGCACGACATGACCCCCGGTGGCACCCCAGGTGCTCCGGGGGTCGTCGTCGTGACCGGGGTGGGTCGCTATCTCGGCGCCCACGTCGCCGCCCGGCTCGCCGCCGATCCCCGGATCGAGCGGGTCATCGGCGTCGACCCGGCCACCCCGGGCCCCGAGGTCACCGACCTGCTCGACCGGGTCGAACGGGTCCGCCTCGACCTCGACTCCCTCGGCGGTCTCCTCGCCGACCTCGACGTCGACGCCGTCGTCCACCTGGCGCTGGTCAGCTCACCCGACCCGCAGCACGGCGGCCGGTCGGCGATGAAGGAACAGAACGTCATCGGCACCATGCAGCTGCTCGCCGCCTGCCAGCGGGCGCCCCGGCTGCGCAAGCTCGTGGTCCGCTCCTCGACCGCCGCGTACGGCGCGTCGTTCCGCGACCCGGCGGTGTTCACCGAGGAGACCGAGCCACGCGAGGTGCCGCGCGGCGGTTTCGGCCGCGACATCCTCGACATCGAGGGGTACGTCCGCGGGTTCCGCCGCCGCCGGCCCGACGTGACCGCCACCGTGCTGCGCTTCGCGCCGTTCATCGGCTCCACGGCCGACACCACGCTCACCCGCTACTTCTCCCAGCCGGTGGTGCCCACCGTCTTCGGCCGTGACCCCCGCCTCCAGTTCGTGCACTTCGACGACGCCCTGGAGGTGCTGCACCGGTCCATCGTCGAGGACCATCCGGGCACCTACAACGTCGCCGGGCCGGGGGTGCTCTCCCTCTCCCAGGCGATCCGGCGGGCCGGTCGGGTCGCCATGCCGGTGCTGGAACCCGGCCTCTCCGGGGCCGCCGCGTTCGCCCGCAGCCTCGGCTTCGGCCGCTACGGTTTGGACCAGGTGGACCTCTTCGTGCACGGTCGGGTGGTGGACACCAGTCGACTGGAGCGGGAGTACGGCTTCACGCCGCGTACCACCGCCGCCGCCTTCGAGGACTTCATCCGTGCCCACCACGGCGGCATCGTGGTGACCCGGGAGCAGCTCAGTGCCGCCGAGCAGTTGGTGCTGGAAGGCATCCGGCAGGTGCGCTCGGCCGTCCGGGAACGCCCGTGACCGGCCGGGACGAGCGGGGCGACGCCCGCTTCGACGTACCGCCGGCCATGCCCGGGCCGGACGCGGAGCCGGCGCGGCGCAACGGACACCGCCGGGCGACGGTCGCCGCCGTCGAACCGACAACCCACGACGAGCCGGACACCGCCGCGACGGACGAGCCGGTCGCCGTCGCGCCGCACGAGCCGGTCGTCCCTGCGCGGGACGAGCCGGACACGGACGAGCCGGACGAGCCGGACGCTGCCGCGCGGGACGAGCCGGGCCCGGCCGCAAGCGACGAGCCGGACGCTGCCGCGCAGGATGGGCCGGCGGTGCACGCGGGACCGGCGGTGGCGGACCGGCACGACCACTGGGACCGGCGGGTCGCGGGCGGGCTGGCGTTCCTGCGCCGGCGGCTCTCCGGCGACTACGAGGTCGACGAGTTCGGGTTCGACCCCGATCTGACCGACGCGGTCTTTCACCCGCTGGTCCGGCTGCTCTACCGGGACTGGTTCCGCACCGAGGTCAGCGGCCTGGAGAACGTGCCCACCGACGGTGCCGGCCTGGTGGTCGGCAACCACTCCGGCACGGTCGCGCTGGACGCCTTGATCCTCGCCACCGCGCTGCACGACCAGCACCCCGCCCGCCGCTACCTGCGGCTGCTCGGCGCCGACCTGGTCTTCCGGATGCCGGTGGTCTCCGAGATCGCCCGCAAGACCGGCGGCACGGTGGCCTGCAACCCGGACGCGGAGCGGCTGCTCGGCAACGGTGAACTCGTCGGCGTCTTCCCGGAGGGCTTCAAGGGCGTCGGCAAGCTCTATTCCGACCGCTACAAGCTCCAGCGTTTCGGTCGGGGCGGGTTCGTCTCGGCGGCGCTGCGCACCGGCACCCCGATCGTGCCGGTGGCGATCGTCGGTGGCGAGGAGATCTATCCGATGCTCGCCGACATCAAGCCACTGGCCCGACTGCTGAAGCTGCCCTACTTCCCGGTCACCCCGACCTTCCCGTGGCTCGGGCCGCTCGGCATGGTGCCGCTGCCCAGCAAGTGGCTGATCGAGTTCTGCCCGCCGATCCCCACCGCCCACCTGACCGACGCGGCGGACGACCCACTGGTCGTCTTCAACCTCGCCGACCAGGTCCGGGAGACCATCCAGCACACCCTGCACAAGCTGCTGGAACGACGCCCCGACCCGTTCGGTCCCTGACCGGCCGGGGCCCCGGCGTCAGGGGGTGCGGCGGCGGCGGTGCAGCGCGAGGCCGGCGGTGACCGCGCCGGCGACCAGTCCGGCGGCGGCCGTCGACGGTACGGCGATCTTCGCCGCCCGCCGCCCGGTGCGGAAGTCCCGCACCTCCCAGCCGTGCTCGCGGGCCCGCCGGAGCAGAGTGGAGTCGGGGTTCACCGCCACCGGGTGCCCCACCGTGGAGAGCATCGGCAGGTCGTTGGCGGAGTCGCTGTAGGCGGCGCAGCGGGTCAGGTCCAGCCCCTCCACCGCGGCGAGCTGGCGTACCGCCTCCGCCTTGGCCGGCCCGTGCATCAGGTCACCGACCAACCGCCCGGTGTACGCCCCGTCCACCACCTCGGCCACCGTGCCGATCGCGCCGGTCAGGCCGAGCCGGGTGGCGATCACCCGGCCGATCTCCACCGGGGCGGCGCTGACCAGCCAGACCCGCTGGCCGGCATCCAGGTGGCGTTGCGCCAGTTTGCGGGTGCCGGCCCAGATCCGCGGTGCCATCAGCTCGTCGAAGATCTCCTCGGCGAGCCGTTCGACGTCGTCGACCCGCCAGCCGTGGATGAACGCGAGCGCGGCCTCCTTGGCCTGGGACATGTCACCGGCGTGCTCGGTGGCGAGCAGCCGGAACTTCGCCTGCTGCCAGGCGAACCGGGCCAGGTCACCGCTGGTGAAGTAGTTCCGGGCGGCGAGCCCACGGGCGAACCAGTAGATCGAGGCGCCCTGCATCATCGTGTTGTCCACGTCGAAGAAGGCCGCCGCGCCCGGATCCGGCGTCGGGGTGGCCGGGGGTGCCGCCGGGGTCTCCGACCAACCGGCGGTGTGACCGTGGACGTCGGTGCTGACCGTGACCTTGCGGGTGCGGACCACGCGACCTCCCTCCCCGTACGACGACCGCGAACCGTCCTGCACTGCGAGCGTAGCCGGGGGTCGGTGACGGTCGGGTGTCCGTGCGGGGAAGTGTGGCGTGGACGGCTGTCCCGCTGCGCCGACCGGTTTCGGGTGGACTCAGCGGTCGCCGGGGCAGCTGTTCGGAGTGGGGCCGAGCGCGTCGCTGGCCACCGGGGCCGGCAGGCCGCAGGCGATCGCCGCGCGGAGCGCCCCGGAGCGTTTGCCGATCGCGTCGAGCAGGGCCAGCGAACGCCGGGTGCGGTCCCGCTCGACGTGGTCGTCCCGGTCGAGCAGGCCGCTGACCGCCCGGCGCTGCCCGGTGAGGAAGGTGCTGACCGCGTCCAGGCCCGCCGGGTCGGAGCGCTGCGCCGCGACGGTGGTCAGCAGGCGTACGCCCTGGCGGGTGTCGGCGTCCATGTCGTCGAGGACGGCGCTGAACCCGATCCGGTCGCCGTGCAGCGTGGCGGCCTCGTCGAGCCGGGTGCGGGCGAAGTCGAGGAAGAGCTGGCCACGGCTGATGTCGGAGCTGGCCAGCGCGAGCTGGGCGCGTTCCGTGGAGCGCTTCATGCCGTACAGGGCGTCACCGGGGACCGCGTTCTCGCTGGCGGCGGAGATGCCGGAGAGGGCGACCGCCCCGGCGGCCACGCCGACCAGGATCGCGCCCCGGGCCCGGGCCCGACGGGCGGTGGCCGCCGGCAGGAACGAGCCGCGGGCGGTGCTGGCGGCGGTCTCCGGGGTCGTCTTCGCCGGGCTGCCGATGCCCTCCCGCTCGGCGGTGGCGACGAGCATCGCCCGCAGCCCGGTACGGAAGTCCGGCTCCACGTCGACGTCGGGCCGGTCTGCGGTGAGTTGCTGACCGAGCGCGACGAGTCCGGCGAGTTCCTCGTCGGCCCGGGAGCGGACGTGGTGCCGCCGCCCGCCGTTGGCCTCGTCGAGAAGCTGCGCGAAGCGTTCGGCACGCCGACGGGAGAAGAGGTTGCTGTCCACCGCAGGCACCTCCTCTCGCTGGTCACGGCCGGTCGGCCGTAGTCGTCACCAGCGACCGGTGGAGTGTGACGCCGACGGACGGCCCGATCGGCCGACCCCCGTTCACCGGACCGGGTGGCCCGGGGGACGCCGGGACAACCACTGGTCGCACCCGGAGAAACGGTCCGCGCCGGGTGGCGGTTACGGGGCGGGCGGAGGCGAAATCACGAAGAGTGATCGTCGTCACGGTGGCGTGACGGGTGGCCCGCCCTCGTGACGATGGCGGGTCGCAGCGGCGGTGATCAGGGCTGGAAGCCGTCGGGCAGCAGCCGGGCGAGGGCGCGTACCGCCCGGTACTGGAGGGCCTTGATGGCGCCCTCGTTCTTGCCCATCGCCCGGGCCGTCTCGGCCACCGAGAACCCCTGGAGGAACCGGAGCACGATGCACTCCTGCTGCTCCGGGTTGAGCTGCTTGACGGCGGTCAGCAGGGCGACGTTGGTGATGTGCTCCACCACCGCCGCCTCCGGGCTGCCCTCCGGCCCGCGGTCCTCGCGGTCGGCGTCGAGGACGTCCCCGGTAGTGACCTCCAGCCGGTAGCGGCCGGACTTGAAGTGGTCGGCGACCAGGTTGCGGGCGATGGTGACCAGCCAGGCGCCGAGGTCGCGGCCCTGCCAGGTGAAGCTGCCGATCCGCTTGAGCGCGCGCAGGAAGGTGTCGGAGGTGAGGTCCTCGGCGAGCTGCCGGTTGCCCACCCGGAAGTAGACGAAGCGGAAGACCGTGTCGACGTACCGGTCGTAGAGCAGCCCGAACGCCTCGGCCTCGCCGGCCTGGGCCCGTTCGACCAGGGACCACACCTCGGTGGCCGGGTCGGACGGGTCGGGGCGGCTCGGGTAGCCGGTCGCGGTGGTGGCGGGCGGTGCGGCCTCGGCCGGCACCTTGGGCAGCACCGCCGTGTCGGCGGCGGGGACCGCGGGCAGCACGGCGGTCTCGCCCGCCGACGGGTCGCTCACCGCGGGCGGGTCGCCGGCCCGGCGGCCCTGCACCGGCATGACGGGCCGGGGCGGTGCGCCGACCCGGCCGGCGGTCGGCATCGCGTTCCCGCCGGGTTGTGCCGGTCGGGCGGGCGCCTCGTTGTGGTGCGACCGGTTGCGCAGCCGCCGGGCGCCGCCCTCGCCGCGCAGGGCGAGCCCGGAGCTGCCCTCCGCCGGCTCCAGCCGCTCGTTGACCGCCGCCCTGGGTGCCGGGCCGGTGAGGCCGGTCGGCCGTTCCGTCCAACCGAAGGTGGTCACCGCGCCTCCCCGATCCGCACCGGGCGTGGCCGTGCCGGTCGTCGCGGCGGCGCGCCGGGACCGGGCAGGGCCGTCCCGGGACCCGCCGACAGGCGGCAGGTCACCTTGAGGTGCTGGTCCAATGCGCTCACAGGCACGGGGGCCTCCTCGGGCTGAGGGGTGTCAACTCACGGCAAATGGGGTGAGCTGACCCGAGTGATGATAGGGCCAACGTCACCCGCGCGTGGCAAGTCCGTTACACAGGGCGGAAGTATTTCCCTCCCCGTCGCACAAATGGCGGACCGGTTGTCCGTCGTGTGCGGTTGACTTTGTCGCTGTGGGCTGGTCCGGAGTGGAAAGTCCTGGTCGGAGCGGTTGCCGGGGCCCGTCGGCGTGTCGCGGCGGGGCGGCCTCGCCGGCACCCGTACCCGGGTCGCCGGGCGACCGGTGCCGCCCGCACGCCGGTCCTCCCGGCGGGACCGGGGTCACCGTCACCCCCATTCGGCGTACGGGCATGGCCGGGCGCGGGCCGCTGTGCCAGACTCAGCGACCGTGCAGGACGCAGCCGACAGCTCCGCGCCGAACCTCGCCGACCGGCTCCGCCGGGCGGCCGTCGCCCACGGCGACCGCCCCGCGCTGCACTGGCGGGACCGGACCCTCACCTGGTCCGAACTGGACGCCGCGGTGACCACCACCGCCCGGGCCCTCGCCGCCACCGTGCCGGGCGCGGGGCCGGCCGACCGGCACCCGCCCCGGGTCGCCCTCGCCCTCGGCAACACGCCGGACTTCGTGGTCAGCTACCTCGCCGTGCTGCGGGCCGGGCTGGTCGCGGTGCCGGTCAACCCGGGCTACACCGGGCGGGAGCTGAGGCACGTCCTCGCCGACTCCGGCGCCGGCGTGCTGATCTGCGCCGAGGAGGTGCGGGACCGGGTCGCCGCCCTCGCCGCCGAGCTGCCCGCGCTGACCGCCGTGCACACCGCCCCGCCGGTGACCGACGTCGCCGGGGCGGTCACCTTCCCCCGCCGCGGCGGGGAGGATCTCGCCGTCCTCCTCTACACCTCCGGCACCGAGGGCCGACCCAAGGGCGCGATGCTCCCGCACCGCGCCCTGGCCGCCAACCACGAGCAGGTCGCCCGGATCGACCCGCCGGTGGTCGGGCCCGACGACACCGTGCTGCTGGCCCTGCCGCTCTTCCACGCGTACGGGCTGAACTCGGGGCTGGGCGCGGTCGTCCACCACGGCGCGACCGGGGTGCTGGTCGACGAGCCCGGGGCGGGCGGGGCACTCGCCGACATCGCCCGGCACCGGGTCAGCGTGCTGGTCGGCGTACCGTCGATGTTCCTGGCCTGGGCGGACGCCGGCGCCGAGCTGGCCGCCGCGACCAGCTCGGTCCGGGTCGCGGTCTGCGGCGCGGCGCCGCTCCCGCCGGCCACCGCGGCGCGGTTCGCGCAGCTCACCGGCCGTCCCGTGCACGTCGGGTACGGCCTCACCGAGACCGCACCGGTGCTCACCTCCACCCTGACCGGCGGCGCCCCGAAGGCGGGCTCGATCGGCCGGCCGCTGCCCGGGGTGGAGCTGCGCCTGGTCGGCCCCGACGGGGTGGACCTGTGGCGCGACGGCGCGCCGGTGCCCGAGGAGGACCCCGACGAGCTGGACCTCTCCGACGCCGACGCGGGCACCGACCCCGGCGAGATCGTGGTCCGGGGGGCGAACCTCTTCACCGGCTACTGGCCGGACGGTCGGGACGGCCCGGACGCCGCCGGCTGGTGGGCGACCGGCGACGTGGCGTACGCCGACGACGACGGGGACCTCTTCCTGGTCGACCGGCTCGGCGAGCTGATCCTGGTGAACGGCTTCAACGTCTATCCGCACGAGGTCGAGCTGGTGCTCGAGGCGCACCCGGGGGTGGCCGAGTCCGCGGTCCTGGGTGTGCCGCACGCGCGGACCGGGGAGACTGTCCGGGCGTACGTGGTGCGGGCGCCGGGGGCCACGGTGACGGGGGAGGAGCTGCTGGCCCACTCCGCCCGGAACCTGGCCCGGTTCAAGTGCCCGACCGGGGTCGAGTTCGTCGACGAGCTGCCGCACTCGGCGATCGGCAAGGTACGCAAGACCCAGCTCCGCCCGTCGGCGCCCCCGGTGCCGGCACCCGCGGCGCCGACCGACACCCGCACGGAGGTTTCCGATGTCCAGTGACGCCCGGCTCGCCCTGATCACCCGCCCGGGCTGCCACCTCTGCGAGGACGCGAAGACGGCCCTCGACCGGGTGGTGGCGGTCACCGGTGACCGGTGGATCGAGAAGGACGTCACCGGCGACATCGAGCTGGAGCGGGAGTACGGCGACCGACTGCCGGTGGTGCTGCTCGACGGCAAGGAGCACGGCTACTGGCGGGTGGAGGAGGAGCGGCTGCTGCGCGACCTGACCACCCCGCAGCTCTGACCCGACCGCCGTCCGCCTCCGACGGGCCGACCTCCGGCACGCCGGCCTCCGGCGGGCCGGCGTCCGTCCGCTCCGACGGGCTGGCCTCCGGCGGGCTCGACGGGCTGGATTATGGTGCTGCGATGACCCCTGCGCGGCACCACCTGGTGTGGGACTGGAACGGCACCCTGCTCGACGACCTCAGCCTGGTGGTCGAGGCCACCAACGTGGCCTTCGCCAGCGCCGGTGGGCCGGCGGTGAGCGCCGACGAGCACCGGGCGAGGTTCCGCCGCCCGATCGCCGACTACTACGCGGAGATGCTGGGCCGGGCGGTCGACGACGAGGCGTTCGAGCGGTTGGACCGGATCTTCCACGACGCGTACCGGGCCGGGTTGACCAGCTGCGCGCTGGCCGCCGACGCGACCACCGCCATCGCGGCCTGGCCGGGCAGCCAGTCGCTGCTGTCCATGTGGTTCCACGACGAGCTGGTGCCGACGGTGCACACCTACGGTCTGACCGACCACTTCGCCCGGGTCGACGGGCTGCGGGCGACGGTGGGTGGCGGCTTCAAGGCGCAGTGGCTGGAGAAGCACCTCGCCGAGCTGGGTCTCGACGGCGACCAGGTGGTGCTGATCGGCGACTCGCTCGACGACGCGGACGCCGCCGGATCGGTCGGCGCGCGCTGCGTCCTCTACACCGGTGGTCTCTCCGACCCCACCCGCCTGCGCAACTCCGGCCACCCCACCGCCGACACCCTCACCCACGCCGTAACCCTCGCCACCACCCTCCCCTGACCCCGCCCCCCACGCCGGACCTGACCCGCGCCCACCCCCCCTGCCCGGGCCTGGCCCGGCGCGCCGCCAGTCAGGTTGATCATGAAGTTTGCGTCTGAGTGAGCGGCGTTCCTGACGCAAACTTCATGATCAACGGGACGGGGTGGGTGGGGTGGGGTGGGAGGGGGTCAGGGGCGGAGGTAGGTGAGGACGGCTCGGACTCGGCGGTGTTGGTCGGCGTCGGGTGGGAGGGCGAGCTTGGTGAAGATGTTGCGGACGTGCTTCTCCACCGCGCCGTCGCTGACCACCAGGATCCGGGCGATGGCGGTGTTGGAGTGGCCCTCGGCCATCAGCGCCAGAACCTCGCGTTCGCGCGGGGTCAGCTCCCGCAGCGGGTCGTCCCGGCGGCGGCGGACCAGCAGCTGACCGACCACCTCCGGGTCGAGCACCGTGCCGCCGGCGGCCACCCGGGCCAGCGCGTCCAGGAACTCGTCGATCGCGGCCACCCGGTCCTTGAGCAGGTAGCCGATCCCGCCGCCGCCGGCCCCGCCGGTGGTCGCCAGCAGGTCGTCGGCGTACGACACCTCGACGTACTGGGAGAGCACCAGGACCGGCGTACGCGGCACCAGCCGGCGGGCCTCGACGGCCGCGCGCAACCCCTCGTCGGTGTGCGACGGTGGCATGCGGACGTCCACCACGGACACGTCCGGCCGGTGCGCCACCACCGCCTCCACGAGGGCGTCACCGTCGCCGACGGCGGCCACCACCTGGTGCCCCGACTCGGTCAGCAGCCGGGACAGCCCCTCCCGGAGCAGTACGGCGTCGTCCGCGATCACCACCCGCATGGGTCAGGTGTCTATCACGTCGGCCCGCTCTCCACGGCCCGGCAGGCCGTCCCCGCGCCGGCTGTGCCGTCCGGCTCGGTCGCGCCCGCTGCGCCGACCGGGGTCGTCAGCCGGGGAGGTCGGCGCGGATCTCCGTGGGGCCGCCGGCCGGGCTGACCACCTCCAGGGTGCCGTCGGTGGCCCGGACCCGGTCGGCGATGCCGGCGAGGCCGTGCCCCTTGGCCGGGTGTGCGCCACCCACGCCGTCATCGACGACGCTGATCACCAGCCGGTCGGCGGCGCGGGTGACCGTGACCCGGCACGCGGCGGCCCCGCTGTGCTTCGCCACGTTGGTCAGCGCCTCCGCCACCACGAAGTACGCCGTGTTCTCCACCGCCGGGTCGAGCCGTCCCCCGGCCGTGCCGAGGTCGGGGTCGACGGCCAGTTCGGTCGGCACCAGCGCGCGGCCGGCGAGGGCGGCCAGGGCACTGGGCAGGCCCCGGTCCACCAGGATCGGCGGGGCGATGCCCCGGGACAGGGCGCGCAGCTCGCCGAGGGTGTCCCGGGTCTGCGTGACGGCCTCGTCCAGGGTGCGGCGGGCCGCCTCCGGGTCGGCGGCGAGCTGCTGCCGGGCCCGGCTCAGGTCCATGGCGAGCCGGACCAGGCGCTGCTGCGGGCCGTCGTGGATGTCCCGTTCCAGCCGGCGCAGGGCGGTGGCCTCGGCGGAGACGGCGGCCCGCTTCTGCTCCTCCAGGGTGGTGATCCGGTTGCGCATCTCGGCCACCCCGGTCAGCAGCGACCGGGCGAAACCGGCCTGGAGCAGGGCGCAGGCGCGTACCAGCAGGGGCAGGGTGAACAGGCAGAACAGCCCGATGGCGGTGTTCACCGCGATCCGTGCGACGGCCCCGTCGCCCATTCCGAGCAGTTGGCTGAGGTCCTGGTCGTCCGGGCCGCGGGGGATGGCCCAGTCGTACGCCGGGTAGAGCGTGCCGGCGACGGCGAGCGCCCACCAGACCACGGTCAGCACGAAGGTCGGGATGGCGAGCACCAGCTTGAACAGGCCGTGCACCAGGTCGAGCCAGGACTGCGCGTCGCGCATCGGCAGGAATATCCGCCGCCACGCCTTCGCGCCCGGCTCGGGCGTCCGGTACGCGGGGCGGACCCGGGGCTGGCGCAGCACGGCGGGCAGCCGCAGCCGTTCGAGGTCGGCGAGTCCCCGGGCGGCGTAGAGGGTGCCGGCGAGGACCGGCAGGCCGAGCACGGTCACCAGGAGCCCGGCGCTGAGTGAGATCCCCGCCACCACGACCACGAAGCCGGCGACAGCCAGGGGGAGGCCGAGCAGCACGTACTGCGAGTCGCGCAGGAGTTGTCGGGTGACGCCGCGAACGGGTGCCGGCACGCTGGTCAGGGGAAGGGCGGTCATGTCGTCGAGGCTATGGGCGGCCGGGCGCGGGACCCATCCCGTACGCCGGCCTGTCGGGGGTGGGGTTGTCCCTACCGGGCGGCCCGGCGGAGTGAGGCTCGCCCCAGATAGACGGTGACTCAGCGCGACGGCCCGCGCGCGATTGGTCAGAGAAGTCGGGATTGAGCAATAATCGCCGGGCGGCGCCGACGGAGCGCGTCAGATCGATCTTGTGGAATGGAGGGGCAGGTGGAGGCGCGTCGCGAGAGAGCAAGATCGCGATTTGTGCACGTCTTCACAAGCGCCTACTCTGTAGTTTCGACGCGCCCTGCTAGCACAGCCGGCAACAACGGTCGCCAGCGGGAGTCCCGAAACGACCGGCCGCCGACGCTGGTCGAGGATCGCACCGCACGGAGTCTCATGAGTCAGCACCGTCACCCAGGCGCGCCCGGCCGTGCCGGTGCCGTACCGGCGCTCCCGGACCTGCCCGAGGCGACCGTCGCGCGGCTCCCGGAATACCTCCGTGCCCTGCACAATCTCGCCGACACCGGCCACGAAACGGTGTCCAGCGATCATCTGGCCAACGCCGCCGGGGTGAACTCGGCGAAGCTCCGCAAGGACCTCTCCCACCTCGGCTCGTACGGCACCCGGGGCGTCGGCTACGACGTGGCCCTGCTGGTCGAGCAGATCTCCTCGGTGCTCGGGCTCACCCAGTGCCGGGCCGTCGCCCTGGTCGGCGTGGGTAATCTCGGTCACGCCCTGGCCGGCTACGACGGCTTCGCCAGCCGGGGCTTCCGGATCGCCGCGCTCCTGGACGCGGACCCCTCGCGGGTCGGCGAGGAGATAAACGGCCTGGTCGTACGCCATGTCGACGAGCTTCCGCAGGTCGCCGTCGAGGAGTCGATCTCGATCGGCGTGATCGCCACCCCGGCCCGGGCCGCCCAGGCGGTGGCCGACCAGCTCGTCTCCGTCGGCGTCACGAGCATCCTCAACTTCGCGCCGTGCGTACTCTCGGTCCCGGAGGGGGTCGACGTGCGCAAGGTCGACCTCGCGATCGAGCTGCAGATCCTGTCCTTCCACGAGCACCGCAAGGCGTCGCTGACCGCGCTCCCCGCCACCGCCGGGACCGCCCTGGCCGCACTGCCCGGCGGACTCGCGGCCACCGACACCCAGGAGGCGATCGGCACGTGAAACTGCTCGTCGTCGGCGCGTCCTACCGCACCGCTCCGGTCGCCACCCTGGAGCAGCTGGCGGTCGCCCCCGCCGAACTCACCCGCACCCTGGACCGGCTGGTCGCCCAGCCGTACGTCAGCGAGGCCGTCCTCGTCTCCACCTGCAACCGGGTGGAGGTCTACGCCGCGGTCACCGGCTTCCACGGCGGCCTCGGTGACATCTGCGCGGTCCTGGCCGAGCAGGCCGGCGCGCCGCCCGCGGCGCTCGCCAACCACCTCTACGTGCACTACGACTCCGCCGCCGTCGACCACGTCTTCCGGGTCGCCGCCGGGCTGGACTCGATGGTCGTCGGCGAGGCGCAGATCCTCGGTCAGCTCCGTGACGCCTACCACTGGGCCAGCGGCGCCGACTCCGCCGGCCGGCTGCTGCACGAGCTGATGCAGCAGGCGCTGCGGGTGGGCAAGCGCGCGCACGCCGAGACCAACATCGACCGGGCCGGTCAGAGCGTGGTCACCGCCGCCCTCGACCTGGCGGCCGACCTCCTCGACGGTGACCTCTCCGGTCGGCCCGCCATGGTGGTCGGGGCCGGTGCGATGGGCTCGCTGGGCGTGGCGACGCTGTCCCGGCTGGGTGCCGGGCCGCTCACCGTGACCAACCGCGGCGCCGACCGCGCGGTCCGGCTGGCCGAGTCGTACGGCGCCAGCGCCGTCCCGATGACCGAACTGGTCAGCGCCCTCTCCGCCGTGGACATCGTGGTGGCCGCCACCGCCGCCACCGAACCCGTCCTCACCCGGGACGTGGTGACCCGGGCGCTGGCCGGCCGGGACGCCGACCGCGGTCCGCTGGTCCTGCTCGACCTCGCCGTTCCGCGCGACGTCGAGGAGGGCGTGGCCGGGCTGGCCGGCGTCGAGGTGATCGACATCGACCGGATGGCCGCCGTCCTCGCCGACGGGCCGGCCGCCGCCGACGCCGCCGAGGTGACCCGGATCGTCACCGTCGAGGTCGAGGCGTTCCTGTCCTGGCTGCGTGGCGCCGACGTGGCGCCGACCGTGGCCGCCCTGCGCGGACGCGCCGACGACGTGGTCACCGCCGAGCTGCGCCGGCTGGTCCAGCGTCGCCCCGACTTCACCGACGACCAGCGCGCCGAGGTGGCCCGGACGGTGCACCGGGTGGTGCAGCGGCTGCTGCACCAGCCCACCGTGCGGGTCCGGCAGCTCGCCGCCGAACCGGGTGGCGACCAGTACGCGGCCCTGCTGCGCGAGCTGTTCGACCTGGAGGTGCCACAGACCTCCCCGGTCGACACCGTGCCCGACGTCGTCGAGGCGACGCCGGACCCGGCCGACACCGGCGTCGACGGCACCCTCCCGTCCGGCACCGCCACCGACGGCCGGTCGTCCTTCGAGGCCGCCGACGTCCCGTCCACCGGAGGTGCGCGATGACCGCCCCCCTGCGCCTCGGCACGCGGGGCAGCGCCCTGGCGATGGCCCAGTCCGGCCAGATCGCCGAGGCGCTCACCGCAGCCACCGGCCGCGCGGTCGAACTGGTCGAGGTGGTGACCGCCGGGGACCGCTCCTCCGCCCCGGTGCACCGACTCGGCGTCGGCGTCTTCGTCTCCGCCCTGCGGGACGCGCTGACCGCCGGCACCATCGACCTGGCCGTGCACTCGTACAAGGACCTGCCGACGGCGGACGCCCCCGGGCTGCACATCGCGGCGGTCCCGCCGCGGCAGGACCCGCGGGACGCGCTGATCGCCAAGGGCGGCCGTACGCTCGCCGAGCTGCCGCCCGGCGCGCTGGTCGGCACCGGCGCGCTGCGCCGGATCGCCCAGCTGCACGCGCTCGGCCTGCAGCTGGAGGTCACCCCGATCCGGGGCAACGTCGACACCCGGCTCGGTCGGGTGCTCGGCCCGGACGCCGACCTCGACGCGGTCGTGCTGGCCCGGGCCGGGCTGGCCCGGCTCGGTCGGACCGACGTGATCACCGAGACGCTCGATCCGATGCTGATGCTGCCCGCACCCGCCCAGGGTGCGCTGGCCGTGGAGTGCCGGAGCGACAACCCGGACCTGGTCGAGCTGCTCGCGGTGCTCGACCACGCACCGTCCCGCGCCGCGGTCACCGCGGAACGGGCGCTGCTGGCCACCCTGGAGGCCGGGTGCTCCGCACCCGTCGCCGCCTACGCCGAGCTCGCCGAGGGCGAGACCGGTGACGAGATCTACCTGCGCGGGGCGGTGATCAGCCCGGACGGTACCCGTGACCTCCGGCTGTCCCGCACCGGAACGCCCGCCGACGCGGCGGAGATCGGCAAGGCACTCGCCGCCGAACTCCTCGAACTCGGCGCCGACTCGATCCTCGGCCAAGAAGGACACGCCGGCCCGGGGACCCAGCAATTTGGGAGCACAGAATGACCCGCACCCGTAAGCCCGTAGGCCGCATCGCGTTCGTCGGGGCCGGACCCGGCGACCCGGGCCTGCTGACCCGCCGGGCGCACGACGCCCTGGTCGACGCCGACCAGGTGGTGTACGACCGGGGAGTCCCCGAGTCGCTGCTCGACGCCGTCCGCGCCCAGGCCAGGTCCGACGCCCAGTTCAGCCCGGCCGAGGGCGTGCCGGGGGACGTGGCGAAGGTGCTGATCTCCGCGGCCCGCTCCGGGCTGAACGCGGTGCACCTGGTCGCCGGTGACCCGTTCGGGCACGACTCCGTGGTCAAGGAGGTGCAGGCGGTGGCGCGTACCGCCGCGCACTTCGAGGTGGTCCCGGGCGTCGGCCAGGCCGAGGGCGTGGCCACCTACGCCGGTGTGCCGCTGCCGGGCGTACGCACCGCCGCCGACGTCGAGGACGTCAGCACGCTGGACTTCGACGCGCTGGCCGCCGCCGTCGGCCGGGGCTCGCTCGCCCTGGCCGTGGACGCCGGCGACCTGGCCGCCATCCGGGACGGCCTGCTGGCCGCCGGGGTGGAGGGCACGACCGGCGTCGGGGTGACCGGCGACGGCACCGGCGAGACGCAGTACACCACCACGTCGACCGTCGACTCGTTCGTCGCGGCGGCGCTCGGCTTCACCGGCCGGGTGGTGCTGACCGTGGGCGAGGGCGTCGGCCAGCGCGACAAGCTGAGCTGGTGGGAGAACCGCCCGCTGTACGGCTGGAAGGTGCTCGTCCCGCGCACCAAGGAGCAGGCCGGGGCGATGAGCGCCCGACTGCGGGCGTACGGGGCGATCCCGTGCGAGGTGCCGACCATCGCGGTCGAGCCGCCGCGTACCCCCGCCCAGATGGAGCGGGCGGTCAAGGGCCTGGTCGACGGCCGGTACGCCTGGGTGATCTTCACCTCGGTGAACGCGGTCCGTGCGGTCTGGGAGAAGTTCGCCGAGCACGGCCTGGACGCCCGGCACTTCGGCGGCGTCAAGATCGCCTGCATCGGTGAGGCGACCGCCGACGCGGTACGCGCCTTCGGCATCCAGCCGGAGCTGGTCCCCTCCGGGGAGCAGTCGTCCGAGGGGCTGCTGGCCGAGTTCTCGCCGCACGACGAGATCCTCGACCCGGTGGGCCGGGTGCTGCTGCCGCGCGCCGACATCGCCACCGAGACCCTCGCCGCCGGGCTCACCGAGCGGGGCTGGGAGGTCGACGACGTGACCGCGTACCGGACCGTCCGGGCCGCTCCGCCGCCCGCCGAGATCCGCGACGCGATCAAGTCGGGCGGGTTCGACGCGGTGCTCTTCACGTCCTCCTCGACAGTGCGCAATCTGGTCGGTATCGCGGGGAAGCCGCACGCCCGTACCGTGGTTGCAGTGATCGGGCCCAAGACGGCCGAGACCGCGACGGAGTTCGGCCTGCGGGTCGACGTCCAGCCTCAGCACGCCTCGGTGCCCGACCTGGTGGAGGCGCTGGCCGCCTACGCCGTCGAGCTGCGCGAGAAGCTCGCCGCCATGCCGGCGAAGCAGCGTCGCGGCTCGAAGGTGCAGGGGCCGACCGCCCTCCGCTTCCGCTGAGCGTTCCGGGAGGCCCGTCATGCCGTACCCCGAGATCCGGCCCCGCCGGCTGCGCCGTAACCCGGCCATGCGGCGGCTGGTCTCCGAGACCCGCGTCGACCCGGCCGAACTGGTCGTGCCGATGTTCGTCAAGGAGGGGCTGACCGAGCCCCGGGCCATCGCGTCGCTCCCGGGGGTGCTCCAGCACTCCCGGGACTCGCTCCGCAAGGCCGCCGTGGAGGCGGTCCAGGCCGGCGTCGGCGGGATCATGCTCTTCGGGGTGCCGGCGTCGCGGGACGAGCGCGGCTCGGGTGGCATCGACCCGGACGGCATCCTCAACGTGGCCATCCGCGACGTGGTGGCCGAGGTCGGCGACGCCACCGTGGTGATGAGCGACCTCTGCCTGGACGAGTTCACCTCGCACGGGCACTGCGGCCTGCTCACCCCCGACGGCGGTGTCGACAACGACGCCACGCTGGAGGCGTACGCCGAGATGGCGGTGGCCCAGGCGGACGCCGGGGTCGGCGTGGTCGGGCCCTCCGGGATGATGGACGGCCAGGTGGGCGTGGTCCGCCGGGCCCTGGACGCCGCCGGGCACCAGGACGTCGCCGTGCTGGCGTACGCGGCGAAGTACGCCTCCGCCTTCTTCGGCCCGTTCCGGGACGCGGTGGAGTCGTGCCTGGAGGGGGACCGGCGCAGCTACCAGCAGGACCCGGCGAACCTGCGGGAGTCGCTGCGCGAGGTCGAGTTGGACGTCGCGGAGGGTGCCGACATGGTGATGGTCAAGCCGGCCCTGCCCTACCTCGACGTGGTCGCGGCGGTCCGGGCCGCCGTGGACGTCCCGGTCGCCGCCTACCAGGTCTCCGGCGAGTACGCGATGGTCGAGGCGGCTGCCGCGAACGGTTGGATCGATCGGCAGCAGGTGATGCTGGAGACGCTCACCTCGATCCGGCGGGCCGGCGCACAGATCATCCTCACCTACTGGGCCGTCGAGGCCGCCGGGCTGCTCCGCCAGCGTTACTGAGCGGGCGCTCCGGCGCCTCCTTGTTCCCGGTTTCGCCTGCGTGACCGCCTCAGACGTCGCCTGGAGCGGCCCGCGTCGCTTCATGGGCAAGAGCCCTTTGCCGCCCTGACGGATATCGCCCTACGCCTGCGCAGGCTGTCGCTCTCCGTGATGTAACCCCACGCCTTCCCCCCACTGCCCGGTTCCCTTTGCTCTGCAGCCATGTACGCAGCAGCCACTTACCGTCACTGCTGCGTATGCGGCTGCAGAGCAAAGGGCCGGGAGGGAAGGGGGTCGGAGGGCGACCGGTGGGGAAATTTAGTCGTTCTTGTCCGTATAGCTGACTGTTCGATGGTCGGTGCTGATCCCAGCCCATAGCGGACAGTGATTTTCGCTTTGCGTGATGGCGGAAGTGCTCGGAGGCGGGCTTGGGGCGGCTCGGCGGAGAGGTGATCGGCGGGACGGGCTGCGGGTTATCCACAGCCCGGATCGGGTTGTCCACAGGCGGCGCGGTCGAGGTTGTCCCGGGAGCCGTCGACCGTGAGGCTTGCGGGTGTGACCGAGTCCGAGAGGCCAGGACGGCCGGAGCCAAGGGAGCTGCCTGAGCTGCCGGAGCCCGCAGAACTGCCGGTGCAACTGGCCGGGGCGGCCTCGAGCGGGGGCGGGACGGCGGTGGACGCCCCGCGTGACTCGCCGGCACTGCTCACCGAACCCCTCGACACCCCGTGGCCCGTCGCCGGGATCGTCCGCGCGGTGCGCCGCCGGGCCGACGCGAGTCAGCGGGAACTGGCCCGGTTCGCCGGCGTGCACGCGACCACCGTCGGACGGATCGAGGCGGGCACGTTGACGCCGAGCATCGCCGTGCTACGCCGGATCATCGGCGTGGTCGGCTTCCGGCTCGTCGTGGTCGACGACTCGGGGCGGGTGCTCAAACCCATGCGGGATCGGGCCGACCTGCGGGACGGCGCCGAGCGTCGGTATCCGTCCCACCTGGACATCGTCACCGATCCCGAGCCGGGGGAGTGGTGGGCCGACCGGTACGGCCTGGCCCGGCCACCCGAGACGTTCTACCGCGACCGGGAGGTCCGGGACGCGCTACGCCGGCGTAGCCAGTGGGAGGTGCGGGTGGCGAAGTACCGGGGCGCGCCGCGACCGCCCCGGCCCCGACGGGGCGTACACGAAATCGGCCCGCCGCCCGGCTGGTGAGCCGGACGACGGGCCGCTTCGCGGACGGATCGTCAGTCGTCGTTGGTGATGGTGCCGACGGCCACGCCGTCGACCACCCGGAGGCCCGGCACGCCGGTCACGAGCAGCTTGAGCTGCTCGTTCGGCTCGACCTTCTTGTCACCGTGGACGGCCACCGGGAAGGTGAGCGACGTCTGCCCGGCCGCCAGGGTGCGGCAGCCGACGTACGGCTCGTAGTCTGAACCCGGCTGCGCGGTGGTGCCGTAGGTGACGGCGCAGATCAGCGCCGACTCCGACAGTGGCCGGGACACGGTCACCGTGAAGTTCAGGGCGGTGTCGCCCTTGTTCCCCTCGGCCACCGCGGCGTCCGCGACGCTCAGCGACGCCCGGGAACGGAACCGGGCCACCTGCGGGTCGTGGTCGCTGGCACCCCGGTCACCGAGGCCCTCGGTGTCCGTCGGGTAGTCGGCGTTGATGTGCGCCGACCGGATCTGCACCAGGTCGTCGTGGAGCTTGTCGTTGACGAAGAGGTTGTCCAGCGTCTGCGCCTGCCCACTGAAGGTGTACGAGTACGCCGCCGCCGGCACGTCCGCCGCCAGGCCGTCCCAGAGGTTGTGCATCCCGGCCCGGTACAGCGGACCGAGCTGGTCCGACGGGGTCGGGTTCGCCTCGGTGGCGATCGGGTCGTCCGGACGCGGGTAGACGTTCAGGTCACCGCCGTAGATGACCCGGGCGTTCGCGTCGCTCGCCTCGATGGCCTTGACCAGCGCGGCGCCGTACGCGGCCTGCTCTCGGCGCTGCCCGACCCGGGCGTCCGGCCCGGACGAGTAGTGGTTGCTCAACGCCCAGAGCGTGTAGTGCTCGGTCGAGCCCGGTGCCGCCGCCACGGTGAACTTGGCGAGCTGCGGGGCCCGGGTGTAGACGTTCGCGCCGTCCACACCGGTGGAACGGTCCACGTCGGCCGGGAGCACCGCGTTGAGCGCCTTGGGGTTCTGCACGTCGGCGTTGGCCGGCAGGCCCGCCGAGCGGTAGTCCACCGTCGGAGCGGTGCCCAGCAGCGGGTCGGTGGCGGTCGCCTCGGCCAGCGTCAGCCGGTCCGTGCGGTAGAGGAACGCCGAGGTGATGCCCCGGGCGTCCGCGCCGGTCCGGTCGTACGCGGCGGCGTAGGCGGGGCCGCCGTTCGCCGCGATGGTGAGCGCCAGCTCCTGGATGGTGTCCGGCGCGCCGTCGGCGTCGTTGGTGTCGCCGCAGACCAGCTTGCCGTCGGCGACCGAGCAGATGTCCTGGTCCTCGGCCTCCTGCACCATCACCAGGTCGGGGCTCTGCAGGGCGTTGATGATCTGCCGCGCCTCGACGCCCAGTCGCGCGGTGTACTCGGCCTCGCTGGCCGGCACGTAGTCGAACGGCGGGTTGACCCCGGTGCAGCCCGTGTTGCCGGCGAAGTCGCAGCCGTCGAACGGGTCGTCCCGGTAGTCGTACAGGTTCTCCAGGTTGTAGGTCGCGACCGCGACCTCGGTGTCGCGCTTCGCCGGCTGCGGCGGGTTGTTCGCGTACGGGTCCGCGCCACCGGTCAGCGTCAGCTGCTCCGGCTGCACGCTGTACTTGCTGAACGCGTACGAGATGGCGCCGTAGGCGTCCTCGGTCAGCGTGTCGTAGGTGCGGGCCTCCGGCAGCAGCGCGGTCGAGTCACCGGCGGTCGCCTTCACGCCGCCCGCGCCGAGCAGGATGCGCTGGTTGTTGCCGTTGTCGAAGAGCTGACCGGGGATGTCGTCCAGCGGGTGGGCGTCCCGGAACACCCGGCGGGCGTACGGGTCGGTCCGCTTCATGATCGGGTCCTCGCGGTCCACCACGTAGATCTCGGAGTCGAGGGTGGAGGCGAAGATGTGCCGCGGGGCGGAGACCCCGCTGCCCGAGCGGACCCGCAGCCGGGCGCCCTCGTGCCGCTCCCAGAACAGGTCCGCGCCGGTCGCGTCGGCCGGCGGCGTCGCGTCGTCGACCTGGAGGGCCGTGTCGACGTCCAACCCGGAGTCGAGCTTGCGCACCAGCGAGGCGCTGGAGAGCTGGGTCTGGTTGAAGTACTCCGACACCCGGCCGCGCAGCACCACCTCGTCGCCGACGGTCGGCGCGTAGCCGCCGATCAGCGTGGTGAACGAGCCGGTGAAGACGAAGATGCCGTCCGAGCTGAGCGGGTTGCCGTCCTCGGTGCCCTTGCGGCTCTGCAGATAGAAGCCGTACTGGGCGGCCCCGGCGGAGGTGCGGGTCAGCGACTTCTGGGTGATCACGCCGCGCACGTCGTAGAGGGCGGAGCTGGTGCCGTTGCCGCTGGCCGGGGCGAACGGCGAGCGGTCGGTGCGGCCGTTCTCGTCGTCGCCGGTCGGGCCCTGCACCTCGCCCACCGACAGCACGGCCGTGGCCTGCACGGTGACCGTGCAGGTCGCGGTGCCGCCGTCGGCGTCGGTCGAGGTGACGGTCACCGCGTACGAGCCGGCCGGGAGGCCGGTGGCGGTGAGGGTGGCCGTGGCGGTGCCACCGACCCCGGTGGCCGCGGTGAACGCGGTACGGCTGATCGAGCCGGACGCCGGCGTCGGGCTGACGGCGACCGCCAGGTCGGTGATCGTGTCGTCCGCGTCGGTGGCGGTGACGTCGCGGGTGGCCGTGCCGCCCGCCTCGACGGTGAGCGCGCCACCGCAGGTCAGCGTGGCCGGCTGGTCGACCGGTCCACCGCCGCCGTCGACGGAGTGGCTGCCCAGCCCGTCGAAGGTGTCGGTGGCGAACCCGGCCCACTGGACGGCCGGGTCGAAGGCGTCCGACGGGTCGGTGTCGCCGGAGGTGACCGACGGCAGCCGGCGCAGGGTGTTGTCGGCGGTGCTGGTGAGCCCGGTGCCCCACTCGGTGCCCGGGTCGACGCCGACCTGGCCGAGCGAGTCCAGCACCGTGCTGCCCTTACGCAGCACGATCGCGTCGTCGCCGTTGAACAGCGACGAGGCGTACGTCTGGTCGGCCTGGGCGAGGATCGCCGGGGCCGCCGTGGCGGCGGCGAGGACGAAGACGTCACCGGCGGCGACGGTGCCGTTCAGCGCGATGTTCGTCGCCGTGGTGGAGCCGTTGAAGAAGAGCTGGAGCGAGTACCCGCCGGCGGCCAGGTCGACCGGCGCGCCGGTGCCGTTGAAGAGCTCGATCGCCTTGTTGTTGGACGAGCCCTCCACGTATTCGGAGATGAACAGGTCGGTGGGCGCGGCGCTGGCCGCGGGGGGTGCGACGCCGATTGCCGTGACGGTGACGGCGGCGGTGGTCGCGAGCGCGGCGAATGTGCGGCGCGGGCGCATGAAGCCTCCACGATGGGTGGACGTGAACTAACGCACGTTAAGGGGCGGTCATGTCCGGCGTCCATCCCCCGAGCAGGCCGTTCGGTGAACAACCGTCAACGGGTGGCGTCCAGGCGGTGCACCAGCTCGGCCACGTCGACGCCGTATTCGCACCAGTCGCGGTCGGGGCGGTAGCCCAACTCGGCGTTCACCTTGAGCATCGCCTCGTTCTCCTGGGCGTTCCAGGTCTGCACCTCGGCCAGCTCGGGCTCCGCCGAGCGCAGCTCCAGCAGCATCCGTGCCTTGATCGCCCGGTCGATGCCGTAGCCCCGGTGGTCCTGCACCACGATCGTGTCGTACTGGTCGGCGCGGGTGGGGTGCTGCGCCGGCACCACCACCTCGGTCAGCCCGGCCACCTCGCCGCTCTGCTCGTGCAGCGCCAGCACGATGTACGGCTTCATGCCGCGCCGGTGCAGCGTGTCGAGGCTGTCCCGGAGCCGCTCCGGATCGTAGGAGCTGGGGCGCAGTTCACCGTCGTCGGCGTCGCGCACCTCCGCCTTGGCCCGTGCGTACGCCTCGATCAGGTCGTCGGGCGGGCCGCCCGGGCAGAACTCCAGGTGGTAGCCCGCGCCGATGCCGGCGGCCATCTCGGTCAGCGCCGGCCAGTCCACCGCGCGCAGGTCGAGCACGCTGCGGGTCTCCACGTACTCCCGGGTGAAGCCGAGCGCCTCGTAGAACCCCACGGCCGGGGTGTCGCCGACCACCTCGACGCCGATCGACTGGAAGCCCTCGTCCCACACCCGCCGGGCGGCGAGCTTCACCAGCGTGCGCCCCAGTCCGGTCCGCCGGACCGAGGGGTGGACCAGCACCTCCAGCACGCCGATGTCGCCGAGGAGCAGCACGTGGACGTGACCCAGGATCGCTCCCGGGGTGTCGTCCGCCGTCGGCTCGGCCTGGGCGACCCAGGAGATCCGCCGCTCACCGGGCATCACCTCGGCGAGGTATTCCCGCAGGGAGCTCTCCCGCCACGGCGGGTCCTGCGGGAGATCGGCCGCCAGCACCGCGTTGAGCGTGTCCAGCAGCGACGCGATCTCGGCGGACGACGCGGTCCTGGGATCCCACTCGCGCACCATCACCCGTCTAGCTTGCCGTCAACGGCTGCCGGGGGGAAGTGTCCAGTTCTCCAATGTATGCGGACGATCACTTCACGTACGGCTGACCCGTCCGTACTCGTTGGCCTTGTCGAAGACCGCCTGGGCGTACCGGCGGACGTCGTTGTAGGAGAGGATGGCGCCCCACCAGTCGCCGGAGATGGTCATGTTCCGGCCGCCCGCACAGAGGTAGTCGCCCGCGGCGAGGGCGGCGTCGTCGATGTCGTGCGGGTCGCTGCGGCCGTCGCTGTCCGCGTCCGCGCCGATCTGCTGCCAGGTGCTCGGGATGAACTGCATCGGCCCGATCGCCCGGTCGTAGGTGGTGTCCCGGTCGAGCTTGCCCTTGTCCGTGTCGAGGATCCGGGACCGGCCGCCCTGCCCGTCGAGCGGGTCGCCGATGATCTCCGGCTCGGCCCGTCCACCGGGCGTGAGCGTGGCGCCGTTGGCCGTGCCGTGCCGGGACTCGACGTAACCGATCGCGGCCAGCGTGGTCCAGCTCAGCTGGCAGGACCGGTGCGTCTGCGCCAGCACCAGCTCGGCGTAGCCGTACGCCTGCATGGCGACCGGCGGGATGCCGGTCCGCGCGCTCATCTGCTGCGCCCAGCCGGCCAGCGCGTCCGCCGGCCGCCCGGTCGGCGCCGGGCCGACCACCGGTCCGGTGGGTCGCCCGCCGCCGGGCAGCGCGGTCGCGGGCGGGAAGGTGCCGCCGGGCAGCGCCGCCCCGGGCGGCGGCAGGGCCGTCCCGGTCGTCCCGGGCAGGGCACCACCCTCGGGTACGCCGCTGACGGCGACCGTGGCGGTGACGTCCACGGCCACCGGCTCCGGCGGCGGCGCCGCCCTGGGCACGAGCAGCACCCCGGCCGTGGCGGTGCCGGCGACGAGGAGCAGCAGGAAGAGCCCGGAGACGGCGACCCGACCGCCGGGGCGACGGGACCAGTCCCGGGTGGCCCGGGTGGCCGTGACGGCCAGTTGCCGGGGCGGCACCCGCAGCGCGTGCGCGTACGGCAGCCGCCGGCGCCGCCCGCCCACCGCCCCTGCCGCAGTCCCGCCCCCGCCGCCGGTCCCGGTCCTGCCGTCGGTCGCGGTCTTCGGGCCGGTCCCGGCCTCGGGGCCGGCGTCGGCTTTCGGGCCGGTCCCGGTCTTCGGGTCGGTCTCGGTCCGGGGGCCGGTCGTGGCTTTCGCGCCGGTCCCGGCTTTCGGGCTGACCCCTGGCTTCGGATCGGCCTCGGACCACGCATCGCTCTTCGCGTCGGCGTCGGTCTTCGGGTCGGTCGCGGCCGGTGCGGCGGTCGACCCGGGGCTGGGGGTGGCCCGCCTGCCGGACCGGGACCGGGGACGGGGGACGGCCGGCTCGGCGGCGGGCCCGGTGCCGTCGGGCGGCGCGGCCGGTCGCAGGGGCCGAAGTGTCACGCTCTCCTCGCCGTCCACCACCCGTCGAGTATCACCCATGTTCGCCGGGTCGTCAGGCCCGGCCGTACGCTGTGGACATGCCCCGGTACGAGTTCCGCTGCCGCGCCTGCGGCGACACCTTCGAGGTCAACCGGCCGATGGCCGAGGCCGGCAGCCCCGCGTCCTGCCCCCAGGGGCACGCCGACACGGTCAAGTTGCTCTCCACCGTCGCGGTGACCGGCCGAGGTGGCGGCGGCCCGGTGGGTGGCCCGCCCGCGCCCTCCGGCGGCGGCTGCTGCGGGGGCGGCTGCGGCTGCTGAACGGCCCTGCTCCCTCGTCCCGGTGGTCGATCTCCGGCTTGCCGGCGGTCGGTCGCACTGGCACGTTGAGTCGGAATCTGCCCGGCCGTTCTCACGATGCGTGACGGCGTGACCATAGGGCAGCATGAACCCGACGTCAGGGGCGGAGGTTCCACGCATGTCGCCACGGATCCACCTCCCGAGCGGATGGGTGACCTTCGTGTTCACCGACATCGAGGGCTCGACGCGGCTGGCCCAGCTGCTCGGTCCGGGCTACCGCCCGGTGTTACGCGAACATCGCCGGCTGCTGCGTGACACGCTGGCCGCCACGGACGGCGCGGAGCTGCTGACCGAGGGGGACTCCTTCTTCCTCGCCTTCGCCGACGCGACCGCCGCACTGACCGCCTGCCTGACCGCGCAGCGGGCGCTGACCAGTCACGACTGGCCCACCCCGGAGGCCGCGCCCCGGGTGCGGATGGGCCTGCACACCGGCTACGCCGAGCCCCGCGACGGCGAGTACGCCAGCCCCGAGGTGCACCGGGCGGCCCGGGTGGCCGCCGCGGCGCACGGCGGGCAGGTGCTCTGCTCGGGCAGTACCGCGCAGCACGCCGACCCGTTGCCGGCCGGCGCGTCCCTGGTGGACCTCGGGCTGCACCGGCTGCGCGGCTTCGACGACCGGGAGCGGCTGTTCCAACTGGTCGCGCCGGGGTTGGCGCGGGCGTTCCCCCGGCCGCGTACGGCCGACGCGGTGGCGCACAACCTGCCGACCCAGGTCACCTCGTTCGTCGGCCGGGAGGCCGAGCGGGCGGAGCTGGCCCGGCTGGTCGACGAGCACCGGCTGGTGACGGTGCTCGGCGCGGGCGGCGCCGGCAAGACCCGGTTGGCGGTGGAACTGGCCTCGGGCATCGTGGAGTCCCATCCGGACGGTGTCTGGTTCGTCGACATCGCCGCGGTGACCGACCCCGGGCTGGTCGCGTTCGAGATCGCCGCCGTGCTCGGGCTGCGCCCGGAGCCGGGCCGGCGGATGGTGGACACCCTGGTCGAGTACGCGGCGGGCCGCCGGATGCTGGTGCTGCTGGACACCTGCGACGCCCAGCCCGCGGCGTCGGCGGAGGTGATCTCCCGGTTGCTGGCGGGGGGCCGTGGGGTCCGGGTGCTCGCCACCAGCCGGGAGTCGTTCGGCCTCCCCGGCGAGGTGGTGTGGCGGATTCCCCCGCTCTCGGTGGACCCCGGCCCCGACGGCGTGGAGAGCGACGCGGTGGCGCTGCTGCTGGACCGGACGGTGGCGGCCCGGGGCGGCCGGGCCCCCGACCCGACCGAGCAGGCCGACCTGCGACGGGTGGTACGGCGGCTGGACGGGGTGCCGCTCGCCATCGAGCTGGCCGCGGCCCGGCTCCGGGTGCTCTCGGCCGGGCAGCTCGCCGAACGCCTCGACGACATGCTCGGCACGCTGGACGCCGGGCGGGCCGCCCCGGAGCCGCCGGTGGAGCAGGGGTGGGCGGGCAACCAGCAGGACACCGTCGACCTGGTGGCCGCCGCCGCGGGCACTCCGCCGCCCAGCGCGGCGTCCCGGGCGGTGCTCCGGTCGGCCAGCGAACGGCACCTCACCATGCAGGCCACGGTCACCTGGTCGTACCGGACGTTGGGGGCGCGGTCGGCGCGGCTGCTGCGCTGGCTGGCGGTCTTCGCCGGCCCGGTGGACCTGCCGACGGTGCAGTGGCTGCTCGACGAGGACCCGCTCGACCCGCTGTCGGTCCTGGTGGACAAGTCGATGGTGCTGGCCGATCCGCACGCCTCGGGCAGCACCTACCGGATGCTCGACCCGATCCGGGCGTACGCGGCCCGACGGCTGGTGGAGGCGGGGGAGGAGCAGCAGGCCCGCAACCGGCACGTCGCCTGGTCCCGGCACGCGCTGGACCGCGCGCACCTCGGCCCGGACGGTCGTCCGGTCACCCTCTCCCTGTACGCGCTGGACCCGCTCGCCGGGGAGCTGCGGGCCGCGCTGCGGTGGTGCGCCACCGGTGGCAGTGCCCGGTCGGGCCTGCTGCTGGCCGGCGGGCTGGACCAGTGGTGGCGGGAGCGCGGGCTGGCCCGGGAGGGGCGGCTCTGGCTGTTCCGGCTCTATGGCCGGCTCGCCGAGACGGGGGAGGAGGTCCCGGAGGCGGAGCTGGCGGCGGCGTACCACATGCATTCGTTGCACGCCGGCGCGGACGGTGAGTTCGGCGAGGAGCTGCGCTATTCGCAGCGCGCCGAGGCGGCTGCCCGGCAGGCCGGTGACCTGGGGCTGCTGGCCCGCGTACTGGCCGGCCGGGCGGCTCCGCTGGTGGACATGGGCCAGTTCGCCGAGGCCGAGCGGGTCTGCCGCGAGGTGATCGACTGGGCCCGGCAGCAGGACGTGACGCCGGACGCGCTGCTGGCCATCTACAACCTGGCCGAGCTGCTGTGGCGGCGGGGCGCCCTGGCGGAGGCGGCCGACCTGCTCGGCGCGGCCCGCCCGGTGGAGGCGGCCCGCCCGGTGGAGCGGGGTCGGCGGTCGGTGGACATGCTGCTCGGCATGGTGGCGCTGGCCCGGGGCGACCTGGTCGCGGCGCACGAGCACCTGCTGGTGGCGCTGCGGTCCCGGATGAGCCACGGCTATCTGGGGCGGGCCTGCGACACCCTGAACGCGATCGCGGTGCGCTGCGCGCTCGGCGGCGACCCGGTCACCGCGGCCCGACTGTTCGGGGCGGCGCAGGCCACCCGGGCGAACCTGCGCGCCACCCCGGGTCTCTACGGCCCGTACTGGCTGGCGCGGCAGGCGGAGCTGCGCCGGGTGCTCGGCGACGCGGCCTTCGACACGGCGTACGGCGAGGGCGGCGAGCTGGCCCTGGCGGAGGCGGCGGCGCTCGCCCTGGGCGTGGAGCACCCCGACCTGGCCCTCGACTCCCCCCGCTTCACCACCCCCACCCCCATCACTCCCGCGCCCCCCGCAGCCCCCCTCTCCCGCCCCCACCACGCCTGACCCCCCTTACCCAAGTTGATCAAGAGGTTTGCGTCAGGATCCGGCCCCGGATCCGACGCAAACCTCTTGATCAACGGGCTTGGGGTGGGGGAGGGGTGGGGTCAGCGGGGGGTGGTGGGGTAGAGGCGGGCGGCGCGGTCGATGTCGGACTGCTGGACGGCGGCGATCGAGCCGAAGGTGTGGACCGCCTGGTAGTAGGTCCAGGCGAGGCTGTAGCAGGCCGGCTGGACGGCGCTGCTGTAGGTGGCGCAGACCCGCTTCAGGTCGGCGTAGAAGGAGCTGTCGATGCGGTCCTTGTTGGCGGAGAACTGCCCCATCGCCTTGTAGTTGCGGTAGCCGAAGTCGTGCCGGTAGCAGGAGAGGTTGAACTTGAAGCCGAGCGGGTTGTCCGGGCTGGACGAGCAGTAGTCGGTGGACCAGTTGAAGGCGTACGCCGACCAGGCGCCCTGGTTGAGTCGGGCGGCGTTCCAGGCGTTGTAGCTGGTGGCGCTGGTCTGGGTCCAGCTGGACAGCACGCTGAGCTTCTGGCTGGTGCTCACGGCGGCGCTCGCCGGTGCGGCGAGGCCGAGGGTGGTGAGCAGCGCGAGCGCGCCGACGGCGAGGCTGGTGACGAGACGTCGGGACACGGTTCTCCTCCGCGGGGGTCTGCGGTACGGCGGGCGGTCGGCGATCACCGACGTCGATCAGTGTCGATCGCCCTCCCGGCATCCCGAAACGTCGATCGCGAACTATTGGTGAAACCCGCTGAAAAACACCGGTCCTCTTGTCAGCCCGCCCCGACATCGACGGACGCCCGGGACTCGTCGCGAGTCCCGGGCGTCGTCAACCTCCCCAGGCGGGTGAGGCGGGCCGTCCCCTACCGCACGAAGCGCGGCGGGCTGGGCGGTCCGGCGTTCCAGCCACGGTCGAGCGCGGTGAGGTAGTAGGTGTAGCGGCCGTCGGCCGTGGCGGTGGTGTCCACCCAGGACTGCGTATCGCCGTCGGTGGCGCGGACCGTGCCGATCAGGTGGGTCGCGTCGGCGAAGTCGCAGCGGTCCGCGACGTGGCCACCGTCGAAGCGCCACACCGCGTACGAGGTGGCGGTGCCGAGCGGGCCCCGGCCGTCCGCCGGCTGCCGCCAGCTCAGCCGTACGCCGTCGTCCTGCCGTTCGGCGCCGGTCACGACCGGGGCGAGCAGCGGCTTCGACGGCAGCTGGGACATGGTCGGCACCAGTGCCGGCCGGGAGTAGTGCTCGGCGGCGTAGATGTCGGTGGCCCCGAGGCGGTTCGCCCGCACCTGCACCGCGGAGAAGTGCACGTTGCCGAGCACCTCCGGGTACGACCGGTTGAGCGTCAGGTGGTCGGACAGCTCGCGCGGGTTCTGCCAGTACGGCCCGTACGCCGGCTCACCGCTCTTGTAGTCGGCCTGGCCGATGTAGAGCTGGACGTTCGTGCCGCGCACCTGCTCGGCCCACCACGGCACCAGCCGGGCGTAGTCGGCGGCCGGGTACTGGCCGATGTACCAGTAGAGCTGCGGCACCACGTAGTCGATCCACTCGTTCTTGATCCACTTACGGGTGTCGGCGGAGATGATGTCGTACGACTGCGAGCCGGTGGTGTCCGAGCCGTTCGGGTCGGCGCTGGCGTTCCGCCAGATGCCGAACGGGCTGACCCCGAACTTCACCCACGGCTTGGCCGCCTTGATCTTCGCGCCCATCTCCTGGACCAGCAGGTTGATGTTGTCCCGCCGCCAGTCCGCCTTGTCGGTGAAACCCCGGTTGTACGCGGCGAAGGTGGCGTCGTCCGGCACCTGGTACGCCCCGCTCGGGTAGGGGTAGAAGTAGTCGTCGAAGTGCACGCCGTCGATGTCGTACCGGTGGACCGCGTCCATCATCGCGGTCTGGACGAACTCGCGGACGGCCGGGATGCCGGGGTTGTAGTAGAGCCGGCTGCCGGCGACCCCGGCCGGCGGGTACGCGAAGACCCAGTCCGGGTGCTGCCGCGCCGGGTGGTCCGGCGCCAGCTTGGCGAGGTCGGCGCCGGCACCGCCCGGGGCCGGCATGGAGACGCGGTACGGGTTGAACCAGGCGTGGAACTCCAGGTTCCGCTTGTGCGACTCGGCGACCAGGAAGGCCAGCGGGTCCCAGCCCGGGTCCTGGCCGCGGGTCCCGGTGAGGAACTCCGACCACGGCTCGTACGGCGACGGCCAGAACGCGTCGGCGGTCGGGCGCACCTGCACCACGACGGCGTTGTGGTGCAGCTTCTGCGCCAGGTCGAGCCAGCCGAGGTATTCCGCCTGCTGGGCGGCGATCCGGTCCGGCGCGGTCTGCGAGGCCTTGGTCGGCCAGTCGATGTTGACCACCGAGGAGATCCACATGGCGCGGAACTGGCGCAGCGGGGTGGCCGGGTCGGTGGTGCAGGTGGTCGAGGTGGCGGTCGCCGTGGCGCTCTCCGCGGCGCTGGCCGGCGTGGCGGCGGCGAGCGTGCCGAGCAGCGCCACGGCCAGCCCGGCGGCTCTGAGCCGAGTTGCCTTCATGCGGTGCGGTCCCTTCGTTGGACTCCGGGGCGGGTGGGTCCGGTGACGGAGGACACCCGGCGTCTGGCAAGATTCGCCGTACCGGCTGCCCCCTCGGAAGAAAACTTTCACCATTCCCGGCGACACGCAAGACTTCCGGGCGGATCGATGCCCAGGTGGGGACGAACGTCCGACCGGTGACCGGGCGCACACCGCCGATCGTGACCCTTTCGACACGTCCGGTGATGCTTCGGCTGGGAGTTTGCTGGGTAGCTTGGCCGGTCACGGGCCGCCACCGTGGTGGTCGCACGGTGGGAGGGGTGATCGCTTTGTCCGTGCTGCGGACCAAACCGATCCAGGACGTGCTCGCCCAGGGCGAGGCCGACGGGAGCGACGGGAAGCTGGGGCTGCGTCGTCGCCTCGGTGCCGTCGACCTGATGGGCTTCGGGATCGGCATCGTGATCGGCACCGGCATCTTCACGCTGACCGGTATCGAGGCCAAGAACCACGCCGGCCCCGGCGTGGTGATCTCGTTCGGCATCGCCGGCGTGGTCGCCCTGCTCGCCGCGCTCTGCTACGCCGAGCTGGCGTCCAGCGTGCCGACCGCCGGCAGTGCCTACACCTACGCGTACGCGACGATGGGCGAGATCGCCGCCTGGATCATCGGCTGGGACCTGCTGCTGGAGTTCGCGCTCGGCTCGGCGGTGGTCGCCCGAGGCTGGTCCGGCTATCTCGCCTCGCTGTTCAACCTGCCCAGCGCCTGGTTCGCCGAGGAGGGCAGCATCGTCAACGTCGGTGCGATCGCCATCGTGCTGATCCTCGGCGTGGTCGGCATCGTCGGCATCCGCGAGTCCGCGCGGCTCACCAACATCCTGGTCCTGGTCAAGGTCGCCATCTGCGTCTTCATCGTGGTCGCCGGGCTGTTCTTCGTGAAGGCGGCCAACCTCAGCCCCTTCATCCCGTCGGCCGAGCCGGCCGGCGGCGGGGAGGACGGCATCCGACAGCCGGTCACCCAGGCGATCTTCGGGCTGGAGCCGTCCGTCTTCGGCTTCGCCGGCGTGCTCACCGCCGCCGCGGTCGTGTTCTTCGCGTACACCGGCTTCGAGGCGGTGGCCAACCTCGGCGAAGAGACGAAGAAGCCCCGGCGCGACCTGCCGCTGGGCATCCTCGGCACGCTGGTCGTCTCGACCGTGCTCTACATCGGCGTCTCGCTGGTCGTGGTCGGCATGGTCCGCTACACCGACATCGACGAGGGCGCCCCGATCGCCTCGGCCTTCAAGGCGGTCGGCGCCGGCTGGGCCGCCGTCCTGGTCTCCATCGCCGCCATCGCCGGCCTGACCAGCGTCATCCTGGTGGACCTGGTGGCCATGGGCCGGATCGGCTTCGCCATCGCCCGCGACGGGCTCATCCCGCCGGCCATCGCCAAGGTGCACCCGCGCTGGGGCACCCCGTACCGGATCTCGGCGATCATGACGGTCGGCGTGGCGCTGCTCGCCGGCTTCCTGCCGCTCTCCGCCCTCGCCGACCTGGTCAGCATCGGTGCGCTCTGCGCCTTCGTGCTGGTCTCCATCGCGGTGCCGATCCTGCGGCGCAAGCGGCCCGACCTGGAGCGGTCGTTCAAGGTGCCGTTCTCCCCGGTGCTGCCGATCGTGTCGGCGCTGGCCTGCCTCTACCTGATGCTCAACCTGTCGGTGGAGACCTGGATCCGGTTCCTGGTCTGGATGGTGCTCGGCGGCATCATCTACTTCGGCTACGGCTACCGGAAGAACCGCCTCGCCCGCCGCGAACACACCGCCGCCGAGGAACCCACCCCCGCCACCCACTGACCCCCTCCCGCCCCCCGCGAGCCCTGCCCGGCTCGCGCCCGTCGCTCGCGTCGCGGCGCCTGATTCACGGAAAGAGTGGCTATCCGCCGTGGGATAGCCACTCTTTCCGTGAAAGTGCGGGCTCGGAAGCCGGCGGAGGGGTCAGGGGCGGGGTTGGGGGGTGCCCGTGGGGCCCTTGACGACGGGCTTGCCGTTCTGCCAGACCAACTCGTCCAGCCAGGCCTGGCGGCCGGGGTCGGTGCTGCCCTCCTGGCCGGGGGGCCAGGCGTGGTAGAGCAGCCAGGTGCGGCCGTCCTTCTCGACGAGCGAGGCGTGGCCCGGGCCCGTCGCCGCCGTGTTGGACTTCAGGATCGGGTTCTCCGGGGCCTTCACGCACGGGCCGGTCGGGCCCTCGCAGACCGCGTAGCCCTCGGCGTACGTGTCCTTGTCGTAGGCGTTGGCGGCGAAGAAGAGGAACAGCTTCCCGTCGTGTCGGTGGAAGAACGGGCCCTCGATCAGGGTGCCCTCCCACGGCTCGGTCTGCTTCAGCAGCTTCGTCGGCGTGCCGACCAGGCGCAGCCCGTCGTCGCTCAGGCGCTGCGACCAGAGCCAGGTGTCCACCCCGACGGCGTTGCCGTCGTTCTTCCAGAGCAGCCAGAGGCTGCCGTCGGTGTCCCGGAACGGGCTGGCGTCGATCGACCCGCCCAGCTCCGCCTGGCAGATCAGCGGCCCGGTGGAGTCGTCCCGGTACGGCCCGACCGGCTTGTCGGCGACGGCCCGCCCGACGCACTGCCGTCCCGAGGAGCGGTCGGCGACGGTGTAGTAGAGCAGGAACCGGCCGGGGGTCACCTTGATCGCCTCGGGTGCCCACGTCTTGCCTGAGTCGGCCCAGGCCGGCAGCTCCGGCAGTGCGTCACCGGCCTCGGTCCACTCGACCAGGTCCGGTGAGGTGAGCACCGGGACGTTCCGGCCGCCCGCGTTGGTGTGGAAGAGGTACCAGGTCTCGTCGACCCGGATCGCCTGCGGGTCGGGGGCGTCGGTGCGGACCACCGGGTTGGTGAACATCTGCGCGTCCTTCGGCGTACTCGACGGGGTGGTGCTGCTGCCGCAACCGGCGACGAGCAGCGCGGCGGCCAGGGCCGCCGCGCCGCGTCGCCGGGTTCTCCGGTCGGTCATCCCTTCAGGCCGCTGCGGGAGACGCCCTGGATGATGTGCCGCTGGGCGGCCACGAAGAGGATCAGCACCGGCACGCTGGCCAGCACCGCCCCCGCCATGATCACCGGATAGTCGGTGACGTAGGCGCCCTGGAGCAGGCCCAGCCCGGCCGGCAGGGTCAGTCGCTCCGGGCTGAACAGCACATAGACCGGCCAGAGGAAGTCGTTCCAGTTGGTCAGGAACGACAGCACCGCCAGGGTGGCCAGGGCCGGCTTCGACAGCGGCAGCAGCACCTTGACGAAGATCTCCCACTGGTTGGCGCCGTCCAGCACCGCCGCCTCCTCCAGCTCGGCCGGGATGGAGAGGAAGAACTGGCGCAGGAAGAACACGCCGAAGGCGCTGGCCGCGCCGGGCACCACCACCACGGTCAGGGTGTCGATCCAGCCCAGCCGCTCGGCGATCACGAAGTTCGGGATGATCAGCGAGGTGGGCGGGAGGAAGAGCGTCCCGACGATCAGCGCGAAGCTCAGCCGCCGGCCGCGGAACCGCAGCCGGGCCAGGGCGTACGCGGCCATCGACGCGGTGACCAGCACCAGGAGCGTGTGCAGGCTCGCCGCCAGCATGCTGTTGACGAACCAGCGCAGCACCGGATTGGCGGTGTTGTTGATGATCGCGTCGTAGCCGTACCCGGAGAAGGGGTGCGGCAGCCAGCTCGGCGGGTCCTGCTGCGCGTCCGCGTACGTCTTCAGCGAGGTGAGCAGCATCCAGACCAGCGGGGTCACGAAGACCGCGGTCAGCAGCAGCAGGACGGCGTAACGCGCGCCCCGACGCAGACTCGTCATCGTCGCCCCCTCAGTCTTCCTGATGGCGGAACAGTCGGAAGTTGACCACGCTGACCACGGCCAGCATCAGCGCGAAGAGCACACTCATCGCCGCCGACCGGCCGACGTCGTAGTCGCGCAGCCCCTCGTCGACGATCCGCCAGACCACCGTGCGGGTCTGCTCGCCGGGCGCACCCTGGGTGATCAGGAACGCCTGCCCGAAGACGTTCGCGGAGGCGAGGATCGTCGTGGTCAGCACGAAGAGCAGCACCGGACGCAGTCCGGGCAGGGTGACGTGCCGGAACCGTTCCCAGCCGTTCGCGCCGTCGACCCGCGCCGCCTCGTACAGCTCGGCGGGGATGTCCTGGAGCCCGGCCAGATAGATCACCGCGTTGAAGCCGCAGGTCCACCAGACGGTCACCCCGACCAGCGACACCCACGCCCACGGCACGTCGGTCACCCACGGGGTGTCCGAGGGCAGCCCGACCGCCCCGAGCAGCCGGTTGACCAGACCCAGGTTGGCGTCGAGCAGGAACCGCCAGAGCAGGCCGATCACCGCGACGCCGAGGACGTACGGGGCGAAGAAGGCCGCCCGGAAGAAGGTCCGCCCGGGGAACGAGCGGTTCAACAGCAGGGCCAACCCCAGCGGTACGACCACCAGCAGCGGGGTCGCGAAGAGGGTGAAGATCCCGGTGGCCCGGACGCTGGACCACCAGTCGCCGTAGATCGCCGAGTCGCTGGAGAAGAGGTCCCGGTAGTTGCCCAGCCCGACGAAGGGCCGGTTCGGGAGCTGGAGGTCCCACTGGTGCAGGCTGATCCAGACCCCGAACAGGATCGGCGCCAGCCCGAACGCCAGGAACAGGACCAGGTACGGCGCGAGGAAGAGGTACGGGGTGGCCCGGTGCCCCCGCTGCGTGGCACTCCGACGGCGGGTACGCCCCGCCCGGGGCGGCGCGTCTCCACGCGCCGCCCCGACCTCGATCACGTCCGCCACGACGGATCAGCTCCCGTACTTCTTGCGGTTGTCCGCGAGCTGCTTGTCGGCCTTGGCCGCGCCGTCGTCGAGCGCCTGCTTCGGCGTCTTCTTGCCCAGCGCCGCCTCGTTGAAGGCGTTGTAGAAGGTGATCATGACCTCGCCCAGGCCGGGTACGGCCGGCGGGAAGGCCGCGTACTCCAGCTCCGGGGCGAGCGCGTTGACCTCGGTGAGGGCCTTGAAGTCGGCGCTCTCCCGGACCGTCTTGCGGGCCGGCACCTGGCCGCCCTTGGCCCAGTCGAGGGAGTGCTCGCTGAGCCAGTTGATGAAGACCTTCGCCCCGGAGACCTTGTTGGCGTCGGCGCCGCGCTGCTTGACGATGGTGAAGTTGTGCGAGTTCGCCCAGACGGCCTGCTTAGTGCCGAGCTGCGGCAGCGGCGCGACGCCCCACTGCACGTCCGCGCTCTTCTTCAGGTCGTTGATCTGCCAGATGCCGTTGAAGTTGAACGCGTTCTTGCCGCTCTTGAGCGCCAGGTAGTCGGCGTCCTGGCCGACGTTCGCCGGCGAGTAGCCCTGCTTGATCATGTCCACCAGCCAGGTGCACGCCTCGACGCCCTGGTCCGAGTTGAAGGTGGCCTTGGCGACGTCGCCGTCGAAGAGCGTGCCGCCCCACTGGTGCAGCAGCGAATAGAACGTCATCCCGCCGGTGAACTGGAACGGGCTGACCCAGAAGCCCTGCACGCCGGACTTCTTCAGCTCCGCCAGCGCGGCGGTGAACTCGTCCTTGGTGGTCGGCGGCTTGTTCGGGTCGAGGCCGGCCTTCTGCATGACGGCCTTGTTGTAGTAGAAGCCGAGCGGGTGCATGTCCAGCGGGATGCCGTACCGCTTGTCGTTGTAGAGGCCGCCCTTCCACACCGTGGGGGCGAAGTCGCCCTCGCTCAGTTGCAGCGCCTTGGCCACGTCGTCCAGCTCGGTGATCACGCCGCGCGCGGCGAAGGTGGCGAGCTGGTCCATGTGCATGACCGCGATGTCCGGCCCGTTGCCGCTGGAGACCGCGCCGGGCAGCTTGCTGTAGTAGTCCTGCCACTCGTACGTGACGACGCTGACCGCGATGTTCTTGTGCTCGCCGTTGAACTGCTCGACCAGCTTCTTGAAGATGTCGCCGTCGCCGCCCGTGAAGCCGTTCCACAGCTTCAGGTCGACCTTGGGACCGGTGTAGTCCTTGCCGCCGTTGCCGCCGGCGGCGGAACCGCCGGGGCTGCTGCTGCCGCCGCCGCAGCCGGCCAGGGTGAGCGTGGCCGCCGCGCCGAGCCCGACGCCGTAGCCGAGCAGGCGCCGCCGGCTCATCTCGTTGCTGATCATGCGGTTCTCCTTGGGGGACGGAATGAAGTGTGCCTGGTCACGGCTGGGGGACGAAGCGCAGCAGGTTCCAGGAGCAGGCGGGCAGCACCACGGAGCACCGGCCGCCGTCTGAGGTGGGGGTGGTGAGCAACCGCGGCGTCACCCGGTCGGGCTCCGCCTCGGTGTTCGTGGCCGACGGGTCGGACCCGGCGGCGATGGTGTGGTGTTCCGTGGGCCGCAGGCCGGGCAGGCCCCGCAGGTCCAGGTCGAGGGGGAGGTCGTCGGTGCCGCGGTTGACCGCGAAGACGGCCAGCTCACCGGTCTCCTCGGCGTGCACGGCGACGGTGTCCAGCACCGGCACCTCCCCGTACCGGGCGGTCTCATAGCTGGGGGAGACCGGCTCGGTGCGCAGCACGGTGCCCCGGGCGTACCGGGCGGTCAGCGCGAACGGGTGGAAGATGCTCTGCCGCCAGGCCGGGCCGCCGGTCCGGGTCCGGATCGGGGCGATCACGTTGGCGAGCTGCGCCTGGCAGGCGACGCCCACCCGGTCGGCGTGCCGGAGCAGGGTGATCAGCAGATCGCCGACCACCACCGCGTCGACGGCGGTGAAGTCGTCCTCGATCAGCGCGGGGGCCTCCACCCAGCCGCGCCGGTCCAGGTCGGCCTGGAGGCGGGACTCGTACCAGATGTTCCACTCGTCGAAGGAGAGCTTGAGCTTGCGCTTGTGCCGCTGCTTCGCGGCGACGTGGTCGGCGGTGGCGATGACCTCGGTGATGAAGTTGTCCATGTCGACGGCCGAGGCCAGGATGCTGGCCTGGTCGCCGTCGGAGGGGTCGTAGTAGGTGTGCGCGGAGATGTAGTCGACGTGTTCGTAGGTGTGCTCCAGGACGGTGGCCTCCCACGACGCGTAGGTGGGCATCCGCCGGTTGGAGCTGCCGCAGGCGATCAGGCTGATCGACGGGTCGATCAGCTTCATCGCCCGGGCGGTCTCGGCGGCGAGCCGGCCGTACTCGTCGGCGGTCTTGTGGCCGACCTGCCACGGGCCGTCCAGCTCGTTGCCGAGGCACCACAGCCGCACCCCGTACGGGTTCTCCGCGCCGTGCTTGCGGCGCAGGTCGGACAGCTGGGTGCCGCCCGGGTGGTTGGCGTACTCCAACAGGTCGCAGGCCTCCTGCACGCCCCGGGTGCCGAGGTTGACGGCCATCATCGGCTCGACGCCCGCCTCGTCGGCCCAGGTCATGAACTCGTCCAGCCCGAACGCGTTGGTCTCGATCGTCTTCCAGGCCAGGTCGAGCCGGCGCGGCCGGTCGCCGACGGGGCCGACGCCGTCCTCCCAGCGGTAGCCGGAGACGAAGTTGCCGCCGGGGTAGCGGACCACGGAGACGCCCAGCTCACGGGTCAGGTCGAGCACGTCGCGGCGGAGTCCCCGCGGGTCCGCGCTCGGGTGGCCGGGCTCGTAGATCCCGCCGTAGACGCAGCGCCCCATGTGCTCGACGAAGGAACCGAAGATCCGGCGGTCGGCCGGTCCGATCGCGAACGCCGGGTCGATCGTCAGCTGTGCGCTCCGCAAGGGGGGCCACCTCTCCTCGTGCCGGTGCCGGGTGACCGCGGTCACGCCGTACCCCAGGTTTCTACAACGTTGTAACCAACGTTGTAAAGAGGTCGTGACATGGTCGTGACACGGTAGGGTGCGGACAACAGAGCGGGGAGGAAGGCAGTGCGACACAGGCTCAAGGACGTCGCCGAACGGGCCGGCGTCTCGGTGAAGACCGTCTCGAACGTGGTCAACGGCTACCTCCACGTCCGGCCGGACACCCGGGCCCGGGTCGAGGAGGCGATCGCCGAGCTGAACTACCGGCCCAACCTCTCCGCCCGCAACCTCCGCAAGGGCCGCACCGGCGTGATCGCGCTCGCCGTCCCCGAGCTGGACATCCCGTACTTCGCCGAGCTGGCCCGGCACGTGGTCGCCGCGGCTGCCGCGCACGGCTGGACGGTCCTGATCGACCAGACCGGCGGCGGCTCCGAGCAGGAGCGCAAGGCCGCCTCCGGGATCGGCGACCACATGATCGACGGTCTGATCCTCAGCCCGCTGGCGCTCAGCGCCGACGACCTGGCCGGCCTCGACGGCCTGCCCATGGTGCTGCTCGGGGAGCGGGTCGACCACGGCCCGGCCGACCACGTGGTGATCGACAACGTGGCCGCCGCCCGCGAGGTCACCACCCATCTGGTGGGGCTCGGCCGCCGCCGGATCGCCGCCATCGGCTCGCAGCGCACCCCGGAGGGGGCCAGCGCCCGGCTCCGCCTGGCCGGCTACACCGCCGCCCTGGCCGAGGCCGGCATCGGGTACGACGAGAAGCTCGTCGCCCCCGCGCCGGCCTGGCACCGCGCGGACGGCGCGGCCGCCATCCGCGACCTGCTCGCCGCCGGCGTACGCCCCGACGCGGTCTTCTGCTTCAACGACACCCTCGCCCTCGGTGCCCTGCGCGCCCTGCACGAGGCCGGCCTGCGGGTGCCCGAGGACGTCGCGGTGGCCGGCTTCGACGACATCGAGGACGGCCGCTTCTCCGTCCCCACCCTCACCACCGTCTCCCCCGACAAGGAGCGGATCGCCAAGCTGGCCGTGGAACTCCTCGCCAACCGCATCGACGGCGACCGCGACGCCCCCCCACGCGAACTGACGGCCCCCCACCACCTCGCCCTCCGCGAAAGCACCACCCCCTGACCCCCTCAGGCTCCTTGCGTTGATCATGAGCTTTGCGTCATCGAGCGGCCGATCCCTGACGCAGACTCCATGATCAACGCCGTCCGGGCGGGAGTGGGCGGGAGGTAGGGGGGTCAGTCGAAGAAGCGGGCCAGGTGGGTGGGGGTGGGGGCGGGGGCTGTGGGAGACAGGGGGGTGAGGTCGGCGAAGATGGAGGCGCCGTCGCAGGCGACGTGCAGGGGATACCAGCGGGGCGTGCCGGGCGGGCGTTGGCCGCAGATGCCCTTGAAGGTCTGCACGTCCAGCAGGCGTACGTGGGTGGGATCGGCGACCGCGTTCACGTGCCGCCACCAGGGGCTCATCACGTGCAGCACACCGCCCGGCCGGAGTGCCCGGTGCGCCTCGTCCAGCAGCGGCAGGAAGTCGATCAGGTGCTCCAGGATGTGCACCGCGAAGAAGACGTCCACCGAGTCGTCGGCCAGCGGCAGCGAGCCGGAGAGGTCCGCCACGGCGTCCACACCCGCCGCCGGATGGATGTCCAGCCCCAGGTTGCCCGGCCACTGCTTCTGACCCCCGCAGCCCAGGTCGACCACCACCGGGTCGCGGCCGGCGACGCGTACCCGGCACCAGACGCCGAGCACCCCGGCGAGCCGGCCCACCAGGTCCCGGACCAGCCGCAGCTCGGCCGGGTCGTCGACCTCACCGTCGACGTGGGCGACGCCCCGGTCGAAGCGCACCCGCACCGCCAGCGCGCGCAGCCGGTCGTCGTGCCGGGCCAGATCGGCCCACGCCTCGGTGAGGAAGCCGTCGACCACCGACAGCCGCTGGGCCGAGGGTGCGGTCATTCCGGTCGCCACCATGCGCCACCTCCGGGCCGCGCCATACCCGGATCCCCGCCCGGTATGCCTGGCTCGCACCGGTTCCCCGCCGTCGCCACGGCTTTCCGCCGGACCGCAGCCCGGCCGTCGGTCCCGCCGGTGGTCTCCGGGCGGGCGCGAGATCCGGGGGTCAGCCGGACAGGGTACGACGGGCGCCGCGCATCCGCTGCCGGGGCTGCGGGGCGGCCGGCTTGGGTCGCTTGAGGTGATAGCGGTGCAGCTCGTTGTTGCCGGGCAGCGACGGGTCCTCGCTCATCGCCACCAGCTCCCAGCCCTGGTCACCGGCCCGGTTCAGGTGGGCCAGCGCGGTGTCGCCGTACGGGGTGACGTCGACCATCGAACCGTCCGGGCCGTACCAGACGAAGACGATCTCCCAGCCGATGTCCGTGGTGGCGGCCTGCCGCCGCCGGACCAGCAGCGCGTACTCCCACTTGAGCATGCCGTCATTGTCACCCGGCAAGCGGACTTCGGCAGGGATCAATCCTCGGCGATCCGCCCGGCGTCCACCCGCAGCCGCCGGTTGACGCTCACCGCGTCCAGCATCCGCCGGTCGTGGGTCACCAGCAGCAGCGTGCCCGGATAGCCGTCGAGGGCCTGCTCCAACTGCTCGATGGCCGGCAGGTCCAGGTGGTTGGTCGGCTCGTCCAGCACCAGCAGGTTCACCCCGCGGCCCTGGAGCAGGGCCAGCGCCGCGCGGGTCCGCTCGCCGGGGGAGAGGGTCACCGCCGGCCGCAGCACGTGCGCCGCGCGCAGGCCGAACTTGGCCAGCAGCGTCCGCGCGTCCGCCGGGTTCAGCTCCGGTACGGCCAGCCGGAACGCGTCCAGCAGCGGCTGGTCGCCGAGGAAGAGCCCCCGCGCCTGGTCGACCTCGCCGACCACCACCCCGGGACCGAGCGCGGCGTGCCCCTCGTCGAGCGGCAGCCGGCCCAGCAGCGCGGCGAGCAGCGTGCTCTTGCCGGAGCCGTTCGCCCCGACGATCGCCACCCGGTCGGCCCAGTCGATCTGCAGGTCCACCGGGCCGAGGGTGAAGCCACCCCGGCGTACGACGGCACCGCGGAGCGCGGCCACGACGGCGCCGGCGCGGGGCGCGGCGGCGATCTCCATCCGTAGCTCCCACTCCTTGCGCGGCTCCTCCACCACCTCCAGCCGCTCAATCAGCCGGTCGGTCTGCTTCGCCTTCGCCGCCTGCTTCTCCGAGGTCTGGCCCCGGAAGCTCTTCACGTGCTTGTCGTTGTCGGTGGCCTTGCGGCGGGCGTTGCGGACGCCCTTCTCCATCCAGGCGCGCTGGGTGCGGCCGCGCTCCTCCAGCCCGGCGCGGGTGTCGGCGTACTCCTCGTACTCCTCGCGGGCGTGCCGGCGGGCCACCTCCCGCTCCTGGAGATAGGCCGCGTAGCCGCCGCCGTAGTGCCGGGTCTGCTGCTGGGCCAGGTCCAGCTCCAGCACCCGGGTGACCGTCCGGGTCAGGAACTCACGGTCGTGGCTGACCAGCACCGTCGGCGCGCGCAGCCCGGTGACGAAGCGCTCCAGCCGGTCCAGCCCGGCCAGGTCCAGGTCGTTGGTGGGCTCGTCGAGCAGGAAGACGTCGTACCGGCTGAGCAGCAGCGAGGCCAGCCCGGCGCGGGCCGCCTGGCCGCCGGAGAGGGCGGTCATCGGGTGGTCCAGGTCGACGGTCAGCCCCAGCTCCGCGGCGACCTGCTCGGCGCGTTCCTCCAGGTCCGCGCCGCCGAGCGCGAGCCAGCGCTCCAGCGCCTCGGCGTACGCGTCGTCGGCGCCCGCCGCCCCGGCGGTCAGCGCCTCGGTGGCCGCGTCCAGCGCCGCCTGCGCCTCGCTGACCCCGGTACGCCGGGCCAGGAAGTCGCGGACCGTCTCGCCGGGCCGGCGCTCCGGCTCCTGCGACAGGTGGCCGACGGTGGCGGTGGGCGGGCTGAGGGAGACGTCGCCCGCCTCGACCGGCTGGAGGCCGGCGAGGATCCGCAGCAGCGTGGACTTGCCGGCGCCGTTCGCGCCGACCAGCCCCACCACGTCACCGGGGGCGACGACGAGGTCCAGGTCGGTGAAGAGCAGCCGGTCACCGTGGCCGGCGGCGAGGTCCTTGACGATCAGTGTGGCGCTCATGAGGAGGTCGAGCCTACCGGCGCGGTGCCGCGCGCCGATCGGATGACCAGCGCTCCGCGCGCGGCGGAGGTGAGGGAGACTCACTCCCGTGGTGACCACTCTCGCGATCGACTGTGGGGGCGGGGGGATCAAGGCGTCCGTGCTGGACGCCGCCGGGACCATGCGGGCCCGGCCGCTGCGGGTGCCGACGCCGTACCCGTTGCCTCCGTCGCTCTTCGTCAAGACCCTGCTGGACCTCGGTGGCCGGCTGCCGGCGGCGGACCGGGTGACGGTCGGCATGCCGGGGATGATCCGGCACGGCGTGGTGGTCGCCACCCCGCACTACGTGACCCGTACCGGGCCGCGCAGCCGGGTCGACCCGGACCTGCTGGCCGAGTGGTCCGGCTACGACGCCCGCAGCGCGCTCGCCGACGCGTTCGGGGTCCCCGCGCTGGTGCTCAACGACGCCGAGGTGCACGGGGCGGGCGTGGTCGCCGGCACCGGCTGCGAGCTGGTGCTGACCCTCGGCACCGGGCTGGGCAGCGCGCTCTTCGACGGTGGGGTGCTCGCCCCGCACCTGGAGCTGTCGCACGCCCCGGTCCGCTGGGGCACCACCTACGACACGTACGTCGGCGAGCCGGAGCGTCGGCGGCTCGGTGACGCCTTCTGGTCCCGGCGGATCCGGCAGGTGGTGGACGGCCTGCGGCCGGTGTTCCGCTGGGACCGGCTCTATCTGGGCGGCGGAAACTCGCGGCTGATCCGGCCGGAGCAGCTGGCCCGGATGGGCGACGACGTGGTGGTCGTGCCGAACACGGCCGGAATCGTCGGTGGTGTCCGGGCCTGGGAGCTGGTGGGCGACCGGTACGACCCGACCCACTGACGCCGATCGACGCCCGAGGAACACTCGCGGTTCGGCCGGTGTTGTGCCAGCGTCGACACAAGCGTGGCGCGACACGAGGAGGTGGGTCGGATGGATCTGCTGGCGGAGTACCGACGGGCGACCATGTTCTTCGAAACGGGTGACCCGGCCGGAGCGGCCCGACTGCTCGAGCCGATCGTCGAGGCGGAGCCGGGCAACTCCTCCGTGCGGCAGCTGCTGGCCCGGGCGTACTTCCAGTCGGCCCAGCTCAACCGGGCCGAGGAGCAGCTCCGGGAGCTGGTCGACCGGGACCCGAGCGACCACTACGCGCACCACGTGCTGGGCCGGACACTGGAGCGGCTGAACCGGCACGTCGACGCCCTGCGTCACCTGCGCATCGCGGCGGCCATGTACGCGACCAACACCGACTACACGACCGCGCTGCGCCGGGTGGAGGGCCGGGTGGGCGGCGGTCGCTGACGAAGCGGCGGGCAGCCCGGGCGGGCTGCCCTCCGTCGTACCTAGGATGGTCTGGTGAAGCTCAAGCTCGATCTCCACGACATCTACAACAAGGGCCACGACATCGACCGCGCGCTGCGCGGGATCATGGACGAGGCGGTGGCGAAGAAGGCCACCCTGGTGGAGATCATCCCCGGCAAGGGTTCCGGCGCGCTGAAGAAGAAGGTGCTGCGCTTCCTCGACCAGAAGGACGTCAAGCAGCTCTACCACCGGGTCGAGAAGGACTCGAAGAACTTCGGCCGCCTCTTCGTCCACTTCCGCTGGAAGTAGCGCCCGCCTGAAGAAGATCGTTCCGAGCTTCCGGCTTGCATGTCAACGAACATGTTCGTTACGATCGCGTTCATGAGCCCTCGTCGTACGCCGGTCAGTCGTCGGGACCGGCCGGCCAAGTCGCCGCTGAGCCGGGGTGGCCTCGTCGCCGTGGCGCTGCGGATCATGCGGGACGAGGGCCTGGAGCGGGTCACCATGCGGCGGCTCGCGACCGAACTCGACACCGGTCCCGCCTCGCTCTACGTCTATGTCGACAACATGGCCGAGCTGCACGGCGCGCTGCTGGACGAGCTCGTCGCCGAGCTGGATCTCCCGACCGACGCGGCCGCACGGCACTGGCGCGACGAGCTGATCGGGCTGCTGGTCCGCTACACCGGGCTGCTCATGGGCTATCCGAGCCTGGCCCGCTCGGTGCTGACGCTCCGGCCGTCCGGGCCGCACTACCTGCGTCTGATCGACGCGCTGCTGGGTCTGCTGCACGTCGGCGGCGTGCCGGCGCGGCAGGCCGCCTGGGGTGTCGACCTGCTGTTGCAGCACGCCACGGCCACGGCGGCGGAGCAGGGCACCCGGGACGAGTCGGCGGTCGCCGACAGCGAGGCCGAGCAGCTCCTGGTGGCCGTACGGGAGGCCGACGAGGGTGACCACCCGAACGTCCACCGGGTCCGCGACGAGCTCTTCTCCGGCACCGGCGAGGAGCGGCTGCGCTGGTCGTTCGCCGTGCTGGTGGACGGCCTCGCCACCACTGCCACCCCCTAGGCGGGTCACCGCTCGCCTCCGATCGAACTGCACCTATGACGAACATGTTCGTCACGAACATGTTCACAACACAGGGAGACACCGATGACCACACCGTCGATCGCCATCGTGGGCGCCGGGCTGGGCGGCCTGTTGCTCGCCCGCGTCCTGCACGTCCACGGCATTCCGGCCACCGTCCACGAGCGGGACGCCGGGCAGGAGGCGCGTACCCAGGGCGGCATGCTCGACATCCACCAGGACACCGGGCAGCTCGCGCTCCGCGCCGCCGACCTCTACGAGGGGTTCCGCCGCATCGTGCACCCCGGCGGCGAGGCGCTGCGCATCCTGGACCGGCAGGGCACGGTCCTCGTGGACGAGGCCGACGAGGGCGACGGTGACCGGCCCGAGGTCGACCGCGGCGACCTGCGCCGGCTGCTGCTGGACTCGCTGCCCGAGGGCACGATCCGGTGGGGCGCCACGGTCACCGCGGCCCGCCCACTCGGCGACGGACGGCACGCGTTGACCCTTTCGGACGGCGACACCGTCACCACCGACCTGCTGGTCGGCGCGGACGGCGCCTGGTCCCGGATCCGGCCGCTGGTCTCGAACGCCACCCCGACCCCGGCCGGAGTGTCCTTCGTGGAGATCGAACTGGTCGACGCCGACACCCGTCATCCCGGCTGCGCCGCCGTCGTCGGCGCCGGCATGATGTTCGCCCTCGCCCCCGGCCAGGGCCTCCTGGCGCACCGGGAGACCGACGGCAGCCTGCACGTCTACGCCGCGTTCACCGGCGGGGACGTCGACATCGCCGGCCGGGACCCGGCCCGGTTGGTGGAGCGGTTCGCCGACTGGGCGCCCGAGCTGCGGGCGCTGATCACCGAGGCCGACGGCGACCTGGTGCCGCGGGCCATCCACATGCTGCCCGTCGGGCACCGGTGGGACCGGGTGCCGGGCGTCACGCTGCTCGGCGACGCCGCGCACCTGATGTCCCCGTTCGCCGGCGAGGGCGCCAACCTCGCCATGCTCGACGGGGCCGGGCTGGGCCGTGCCCTCGCCGACCACCCGGACGACGTCGAGGCGGCGCTCGCCGCGTACGAGCGGGCGCTCTTCCCGCGCAGCGCGCGGGCCGCCGCCGAGGCCGCCGCCAACCTGGCGGTCTGCTTCCGTGACGACGCCCCGCAGGGCCTCGTCGACCAGTTCGCCGCCTACGCCGAACCGCGCTGACCCGGCCCCGGGGTCAGCGGGAGGCTGACCCCGGGGCACCAGGACGGTCAGAAGGAGTAGCTGCGGGCCACCGCAAGCATCTCCGAGGTGTGCGAGCCGACCACGCCGACGTCGGCGGGGCGGGGGCGGAAGCCGGGGACGGCGGTCAGACCGTCGCTGGCGTCCATGGCCCGCAGCACGACCTTGTCCGCCTTCGGGGTCAGGGTCAGCGTGACCTCGATGCCCTCCGGCGGCGGGGCGTGGAAGACGATCCCGAAGCCCCACCGACCCTCGCGGGCCTTGACCGGCACCTCGCGGCCCCCCACCACCGCCGACCGCACGGTGGCGGTGGAGGTGTCGACGTGCAGCGTGGCGAGGCGGACCGGCCGCTGCGGGACCAGCCGCAGCCGCAGCACCCGCTGGTCGCCCGCGCGGGTGTCGGCCAGCACCGTCACCGTCGGCGCGGGCAGGTTCGCCGGCTGCGCCGGCCCGGCCCGCAGCTCCGGGTCGCCCAGGCCGGGGAAGTCGTCGGCCACCGACGCCCGGTCGTCGACGAAGCCGGCGGTCCAGGGCTGCGGGTCGTCCTCCCGGCTGAGCCACTGGGCCTTCCCGGTGCCGGCGTCCAGGGCGTACATCAGGTGGGTGGGCACCGGGTGGGCGGCGTCGAAGCGGTCCACGACCAGGCCGACCCCGGCGAGCACCACGGCCGCGAGCCCGGCGGCGACGGCCGGCAGCGCGCCCAGCCGGCGGGCCCGCAGCGCGACCAGGCCACGCTGGCCGCCGGCCTGCGGGTGCAGCAGGTCCACCACCGGCAGCGCGGCCAGCCCGAGCAGCACCGCGAAGAGCGCCGCGACGCCACCCATCGCCATCCCGAGCGCGGGGAAGAGCAGCACCACGGTCGGCAGCAGGATCAGCACGGCGACCGCGCCGGCCAGGGTCACCGCCAGCACCGGCCAGGGGCCGTCGAGCCGGGTGGCCAGGGCCGCGAGGCCGGCCAGCGCACCGGCCAGGGCCGGCAGGGTCGTCAGGTACGCCCCGCCGGGCACCAGGACGGCGAGCAGCACCCCGAACAGGGCCAGCCAGACCAGCCCACCGAACGCGAGGGCGGCCGGTCCGACCCGGCGACGGGTCGACGCGTACCAGGCGAAGAGGATCGTGGCGGCGAGCGCCACCACCGCGAGCCGGTACCAGGTCGGGCGGTACGGGTCGAGCAGTTCCGCGTAGCCGGGGCGGGCCGTGGTGATCCCGGTCCAGAGCAGCCAGGCGCCCAGCGGCGCGGCCACCACCGGCACCAGCGCGAGCCCGACGCCGGCGGCGAGCCGGCCGGCGGTGGCCCGCCCGCGCCGTCGCAGCAGCCAGCCGAGCACGCCGACGGCGACCACCGCGAGCAGCGCCAGCGGCAGGGTCAGCCAACCCGGGTAGCGGACCAGCCCGCCGGGCACCGGGAAGTAGGTGGCGTCGTGGTCCGACCGCAGCGCGTTGAGGTCCGTACGCCCGAACTCGCGGGCCAGCCCGAGCGCGTTGTCGCCGTGCATCTGGAGGCTGCGCCGGTCCATCGCCGCCGGGGTGTCCAGCGGCGAGTGGTAGACCGCCCCGCCGTCGATGTACGCGGAGTTCAGCCCGACGAAGTTCCGGTCCAGGAAGGCGGTGAAGTCGGTGTCGTTCGGCAGCGCCCGGTAGATCTCCACGGCGAACGAGGTGCCGACCGGGTGCGGGGCGGCCCGACCGAAGACGTCGACCAGCTTCGCGTTGTTCCGGGACGTCTCGAACATGATCACCGGGCCGGTGGAGCCGCGCGCCTCCAGGTTGAGCACCACCCCGCCGTCGGCGGCGAGTGGATGGCTCTGCGCGAACGCGGCGGCCCCGCAGAGGCACGCCTCCTCGGCGTCGGTGAGCACCAGGACGATGTCGTTGCGGGGGCGCGGCCCGGCGGTCAGCGCCCGGCCCACCTCCAGGATCGTCGACGTGCCGGCCGCGTCGTCGTTGCCGCCCGGGCCCGACTGCACCGAGTCGTAGTGGGCGACCAGGAAGACCCGGCCGGTCGGCGCGGTCCCGGGCACCCGGGCCACCACGTTGCGGACCCGCGCGACGGTGGCGCCGCCGGCCGCCCCGCTGAGCTGACCCGCCTCCGGCGCCACGGTGTCCTGCACCTCGGTCTCCAGGCCCAGGCCGCGCAGCACGTCGACCAGGTGCTCCCGGACCTGGTCGTTGGCGGGGCTGCCGGCCACGTGCGGCCGGGCAGCGATCACCCGCACCTGCTCGTACGCCCGGGCGGCGCTGAAGTCACCGGCCGGCGCGTCGGCCGGTCGGGGCGCCGGTGGGCGCAGGTCGAGCAGGGTGCCCGCGCCGACGGCGAGCAGCGCCGCCAGCGCGGCGAGGGCGGCGGGCAGGCGCCGCCGGGGCCGGGCCAGGGCCCGGTCGGCGGGGCGGGTGGGGGATACGCCCACGGGGGACTCCTCGGGGGTGGGGCCAGGGGTGGGATCATCCTGCACCCCCGGGGCGCGCGGCGGGACTCGCCGGTCGGCGGACCTTCTCGGCAGGGTGTCCCGCCTGGGGACCAGGGACCCGGCGTAACATCGGCCGTCCGTCTGGTCGCTGAGCGGGTGGGGGCGATCCCGTCCCGCCCCGTGCCGCTGCCGCTGTCGTGTTGTGTGCGACCGTTGTCTGATACAGGATCAGCAGGGCACTCGGAAGGAGCCCGACATCACCAGCGACCTCCCGCGACTCGCGGCGGTGACCCGGCCGAACCGGGGGACCGGTATGACCGGTTCCTCCCTGGTGCCGTACCCGCACGGGGGGCTCGCGCGGCACGGCAACCTGCCGCCCGGTGAACGCCTCCGGGTCCTGCTGGTCGAGGACGACGAGGGGGACGCCTTCCTCGTCGGTGAGCTGCTCGCCGAGACCAACTCGATGATCGACCTGCTGGTCGCCACCAGCCTGAGCGAGGCCCGCCAGCGGGTGATGGGCGTCGACTGCGTCCTGCTCGACCTCGGCCTGCCCGACGCGCAGGGGCTGGACGGGCTGCGCCAGGTGCTGGAGATGTCCAGCGGCGCCGCGGTCTGCGTGCTGACCGGCCGCTCCGACGAGCACCTGGGCATCGTCGCGGTCGCCGAGGGCGCCCAGGACTATCTGGTCAAGGGGCAGGTCGACGGGGTCCTGCTGACCCGGGCGCTGCGCTACGCCGTCGAACGCAAACGGGCCGACGAGAACGCCCGCCGGCTCCGCGAGGTCGAGCTGCGGCAGGCCGAGTCCGCCCGCCTGGAGCGCGGCCTGCTGCCCCAGCCGCTGATGACCACCGACCAGGTCGCGGTGCACACCTTCTACCGTCCCGGTCGGCACGCCGCCCTCATCGGCGGCGACTTCTATGACGTGGTGCAGACCCGGCCGGACCGGATCGACCTGATCGTCGGCGACGTCTGCGGCCACGGCGTCGACGAGGCCGCCCTCGGCGTCGAACTGCGGGTCGCCTGGCGGGCGTTGATCCTGGCGGGCGTGCCCGACGACGAGGTGCTGCCCGCGCTGGAGCAGGTGCTGATGAGCGAGCGCCGCCTCCAGGAGATCTTCGCCACGGTGGCCACCGTCCGCCTCGACCTGGCCGCCCACCGGGCCACCGTACGACTCGCCGGGCATCCGCCGCCGGTGCTGCTCAGCGGGGGTGAGGTCGCGCCGGTGCCGGCCAAGGGTGGCCTGCTGCTGGGCGTACGACCGCGCCGGCCCGTTGCCTTCGACCTGGAGTTCGACACCGATGACTGGTCCCTGTTGATGTACACCGACGGCCTGATCGAAGGGCGGGTGGGCGACGGCGACGAGCGGCTCGACGTGGCGGGGCTGACCGAACTCCTCGCCGACCCGGCCAACCGGGCGGTGCCTCTGGCCGAGCTGCCGGCCTGGCTGGTCGGTCGCGCCGAGCAGATCAACGGCGGCCCGCTCGCCGACGACGTCGCCATGCTGCTGGTCACCCGCGGAGCTGGCCGATGAAGGCGTACCAGCAGGGGTGGACCCTGCGTCGCCGGGTGGTCGCGCTGCTCAGCGTGGTCCTGGTGCTGCTGCTCGGGCTGGCCGCGGCCGAGGCGCTGGTGGCGACGAAGAACCGGCAGAACATCGACGCCGTGCTGCTCAGGACCGGCCCGCTGCGGGTGCAGGCCCAGGAGTTGCTCAGCGCGCTGCTCGACCAGGAGACCTCCGTCCGCGGGTACGCGGTGAACGGCGACCGGAAGGACCTGGCCCCGTACGAGGCCGGTCTGGTCCGGGAGCGGGACACCGTCGCCAAGATGGAGAAGCTGGCCGCCGACTATCCCGACGTGCTGCGCGAGCTGCGGGTCGTCGAGCAGCAGGCGGCGCAGTGGCGGACGAAGGTGGCCGAGCCGGTGATCGCGACGACCACCCGCAGCGGCCCGGCCGCCGGTCAGGCGCTGATCACCGACCAGACCCGGCAGCAGTTCGACGGCATCCGGGCCGCGGTCAACCAGCTCCAGGCGGAGATCCTGGTCGTCCGGCAGCAGACCGCCGACAAGGTCAACGAGACCGGCAACGTGCTGGTCGTCCTGCTGATCGTCGCCGCCCTGGTGGTCGCGGTCGCGGGCGTGGTCATGGTGCTCTCGCTGGACCGGATGCTGATCCGGCCGCTGGCCGGGCTGGTCGGCCAGGTGCGGGAGGTCGCCGCGGGCGACTACCAGCACCACATCGAGGGCTCCGGCCCGCCGGAGTTCCGGGTGCTCGCCGAGGACATCGACGGCATGCGGCAGAAGATCGCCCGCGAGCTGGCCGAGGTACGCGAGGCGCGGGAGCGGATCGAGTGGGTCAACAGCCAGCTGTCGAAGCAGGCCGAGGAACTCACCCGCTCCAACCGTGACCTGGAGCAGTTCGCGTACGTCGCCTCGCACGACCTCCAGGAGCCGCTGCGCAAGGTGGCGAGTTTCTGCCAGCTGCTCCAGCGGCGCTACGCCGGCCAGCTCGACGAGCGCGCCGACCAGTACATCGCCTTCGCGGTCGACGGCGCGCAGCGGATGCAGCGGCTGATCAACGACCTGCTGGCGTTCTCCCGGATCGGCCGGCTCACCACCGGGTTCACCGAGGTCGACCTGAACAAGGTGATGGGTGACGTGGCCGCCCAGACCGAGGCCGCCCGGCAGTACTCGGACGCCGAGCTGACCTGGGGCGAGCTGCCCACCATCCGCGGCGAGGAGCCGCTGCTGACCAACCTGCTCGCCAACCTGGTCAGCAACTCGATCAAGTTCCGCCGCCCGGACGTGCCGCCGAAGGTGCACGTCTCCGCCCGGCTGGTCGGCGACGAGTGGGAGATCAGCTGCCAGGACAACGGCATCGGGATCGAGCCGGAGTTCGCCGACAAGATCTTCGTGATCTTCCAGCGGCTGCACGCCAAGGACGCGTACCCGGGCACCGGGATCGGCCTGGCGATCGTCAAGAAGATCGTGGAATATCACGGCGGTCGGGTCTGGGTGGACACCGGCACCGCGGAGGGCACCGCGATCCGGTTCACCCTCCCGGCGCTGCCGGAGGACGTCGAGGCCGCCCGGGCCGCCGAGGCGGAGCGTACGGCTGAGGCGACCGGGACCGACGCGGAGCCGGTCGTCGCGGCCGACCCGGCGGACTCCTCGACGCGCGGCGACACGCCGGAGGCAGCGGCCGAGGGCGGTACAACGGGTGGCATGAGGGAGACGGTGGGATGACCGCGCCGGCAGACGGCAAGAGCCCGATCGAGGTCCTGCTGGTCGAGGACGACCCGGGCGACGTGCTGATGACCCAGGAGGCGTTCGAGGAGCACAAGCTCCGCAATCGGCTCACCGTGGTCTCCGACGGCGCCGAGGCCCTGGCCTACCTGCGCCGCGAGGGCGAGTACGCGGACGCCGTCACGCCCGACCTGATCCTGCTCGACCTCAACCTGCCCCGCCGGGACGGCCGCGAGGTGCTGGAGGAGATCAAGAACGACGAGGAGCTGCGCCGCATCCCCGTCGTGGTGCTGACCACCTCGCAGGCCGACGAGGACATCCTGCGCAGCTACCAGCTGCACGCCAACGCCTACGTGACCAAGCCGGTGGACTTCGAGCGCTTCATCTCGGTGGTCCGCCAGATCGACGAGTTCTTCGTCAGCGTGGTCAAGCTCCCGCCGCGTGGCTGACACCCTGCTGGACGATGTCGGCGCGCTGCTGCGGGAGGTCGCGGCCCAGGTCGTGGTGCCGCTGTTCCGGCGGCTCGACGAGGACGACATCTCCGAGAAGGCCCCCGGTGAGGTGGTCACCGTCGCCGACCGGCGAGCCGAGGAACTGATCTCGGCCGGGCTGCGGCGGCTGCGTCCCGGCTCCCTGGTGGTCGGCGAGGAGGGCGTCGCCGAGGACCCGGAGCTGCTCCGCCACCTGCGCGACGCCGGCGACGTCTGGCTGGTCGACCCGGTCGACGGGACCGCCAACTTCGCCGCCGGCCGCCGCCCGTTCGCGTTGATGATCGCGCTGCTGACCGACGGGCTGCCGGTGGCCTCCTGGATCTTCGACCCGCTCGCCGGTGACCTGGCCGCCTGCCGCGCCGGCGCGGGGACGCACCTGGACGGCGCGACGGTACGCACCACCGACTCGCTGCCCGCGGTCGGTGCGTTGCGCGGCACGGCGATGACCCGGTTCCTGCCGCCCGACGCGCGGGGGGCCGCCGAGGCGGGTGGCGCGCGGATCGGGGAGCTGCTGCCCGGTCAGCACTGCGCCGGCCGGGAATACCTGGACATCCTCACCGGCGCCCAGCAGTTCGTGCTGTTCTGGCGCACCCTGCCCTGGGACCATGCCCCGGGCACCCTCCTGGTCCGGGAGGCCGGCGGGGTGGCCCGGCATTTCGACGGCACCGACTACCACCCGGCCGACGACTCCCACGGCCTGCTGGTCGCGGCGAGCGACGAGATCTGGACCGAGGTCCGCGCGGCCCTCCTCGACCGCTGACCGGGGCCTGTGCTTCTCCCGGGGCGGGCGGTATTGTGACCGGCGGTCGACGGAAGGACCCTTTCGTGCTCAGGAGCAGGCGCGTCCGCCACCCGTTGCTCGCCCTGCTGGTCGCCACCGCGCTGCTGCTCGGCGCCGGCCTCGCCCCCGCCGCTCCGGCGGCTGCCGCGCCCACCCCGGGCACCCCCGACGAGGGGGGCAGCAAGCAGCTCCGGGAGGCCCTCGAAGCGGCCGCGAAGGGCCACATCGAGGCGAAGGCCAAACTGGACAACTCCAAGCGCCGGCAGGTGGCGCTGACCGGCCAGCTCAGGGAGATCGAGGGCCGACTGGTCGGGTTGACCGCGCAGGCCGGCGAGGTGGCCGTGCAGTCGTACCGGCTGGGGCGGCTGACGCCGGTGTCGATGCTGCTGGAGAGCGCCGACCCGCAGTCGTTCCTCAAGCGGGCCGCCGAGCTGGAGGTGATGGCCCAGCGGGACAGCGCTCGGCTGCGTGACCTGAACCAGGCGCGGGCGGAGGCCGCCCGGGCCAAGACCGCCATCGACGGCGAGGTGCGCGAGCAGGCCAAACAGCTCGTCGCGCTGGCCAGGAAGAAGCGGGACGCCGAGATCGCGCTCGCCAAGGTCAGCTCGGGCAGCGGCTCCGGCTTCCGCGGCGGCGGCTCCTCCTCCGCCCGTCCCGCCCCGCGCAACCCGGACGGCTCCTGGCCGTCCGAGTCCTGCTCGGTGGACGACCCGACGCCGGCCGACGGCTGCATCACCCCGCGCACCCTGCACATGCTCCAGCAGGCCCAGGCCGCCGGCTACAAGCGCTACGCGTCCTGTCACCGCAGCGGCGGCGACGGCGAGCACCCGAAGGGGCGGGCCTGCGACTTCTCCGCCGCGGCCGGCGGCTTCGAGGACGTCACGGCCACCGGCGGCGACAAGGCGTACGGCGACAGCCTGGCGAGCTGGGCGAAGAACAACGCCGGTCGGCTCGGCATCATGTACGTGATCTGGTATCGGCAGATCTGGATGCCGAACACCGGTTGGCGGGCGTACAGCGGGGGCGGCAGTCCCGCCGCCGACCACACAAACCATGTTCACATCTCGATGTACTGACCCGGAGCGCGGCGAACGCTCGTAGCATCGCGACGGTGAGCAGTTCATCGTCCGACATCGTGGTGGAGTCCGCCCCGGTGGTGCCCGCCCCGCCCGGGGCCCTGCCGAACGGCCTCGCCGCGTTCCTGGTCTTCCTCTCCAGCGGGGCCGTGCTGGTGCTGGAGACCGTCTCGCTCCGGCTGGTCGGCCCGTACGTCGGGGTGACCCTCCAGGTCACCAGCGCGGTCATCGGGATGGCGCTCGCCGCCATCGCGTACGGGGCGTGGATGGGCGGGTTCCTGGCCGACCGGCGGAACCCGCGTGCGCTGCTGGCCCCGGCGCTGGTGCTGGCCGGCATCGCCACCGCGGTCACCCTCCCCGTGGTCCGCTACGCCGGTGAGGTGCTGCGCGGTGGTGCGGCCGGCGCGGTGCTGATGCTGACCGCGCTGGCGGTGCTGGTGCCGGCGGCGCTGCTGGCCGGGATCACCCCGCTGGTGGTCAAGCTCCAGCTCGCCGACCTGCGCCGGACCGGTCAGGTGGTCGGGCGGCTCTCCGGCATCGGCACGCTGGGCGGGATCACCGCCACCCTGGTCACCGGCTTCGTGCTGGTGGCGGCGCTGCCCAGCACGGTGATCGTGCTGGGGCTGGCGGTGCTGCTCGGGCTCACCGGGCTGGGGCTGAGGGCGTACCTGCGGCGGCGGGCGGGCACCGGGCTGCCCGGTCCGGCCCGGGTGAAGGCGGCCGTGGCGGTGCTCGGCCTGGCCGGTGCGGGGCTCTCCGCGGTCGCCCCGAACCCGTGCGACGTGGAGACCGCGTACCACTGCGCCCGGGTGGTGGCCGACCCGCACCGGGCCGGCGGGCGGGTGCTCTACCTGAACTCGGCGCAGCACTCGTACGTCGACCTGACCGACCCGACGCACCTGGAGTACGCGTACACCCGATGGGTCGGCCTGGTCGCCGACCTGGCCGCGCCGGCCGGGCAGCGGCTGGACGCCCTGCACCTCGGCGGCGGTGGCTTCACCGTGCCGCGGTACCTGGCCGCCACCCGCCCGGGCACCGACAACCTGGTCTTCGAGATCGACGGCGGCCTGGTCGACCTGGACCGGCGGGAGCTGGGCGTGCGGACCGGCCCCGACCTGCGGGCGCGGGTGGGGGACGCCCGGGTGCTGCTCGGCGGCGAGCCGACCGACAGCCGGGACCTGATCGTCGGGGACGCCTTCGGTCACCTGGTGGTGCCCTGGCACCTGGCCACCCGGGAGATGGCCGGCGAGATCCGCCGGGTGCTGCGGCCGGGCGGGATCTATGTGCAGAACGTCATCGACGCCCCGCCGGGCCGCTTCGTGCGCAGCGAGATGGCCACCGTGGCGGCCGAGTTCCACTACGTCGCGCTGATCGCGCCGCCGTGGGCGCTGGCCGGTGACGGGGGCGCGAACTTCCTGCTCGTCGGCTCGGACTCGCCGCTGCCGTTGGCGCGGATCATCGTCGCGCTGCGGGGCCTGCCGGAGCCGGCGGTGCTGCTGTACGGCGACGAGCTGACCTCGTACGTCGGTGACGCGCTGGTGCTCACCGACGACTACGCCCCGGTGGACCAACTCCTCGCGACCGCCTGATCGGGTGACTTTTCTGACCGATTCCGACCGTTGAGGTGTAGGCAGGGCGACGCCGGGCAACAGCACCGACCATGGGTGGAACGGTCAGGAACGGCGGCTCACAGCTGCTCGGGGAGCGGTACCGGCTGATCGAGCAGCTCGGTGCGGGCGGCATGTCGGTCGTGTGGCGTGGCTACGACGAGGTGCTCGGCCGCCAGGTGGCGGTCAAGGTGCTCGCCTCCCGGTTGGCCAGCGACAAGGCATTCCGGCACCGGATCCGGATCGAGGCGCAGGCCGCCGCGCGGCTCTGCCACCCCAACATCACCAACGTGTACGACTACGGCGAGTCCGAGCAGGTCGGGCTCACCGTCCCGTACGTGGTCATGGAGCTGGTGGACGGCGGCCCGCTCAGCAGCCGACTCGGCCGGGGCGGGCAGCTGCCCTGGCGGGAGGCCGTCACGATCGGCGCGGAGGTCGCCTCGGCGCTGGCCACCGCGCACGCCCGCGGCGTGGTCCACCGGGACGTGACCCCCGGCAACGTCATGCTCACCCCGACCGGGGTGAAGGTCGTCGACTTCGGCATCTCGGCGCTGGTGGGGGAGAGCGAGAAGGGCCCGGACGGCGCGCTGCTCGGCACCCCCGCCTATCTGGCGCCGGAGCGCCTCGACAACGGCCAGGTCTCCCCGGCCACCGACGTGTACGCGGTCGGCCTGCTGCTGTACCGGATGCTCACCGGCCGGCTGCCGTGGCAGGCGAGCACCACCACCCAGATGCTCCGCGCGCACATGTACAACGACCCGGACCCGATGCCCGAGGTGGTCGGCCTGCCCGACGCCGTCGCCGAGCTGGTCGGTCGTTGCCTGGCGAAGCGCCCCGCGGACCGGCCGGGCACCGCCGAGGTGGCCCGTACGCTGGCCGACGCGGCCGGCATCGCGGCGATCGTGCCGGTCTCCCCGGCGCTCGGGCAGTTCGACCCGGCGCTGCTGGAGAACGCCGGCACCACCATCCTGCCCTGGTCCTCGGCGACCGACGCGCTGCCCTTCTCGGCGGTACGCACCCGGGAGCGCCGGGCGGCGGCCCGCCGCCGCAAGGTGGAGGCCGGGGTGGCCGCCGTCGGTCTGGTCGCGGTCACCGCGACCATGTGGGGGCTGACCTCGCGCAGCCCGGCCAGCGGTGGCATCGAGCCGACCGAGGCGCGGATGGGGCTGGCCGAGCCCGCCCCCTGCGAGGTCGACTACGCGCTGCGCCGCGACTCGGGCCGGGACTTCGCCGCCGAGCTGACCCTCACCAACACCGGTGGCCGGGAGCTGCGGGACTGGACGATGAGCTTCACCTTCCCGGGGCGGCAGACGGTGACGAAGGCCCAGCCGACGGTGCACCAGGAGGGGCGGACGGTGCTGGTCAAGCCGACCGCCGGGAACACCGCACTGGCCCCGGGCGCCTCCCAGAAGATGGCCCTGAGCGGCAGCTACACCGGCGGGAACCCGCTGCCGGTGCAGTTCAAGCTGGGGGATCAGGCGTGCGACGTCCAGGTCTCCGGGGTGGCCGGCTCGACGCCCACCACCGCGCCGACCACGACCGCGCCGACGAAGGCGCCGGCCAAGGCGCCGGTGAAGGTCACCACGAAGAGCAGCGGCACCCGTTCCTCGGGGACCTCCGGCGGGGCCAGGGCCAAGCCGGACAGGCCGCACAAGGGCAAGGACGGTGGTAAGGGAAAAGGAAAGTGACCGAGAAGAAGGGGGGTGGGCACGGCAAGAAGAACAAGAAGGGCAAGTGAGCCTCAGCTGAGCGCGGCGAACTGCTGCACCTGCGCGATGCTGCCCTCCACGATCAGCACACTCCCCTCGGCGAGCACGGTGTCCGCGGCGGCGTAGCGGAACCGTTCGCCCGGGAGCTTCGCACCGACCACCATCACCCCGTACCGGTCCGCGGGGGCCAGCTCGCGCAGCGGCCGACCCACCATCGAGTCCGGCACCCGGACCTTCGCGATGGCGAAGTCGTCGCCGAACTCGATGAAGTCGAGCATCTTGCTGACGATCAGGTGCGCCACCCGCTCACCGGTCTCCGCCTCCGGGAAGATCACGTGCTGCGCGCCGACCGCGCTGAGGATCTTGGCGTGCTTCTCCGAGGTGGCCCGGGCCCAGACCTGCGGAACGCCCAGCTCGGTCAGGGCCAGCACGGTGAGCACACTGGCCTCCACGGACGCGCCGATGGCCACCACCACCCGCCGGAAGTCCGCGACCCCGAGCTGGCGCAGCGCGCCCTCCTCGGTGGAGTCCGCCTGCACCACCCGTTCGAGCTGCGGCGCCCAGCGCTGCACCACCTCCCCGCTGCGGTCGATGGCGAGGACCTGGTGGCCGAGCTGGCTCAGCGAGCCGGCCAGGTGGCAGCCGAACCGGCCCATGCCGATCACCACGATGCCGCTGTCGTCCGTCTTCCTAGCCGACAATGGGTTGCTCCTCCGGATAGCGGTACAGCCGGCGTCGGGTGTTCAACGCGATCGCCGACCCGAGGGTGAGCGGGCCGATCCGGCCGATGTACATGAGGGCGGTCAGCACGTACTCGCCGGGTTCCGGCAGGCGCGCGACGAGTCCGGTGGTGAGGCCGGTGGTGCTGAAGGCGGAGGTCACCTCGAAGAGTGCGGCGTAGTAGCGCACGTGCTCGGTCAACACGATCAGCGCGACCGTGCCGGCGACGACCAGCGCCACGCTGAGCAGGGCCACGGTGAGGGCCTGCCGCTGGCTGGCCGTGGCGAGCCGGCGGCCGCCCACCGTGACGTCCGGCTCGCCGCGCAGTTCCGCCCAGATGACGAAGGCGAGCAGGAAGAACGTGGAGACCTTGATGCCGCCGGCCGTGCTGGCGCTGCCCCCGCCGATGAACATCAGCACGATCAGCAGCGGGTAGCTCTCCTCACTGAGGTTGCCGACCCCGATCACGTCGAAGCCACCGGTGCGGCTCAGCGCGATCTGGGTGAACGAGGCCAGCACCTTCCCCGGGGCGTCGTAGGTGCCGATGGTGGCGGGATTGCTCCACTCGGTGAGCAGCAGGACGCCGAAGCCGAACCCGATCAGCACGAGGCTGCCCCAGATGGTGAGCTTGGTGGCGACCGTCCAACGGGCCGGTCGGCGCCAGCTCCGGACGGCCTCGAAGAGCGCCGGGAAGCCGAGCCCGCCGATGATCGCCCCGAGCCCCAACGGCAGCGCCACCCACGGGTCTCGGGCGAACGCCAGCAGACCGTCGGAGTAGAGGGTGAACCCGCCGTTGTTGAACGCCTGGATCGAGTGGAAGGTGGCCGACCAGAGGGCCCGCCTCGGCGGGTAGTCGTAGACCAGCCAGAGCCGCCCGGTGATGACGGCGGTCATCACCGCCTCGGTGACGAAGACGGTCGCCGCGATCCGCACAAGCAGCCGGCGTACGTCGCCGATGCCGTACTCCTGGGTCTCGGCCTGCACGAGCAGCCGGTTGCGCAGGCCGAGCTGCCGGGACACCACCAGGATCACCAGGGCCGCGATCGTCAGGATCCCCAGGCCGCCGAGCTGGGTCAGCACGGTGATCATCACCAGCCCGAAGTCGTTCCAGTAGTTCGGGGTGTCGTTGATCGCCATGCCGGTCACCGAGACGGCCGAGGTGGCGGTGAAGAGCGCCACCACGAACGGCGTGTACCGGTGCTGGCTGGTCGCCCAGGGCAGCATCAACAGGCCGGTGCCGACCAGGATCGCCGCCAGGAACCCGAACGGCACCAGCCGGACGGGGTGACGGAGCAGGCGGCGCACCAGGTCATCTTCCGTCCGGAGATTCACCGGCAGGTCAGGAACTGACCAACTGGTGGCCAACCGCGACCGGTCTGCTGGGCGCATCCCTCGACGACAGGAGACGGCGTTGCGACGTACCCTTTCCGCCCTCGGTCTGGCCGGCGCGCTGCTCGCGGCGGCCGTGGTGGTGCCGACCGTGGCCGCCCAGGCCGACCCGGAGCCCGGCGCCGACCGGCACCGGGCCACCCAGCGGCCCATCGTGATCGGCCACCGGGGCGCCAGCGGCTACCGCCCGGAGCACACCCTGGAGTCCTACCGGCTGGCGATCCGGCTGGGCGCGGACTTCATCGAGCCGGACCTGGTCTCGACGAAGGACGGCGTGCTGGTCGCCCGGCACGAGAACGAGATCTCCGGGACCACCGACGTGGCCGCGCACCCCGAGTTCGCCGCCCGGAAGGCGACGAAGACCATCGACGGGGTCGCGGTGACCGGCTGGTTCACCGAGGACTTCACCCTCGCGGAGCTGAGGACCCTGCGGGCCAAGGAGCGGTTGCCCCAGGTCCGGGTGGCCAACACCGCGTTCGACGGGAAGTTCCCGGTGCCGACCTTCCAGGAGGTCATCGACCTGGCCCGGGCCGAGTCGAAGGCCCGGGGGCGGACCATCGGCGTCTACCCGGAGACCAAGCACCCCAGCTACTTCGCCTCGATCGGGCTGCCGCTGGAGGAGCCGCTGGTCGCGGTCCTGGCGGCCAACAGGCTCACCCACCGCAACGACCCGGTCTTCATCCAGTCCTTCGAGACCGCCAACCTGCGCAAGCTGCGCGGCCTGACCGACAACCGGCTGATCCAGCTGATGGACGCAACCGGCCGCCCGTACGACTTCACCGCGGCCGGTGACGGCCGCACCTATGCCGATCTGGCCACCCCCGCCGGGCTGGCCTGGGTCGCCGACTACGCCGACGGTGTGGGCGTCAACAAGAACCTGATCGTCCCGCGGGACGCCGCCGGCAAGCTGCTCGCCCCGACCACCCTGGTCCGGGACGCGCACCGGGAGAAGCTGGTCGTGCACGCCTGGACGTTCCGCGCGGAGAACCAGTTCCTGCCGGTCGACTTCCGGATCGGCGCGGACCCGAACGCCCGCGGCGACATCACCGCCGAGTACGAGCTCTTCTTCGGCCTCGGCCTGGACGGCGCCTTCGCCGACCAGCCGGACACCGCCGTCGCCGCCCGCGCCGGCCTCGCCTGACAGCAGCTCGCCGAGGCGGGGGTGTCCGGGTCGCCGGACACCCCCGCCTCGGCCTTCCGGCGTCGGCCGGTCGCGCGGGGGCGCCCGGCAGGGCGGGGTGAGTGTCGTGGACGCTACAGACTTGATGGCATAGATGAATCACCCGCCGCGTCGGGCAAGTGATTCATCTATGCCATCAAGTTCGTAGCAGTCGCCAGCCGCCAGTCGTCAGCATCGAGGGCGAATCGGGCCAGCCGCTTCTCACCGCGCGGGCGCTCGGCGACATACGTGCCTCGGCCGGGTTGGCCGGTGATCAGTTCGCGGTCGTGCAGCAGGGAGAGAGCCCGCGAGGCGGTGTTCATGTGGACGCCGTATGCCTCGGCGAGTTCCCTCGTGGAGGGCAACTTGTCGCCGGGCTTGAGCTCGCCGCTTCTGATCTTGGCGGTGAGTTCGTTGGCGATCTGGCGATAGGGGGCTTCGGCGGTAGGCATGGTGAGGACTCCGGTTGGTTCGGCAAGCCTTCGGAGCCCGGACCTCAGGTGGGCTCCGGGGTCGTACCGCCGACGAGGGCTGCGGTCGCGGGGCCGGCGGTCCGGTCCGCGTCCCCTTTCCGCGGACCGGACCGCCTTCCAGGGCGACTGAGGAAGGAGGATTGCCATGCGCAACCTGCTCAACCTGTTCCGGCCGGCACGACAAACGGTGTCGGGGCGACCACCGAACGGTGGCTGGTACCGATCGGAGGCCTGTCGGCCGCTGAGCGTGGGGCAGGTCCGTGACCGGCACTTCCGGACCGTCCGGCACGGGCTCGACCCGGTCGAGGTGCACGCCTTCCTCTACCGGGTGGCCGGGGACCTGGCGATCGTCCGGCGCGAGTTGGCCCGTACCGCGGAGGAGAACGACCGGATCAAGCGGGCGTTGCGGAGCTGGCAGTCGCGCTTCACGCCGGGGGTGCGCTGATGGAGCGGGCGCGGTTCGTCGTACACCTGCCGGTGCTCGCCACGGATCTGGACGGTGCCCGGGCCGAGGCGACGGTGTCCGAGGAGGATGCCCAGCGCGTACGCCATCGGGTCTACTGCGACCTGCTGCTCGACGGTGGCCGGCGGTGCCCGCATCCGGCCGACCACGACGGCGCCTGCGGCCCGGCGGGTCATCGGTAAGCGAGAGATCCTCCGTATCGGTGAAACAGATCATAAATGGACAAATGCCCCCATAGTGTGTGCGCGTGACCTGCGCAGAGGGCAGGTCAGGGTCGCGCCGTCCCGCACGGCGTACGGGGGTTCTTGAATGTCCATTCTCAGCACGACACGGGTGCGACGCCGCTGGAGCGCGCTCGCGGCGCTGGCGCTCGTCGCCGGCCTGCTGCCGCTGGTGGGGCCGCACAGCGCCACGCCGGCGTCGGCCGCCAGCCCGACCACTGCCACGCTCGTCGTCAACAAGGGCGGTGACCGCACCGGCGAACAGACCGTCGGCCCGCTCGCCGGGGCCACCTTCGGCTTCTACGCGGGCACCAGCGGTGCCCCGCCGAGCCCGCTGCCGGCACCGGACGCCACCTGCACCACGGACGCCACCGGCTCGTGCAGCGTGGACGTCCCCGGGCGGACCGGCACCAACCAGGGTTACTGGATCATCGAGCAGAGCGCGCCGACCGGCTGGCGGGTCATCCCGAGCCTGGTCACCGGCAACGGAGGCAGCGCGCCGTTCCAGTCCACCCCGTACAACCGGGTCTTCACCGGTGCGGTCGCCAACGACCAGACGTACACCTTCCCGGTGCCGACCACCGGCAACAGCAACCGGACGGCGCGTGGCGCGCTCTGGGCCGACGAGCGCAACAACCCGGCGCTACCGGCCGCGTGCGGCCTGCACATCGCGCTGGTCATCGACGTCTCCGGCTCGATCTCGGGTGACCTGCCGACGGTCAAGGCCGCCGCGAACGGCTTCGTCGACGCGCTCACCGGCACGCCGTCGGAGATCGCGCTCTACACCTTCTCGACCAACGCCAACGCGGTGCTCAACCCGACCCCGGTCTCCGACCAGGCCGGTGCGGACACCGTGAAGGCGGCGATCAACGGCCTCACCGCCGGTGGCACCACCAACTGGGACCAGGGCATCTGGCAGGTCGCCGCCTCGCCCTTCGACTACGACGCGGCGATCGTGCTCACCGACGGCAACCCCACGGTGTACGGCCCGCCGCCCGCCCAGGGCCCCGGCAACTTCACCCGGTTCCTGGAGGTGGAGAACGGCGTCTTCTCGGCCAACGCCCTCAAGGCCCGCGGCACGAAGATCATCGCGGTCGGCGTCGGCGCGGGGGTCAGCGGTGCGCCGGACAACCTGATCGCCATCTCCGGTCCGGTCGCCAACGACGACTACTACCAGACCGGGTACGAGCAGCTCGCCGCGCTCTTCCGGCAGCTCGCGCTGGAGAACTGCGCCGGCACCATCAGCGTGGTCAAGAAGGTCATCCCACCCGGCGGCACCCCGGCCGACGCGCTGCCCGCCGGCGGCTGGACCATCTCGACCTCCACCAGCGGCGTCACCCCCGCCAGCGGGGTGACCGACACCTCGACCGGCGCGGTGAACTTCGCGGTCGACCTGGGTGGCCAGACGAGCCGTCCGGTCACCCTGGACGAGACCGTCCAGGCCGGGTTCACGCCGGTGCCGCAGGGCGACTTCAACGCGTCCTGCACGGCGAACGGAAGCCCGGCCACGGTCACCAACGGCACCGGTACGGCCTTCACCGTGGACGCCCTGGCCAACGGGATCGTCAGCTGCGTGATCCTCAACCAGGCCGCCGACCCGGTGGCGAGCGTCGTGGTCAACAAGACCTGGGTGATCAACGGGCAGACCTTCCCGGACCCGACCCAGGCGCCCGAGTTCCAGGCGGCCCTGAGCCTGCCGGGCATCGTCGAGCCGGCCTGGGGGGTCGAATACCACGACTTCACCGCCGGTCAGGCGATCGTGGTGGACGAGACCATCAACACCCAGCTGCTGCCGCCGGGCTGCACCAACACGGCCAGCGGTGACCTGGGCGAGCAGACCCTCGATGCCGGGCTGAACACCTTCCAGATCACCAACACGGTCACCTGCGTCACCCGGTTGCAGCTGGTCAAGGCGGTCGACAACCCGTACGGCGGCACCACGCCGCCGCCCACCGCGTGGACGCTCAACGCGTACCCGCCGGGGTCGCCGACGCCGGTGATCAGCGGAACCACCGGGGTGGTCGACAACGTGACGCCGGACCTCGTCTACTCGCTGGGCGAGAGCAACGTCCCCGGCTTCACGCAGACCGTCGAGCAGGGCGCGGTGATCGTGCCCCCGGCCACCGGGAGCTGGAACTGTCTGCTGGCCCAGCCCGGCGGGCCGCCCAGGGGCCCCGGCCCGACCGGCGCCGACGGCACGGTGGCCGTCCAGATCGGGCAGACCGCCGTCTGCACCGCCACCAACGTCGCGCAGGCGGCGAAGCTGACCCTGGTCAAGCGGGTGGAGAACCCGTACGGCGGCACCGCCACCCCGCAGGACTGGGTGCTGTCGGCGACACCCCGGTCGCGGGTGGTGATCCCGACCATCACCGGGCGCAGCGGGGAACCCGCCGTCACCGACGCCCAGCTCTACCCGAACACGCCGTACGACCTGGCGGAGAGCGGCGGCCCGGCCGGGTACGAGCAGGTGGGCAGCGTCCGGTGCGTGCTGACCGGCACGGACACCGTGGTGCCGACCCCGGACAACGTGCTGACCGCCACGTTCGCACAGGACGTCACCTGCACCTTCACCAACCGGCAGCTCCAGCCGCCGCCGGGCCAGGCCAAGCTCACCCTGGTCAAGCAGGTGGAGAACAAGTTCGGCGGCACGGCGAAGCCCACGGACTGGCTGCTGAGCGCCACCCCGCCGCCGGGCTCCAGCGCGACCGCGATCAGCGGTCGTAGCGGCGAGGCCGCGGTGACCAACGCGGTGGCGGTCGCGGGAGTGGGTTACACCCTCGCGGAGAGCGGTGGACCGGCCGGATACGAGCAGCTCGGGGACGTGCGCTGCGTCTACAACGACACGGGTGAGGTCGTACCGACCCCGGACAACGTGCTCACCCCGGTGGCCGACCGGAGCTACACCTGCACCTGGCGCAACGGCCAGCTCGACCCGGGTGGGGCGTACCTGACCCTGGTCAAGAAGCTGGTCGACGGCAAGGACGGCTGGGGCGGCAGCGGCGGCCCGACCGGCGGCCCGGGTGGCAGTGGTGGCCCGGGTGGCGGCCAGGGCTGGCAGGGTGGCCCGAGCGGCGGCGGGAGCTGGGGCGGTGACGGTGGCGGCAAGGCCCAGCCCACCGACTGGCTGCTCAGCGCGACTCCGCTGAACGGCGCGACCCCGATCAGCGGCCGGACCGGCAGCCCGGCGGTCACCGACGTCCGGGTCGAGGTCGGCGTGGGTTACCGACTCGCCGAGTCCGGCGGCCCGCAGGGCTACCAGCAGGTCGGCCCGCCCGAGTGCGTGCTGACCGGTAGCGAGGAGTCGGTGCCGGTGGTGAACGGGGTGGTCACGCCGGAGCGGGGCCAGGACATCACCTGCACCTTCACCAACCGGGCGGTGAAGAAGCCCGCCCCGCCGTGGTACCACGGCGGGGGCCACCTGCCGGTCACCGGTCTCAAGCTGACCGGGCTCATCGGCGGCGGTCTGCTGGCCGTGGCCGGGGGTGTGGCGCTGCTGCTGGTCACCTGGCGTCGGAGGAGGGCGCTGACCGTCTGACCGGTCGACGGACGGCCCGGTGGGACCCGGGTCGGCGCGGCGCACCACGCCGCGTCGACCCGCCCCGCCGGGCCGCCGTCGTGTGGGTGCGGCCGTGGTCGCTCCGGCGTCGACGGACGCGCCCGGAGCCGTCGGCCGCACCGCGACGATGGCGGGGCGCGACACCTCGCCCGGGTCGCCGGTGGCGGCCGGGGCCATCCGGGGTCGGTGGGGTCACGCGGCGACGACGGCACTTGTAACGGGCGGCCACCCGTTCCCGACGACTTGTGTGTTACGCCCACATAGCCCGTGGGTGACGTCACTTCTAGCGTGAGCCGACAACTGAGTCAGCTTCCTGTCCTCACCTGGAGTCGCGATGACGGTCCGGCACACGCGGCGGGTGTTCCTCTCCGCCGCCACGATGATGGCGGCGGCGCTCGCCACCACGGCCTGCGGCAGCCCGCAGGACACCGCCTCCGGCGGTGGTGACACCGCCCCGGTCAAGGTCGGTCTGGTCTACTCCCAGTCCGGCCCGCTGGCCAGCTACGGCAAGCAGTACATCGAGGGGTTCAAGGCCGGCCTCGACTACGCCACCAAGGGCACCGGCAAGGTCGGTGACCGGAAGGTCGAGGTCACCGAGGTCGACGACGCGGGCGACCCGGCCAAGGCGGTCTCCGCCGCCAAGGACCTGATCGGCAAGGGTACGAAGATCATCGCCGGGTCCACCTCGTCCGGCGTGGCCCTCCAGGTCGCCCCGATCGCCGCGCAGAACAAGGTCCTCTTCATCTCCGGCCCGGCCGCCACCGACGCGGTGACCGGGGCGAACAGGTACACGTTCCGCTCGGGGCGGCAGTCGTACCAGGACGTGGTGACCGCCAAGTCCTTCATCGGCGACGCGGCCGGCAAGAAGGTCGTCGTCTTCGCCCAGGACGGCGCGTTCGGCGACGCCAACGAGGCCGCGGTCAAGAAGGTCATCGGCGGCGCCGGCGCCACCGTCAGCAGCGTCCGGGCCCCCGCCAGCGCCACCGAGTTCACCCCGTTCGCCAGCCAGATCAAGGCCGCGAAGCCCGACCTGCTCTTCGTCGCCTGGGCCGGCACCACCGCCCCGGCCATGTGGCAGACCCTGGACCAGCAGGGCGTCCTCGCCTCCACCACGGTCGTCACCGGCCTGGACATCCGCGCCTCCTGGCCCACCTTCGGCGCGGCCGGGGCCAAGATCTCCTTCCTCTCGCACTACTTCGACGGGGCCAGCGACACCGAGGCCGCCAAGGCCGCCAAGGCGAAGATCCCCGGCGGGACGCTCGACCTGTTCCACCCGGACGGCTTCGCCGCCGCCCAGATGGTCGTCCGCGCCGTGCAGGAGGGGGGCGACGACGTCGACAAGATGGTCAAGGCCCTCGAAGGGTGGAAGTTCGACGGGATCAAGGGCCCGATGACGATCCGCGCCGAGGACCACGCGCTGCTCCAGCCGATGTACCAGGCCAAGCTCACCGGCAGCGGCACCGCCTTCACCGCCACCGCGCAGAAGAGCCTGACCGCTGACGAGACCGCCCCGCCGGTCACCCAGATGAAGGGCTGAGAAGTGCTCGCCACCCGCGGTCTGACCTGGCGGATCGGTGAGGTCGCCATCGTCGACTCCGTCTATCTCGACCTCGCGCCGGGGGAGTTCCTCGGCGTCATCGGGCCGAACGGCGCCGGCAAGACCTCCCTGTTCAACCTGATCACCGGCCTGCGCAGGCCCACCGAGGGGCGGCTCCTGCTGGACGGCAGGGACGTCACCGAGCTGCCGCCGCACCGGCGGGCCCGGCTCGGGCTGGGACGTACCTTCCAGTCGTCCTCGGTCTTCGGGTCGCTCACCGTGCGGGAGAACGTCCGGCTGGCCGTACAGGCGCACCGGGGTGGCTCGATGAAGCTGTGGCGGCGGGCGGCGGCCGACCGGGAGGTGGCCGCCGCCGCCGACGCGGCGCTCGACCGGGTCGGCCTGCACCACCGGGGTACGGCGCTGGCCGGCACCCTGGCGCACGGCGAGAAGCGCAAGCTGGAGATCGCCCTGCTGCTCGCCGGGGAGCCCCGGGTGATGCTGCTCGACGAGCCGATGGCCGGCGTCAGCACCGAGGACGTGCCCGAGCTGGTCAGCGTGATCAAGTCGCTGACCGGTGACAGCGGCCGGTCGGTGCTGATGGTCGAGCACCACATGGACGTGATCCTGGAGCTGGCCGACCGGATCGCCGTCATGCACCACGGCGCGCTGCTGGCCTGCGACACGCCGGACACGGTGATGGCCAACGCCACCGTCCAGGAGGCGTACCTGGGGGAAGCCTTGTGAGTGAGTCGATTCTCAGCGTCGAGGGCCTGTCGGTGCGGATCGCCGGGCTGCACATCCTCCAGGGGGTGTCGTTCGACGTCGCGCCGACCGGGGTGACCGTGCTGCTCGGCCGCAACGGCGTCGGCAAGACCACCACGCTGCGCGCGATCGTCGGGCTCACCCCCCGCAACGGCGAGGTGCGCGGCACCGTGCGGATGGGCGCGCAGAGCCTGCTGGCCCGCCCCACCCACCGGCTGGTCCGCGGTGGGCTCGGCTACGTGCCGGAGGACCGCTGCGTCTTCGCCGGACTCACCGTCGCGGAGAACCTGCGGCTCGCCGAACGGCGGGGCACCACCCCGGCGTACGACAAGGTCTTCGCGCTCTTCCCGGAGCTGGACCGGCGCGGACGGCAACGGGCCGGTTCGCTCTCCGGCGGGCAGCAGCAGATGCTCGCCATCGGCCGGGTGCTGCTCAACGACAACCGGCTGCTGCTGGTCGACGAGCCGACCAAGGGGTTGGCGCCGAAGGTGGTGACCGAGGTGGCGGAGGTGCTGGAACGGGTGGCCGAGTCGGTGCCGGTGCTGCTGGTCGAGCAGAACCTGGCGGTGGTCCGCCGGCTCGCCCGGGACGCCGTGGTGCTCTCCGCCGGCCGGGTGGCCTGGGCGGGGAACGCCCGGGAGTTGCTGCTGGAGACGGCGCTGACGAAGTCCCTGCTCGGTGTCGGCGCCTCGGAGGTGCACTCATGAGCACGGTCATCCTGTTGACGCTGACCGGGCTGGGTCTGGCGGCGCTCTACTTCCTGGTCGCCTCCGGGCTCTCCCTGGTCTTCGGTCTCGCCGACGTGCTCAACTTCGCGCACGGCCTCTTCCTCGGCGTTGGCGCGTACGCGACCTGGTGGGCGGCGGGCAACCTGCCCGGTGCCGGCCCGGACGGCTTCGGCTTCGTGCTGGCCGTCGTCTTCGGTGTGCTCGCCGGTGCGCTGGTGGCGGTGCTGGTCGAGCTGGTGCTGATCCGCCCGCTCTATTCCCGCACCATCGAGCAGGTGCTGGTCACCGTCGGGCTGTCGCTGGCCGGGGTGGCGCTGCTCCAGGCCACCTGGGGTGCCGACGCGCGGACCTTCCCGCGCCCCGCCTGGACCCGGGACGTGACCGCCGTCCTCGGCGCGAACGTGCCGAACGCCGGCCTGCTGCTGATCGTCGCCGCGGTGCTGGTGCTCGGCGCGCTGCTCGCCTTCCTCCGCTGGACCCGCTACGGCCTGGTGATCCGGGCCGGGGTGGAGAACCGGGAGATGGTCACCGCGCTCGGCATCGACGTGCGGAAGGCGTTCACCCTGGTCTTCGCCATCGGCGGGGCGGCCGCCGCGCTGGCCGGGGCGCTCGGCGGCGTCTATTTCGGCACCGTCTCGCCAGGGCAGGGCGGCTCACTGCTGATCTTCGCCTTCATCGTGGTGGTGATCGGCGGGATGGGCTCGGTCGTCGGGTCCGCGTACGCGGCGGTCGCGGTGGGGCTGCTGCAACAGTTCGTCAACTACTACGGCACGTCCGGCCTGGGTGACATCTGCGTGGTCGGGTTGCTCGCCGTGGTGCTGCTGCTGCGTCCGCAGGGCTTCGCCGGAAAGGTGGCAACGGCATGACCGACTCCGTGGTGGAGGCGCCCCCGGCGCGGGTGCCCGACGAGCTGACCCCGGGACGGGCCCGCTGGCACGGGCTGCGGCCGTTCCTGCCGCTGGTCGCGCTGGTGGTGGCGGCGATCGTGCCGTACTCGACGGTGAACCTGCCGGGCGTCTTCGACGGGCCGCTCAACTCACCGGGCACCCTGCAACTGCTCGCCATCTGCCTGGTCTTCGGCGGGCTCGCCGCCGGCTACGACCTGCTCTTCGGCCGGACCGGGATGCTCTCCTTCGGGCACGCCCTCTATTTCGCCGCCGGTGTCTACGGCACCGACGTGCTGGTCACCCGGGCCGGGTTGCCGCTGTGGCAGGCGGCGCTGCTCACCGTCGCCGGCGGGACGATCCTCGCCGCGCTGCTCGGCGCGGTGGCGCTGCGTACGGTCGGGATCGCCTTCGCCATGGTGACGTTGGCCTTCGCGCAGGTCGGGGCGATCCTGGTGGCCCGGGACTTCGGCGGGCTCACCGGGGGCGAGGAGGGGCTGCCGCTGGACGTCTCCGGGCTGCCGGCCGCCCTGGTCGGGGTGACCAACACGGTGAACCTCTACTGGCTGGCGCTGGCGTACCTGACGCTGGTGGTCTTCGTGGTGCACCGGGTCAGCGGCTCACCCACCGGGCGGGTGCTGGCGGGGCTGCGCGACGACGAGCGGCGGATCGGGGTGCTGGGGCTCGACCCGTACCGGTTCAAGCTGGTCGCGTTCACCCTCTCCGGCGGGTTGGCCACGGCCGGCGGGGTGGTCTACTGCCTGATCGTGGGCGGCGCGAGCCCGCACGTCACGTCGTCCGAGCTGACCCTGTCCCTGCTGGTCATGGTGGTCCTCGGCGGCCCCGGCACCCGCTGGGGCCCGGTGCTCGGCGGCATCCTCTACATGTACCTCGACCACCGCCTCACCGCCTTCGGCACCAGCGACACGGTGAACAGCCTCCCGGCGATCCTCAGCCACCCCCTCAGCCAGCCCCTCTTCGTCCTCGGCACCGTCTTCATCCTCGCCGTCTACTTCTTCCCCGGCGGCCTGGCCAGCCTCAAATCCCGCCTCACCCCCCTCCTCACCTCCCTCCACCGCCGCCCCTGACCCCCACCCCGCCTCGTTGATCATGGAGTTTGCGGCGCGACACGCCGGTGTCGACGCCGCTAACCTCATGATCGACGGAGCTGAGTGGAGGGGGCAGGGCGTGGGGGAGCGGTTGGCGGTTGTCAGTGGGGGTGGGACCGGGATCGGGGCGGCCGTCGTGCGGGGGCTCGTGATCGACGGGTACGACGTGATCATCGTGGGGCGGCGGGGGGAGGTGCTGCGGGAGACCGCGGAGCGGATCTCGTGGGAGAGCGGCCGGTCGTCGGCGGTTCAGGCGGTGGTCGCCGACCTCACCGATCCCGCGCAGGTGGCCGGGGTGGTGGCGGCGGTCGGCGAGCGGACCGTGGACGCGGTGGTGAACAACGCCGGTGGCTACCTGGGCGGGGACACCGACACCCTGGTCGACGTGGCCGCGTGGTGGCGGGCCAACCTCGACGCCAACGTGCTGACCGCCGTCCTGCTGACCGAGGCGCTGCTGCCGGCGCTGCGGCGGCCCGGTGGGCGGGTCGTCCTGGTCGGCTCCATCGCCGCCCAGCGCGGCGGGGCCGGGCCGTACTCGGCGGCGAAGGCGGCGCTGCACGGCTGGGCGTACGACCTGGCCGCCCGGCTCGGCAACGAGCAGATCACCGTCAACGTGGTCAGCCCCGGCTATGTCGCCGACACCGAGTTCTTCGGCGACCGGATGACGCCGGAGGGGCACGCCGCCCGGGTGGCGGCCACCCTCGTCGGCCGGGCCGGCGAGCCGGACGACATCGCGGCGGCCGTCCGCTATCTGGTCGGCCCCTCCGCCGGCTACGTCACCGGGCAGGTGCTCGGCGTCAACGGCGGCTCCGTCCTCGGCCGCTGAGCGCCGGACCCGTCGACGCACGCTGAGCGCCGGACCCGTCGACGCACGCAGGAGCGGCGACCCCCCGTGTGGCCGCCGCCCCTGGTGCGCCGAGTCGTGGATCAGCCGTTCAGCAGGTCGTACGCCGCCGCCGGCGCCTTCGTCGCGGTGCTGCCGCCCGGCCTGGTGATCTTCGGGGCGGTGCCGTAGTCGACGTAGCTGACCACGTAGTCGTACGCCTTGCGCTTCCCGGCCGCCGGCATCTTCAGCGTCAACGACGTGAGGTGCCGGTCCGGGCCGACCACCGCGGTGAACGGCACCTGCCTGCCGGCCTCCCCGAGGGCCGCAGCCTCGCCGTCCTCCAACGCCTTCGCCGCCTCGCCCTCGGTCACGTCGATGACCCCGGCGTACCGCCCCGGGGCCTGCTCCTGGACGGAGGTGGCCGCCTGGATCAGCGGACCGGCGTTGCCCAGGTCCGCGCCGTCGTAGCTGGGCGCGCTGGCGGCGTCCTTCAGCCTGGACCGGTCCAGCTTCATCCACTTGTCCGGGAACTTCGGCAGGCCCGGCCGACCGGTGAACTTCGCCTTCAGCCACAGCTCGTCGTCGATCACCAGGAAGGAGAGCTTCGTGGTGACGCCGTCGGAGTCCGCCGGCATCAGCGTCACCATCTCGAACGCCTTGGCCGCCGGGTCGACCCGACCGCTGAGCGTGCTGGACGCGTCCCGGCCGGTGAACCGGAACGCCCCCTCCGTCCCCTGCGGGACGGTCGCCAGCAGCGCGTCCTTCGGCGAGGTGGCCGGCGTGGCCGGCGCGTTGGCCGTCCCGTCGGCCCCGTCGGCCGGCCCGCAGCCGCCGAGCAGGGCAGTCGCGGCCACCGCGACGGTGACCGCCCCGACCATCCGTCGGATCGTGCCGGTGCCGCCCATTGCCTGTGTCATCGCAGTTCTCTTTCTTCGTTGCCTGGCTCCTGCCGATGACGATGCTGCAGCCCGGCACGGCCGATCCGCTGCCGATATGCTGCCGTCCGGCTGCCGGGCACTGCCGTCCGGCGACACCGGAGGTGTCAGGAGCGGAAACTCGCATGTCAGGAACGAAGCCGCCGGAGGGACCGGCCGGTGCCGGACCACTGCCGGCGCCGCTGCGTTTCGACCTCCTCGGGCCGCAGCGGGCCTGGTACGCCGACCGGGAACTCGATCTCGGCCCCGGCAAGCAGCGGGCCGTGCTGGCGGTGCTGCTGCTCAGCGCCGGCCGGCCGGTGCCCACCGGGCAGATCGTCGAGGCGGTCTGGCCCGAGGAACCGCCCGCCAACGGCACCAACGTGGTGCAGAAGTACGTCGCCGGGCTGCGCCGGGTCTTCGAACCGGACCGCTCCCCGCGCAGCCCCGGTCAGGTGCTGACCCTGACCGACGCCGGCTATCTGCTCCGGGCCGGGCCGGAGGCGGTGGACGCGGTCCGCTTCGAGCGGGGCGTGCACCGGGCGCGGCAGCGGCACGCCGAGGGGCGTACCGATGCGGCGCTGGGCGAGGTGAGCGCCGCGCTCCGACTGTGGCAGGGGGAGCCGTTCACCGGCTTCGCCGGGCCGTTCTTCGAGGCCGCCCGGCATCGGCTGGTCGAGCTGCGGGCCGGGGCGTTGGAGACCCGGGCCGACCTGCTGCTGGAGCTGGGACGGCACCGGGAACTGGTCGGCGAACTGGTGGAGCTGGTCGCCGAGTTCCCGGTCCGGGAGCGGCTGCGCCAGCAGCTCATGCTCGCGCTGCACCGCAGCGGCCGGCAGGCGGAGGCGCTGGCCGCGTACCGGGAGTTCGGCGAGCTGCTCCGCGAGGAGTACGGCATCGAGCCGGGCGAGGCGCTCCGGGAGCTGCACCGGCGGATCCTCCGCTCCGACCCGGCGCTGACCCCGCCGTCCCGGCCGGCCGAGCCACCCGCCCCGCCGTCCCGGCCGGCCGCGCCACCCGCCCCGCCGGCCGCCGGCCCGGCACCGGAGGACCCGCCGGAGCCGTCACCACCGGCGCCACGTACCCCGGTCGCCGTTGACCCCGGGCGGCCCGGACCGGTCGCCGTCGACCCCGGGCGGCCCGGACCGGTCGCCGCCGACCCGGTACGGCCCGGAGCTGCACCCGTCGGCCCCGTGCCGTCCGGGTCGGTCGGTGCCGTTCCCGTGCCGTACCCGCCGCCGCCCGCCGTCGCGGGCGGGTTCGCGCCCGGCCTGCCGCCGCCCTACGTCGCCCACCCCGGGCTGCCGCCGGCAGCGGTCCCGCCGCCCCACGTCGCCGGCAGGTACCAGCCACGGCCGTTGCCCTGGTGGGTGAGCGCCGGCGCGACCGTCACCGGTGCCGCCATCACCCTGCTGTCGTTCGGCTCGCTCACCTGGGCGGTGGTCCTCGCGTACGCGCTGTGGCGGCGCAGCTGGCGGCTCGCGGTGGCCGGCCTCGGCTACCTCGCCCTGGTCGCCAGCGTGCTCTTCCTCGCGATGCGGTCGACCGGGAACGACGAGGGCACGGACGCCGAGGCGTTCTACGTGGTGGGCACGCTCGGGTTCTGCTGGCTGGTGGGCACCGTTCAGGTGGTGCTGATCAGCCCGGCGGTGTGGGCGGCGGTACGCCGGCTCTTCGGGGCCGACGAGCGGCGGGTCACCGACGAGCGGCGGGTACGCCGGGAACAGGCCCGCTATCTGCTGCACCACTATCCGGCCGCCCGGTACGACCTGGGCATCGGCCGCCCCGACCTGCCCGGCGTCTTCGACGACGGTGGGCTGGTCGACGTCAACGGCGTGCCCGACCAAGTGCTCGCGACCCTGCCCGGGCTCACCCCCGACCAGTACCAGCGGGTCGTCGCCGACCGCTGGCTGCGCGGCCCGTACGCCTCGATGGAGGACCTGGCGGGGCGCTGCCTGCTCCCGGCGGCCCTCACCGACTCCCTCCGCGACCTCCTGCTCTTCCTCCCTCCGCCGGGTCCTCCCTCGGGCGTCGTTGATCAAGAGGTTCCGGTCCCCGGCGCCCCCGGATCGTGACGCAAACCTCTTGATCACCGGGGCGGGGGCGTGCGGGAGGGCGGGGTGGGAGGGGGTGGGGGTGGTAGGAATGCCGGATGGGTGAGGATCGGGCGGCCGTGCGGGAGCGGGCCGAGGGGGTGCTGCGGCGGTTGGCCGGCGAGCACGCGCGGCTCCGCGAGGACCAGTGGCGGGCGATCGAGGCCCTGGTGGTGGACCGGCGTCGGGTGCTCTGCGTCCAGCGCACCGGGTGGGGCAAGTCGGCGGTCTACTTCGTGGCGACCGCGCTGCTGCGGGAGCGCCCCGACGCCGCCGGGCCGACGGTGATCGTGTCGCCGCTGCTGGCGCTGATGCGCAACCAGGTGGAGTCGGCCGCGCGGGCCGGCATCCGCGCCCGGACGATCAACTCGGCGAACCTCGACGAGTGGGACGAGATCACCGCGGAGATCCACGCCGGAGCGGTGGACGTGCTGCTGATCAGCCCGGAGCGCCTCAACAATCCGGACTTCCGGGACACCGTGCTGCCGAAGCTGGCCGCCACCACCGGCCTGCTGGTGGTGGACGAGGCGCACTGCGTCTCCGACTGGGGGCACGACTTCCGGCCGGACTACCGCCGGCTGCGCACCTTCCTCGGCAACCTGCCCGAGCGCACCCCGGTGCTCGCCACCACCGCCACCGCCAACGAGCGGGTCACCGCCGACGTCGCCGAGCAACTGGGGGATGCCCTCGTGCTGCGCGGCACCCTGGACCGGGAGTCGCTGCGGCTGGGCGTGGTCGACCTGCCCAGCCCGGCGCACCGGCTGGCCTGGCTCGCCGACCACCTGGACGGGCTCCCCGGCTCGGGCATCATCTACACGTTGACCGTCGCGGCGGCCGGCGAGACCGCCGAGTTCCTGCGGGCCCGCGGCTGGTCGGTCGCGTCGTACACCGGGCAGGCCGAGGACGCCGACCGGCGGGCCGCCGAGCAGGACCTGCTCGACAACAAGATCAAGGCTTTGGTGGCCACCAGCGCGCTGGGCATGGGCTTCGACAAGCCGGACCTCGGCTTCGTGGTGCACCTCGGTGCGCCGCCCTCGCCGATCGCCTACTACCAGCAGGTCGGCCGCGCCGGCCGCGCCGTCGAGCACGCCGAGGTGCTCCTCCTGCCCGGCGTCGAGGACGCCGCCATCTGGCGCTACTTCGCCTCGCTCGCCTTCCCGCCCGAGGAGCAGGTCCGGGCGGTGCTGGCCGCGCTGCCCACCGACCGGCCGATGTCCACGCAGGCGCTGGAACCGATCGTGGACCTGCGCCGGACCCGGCTGGAGCTGATGCTCAAGGTGCTCGACGTGGACGGCGCGGTCCGCCGGGTGCGCGGCGGCTGGCTCGCCACCGGCGAGCCCTGGGTCTATGACGAGGCCCGGTTGCGCCGCGTCGCCGAGGCGCGCACCGCCGAGCAGCAGGCCATGCGGGAGTACGCCACCACGTCCCGCTGCCGGATGCGCTACCTGCGGGAATGCCTGGACGACGCCGGGGCGGTCGACTGCGGCCGGTGCGACACCTGTGCCGGCCCGCTCTTCACCGCCGAGGTCTCCGACGCGGCCCTGAGCGCCGCGCAGACCTTCCTGGGCCGCCCCGGGGTGGCGGTGCCGCCGAAGAAGCTCTGGCCGACCGGGTTGGAGGCGGTGGGCGTACCCCTGAAGGGGCGGATTCCCCCCGACGAGCAGGCGCTGCCGGGGCGGGCCGTGGGCCGGCTGTCGGACCTGGGCTGGGGTGGGCGGCTGCGCGGCCTGGTCGGGCCGGAGGCCGCCGACGGGCCGGTCCCCGACGACGTGACGGCGGCCGTGGTGGAGGTGCTGAAGGCCTGGGCGCACGGCGACGACCCGTGGCCGCGCCGCCCGGCCGGCGTGGTCGCCGTCGGCTCCCGGACCCGACCGACGCTGGTGGGCTCGCTCGCCGAGCGGATCGCCACGGTCGGGCGGCTGCCGCTGCTCGGCCAGGTGGTCCCGACCGGTCCGGCCGGTGCCGGCGGGCCGCGCGGCAACAGCGCCCAACGGGTACGCGCCCTGCACGACGCCTTCACCGTCCCCGCCGACCTGGCCGACGCGCTGGCCGGGCTGGACGGTCCGGTGCTGCTCGTCGACGACCTGGTCGACTCGGGCTGGACGATGACCATGGCGGCCCGGCTGCTGCGCCGGGCGGGCGCCCCCGACGTGCTGCCCCTCGCCCTCGCCGTCGCCGGCTGACCACGCCCGTCGCCCCTGCGGCGGTGATCGGGCGGGTCGTCGGGGGTCGTCCGGTGCGACGGGAAAGTTCCCGGGCGGCCGGGATTGCGACGACTGCCACGGTCACCCGTCGTGGGCCGGTCGGCGTCACGCCCGCCGGTACGGTGGGGCCCATGACCGAGCAGCCCGCCCCCGGGCCCGAGCCGGCCGACCCGGTGACGGGGGAGCCGGCCGCCCCGCCGGACCGGAGCACGCTGCGGCTGGCGCTCGTCGTCGGCGGACTCGTGCTCGCCGTGCTGCTCGGCTTCGGCCTGGGCCGGCTGAACCCGCCCCCGCCCACCACGGGCGCCGTCCCGGCGGCGGCCACCGGCGGCCACACCCATCCGCCCGGCACGGCCCCGCACGCGCACGGCGGTGCCGCCGTCGAGCAGGCCGGCCCGGACGCCGCCGGGCTCTCGGTCAGCTCCGGCGGCTACACCCTGGCCCCGTCGACCGTGGCGTTCGCCGTCGGCCGGGCCGGCGAGTTCCGCTTCCGGATCACCGACGAGCGTCGCCGGCCGGCGACCCGGTTCGCGGTGGTCCACGACAAGCCGATGCACCTGATCGTGGTGCGCCGCGACCTCACCGGCTACCGGCACCTGCACCCGACGATGGCGGCGGACGGCACCTGGACGGTGCCGCTGACCCTGCCCGAGGCGGGTGTCTGGCGGGCGTACGCGGACTTCACGGCGGTCGCCGACGACGGCCGGCAGACGGCGGTGACGCTCGGCGTCGACCTGACCGCGTCCGGCGGGTACGCGCCCCGCCCGCTGCCCGCCCCGGCCACCTCGACCACGGTCGACGGGTTCACCGTCGACTACCAGGGCACCCCGAAGGTCGGCGAGTCGGTGCCGTTGCGCTTCCGGGTCACCACCGCCGGCGCGGCCGCCCCGCTGGAGCCCTACCTGGGCGCGTACGGCCACCTGGTCGCGCTCCGCGAGGGCGATCTGGGCTACCTGCACGTACACCCGGAGACCCGGCGGGACGGCGACCTGGTCACGTTCGCGCTGACCGCGCCCGGGCCGGGGCGCTACCGGATGTTCCTGGACTTCCAGGTCGCCGGGGTGGTGCGGACCGCCGCGTTCACCGTGACGGTGTCCTGACCGGGCGGCCGGACGATCGGCGTGCTCAGCCGGCCCGGCGGACCGGACGGCGGGCCAGATAGCGCAGCAGGTCGCGGATGTGGTGCTTCTCCTCGGCGGGGACCGTGGGGTCGGCGAGCCGCTCCAGGATCACCCGCACGTCCGCCTCGACCGGGCCGTCCTCGGCGCGGCGGCGCGGGGCGGGGCCGGCGTCCGGCAGGCCGAGGGCGCGGAACGCCGCGGCGACCGGCAGGTCGAGGGCGGCGCAGAAGCCGCGCACCTTGGCCAACTCGGGATAGTCCTGCCAGTCCCCGGCGAGCCAGCGGAAGACGGTGGACCGACCGACGCCGGTGTGCGAGGCGAGGTCCGTCACGGTCCAGCCGCGTTCCTCACGGGCGTCGTCGATGGCGCGGCGGACGAAGCGCGCGAACGCCATCTGCGGAGAGACCTCTGCGGAGCCCATCCCTGCGGAATTCCCTTTCCGGCCGGGGCACCGGACGGTGCGTTCCCGAGCCTAGTACGCCGCGCCCCCGAATCAACTGACCGATCGGTCCGAACGTCCCGTGGACGGGACGCCACCCGGCGTTGGTTGCCTGCGGTCAATTAATATCGACGTTCGCCGCGTGCCTGCGGCGTCACCCTCTGGAACCGCGCACGAGGAGCACCATGGCCGAGCCCACCCGTCCGGCGCCGCACAGTCCCGGGGCGATCAGCCTCTTCTTCGTGGTCAAGGCCGGCGTCTTCGCCCTGGGTTTCTGGATCTGGCTGCTGGTACTGGTGCTCGGTGACGACCCGGCCAGCGGCGCGCACGTCCTCGCCGCGACCGGCGCGACCACCACCACGCTCGTCGGCGTGCTCCTCGGCGCGCGGCTGGCGGTGCAGCGCAACGCCGCCCTCCGGCACGCCGAACTCAAGCGGCTGCTGGTGGACATCTCCTGGAACGCCTTCACCGCCGCCGGGAACGCCGAGCACCCGGCCAAGGTGGTGCCCTTTCCGACGCTGCCCCCGGAGAGCGAACGGCTGACCCTCCTCGACCGGGGTGAGCGAGGTCGGGGCGGCAGCTCCGAGCGTCGCCGCTAGTCGGCGAGCAGAGTCTCCAGGCGGGGCGTGATCCGCCACCGGTCGACGAGTTCCCGGTATTCGGCGCGCTGCGCGTCAGTCGGTGGCGTGCCGGTGCGTCGGGCCCGGATCAGCAGGTTGCGCGGCGTGTGCCGGGAGTCGACGAACTCGACCACCTCGGCCCGGTAGCCGTGCGACCGGAGCAGCCCGGCCCGCAGCGCGTCGGTCAGCACGTCCGCGAACCGCTCGCGCAGGATGCCCTGCCGGGTGAGCAGCTCGTACGGCGCGGGCGCCGGTCGGGCCCGCAGCTGCGCCGCGACGTCGTGGTGGCAGCAGGGCGCGGCGAGCACCCAGCGGGCACCCCAGCGGACCGCCCGGGCCAGCGCCTCGTCGGTGGCGGTGTCGCAGGCGTGCAGGGCCAGCACCAGGTCCGGCGCCGGCTCGACGACCGCGTCGGCGATGGTGCCGGCCACGAAGCTGACCCGGTCGGCCCAGCCCAGTCGCTCCGCCAGCTCGGTGTTGCGTCGACGCTGGTCCTCCCGGACGTCCACGCCGACCAGCTCCACGTCGAGCCCGCGCTGCCCGAGATAGCGGTAGGCCGCGAAGGTCAGGTAGGCGTTCCCGCAGCCCAGGTCGACCACCCGGAGCGGCCCGGTCAGATCGTCGGGGAGGGTGGCGGCCAACGCCCGCAGGAAGGCGTCCACCTGGCGGCGCTTGGCGGCCGAGCCGCCGATCTCGGCGAAGATCGGGTCGCCGGGGTCGAGCAGGTAGTCCTTGGACCGGTCGTGCCCCTCCGGCTCGGGGGCCGGGCGGCTCGCCGCCGCCCGGTGCACCTGTGCCTCGCCGGACTTCGTCACCCGCAGTTGCAGGGTGGCGTCGGCGGTCTCCACGTGCCAGTTGCCGAACGGCTCGGCGAGCAGCGCGTCGACCGCCGTGTCGGCCTCCGCGCCGGGCGCCACGTTCCGGGTGTACGGCCGGGCGCCGTCGGAGGTGGAGATCTGGAGGCGGGGTCCCGCCTTGAGGGTGACCGGGCGCAGCTCCGCGCGGACCACCGAGGGGCGCTGTCCCTTGCGCCGTCCGGCGGCGACCGCCCGGGTCAGGGCGGGGTCGAGCAGCAGCGCCCGCACCTCGGTCAGGGCGGCGTCCAGCGGTTCCGGCATCGTTCCATCATCCTTCCGGCCTCGTCGACGGTGCCGGCGGGACCAACGGTCGGGCGGGGCTGCCACTGCCGCGTCGGCGGAACCGGCGCGGCGGGCAGGTCTCGTGCGACTCCCTTTGCTCTGCAGCCACCGACGCAGCACAGCGGTCCCTGCCGGGTGTTGCGTCCGTGGCTGCAGAGCAAAGGAAGCGCGCGGGACCCGGTCGCGGCAGGGAGAAGCGGGGGAGCGGGGAGGGGCGGGACAGCGGACATCCCCCGGGCCGGCGGGCGGCGCGGGGGATGTCGGGTGATGCAGCGTCAGTCGGCGGTCGCCTCGGCCGGCGTACCGGAGCCCGAAGCGCCACCACGGCGGCGCCGGCGGCGGCGCGGCTTGGTCGACGCCTCGCCCTCGGCGGCAGCGGCCGGCGCGGCCGACTCGGTGGTGCCCTCGGCGGAGATCACCGCGGTCGGCTCGCCGGAGACCGCCTCACCGGCCCGGCGGCGACGCCGACGGCGCGGGGTACGGGTGCCCTCCTCGCCGGCGGCCTCGGCGGGCGTCGCGTCCTCGGTCGGCGTCGTGCCGCCGGTGGGTGCGGCGCCGCTGCGGCCCCGACCCCGACCGCGCTCGCCCCGGCCGTCGCCGCGTCCCGCACCGTCACCGCGCCGGGGGCCGCGCTCGCCGCGCCGTGCCCGGCTCGTGCCGCCCAGGTCCTCCTCGACCTCGGCCGACAGCCCGGCCCGGGTCCGCTCGGCGGTCGGCAGGGTGCCGGTGACGTCGCGCGAGATGTCCAGGTCGGTGTAGAGGTGCGCGGAGGTGTGGTACGTCTCCGGCGGCTCGGGCATCTCCAGGCCGAGCGTCTTGTCGATGATCCGCCAGCGGGGCATGTCGTCCCAGTCGACGAAGGTCACCGCGACGCCGGTCGCCCCGGCCCGGCCGGTACGACCGATCCGGTGGGTGTAGGTGTCCTGGTCCTCGGGGCAGTCGTAGTTGATCACGTGGGTGACCCCGGTGACGTCGAGCCCGCGGGCCGCGACGTCGGTGGCGACCAGAATGTCGATCTTGCCGGCCCGGAACGCGCGCAGCGCCCGCTCCCGCGCGCCCTGACCCAGGTCACCGTGGACGGCGGCAACCGCGAACCCGCGGAAGTCGAGGTCCTCGGCGACCCGGTCGGCGGCCCGCTTGGTCCGGGTGAAGATCATGGTCAGGCCGCGCCCCTCCGCCTGGAGGATGCGCGCCACGATCTCGACCTTGTTCATCGAGTGGGTGCGGTAGACCAGCTGCTGGGTCTGCGGCGACGGACCGGTCTCGGCGGTGTGCCCGGCGTGGATGGTCACCGGCCGACGCAGGAAGCGCCGGGACAGGGTGACGATCGGGTCCGGCATGGTGGCCGAGAAGAGCATGGTCTGCCGGTCCTCCGGCAGCATCGCCAGGATCTTCTCGACGTCGTCGAGGAAGCCCAGGTCCAGCATCCGGTCGGCCTCGTCGAGGACCAGCGCGCGCACCCGGTCGAGCCGGAGGTGCTTCTGCTTCTGCAGGTCCATCAGTCGGCCCGGGGTGCCGACCAGGATCTCCACGCCCTTACGCAGCGCGTCGATCTGCGGCTCGTACGCGACGCCGCCGTAGATCGGCAGCACCCGGACGCCCCGGGTGCGGCCCGCGGCGGCGAGGTCCTTGGCGACCTGGATGCCCAGCTCACGGGTGGGGACGACGACCAGTGCCTGCGGCACGCCGTCGCCGCCCTCGCCAGGGGCGAAGACCCGCTCCAGCAGCGGGATGCCGAAGCCGAGGGTCTTGCCGGTGCCGGTCGGCGCCTGGCCGATCAGGTCGACGCCGCGCAGCCCGATCGGCAGCGCGTACTCCTGGATGGCGAAGGCGCGGGTGATGCCGGCGGCGGCCAGCGCCTCGACGGTCTCGGCGCGCGCGCCCAGCTCGGCGAAGGTCGGGGCCTCCGGGCGGACCGGGGCGGTAGGGGCCAGTTCCTGGCCCGTGCTGTCCTGAATCTGCTCGCTCATATGGATTTGGGGGTGCCCTCTCGTGGTGCGCCCCGTCATGTCCTCAGGGCGCGAACGGTATGGCGCGGGCCACACGGTCGGGGGCGAGAGCCGAGCCGGACCGGGCCGCACGCGCTCCGTGGGTCGGCGGTCGGTCGGATCGGTCTCGATCAGATCGGCGCCCACGGCAACTGCCTCACCTTACCTGAACCGCCCCGACCTCGTCCCGATTCCGCTGACGGGGCGGCGTCCGGGGCATGCCGGGGTGAGCTGGGTCACACCGATCGCCCGCCCCCTGCGGGTCGCGCGCGGGCGGTAGCGTGCGCTGGTGACCGCGCCCGATCCCGCCCTCGTCGACCTGCTCGGCCTCGTCGCGTACGGCGAACTGCTCGCCTTCGACCGGCTGGCCGCCGACGCCCGACTCGCCCCCGACCTGCGGCGGCGGGCCGCGTTGAGCGAGATGGCGGCGGCCGAGATGGCCAACTACCGGCGGGTCGCCGACCGGGTCGTCGCGCTCGGCGCGCTGCCCGAGGAGGCGATGGGGCCGTACGTCGGGGCGTTGCAGGCGTTCCACGACTCGACCGAGCCGAAGGACTGGCTGGAGGCGGTGACGAAGGCGTACGTCGGGGACGCCATCACCGACGACTTCCTCGGGGAGATCGCCGGGGCGCTCGACGAGCCGGACCGTCGGCTCGTCCTCGACGTCCTGCACGAGTCCCGGTACGCCGAGTTCGCCGCCGCCGAGATCCGGGCCGCGATCGCGGCGGACGCGCGGGTGGCCGGTCGGCTCTCGATGTGGGCCCGACGCCTCGTCGGGGAGGCGCTCTCCCAGGCCGGGCGGGTCGCCGCCGCGGACCGGGGGGCGCTCACCGCGCTGATCGGCCGGCGGGAGGGGGTCGACGTGCCGGCGCTGTTCCAGCGCCTGACCGCCGTGCACACCGAGCGGATGACCGCCGTCGGGCTGAACAACTGACCGCCGGGTCCGGCACGCCGGGGCAGGGGACGGGCGTCACCCCGCCCCGGCGGGCCGGAACTCCGCTCAGCGGACGGTGAAGCCGACCGCGCGGGGCGACGCCTCGGCGATCTCGACGTACGCGACCTTGCCGACCGGCACGATGATCCGCCGGCCCTTCTCGTCGGTCAGGGAGAGCGTGCCCTCGCTCTTGGCGAAGGCGTCGGTCACGATCTGCTCGATCTCGGCCGGCGACTGCGCGCTCTCCAGAACCAGCTCGCGGGGCGCGTACTGCACGCCGATCTTGACCTCCACTGTGCCTCCTCAGGTGGGCGAAAGAGCCGCCGATGGGAAGGCTATCCGATCTCGCGGCCGGATGTTCAGGCTGACTCACCTTGCAGCGGGAAGCTGGCGATGCCCCGCCAGGAGAGGGCGGCGACCAGCGCCTCCGCCTCGGCCTTCGGCATCTGCCGGCCGCCGGCCAACCAGAACTGCGCCGCCGTCTCCGCCGCGCCGACCAGGCCGGAGGCGAGCAGCTCCGCGTGCGCCCGGCTGACCCCGGTGTCGGAGATGATCGTGTCGGTTATCGCCGCGATGCAGCCCTGCTCGACCCGCTCCACCCGCTGCCGCACCGCCGGGTCGTTGCGCAGGTCCGACTCGAAGACCAGGCGGAACGCCTCGCTCTCGTGGTCGACGAAGTCGAAGTACGCCTGCACCGACGCGCCGACCCGCTCCTTGTTGTCGTTGGTGCCGCGCATCGCGTCGTGCACCTTGGCGACGATCGCGTCGCAGTGCGTGTCCAGCAGCGCCAGGTAGAGCTCCATCTTGCCCGGGAAGTGCTGGTAGAGCACCGGCTTCGAGACACCCGCCCGCTCGGCGATGTCGTCCATCGCGGCGGCGTGGTAGCCCTGCGCGACGAACACCTCCTGCGCCGCGGCCAGCAACTGCTTGCGCCGCGCCGAGCGGGGCAGGCGGGTGGGCCGACCGGCGGTCTGTGGACCGTTCCCCACAGCGGTCATGGGAGCCTCCGAGTTCCTTCGTACGAGCCGGCACTTTTCACCCGAACCGGTCGGGGCTCGTATGCCCGTCCCGGAATTGGCCCGCCGCTGTAACTTATCGCCACTGTCACCACACGGTAGCCTCAGCGGGGGCGACCAAGGAGCGCGCGGTGACTGAATCAGGGCAACCCGGAGCCGCCACCCCGGGAGAGCACGGCGACGGAACAGGTCAGCAGGACGACCTGGCCCGTTCCGTCAGCGGGTGGGCGCCGCCGGTGACCGGTTGGTCCCGCAGCGCGGAGGGCGGTCGCGACGCGCTGCCCTCCTGGCGGCAACCCGACACCGGCTGGGGCGCCTCGTCCCGTCGGCACGGCGACCTGCCGGACCCGCTGCCCGGCCGACCGGCCGAGGAGCCCCCCGCCCGGGTCAACGGTCGACCCCACCTCAACGGTGTGCACCACGCCGACCATGAGCAGCCGATCGCCCGGCAGACCCCGGTGAGCGCCCCGCCCGGGTCCGGCGAGGAGCCGCCGCGGGAGAGCGCCGACCGGCTCGTCGTGCCGGCGCAGCGGTCCGCGCCCGTCGTGGAGCGGTCGGCCGCCGAGGCGGAGCCGGGCCCGGCCCGCCACGCCTCCGACGAGCCACCTGCCCCCCGCGCGTCCCGGCGCGCCGATCCGGGCGTGCCCTCCTCGGCGCCGCCCGCCCTCCAGGTGCCGCCCGTCGGCGCCGCCGCCTCCGGCTTCGAGGTGCCGCCCGGCTTCCACGCCCCCACCGTCGACCGGCCCGCCGCCGAGCCACCGCTCGCACGCAGCTGGGCCGACCGGTTCCCGCCGGAGCAGCCGGCCGCCGAGCCGCCGGCCGAGACCCCCCGCGCGTCCGCCGGGCCCGCCGGCCCGTCGGGTGACGCCGGGTCGGCCGAGGAACCCGAGTGGTCGGGGCCGAACTGGAACCAGCCGAGCTGGGGCGGCTGGGCGCCGCCGTGGTCCCGCGAGGAGCAGCCGGTCGGCCGCCGCGCCCGCGACGAGCGCGGCAGCGGCTGGGCCCCCGAACCGACCCCGCCCCAGGAGCCGCTCCCGGCCGAGCAGACCCGGTCGTACGAGCCGCAGCGCGCGGAGCCCACCCCGCCCTACGAGGCGTACGGGGAGGTCCGGCCCGAACCGCGTCCGGCGTACGAGCCCGAGCCGCGTCCGGCGTACGGGTCGGAACGGGGTTCGGGCTACGGGTCGGAGCCGCGTCCGGCGTACGGGCCGGTGGCGCGGGAGAGCGTCGAGCGGCCCGCGTGGGGTGGCGGAGCGCCCCTCGGCACCCCGTTCAGCGCCCCACCGACCAGCGCCTCGCCGTCCGCCCCGCCCACCAGCGCCCTGCCGCCCGCCGCGCCGACCAGCGCCCCGCCCGGGCCGCGCGGCGCACCCGCCCCGGCCCACCCGACCCCGACCGGTGCCCCGTCGGCCGTCGCCCCACCGCCCGGTCTGCTGCCGACCGGTGTCCCCCCGGTCAGCGCGCCGCCGCTGCCGGACGGGCCGCCCGTCCCGTCGTACCCCCCGCCGCCCCGCGATCCGGCGCCCGTGGCCGTGGTCCGCTCGGCGGAGGAGGACCGCCCGTTCCGGCTGCGGCCGGTGGTCGAGACGACGCCCGCCTCCGTCGACCCGTCCGGGGACGTGTCGCCCCGCGTCCCCGGGATCGCCGCTGCCGGCGACCCGGCGGCCCGGGTCGCCTCGACCGGGCCGTCCCGGGCCGACCGCTCGGCCGCCGGTGGGCCGTCCCGCGCCGACCGCTCCGCCGCCGGGCCCGCTCCGACGAGCGCCCCGCCCTACGCGGCCCGCCGGTCCGTCCCCGAGCCGGCGCCGACCGAGCCGGAGGCCGCCGGTCCGGCGGAGTCGACGCCGCCGGTGCTGCCACAGCGCGTCCCCGCCGAACCGGACGTGCCCGTCGTGCCGGAGCCGCCGGTCGTGGAGCCGTCCGCCGAGACCCCGGAGTTGGCCCGTATCGCCACCCACCTGCGCCGGGACGACGAGCCCGCGCCGCTGCGCGAGCGGCCGGAGGGGTTCGACGTCAACGCGATCCTCGACGCCGTACGGGAGGTGGCCGGCGTCCGGGACGCCGCCCTGCGCCGTACCCCGGCCGGTGCCCACAGCCTCCGGCTCGACCTGGCCGACGGCGCCGATCCGGCCGAGGTGAGCCGGCAGGTGGCCCGCCTGCTCCAGGACCGGATGGGGCTGGCCGCCGCCCCGCAGAACCTGCCCGGCATGCCGGCCAGCGCGCCGCCCCCGGTCCGCCGTCGCTCGGCGGAGCCACGGGCGGGGGAGAACCGCGCCCGGGAGAACCGGCTCGGGGAGAACCGGGTCGGCGAGAACCGGCTCGGCGCCCTGCGGGACACCGAGGGCCGCCGGGCGCGGGACGCCCGGCCGGAGGTCGTGCCGTCGCCGCGGGAGAGCCCGGCGTCGTCCCGTCCGGAGTTCGAGCCGCCGCGCCGTCGCCGGCCGGCCCCCACGCACCGGGGTCGGGCCACGGTGGAGGAGAACTCGCTGGCCGCCGCCCCGACCGGCGCCGCCTCCGGCAGCCCGGCGACGCTCGGCACGTCGTACTCCGGTGGGCAGGTGACCACGACGGAGACGGCGCCCTCGCGACCGCTGGACACCGGCGGTGTGCCGGGGCCCCGGGTGGTGATCGACCACGTCCAGGTGAGCACCTTCGGCCTGGACGCCACCGTCGAGGTACGACTGATCGCCGGCGACGAGACCGCCGAGGGGCACTCCACCGGCCCGGCCGTGGACGGGTACGTGCTGCGGCTCTGCGCGGTGGCCGCCGCGGCGGCCGTGGACGAGCTGCTGCGGGGTGCCCCGCAGGCGTCGGACCGGGGGCGGTGCTTCGTGGAGCACACCGCGGTGGTGCCGTTCGGCAACTGCGAGGTCGCCACGGTGGTGGCACTGCTGGTCTGCGACGGCTGGGTGGAGCAGCTCGCCGGTTCCGCGCTGGTGGCCGGGGATCCCCGGCAGGCGGTGGTCCGCGCCACCCTGGCGGCGGTCAACCGTCGGCTCGAGGCGTTGCTCGCCTGAGGCGGGGTCGACGGTGTCGGGGCGCGGCGGGACGGGAAACACTGGAGGCATGAAGCGCGCCACCCTCGGGCCGGACGATCTCCTGCCCGCGCATCACGTGCCGTCGCCCTGGCCCGGCCGGGAGGTACGCCTCGACGGCACGGTCACGTACGTCCGGGACACCCCGGCCACTGCGTCCGGCGCGGAGCCGGCGCTCTATGTGCACGGGCTGGGCGGCTCGTCGCAGAACTGGACCGACCTGGCCGGCCTGCTCGCCCACCGGCTGGACGGGCAGGCCATCGACCTGCCCGGTTTCGGTCGCAGCGAACCGGGGCGGCGCTACACGATCCCCGCCTTCGCCGACCGGGTGGTCCGCTGGATCGAGCACAGCGACCGGGGGCCGGTGCACCTCTTCGGCAACTCCCTCGGCGGGGCCGTCTCGGTGCAGGTCGCCGCGCTGCGCCCGGACCTGGTCCGCACCCTGACACTGGTCTCGCCGGCGCTGCCGTTCCTGGACTTCCGCCGGTCGCTCCAGGGGCGGATGCTGCCCCTGCTGGCGATCCCGCGCGGTGAGCGGCTGGCCGCCTGGCGGCTGGCGCAGCTCGCGCCGGAGGTGATGGCGCAGCAGGTGATGGAGGCCTGCGTGGCGGACGTGACCCGGATCAGCGAGCAGCGGCGGCTGGAGGCGATCGAGGAGATCCGGGTGCGCTACGAGGCCAGCCACTACGCCGCGGCGTACGTGCGGACGTTCCGGGGTCTGGTCTCCAGCTTCCTGCGGTCGTACCTGCCGGGGTCGGGGTCGCTGTGGCGGCTGGCGCGGACGGTGCAGGCGCCCACCCTGGTGGTGGGGGGCCGGCAGGACCGGCTGGTCGACGTCCGGGTGGCGCCGCAGACCGCCCGGATGATCCCGGACAGCCGACTGCTGATGCTGGACGGGGTGGGGCACGTGGCCCAGTTGGAGGTGCCCCGCACGGTGGCCCGCGCCGTGCTGGGGCTGCTCGACGAGACCGAGGAGAGCGCCGGCCGGCACGACATGGCAGGCTGACCCGGATGTCCACGTCCTCCCGCTCCTCGCGTACCGGTCCCGCGCCGGCCCCGGGCGACCGTCCGGCCTTCCGTGGCTGGCGGTCGGTGGTGGTGCTGGTCGCGTTCGTGGTGGCGCTCGGCGGCGGCGTGTTCGCGGCGGTCCGGCACCCGACGGCCGGTGCCGAGGTGCTGGTCAGCGACGGGTTGGCCACCGCGCCGATGGTCCCGCCCGCCACCGCGCCCGCCGGCGCGTCCCCGTCGCCGCCGTCCGTAGCGGATGCGCCGTCGGTCGTGCCGCCGGTCGCGCCGGTGCTGGCGCTGTCCGGGCCGGTGCCGTCGGCCGGTCGCGGCACCTTCGGGTACGACGACCGTCCCGCCCCGGTGCTGGGCCGGGCCGGCGAGCTGCGCCGGTTCCGGGTGGCGGTGGAGAACGGCTCGGGGGAGGACGTGGCGGCGTTCGGTGACGCGGTGCAGGCGGCCCTCGCTGGCCCGGGGAGCTGGGTGGACAGTGGCCGGTTGCGGTTGCAGCGGGTGCCCGGCAGCGCCCGGTACGACTTCACGGTCTTCCTGGCCACCGCCGGCACGGCGGGGCGGATGTGCCTGGCCGGGGGGACCGACATCCGGGTGGGTGGTCGGCCGTACACCTCGTGTCGGACACCCGGCAAGGTGATCATCAATCTGGATCGCTGGCGGCTCTCGGTGCCGCACCTGGTCAGTGCCGGTCTGCCGTTGGAGCGCTACCGGCTCTATGTGATCAACCATGAGGTCGGCCACCAGTTGGGGCACCATCACGAGCGCTGCCCGGGGCCGGGTCGGCCGGCTCCGGTGATGCAGCAGCAGACGCTCTTCCTGAACGGCTGCGTCGCCAACCCGTGGCCGTACGTGGAGGGGCGGCGGTACACCGGGCCACCGGTCTGATCGTCCTTCTCGTGGCGATGTCGAGTATTTCGCGGCAACAGCGGCAATCGGGAGTAAATGCCCGAATCGGATGGCACGCTGGTGGCATGACGTCGTCGTCCCCTTACGACCCGCCTGCCGAGTCCCGCCGCCCACCGGACCGTCCCGGCCGGGAGCCGGTGCCGCTGGACTTCGACCGTCCGCCGGCCCCCGTCGGCCCCGTTCCGGTCCGCCCCGCGCTCCGTCGGATGCGCCGCCGTCGCCGCCGTACGCTGCTGCTCGTCCTGGTGCTGCTGGCGGCGGGTGGCGCGACGGCCACGGTGACCGGCCTGCCGGACCGCGTCGCCGACGACGTCGCGGCGGCCTCCGGCGACCCCCGGCCGGCGTTCGTGGTGGAGGCCGATCCGACCGGGGCGGGAGCCGGCACCCGCAGCGAGCCGAGGGGAGCCGGCACCCGCAGCGAGCCGAGCGGCTATCCGACGGCGGCCTCGGGCCGGTTCGCCGCCGCCGACGGGGGGTCCCCGGTCCGGGGCGTGGACGGGCCGCTGCGCCGCTACCGGGTCGCCGTCGAGGAGGGCTCCGGGCAGGACGTGGACGCCTTCGCCGCCACCGTGGACGAGGTGCTCGGCGACCCGCGCAGCTGGATCGCCTCCGGTGAGCTGCGGCTCCAGCGGGTGGCCGAGGAGGCCGCCGCCGACTTCACCATCTATCTGGCCACCCCGGCCACCTCGGAGCGGATGTGCGCCGAGGGTGGGCTGACCACCGAGCGGTACACCTCGTGCCGGCTGCCCGGCCGGGTCGTGCTCAACCTGGCCCGGTGGATGGAGGCGGTGCCGGACTACGGGGCGCCGGTGGAGACCTACCGCAGCTATGTGATCAACCACGAGGTCGGGCACGAGCTGGGCGAGGAGCACCAGGCCTGTCCGGGGCCCGGCGAGCCCGCCCCGGTGATGCAGCAGCAGACGTACGGGCTGGACGGCTGCGTCGCCAACGCCTGGCCGTACGTCGACGGGAGGCGGTACTCCGGCGAGCCGGTGGCGGGGATCTGAGTTATTCCCGCTCCCGCAGTTCGGACGACGTGTCCCTCATCATGGCCGATCCCTACCCGGGCGAGCGACAATTGCGCGGTTCACCACCGCCGACCCCGGGGAGTCCACCGTGTCGCTGCCCCCGCTCGTCGAACCCGCCGCCGAGCTGACCGTTGACGAGATCCGCCGCTACTCGCGCCACCTGATCATCCCGGACGTCGGGGTCGAGGGGCAGAAGCGGCTGAAGAACGCCCGGGTGCTCTGCGTCGGCGCCGGCGGCCTCGGCTCGCCGGCCCTGATGTACCTCGCCGCCGCCGGCGTGGGCACGCTCGGCATCATCGACTTCGACACCGTCGACGAGTCCAACCTCCAGCGTCAGATCATCCACGGCGTCTCCGACATCGGCCGCTCCAAGGCCGAGTCCGCCGCCGCCTCGATCCGCGAGATCAACCCGCTGGTCACGGTGGAGATCCACAACACCGCGCTGGACCGGGAGAACGTCCGGGAGATCTTCTCCGGGTACGACCTGATCGTCGACGGCACCGACAACTTCGCCACCCGCTACATGGTGAACGACGCGGCGGTGCTGCTCGGCAAGCCGTACGTCTGGGGTTCGATCTACCGCTTCGACGGCCAGGCGTCGGTGTTCTGGGCCGAGCACGGCCCCTGCTACCGCTGCCTCTACCCGGAGCCCCCGCCGCCCGGCATGGTGCCGTCCTGCGCCGAGGGCGGCGTCCTCGGCGTGCTCTGCGCGTCGATCGGCTCGATCCAGGTCAACGAGGCGATCAAGCTGCTCGCCGGCATCGGTGAGCCGCTGGTCGGCCGGCTGATGGTCTACGACGCCCTGGAGATGGAATACCGCAAGATCAAGGTCCGCAAGGACCCGAACTGCGTGCTTTGCGGCGAGAACCCGACGGTCACCGACCTGCTGGAGGACTACGAGGACTTCTGCGGCGCGGTCTCCGAGGAGGCCCAGGAGGCGGTGGTCGACGCGACCATCACCGCGCTGGAGCTCAAGGAGTGGCAGGACGCCGGCAAGGACATCTTCCTGGTGGACGTCCGCGAGCCCGCGGAATACGAGATCGTCCGGATCCCCGGCTCGACCCTGATCCCCAAGGGCGAGATCATCTCCGGTGAGGCGCTGGCGAAGCTCCCGCAGGACAAGCAGATCGTGCTGCACTGCAAGTCCGGGGTCCGCTCGGCCGAGGCGCTCGCCGCGCTGAAGGCAGCCGGCTTCCGGGACGCCGTGCACGTCCAGGGCGGGGTGCTCTCCTGGATCAAGCAGATCGACCCGTCGCTGCCCGCGTACTGACCCGTGCGGGCGAAGGGGCGGGGTGGCCACGGCCGCCCCGCCCCTTCGCGTATCGACGCACCGGGACGCACCGCCCCCGCCGACCGGAGCGACGCAGCCAGTCCCGCCTCGGCCGAATCAACGAGGCGCAACCACGTCTGCGCCGGTAGCGTTGCCGCCGTGGTCGACTTGGACGCCGCGACCGGCTTCGTCGTGGCTCACGGGGACGCGGTGGACCGTGCCCGGCTCTCCCGGCTGCGCAACGGCGCCCCGGTCCCCGACGAGCTGCTCGACGTCGCCGAGGCCGGGCAGACGCCCGACGGTGGCTGGCCGGCCGTCCTCGGCGGCGAGGTGGCGTCGGTCGACGCGACCTGCTTCCGGCTGGCCGAACTGGACGACCTGGGTGCGCTCGGCCGTCCGGCGGCCCGGCACGCGCTGGACTGGCTGGCCGCCCGGCAGCTCGCCGACGGCGGCTGGGACGAGGACCCGTCGCTGGCCGGGTTCGCCCCCGAGTGGGCCCGCCCCGGGGACCCGGAGGCCCGGCTCTTCCTCACCGCCAACGCCGGCTTCTGGCTGACCGTGGCCGGTCTGGACGCCCGCGCCGCCGGCCCGCTCGACCACCGCGTCGGCGGGGCGTACGCCGGGGTGGTGCAGGCGGCGGCGCAGGCGCTCGCCGCGCAGCTCGCCCCGGACGGGAGCTGGCCGTCGTTCCTGCCGGCCGGCTGGTTGAGCGCGGCGGTGCTGCACCGTCAGCAGCTCTACTACGAGTCGGCGCGGATCCAGGCGGTGCTGGCCGAGCGGATCCCGACGATGTCCCCGGCCGACGTGGCCTGGCTGGCCGCGACGCTGCGCCGGGTCGAGGTGGGCGAGGAGCAGTGGCTGCTGGTGTCGGCGCGCAACCGGCTCGCCGAGACGCAGCGCAGCGACGGCGGCTGGGACAGCGACGACGGCCACCAGTTCGACGTGCACACCACCCTGCGGGCGATCCGCGCCTGCCGGTCGGTGATCCCGGCGCCCCGGCCGGTCAGCCCGGCCCCGACCGGGCAGCACCCGGTCGTCCCGCCGCCCCGCGGGCGGCCGGCCGCCGATCCGGGCCGCACCGGCCCGGAGGAGCCGACGGCCGGCTGAGCCTCAGCGCAGGTGGCCGTCCCCGGTGACGACGTACTTGGTGCTGGTCAGCTCGGGCAGCCCCATCGGGCCGCGGGCGTGCAGCTTCTGGGTGGAGATGCCGATCTCCGCGCCGAACCCGAACTCGCCGCCGTCGGTGAACCGGGTGGAGGCGTTCACCATCACGGCCGCCGCGTCGACCCGGGCCACGAACTCGCGGGCCGACCGCTGCGAGTCGGTGATGATCGCCTCGGTGTGTCCGGTGCCGTACCGCCGGATGTGCGCGACCGCCGCGTCGAGCGAGTCGACCACGGCGACGGAGATGTCGGCGGAGAGGTATTCGGTGCCGAAGTCCTCCTCGGTGGCCGGGACGACCGCGTCGGACCAGCCGGCCACCCGCTCGTCGCCGTGCACGGTCACCCCGGCCTCGGCGAAGGCGGCCAGCATCGGGGGCAGGAACGCGTCCGCCACGTCCGCGTGCACCAGCAGCGACTCGGCGGTGTTGCAGGTGCTCAACCGCTGGGTCTTGGCGTTCAGGGTGACCGCGACGGCCTTGCCGACGTCGGCGTCGGCGTCCACGTAGACGTGGCAGTTGCCCACCCCGGTCTCGATCACCGGCACCGTCGACTCCTCGACCACGGTCCGGATCAGCGACGCGCCGCCGCGCGGGATCAGCACGTCGACCAGGCCCCGGGCCCGCATCAGCTCCTTGACCGAGTCGCGGGAACTCGCGTCGAGCAACTGCACCGCGTCGGCCGGCAGCCCGGCCCCGGCGACCGCGTCGCGGAGCACCGCGACCAGCGCGGCGTTGGAGTGCGCGGCCGAGGAGGAACCGCGCAGCAGCGCCGCGTTGCCGGACTTGAGGCAGATCCCGGCGGCGTCCACGGTGACGTTCGGGCGGGCCTCGTAGATGATGCCGACCACCCCGAACGGCACCCGGACCTGCCGCAGCTCCAGGCCGTTGGGCAGGGTCGATCCGCGGACCACCTCGCCGACCGGGTCGGGCAGCGCGGCCATCTGGCGCAGCGCGTCGGCGATGCCGGCGACCCGGGCCGCGTCGAGCCCCAGCCGGTCCAGCACGGCGTCGGTCAGCCCGGCCGCCCGCCCGGCCGCCAGGTCCGTCGCGTTGGCGGCCAGGATCTCCGGGGTACGCGCCACCAGCGCGTCGGCCATCGCGACCAGCGCGGCGTCCTTGGTCGTACGGGTGGCGACGGCGAGCGCCTCCGCCGCGTCCCGGCCCCGCCGGGCCTGCTCGACGACACTCATCTGCCTACTCCTTCAATGCGGGGGTTCACAGCAGCACCAGGTCGTCACGGTGGACGACTTCGCGTTCGTACGCCGGGCCGAGGGCGGCGGCGAGTTCGCCGGTGGAACGGCCGAGCAGGCCGGGCAGTTCCACCGCGTCGTAGTTGACCAGGCCCCGGGCCACCGGGGAACCGTCGGCGTCGACCAGGTCGACCGGGTCGCCGGCGGTGAACGCGCCGTCCACGGCGGTGATCCCGGCGGGCAGCAGCGACTTGCGTCGGCCCACCACGGCCTGCACCGCGCCCGGGTCGAGGTGCAGCCGGCCGCGCGGGGTGGTGGCGTGCGCGAGCCAGAAGAGCCGGGCGGCGGGGCGCTGCCGTTCCGGGTGGAAGAGCGTGCCGACCGACTCGCCGGCCAGCGCCCGGGCGGCCAGCGGGGCCGCGGTGAGCACCACCGGGATGCCGAAGCCGGTGGCGATCCGGGCCGCCTCGACCTTGGTGACCATGCCGCCGGTGCCGACCCCGGCGCGACCCGCGCCGCCGATGTCGATGCCGGCCAGGTCCCGCTCGCAGTGCACCTCGCCGATCCGGCTGGTCTCCGGCCGGGACGGGTCGCCGGTGTAGAGGGCGTCCACATCCGACAGGAGCACCAGCAGGTCGGCGTGGACCAGGGCGGCCACCAGCGCGGCGAGCCGGTCGTTGTCGCCGAACCGGATCTCCTCGGTGGCCACCGTGTCGTTCTCGTTGACGATCGGCACGGCCCGCAGGTCGAGCAGCTTGCGCAGGGTCCGGTAGGCGTTGCGGTAGTGCACCCGGCGGGTCACGTCGTCGACGGTGAGCAGCACCTGCCCGACGGTCAGCCGGTGCCGGGCGAAGCTGGCCGCGTACCGGCCGATCAGCAGGCCCTGCCCGACGCTGGCGGCGGCCTGCTGGGTGGCCAGGTCGCGGGGGCGGCGGGGCAGCCCGAGCGGGGCGAGGCCGGCGGCGATCGCGCCGGAGGAGACCAGCACCACCTCCCGGCCGTCGGCGGCCAGCGCGCCGAGGGTGTCGACCAGCGCGTCGACCCGGGCGTCGTCGAGCCCGCCCGTCGCCGTGGTCAGCGAGGACGAACCGATCTTGACGACGACCCGCCGGGCCGAGGTGACAGCTTCGCGCACGCGACCATTCTGCGCGGTCCGTCCCACCACGGCCGCCGCCGTTCCCATACTCTGGCCGGTCGTGACACCAGAGGAGTACGTCGAGGCGGTGCTCGACCTGGTCGAGCGGATTCCGCCGGGCCGGGTGATGTCGTACGGGGCGGTGGCCGACGCGCTCGCCGAGCGCTCCGGGCGGGCGTCGGCCCGGCTGGTCGGCGCGATCATGGCCCGGCACGGGGGCGGGGTGCCCTGGCACCGGGTGGTGAACTCGGCCGGTCGGCTGCCGCCCGGGCACGAGGTGGAGGCGCGGTCCCGGCTGCGGGCCGAAGGGTGCCCGCTGCGCGGGTCCGGGGTGGACATCCGGGCGGCGGCCTGGTCGCCGGACGAGGGGATGTGACCGGGGCCATAACGTGAGTAACATTCGTCGCCATGGAAGCGACGGGGCCGACCGGGCGCCTGCCCCGCCGGGTGCACGCCGGCTATGCGCTGGGCTCACTGGTCACCGGGGCCTTCGGCACCGTGCCCGGGCTGCTGCTCCTGCCCTACCTGACCGACACGCTGGGCGTCGCCGCGGGCGTGGCCGCCCTGCTGGTGCTCCTGCCGAAGGCGTGGGACGTGCTGGTCAACCCGGTCGCCGGGCGGATCTCCGACCGGACGCGCTCGCGCTGGGGCGCCCGCCGGCCGTATCTGCTGGCGGGTGGGCTCGCGCTGGCCGTGCTCTTCGCCGGGATCTTCGCCGCGCCGTTCGGCACCGGGCCGGGCGCCGGGGCGTACGTGGCGCTGGCGTTCCTCGCCACCGCCACCGCGTTCGCCTTCTTCCAGGTGCCGTACGTGGCGATGCCGGCCGAGTTGACCGACGACCGGCTGGAACGTACCCGGCTGATGAGCTGGCGGATCGCGGTGCTGGCGCTGGCCATCCTGGTCTCCGGGGCGGTGGCCCCGGCGGTGGTGGCCGCCGGCGGCGAGGGCGTGGCCGGGCACCGCTGGATGGGGCTCTTCGTGGCCGCGCTGATCGTGCTCGGCGCGGTCGGCGCGTTCCTCGGCACCCGCGCCGCGCCGACCGGCACGGTGGGGGAGAGCGAGCCGAGCCTGCGCGCCCAGCTCGCGGTCGTCGCCGCGAACCGGCCGTTCCGGGCGCTGCTGGCCTGCTTCGTGGTGCAGTCCGCCGGGGTGGCGACCGTGCTGGCCGGGGTCAGCTACTTCGCCGGCCAGGTGCTGCGCGACCCGGAGACCGGGCCCACCCTGCTCTTCGTCTGCTTCGTCGGGCCGGCGCTGCTGGTCATGCCGCTCTGGACCCGGGTCGGCGCCCGGGTGGGCAAGCGCGCCGCCCTGGTCGCCGCGTCGCTGATCTTCGCGGCCGGCGCGACGGCCCTGGTCGCCGCGCCCGTGCTGCCGGCCGCCGGGGTCTACCTGCTGGTGGCGGTGATCGGCGTGGGCTACGCCGGCCAGCAGGTCTTCGCCCTGGCCATGCTGCCCGACTGCATCGCCGACGAGACCGCGCGCACCGGTCGCCGCCAGGCCGGCGTCTTCACCGGCGTGTGGACCGCCGGGGAGACCTTCGGCCTCGCCCTCGGCCCCGGCCTCTACGGCCTGGTCCTCCACCTCACCGGCTACGTCTCCTCCACCACCGGCACCCCCGCCCCCCAGTCCGCAACGGCCCGCCTCGGCGTCCTCCTCGGCTTCACCCTCCTCCCCGCCCTCCTGCTCGCCCTCCCCACCCTCCTCCTCCCCCCACCCCCACCCCCACCCCCACCCCCACCCCCGGCGCAGTTTCACGGAAAGAGTGGGCATGAGCCGAAGAATTCGCCCTGATTCCCGGAAAGTGCGGGCTGCCGACGAGGTGGTGCGCGGTCGAGACGAGAGAGGCGGGTCATGAGCGACGCGGAGCGGGCGGGCGGGCTGCCCGTCGAGGGGGTGCCCGCGGAGCGGGTGCTCGACGAGATCCGGGGACTGCGGGCGCTGGACCGGCCGACGCACGGGGGTCGGTTGTTCGCCTACGTGTACGACCCGGGGGTCGCCGGGCTGGACGAGTTGGCGCAGGCGGCGTACGCGGAGAGCGCGCACGTCAACGGGCTGGACCCGACGGCCTTCCCGTCCCTGCTGGCGATGGAGAACGCGCTCGTGGGGGCGGCGGCGGGGCTGCTCGGCGGTGGACCGGGCACCTCCGCGCCGGACGTGGTCGGCAGCGTCACCAGCGGCGGCACCGAGTCGCTGATCCTCGCCGTGAAGGCGGCGCGGGATGCCCGGCCGGAGCTGACCGAGCCCCGGCTCGTGGTGCCGGTGAGCGCTCATGCCGCCTTCGCCAAGGCGGCCCACTATCTGGGGGTGGCCCTCGACCCGGTGGCGGTCGACCCGGTCACCCTGCGTCCAGCGGTGCAGGACGTCGCCGCCGCGATCCGCCCGGAGACCGTGCTGGTGGCCTGCTCCGCCCCGGCGTACGCGCACGGCGTCGTCGACCCGGTCGCCCAGATCGCGGCGGTCGCCGCGGCGGCCGGGGTGCGCTGCCACGTGGACGCCTGCTTCGGCGGGTGGACCCTGCCCTGGCTGCGGCGACTCGGCGCACCGGTGCCGCCCTTCGACTTCGCCGTCGACGGGGTCACCTCGATCTCCGTCGACCTGCACAAGTACGCGTACGCGCCGAAGGGGGTGTCGGTGCTGCTGCACCGGAACGCCGCGCTGCGCGCCCCGCAGTTCTTCGCGTACGCCGACTGGCCCGGGTACACCATGGTCAACCCGGTGATCGCCTCCACCCGCTCCGGCGGCCCGATCGCCGCCGCGTACGCCACCCTGCGGCACCTCGGCGAGGACGGCTACCTGGAGCTGGCCCGGCGGACCCGGGACGCGGTGACCGGGCTGGCCGACGCGGTACGCGGGACGGACGGACTGCGGCTGATGGCCGAGCCGGAGTCCACCGTGGTCTGCTTCACCGCCGACGACCCGGGGCTGGACCTCTTCGTGCTCGTCGACGAGCTGACCGCCCGGGGCTGGCACACCCAGCCGCAACTGTCGTACGCCGGTCTGCCGGCCAGCGTGCACCTGACGGTCACCGCGGCGGTGGCCCCCCGGGTGGTGGAGTTCGCACCGGCGCTGGCCGAGGCGGTCGCGGCGACCCGGGCGGCCGGCCCGGTGGTGCTCCCGCCGGAGCTGCTGGCGCTCGCCGGCACGCTGACGCCGGAGGCGCTCACCCCGGAGCTGATCGCCGGGCTGGCCGCCGGCCTCGGTCTCGGCGCGGGAGCCGGTGACACCGACGGTCCCGCCGCGCCGGTGCCGGACCGGATGGCCGTGGTGAACACGCTGCTCGACGCCGCCCCGGTGCGACTGCGTGAGCGGCTGCTGACGGAGTTCGTCAGCCTGCTGCAACGACCCGCCTGGTGACCCCCGGCCGGGCAGCCCCCGGACCCCGGGGTGGTTCGGCACGTCACCTTTCGGCCCGTCCGAGTGCGGTGGACGGCGAAGGTTGCCTCCCAATTGTATGGATATTCATAAATTAATGGTGGTTCTCCGTGATCTTCCGACTGCGTAGCGTTCTTCCCATCGAAGGACCTACACGGGAGGACGCACCATGGACACTCGCAAGCTCGTGATCAGCGCAGCCCTCGGTCTCGCCGGTCTGGCCGTCGCCGCCGGCGCCGGTGCCACCGCCGCCACCGCGATCGGCCCCGGCCCGGGCGTGATCGACCGGATCGGCCCCGGCCCGGGTGTCGCGTCGGCCTGGATCGGCCCGACCGTGCTGAAGGCCGCGATCGGCCCCGGCCCGGGTGTCGCGTCGGCCTGGATCGGCCCGACGGTGCTGAAGGCCGCGATCGGCCCCGGTGTCGCGTCGGCCTGGATCGGCCCGACGGTGCTGAAGGCCGCGATCGGCTCCGGCCCGGCTGTCGTCTCCGCCTGGGTGGGTCCGACGGTGCTGAAGGCCGCGATCGGCCCCGGCCCGGGTGTCGCGTCGGCCTGGATCGGCCCGACCGTGCTCACGGCGGCCATCGGCCCCGGCCCCGGTGTGGCGCAGCGCTGACCAGGTTCATCACCCGGCCGGGGAGAGACGGACCGGGACCGGGCGGCCCGGCCGGCAGCGTGCCGGCGCGGGCCGCCCCTGGCGTCGCCCCGGTGGCCCGGGGACCGGTCGGCCCGCTGGCCGACCTGCTGACGGAACCGCCCGCCGGTCATCCGGCGGGCGGCTCCGTCAGCCCCCGTTGTTCCGCCCCGAGCCGCCGAGTCGCGACCGCCTGGCGAACAGACACGCCCGGCGCGGCCTCCCGGTTGCGGGGTGGAGTGACTTTTTTCGGGTCAGCCGCCGAAGGAGACCGACACGTTCACCGTGGTGGCCGTGTCCGGCACCGCCGTCCCCGTCTCGCTCCGACCGGCCTGGACGACCACCGTCAGCTCGTGGTCCGGCCCGGCGGCGACGGTGGTGAACGGCAGCTCGACCTCGGCCTGCCCGCCCGGCTCCAGGGGTTGGGCGATGCAGGTGATCCGCCCGTCGTCACGGAAGAAGTTCCAGCAGCCCTGCGCCTCCGTCTCCGCCACCTGATCGGTGCCGTTGTCGACGTAGCTGACCATCGGATGTTCGACGGTGCCGCCGCCGGTGTTCGCGATGGTGATGGTGGTGCTGCCGTGCCGGGTGCCGGTGCCGTCCGGCGCGCCGTAGTCGAGGGTCGAGCCGAGGATCTCGAACAGGCGCGGCGCGGGCGGGGCCGGTGGGGAGGTGGTCGGGGCGGGGCCGGTGCCGCCCGTGCCGGCGGGCGGCGTGAAGCTCGACGGGCCGTCGGTCTGCGCGAACCTGGTGCCGTTCCACCGGTAGCCGCGCCACTGCCGGTGTGTCTCGTCCGGCACGCTGGCGTCGGTGCGGACGACGTCGGTCACCTCCACCCGGACCAGTCCGTCGGGGTGGACGCTGAGCGAGAAGAGCGACTCCGGCTTCGTCGCGTCCGAGCGGAAGACCTGGCCGAGGACGACCACCCGGCCGGCGGCGTCCCGGTCGAAGGCCACCACCTGCTCGGGATAGGCGCCCTCGGTGACCAGGCACCGGATCAGGGCTACCGGCTCGGCGACCCCGTCGGAGTCGACGTCGCCGTAGCCGCCGACGAAGCCGGAGAGGATGGCGTCCCCGGGCCGACCCTTCGGGTCGATCAGCCGCGTCGGACCGGACGCGCACGGCGCGCCCGCCGGCCAGTCCGGCAGGTCGACGGTGGCGGCGAGCAGGTCCGCCCGGCTGATCCGGGCCTGTGCGCCGGTCGCGCTGACCGATGGTGCCGGCGTGGCGCTGGCCTCCGGTGTCCCGGTCGGCGTCGGCTCCGGCGGCAGGGTGCCGACCGGGGCGGGCGGAGCCACCGGGTGCCGGCCCACCGCCGCCCAGCCCGCCACCGGGACGGCGAGGGTGCAGACCGCCACGGCGGCTGCCGCCGTCGCCGAGCGGCGGCGCCGCCGACGGACGGTCTCCCGCACCAGGCCGGGACCGGCCGGGTGGACCGTCGGCAGCACCCTCGCGCGGTACGCCGCGAACTCGTCGCCCAGCAGGAGGTCCTCGCGCTCAGCCATGGTCGGTCACCTCGTTGGTCGTGCTCAGTCGGCTGGCCAGGGCCGTGCGGCCCCGGTGCAGCCAGGACTTCACCGTGCCCACCGCGACGTTCTCCTGCGCGGCGATCTCGGCGACGGAGAGGTCGGCCAGGTAGTGCAGCACCACCGCGCGTCGGTGCTGGGCGGGCAGCAGGGCCAGCGCCGTGTGCAGCGCCACCCGGTCCGGGCTGGGCCCGGGCACGTGCTCCTCCCGCTGCCGCCGCAGGAACGACTGCGCGGTCCGCAGCCGGCGCCACCGGCTGGTGGCGAGGTTCCAGGCGACCCGGCGCACCCAGGCCACCGGGTCGTCGTACCGGGAGACCTTCGACCAGCGGGCGAAGGCCCGGCAGAACGCCTCCTGGGTCAGGTCCTGCGCCATGGACAGGTCACCGCAGTAGGCGGCGAGCTGCACGGTCAGCGACCGGAAGTGCGCGTGGTACAGCTCGTCGAAGTCGACGCCGGTCTCCTCGACCTCTGCGGGATCGCGCCCGACCGCGGCCGGCGGGGGCTCGTCGAGCCTCGCGTCGATGGTCACCGTCACCTGTTTCCTCCCCGTGCCGACCGGCAACTCTTCCTCACACGCCTCGGCCGGGGGAACGGTTGCGCGGACCACCCCGGCAATCGGTGTGATTGACTTGGCGCTCCGGAGACAGGCGAGGGAGGCCCGAGGTGCAGGTGCCGGCGGTGCTGGGCGAGCCGATCCGGTTCGTGCTGAACTGGGGGCGCCGCTACTCGCTCTGGGTGTTCAACTTCGGGCTGGCCTGCTGCGCCATCGAGTTCATCGCGACGAGCATGGGGCGGCACGACTTCATCCGGCTCGGGGTCATCCCGTTCGCGCACGGTCCCCGGCAGGCCGACCTGATGGTGGTCTCCGGCACGGTGACCGACAAGATGGCCCCGGCGATCAAGCGGCTCTACGACCAGATGCCCGAGCCGAAGTACGTCATCTCCTTCGGCGCCTGCTCGAACTGCGGCGGCCCGTACTGGGACTCGTACTCGGTGACGAAGGGCGTGGACCAGCTCATCCCCGTCGACGTCTACGTGCCGGGCTGCCCGCCGCGCCCGGAGGCGCTGCTGCACGGCATCCTCCGCCTCCAGGAGAAGATCGCCGCCGAGCAGTCCGGCCTCGGCGGCGTCCACCGGCCCGACGCGCTCGCGCCGCCGGTCGACGCCGACCCGGCGGGGACCGCGCGCCGCCCGGTGGCGTCCCTCACCGCCCCACCGGTACGTCCCCCGGCCGGCTGACCCGCGCCGTGGCGGCCGGGGATTAGCCTGCGGACCATGACCGAGTCCGCGGAGAAGCGCTCCGCCTTCATCGTCGACGTGCTGACCGAGGAGTTCGGCGCGTCGATGGCGCTCGACCCGGCGGCGTTCCGCCGCAAGTTCCGCAAGATGGCGGCCTCCCCGTTCGCCTTCTACCGGGGCAGCGCCTCGCTCTTCTACGCCGACCAGCGCGGCGACTTCGCCGACGACCGGTTCCTCGACGAGCGGACCAGCCGGGTCTGGATCCACGGCGACCTGCACGCGGAGAACTTCGGCACCTACATGAACGCCGACGGGCAGCTCGTGTTCAACGTGAACGACTTCGACGAGGCGTACGTCGGGCCGTTCTCCTGGGACCTGAAGCGCTTCGCGGCCAGCGTGGCGCTGCTCGGCTATGCCAAGGCGCTCTCCGACGAGGTGATCGGTGACCTGGTGACCGGCTTCGCCCGCTCGTACCTGACGGAGCTGCGGGCCATCGCGGCCGGCGGGGACGACGCGATCGGCTCGATCACCCTGGACAACGCCGACGGGGTGCTGCGCCGGGTGCTCCAGCAGGCCCGGCTCAACACCCGGGTCGAGCTGCTCGCCGCGCAGACCACCATCGACAACTACGACCGCCGGTTCTCCCTCGGCGACGGCGTCTTCGAGATCGACGACGAGACCCGGGAGCGGGTCTGCGCCGCCTACGAGGCGTACCTGGAGACCCGCCCGGACTCGGCGCCCCGGCTGCGCCCGGTGGCCGCCCGGATCAAGGACGTGGTGCTGCGCAAGGGCGTCGGCATCGGGTCGGCGGGCCTGCCGTCGTACAACCTGCTGCTGGAGGGGCACACCCAGGCGCTGGAGAACGACGTGATCCTCTACATGAAGCAGGCGCAGGTGCCGGCGGTGGCGCGGCACATCGACGACGAGCGGGTCCGCGGCTACTTCCGGCACCAGGGGCACCGCACGGCCGAGTCGCAGCGGGCACTCCAGGCGTACGCCGACCCGTGGCTGGGCTTCACCGAGCTGGACGGTGCCGGCCAGCTCGTCGCCGAGGTCTCCCCGTACGCGGCCGACCTGGACTGGTCGGACGTCAACGAGCCGGAGGAGCTGGCCGGCGTGCTGGCCGACCTGGGTCGGGCGGTGGCCCGGATGCACTCGGTGGCCGACGACGAGTCCAGCCACGACCTGGTCGACTACTCCACCGAGGAGGCGATCGTCGCCGTCGTGGACGCCGACCCGGACGGTTTCGTGGGGCACCTGCTCGACTTCGCGCACGCGTACGGGCTGCGCGCCCGCGAGGACCACCAGCTCTTCGTGGACCTGTTCCGCAACGGCCGCCTGCCGGGCCTCTGAGTCACTGCTGGAAGTCCAGCACCACCTTGATGTCGTCGCCGGTGGCGGTGTACGCGTCCGCGTACTCCGCCACCGGCACCCGGCGGGTGATCAGCGACTCCAGCCAGGACAGGTCGGCCCGGGCGAGCGCCTGGGCGGCCAGGTCCCAGTGCCGGCGGTTGGCGTTGACCGAGCCGAAGACCACGGTGTTCTCCAGCACCAGCGACCGGTTGAGCGCGCCCGCGTCGAAGTCGATGGTCCGGCCGCCGCTGGACACCCCGGTCAGGCAGACCACGCCGGTCGGCCCGACCTTGCACATCGTGTCCAGCACGACGCTGGGCGCGCCGGTGCACTCGACCACCACGTCCGGCTGGAAGTCCAGCTCGCCCACGGTCGACGTGTGGTACGTCGCCCCGAGCGACCGGACCAGGTCCGGCTTCGGCCCGGTGGTGTTCCGGTCCAGCACGTGCACGGAGAGCCCGCGCTGGGTGGCCAGCAGGGCGGCGAGCAGGCCGATCGGCCCGGCCCCGGTGACGAGCACGCTCTGCGGCTGCCACTCGGCGCGGGTGCCGATCCGCTCGATGTGGTCCCACGCCTTCGCCACCACGCTGGTCGGTTCGAGCAGCATCCCGACCGGGGCGAGGGCCGGGTCCAGCCCGACGGCGAACTTCGGCTGCACCCGCCACCGGTCCCGGGCGAAGCCGGGCAGCGCCTTGATGCCGTGCTCGGTGTACTGCCCGTTGCGGCACATGTCCCACTCGCCGACCGCGCAGTTGGCGCAGGGCACCGGGTCGGGGTGCCGGACGATGCCGGCCACCAGGTCACCGGGGCGGAAGGTGCCGGTCGGGTCCTCCCGCACCCGGCCCAGCGACTCGTGGCCCAGCACGAGGCGTTCCTGGCCCGGTGGGGCCTCGCCGTAGGCCCCGGAGATGATCTCCTGGTCGGTGCCGCAGATGCCCACCGCCAGCGCCTCCACCAGGATCGCGCCCTCCTCGGCGGCCGGCTCGGGCCACTCGTCGGTGAGCTTCAGCGAGTGAGGGACCCCGGGGGTCACGGTGACGGCGCGCACGGGTTCATCTTTCCCCGCCCCGGTGCCGTCGCGCCGGCAAAGCGGCCAGAAGACCCGACGCCGACGGCGGGCGGCCCGCGACGGGCTGCGGGCCGCCGCCATAGGATCAGCGGCATGACTCCGGAAGAGGTCGGCCAGCGGTTGGTCGCGCTGCTCGCGCCGGTGGCGGCCACCACGTCGGTCTCCGGCGGCCAGGGGTACGCCCGCGCCACGGTCGACGTACCCCCGGCGAGCTGGGGGGACGCGCTCCGCGCGGCCCGCGACGACGCCGAGCTGCGGCTCGACTTCTTCGACTGGTTGTCGGCGGTCGACGAGCTGGCGGACGGCTTCGACGTGGTGGCGCACCTGTGGTCGACGGCCGGGCGGCACGGCGTGCTGCTGCGCACCCGGGTGCCCCGGGACGCGCCGTCGGTGGCGTCGGTGGTGGACGTCTATCCGGGGGCGGCCTGGCACGAGCGGGAGACGTACGAGATGTTCGGCATCTCGTTCGCCGGGCACGGCGAGCTGCGGCCGCTGCTGCTTCCGCCGGAGTTCGAGGGTCATCCGCTGCGCAAGGAGTTCGTGCTGGCCTCCCGGGTCGCCAAGCCGTGGCCGGGCGCCAAGGAACCGGGCGAGTCGGAGGCGGGCGGTGGTCGTCGCCCGATCCGCCCGCCGGGTGTGCCGGCCCCGGGGGAGTGGGGCAGTACGCCCACCCCGGCGGGCGCGGCCGGCGTCGGCGAGGGCCCGCGCGGCGGTACGCCCGCCCGCCCGGCCCGGGAACGCCCGCCCCGCCCCGCGCCGGGTGCGGCGCCGGCACGGCCCGCCCCCGGGGAGCCGGTGGCCGGTGCGGAGCCGGCGGCCGGGGAGGGGAACGCCTGATGCCCACCTGGTTGGAGCTGGTCCTGCGGGTGGTCGGCGTGCTGGTCGCGTTCCTCACCCTGCCGCTGATCGTGGGACAGGTCGAGCACAAGGTCATGGCGCACATGCAGGGCCGCCTCGGCCCGATGTACGCGGGCGGTTTCCACGGCTGGGCGCAGCTCGTCGCCGACGGCATCAAGTTCGTGCAGAAGGAGGACGTCACCCCGCGCGACGCGGACCGGGCGGTGTTCCGGCTCGCCCCGGCGGTGGCGCTGGTGCCCTATCTGCTGGCGCTGCTGGTGATCCCGCTGGGTCCGGGCGACCTGGTCGGGCAGCCGCTCGACATCGGTCTGTTCTTCGTGCTGGCCGTGGTCGGCATCGGCGTGGTGGCGGTGCTGATGTCGGCCTGGTCGTCGGCGAACAAGTACAGCCTGCTCGGCGGCCTGCGCGGCGCGGCCCAGCTGCTTGGCTACGAGCTGCCGCTGGTGCTGGCCGCCGCGTCGGTGGCGATGGCGGCGGGGACGCTCAGCCTCTCCGGCATCGTCGAGGCGTGGCGACCGTGGTGGCTGCTCTGGCAGGCGCCCGCGATGCTGATCTTCTTCGTCGCCGGGCTGGCCGAGATCCGGCGACCCCCGTTCGACATGCCGGTCGCCGACTCGGAGCTGGTCTTCGGCTACATGACCGAATACACCGGCCTGCGTTTCGCCTTCTTCCTGCTGGCCGAGTACGTCGGCATCGTGGTGATCGCCGCGCTGACCACCGTGCTCTTCCTCGGCGGTTGGCAGGGCCCGTTCGCGGACGCCCAGCTCGGCTGGCTGTGGACCCTGCTGAAGGTCTTCGCCGTCGCCTTCGTGATCATCTGGCTGCGGGTGGCGTACCCCCGGCTGCGCGAGGACCAGCTCCAGCGGCTCTGCTGGCTGGTCCTCGTCCCCCTCGCCCTCGCCCAGCTCGTCCTCACCGTGGCCGTCCGCCTGGCGCTCTGAGCGGCGGCGCGGCCCCGCTCAGCGCAGCGGCGTGTGGGCGGGGTCGACGCGTTCCGCGGGCGGGGGCGGCGGGGGCGGGGTGCCGTCGCCGAAGGGCCGGCCGCCCAGCTCCTCCCGGCCGTGCGGGGTCAGCCAGTTCGACAGGTCCGGGCCGAGCGGCACGATGCCGGTCGGGTTGATGTCCCGGTGCACCTGGTAGTAGTGCCGCTTGATGTGGTCGAAGTCGACGGTGTCCCCGAAGCCGGGCGTGGTGAACAGGTCCCGCGCGTACGCCCACAGCACCGGCAGCTCGGTGAGCTTCTGCCGGTTGCACTTGAAGTGCCCGTGATAGACCGGGTCGAAGCGGACCAGGGTGGTGAAGAGCCGGACGTCCGCCTCGGTGATCGTCTCCCCGACCAGGTAGCGCTGCCCGGCCAGCCGCTCGGTCAACCAGTCCAGCCGGTCGAAGAGCCGGTGGTACGCCTTGTCGTACGCCTCCTGGCTGCCGGCGAAGCCGCACCGGTAGACGCCGTTGTTCACGTCGGCGAAGACCACCGCGTTGACCTCGTCGATCTCGTCGCGCAGCCGCTCCGGATAGAGGTCCGGCGCCCCCTCGCGGTGGTACGCCGTCCACTCGGTCGACAGGTCGAGGCTCATCTGCGCGTAGTCGTTGGTGACCACCTGCCCGGTCGGCTCGTCCACCAGGGCCGGCACGGTGATGCCCCGCTCATAGCCGGGGAACCGCGCGAAGTACGCGTCGGCCAGCCGTTCGATGCCGAGCACCGGGTCGCGGCCGTCCGGGTCCAGGTCGAACGTCCAGCTCCGCTTGTCGTGGGTAGGGCCGGCCACCGCCATCGAGATGGCGTCCTCCAGCCCCAGCAGCCGCCGTACGATGATCAACCGGTTGGCCCACGGGCAGGCGCGGCTGACCGCGAGCCGGTAGCGCCCGGGCTCGACCGGCCAGCCGTCCCGGCCGTCGGCGGTGATCCGGGTGGCGATGTACCGCTGGTCGCGGGTGAACTCGCCGCCCGGCTCCACGTACTTCCCGCCGACCTCGTCGCCGTTGCTGCCCATGCCGCCTCCCGAGGGGTGTCGTCCCGGTCCCATCATGGTCGTTCCGGGCCGCGCCGGCAGGCCGAGCCGGTGGAGCGGGGGACTAGGCTGCCGCGGTGACCGATCTGGAGGCGGCGGCCCGACGCTTCATCGCCGACGTGTGGAACGCGGGTCGCGAGGAGACGGCGTACGAGTTGGTGGCGCAGGACTGCCCGGGGCTGGGCGGGACCGGGCCGGCGGCGGCGCTGGCGTGGCACCGGGACCGGCGGGCGGCCTTCCCGGACCTGCGCTACAAGATCGTCGAAGTGGTGGCGGCCGGGGACCGGGTGGCCGTGCACTGGCGGGCCGCCGGCACCCAGGCGGGCCAGTTCGGCCCGGTGCCGCCGACCGGGCAGGTGGTGAGCTATTCCGGGGCGACGTTCCTGCGCTACGACGACACCGGGCGGATCGTGGACGTGTGGAGCGTCAACGAGCTGTTCCAGCTCCTCCAGCAGCTCGGCGTCGAGATGCTTCCCCCGCTGCCGGGCGGCGTCAGCGGCGCCGGGGCGTGATCCGGTCGATCGACAGGTTGACCGGAAACGGTTCGCCGGTGTCGACGAACTTCGTCCACCGCCCGGTTTCCTGGTAGACCTCGTCCACCGGATCGATCTTGTAGGTGTGTACCACCAGCCCGTCGTCCTCCACCTCGATCCGCCAGTAGAACGGGATGCCGGCTTGCGCGTACAGCGCCGGCTTGAGCACCCGGTCGATGGACCGGGTGCTGGGGGAGACGATTTCGACAGCGAGCACCATCTCGTGCGGTTCGTACTTCGACGGCTCGCGGGCTGCGGCCGCCGATGTCGTCACCAGCACGTCGGGGATGAAGGAGCGGGTGCGGCTGATCCGCACCTCCACGCCTTGGGTCACGTCGTACTCGTCGGGGCATTCCTGTTCGAGCGCGACGCCGAGTCGCATCGCGATGGTCTGGTGCGTACGGGTGGGGGAGGGGGCCACGATCAGCACTCCATCAAGCAGCTCGCGGCGGCGGCCGTCCTCGGGCAGCGCGTCCAGATCGTCAGTCGTCCACCCGCCCTCGGGCGGGTAGTCGCTCTGCAGCGCGGCGGTCATCGACGGGTCCTTTCCGGTGTGTCGTTCTCCCCGCGCTCACGATACCGCCGCAAAGCGCAGGGTCGTGGTCGCGCGCGCCCGGGGCACAGGGCAGGATGGGCGGCATGACCGAGCGCAGCGGCATTCCCGGTGAAGGGTTGGTGAAGGGGCTCGCGGTCACGTTGAAGACGATGACCCGTCGCTCGACCACCCAGCAGTACCCGGACGTCGCCCCCGAGCTGCCGCCCCGCTCCCGTGGCGTGATCGCGCTGCTGGAGGAGAACTGCACGGTCTGCATGCTCTGCGCCCGGGAGTGCCCGGACTGGTGCATCTACATCGACTCGCACAAGGAGGAGGTGGCGGTGCCCGGCGCCGCCCGCCCCCGCCAGCGCAACGTGCTCGACAAGTTCGACATCGACTTCTCGCTCTGCATGTACTGCGGCATCTGCGTCGAGGTCTGCCCCTTCGACGCGCTCTACTGGTCGCCCGAGTTCGAGTACGCCGAGTACGACATCAAGGACCTGCTGCACGACAAGGACCACCTGGGCGAGTGGATGGGCACCGTCCCGCCGCCGCCCGCGCACGACCCGCACGGCGACCCCTCCAAGGAGGAGACCACCGCCGCGCGCAAGGCCGCGGCCCCGGCCCGCCCCACCCCCACCGACCGGGGTACGACCCCATGACCGGTGCGGACCTGCTGCTGCTCGCCCTCGGCGCGGTCGCGGTCGGGGCGGGGGTGCTCGTGGTGGGCACCCGCCACCTCGTCCGGGCCGGTCTCTATCTGGTGGTCTGCCTGGGCGCGCTGGCCGGCGACTACCTGGTGCTCACCGCCGAGCTGGTGGCCTGGGTGCAGGTGCTGATCTACGTGGGCGCGGTGGTGGTGCTGCTGCTCTTCGCGGTGATGCTGACCCGGGCCCCGATCGGTGCCTCCGACGACCTGGACCGGCCCGGCTGGCCGGCCGCGCTGATCGGTGGCGGCAGCGGGCTGGGGCTGGCCGTGCTGCTGGTCGACGCGTTCCGCTGGTCCCGGGTGGAGCTGCCGGCGACGGGCACCGCCGACCGACTCGGCGAGCAGGTGTTCCGCTCCTGGGTGCTGCCCTTCGAGGTGCTGTCGGTGCTGCTGCTCGCCGCCCTGGTCGGCGCGATCGTGCTCTCCCGCGCGGACATCGGCCGCGCCAGCACCGACGAGGGGGGTCGCCGGTGAGGCCGGTCGTCCCCTACGTCACGGCCGCGCTGCTGTTCGGCCTGGGCGTGTTCGGCGTGCTGCGCCGCCGCAACGCCGTACTGGTGCTGATGGCGGTCGAGCTGATGCTCAACGCGGTCAACCTGGTCCTGGTCACCGCGGACACCACGGTCCGGGCGCAGTTGCCGCACGCCGGGGAGGTCTTCGCGCTCTTCGTGATCGTGCTCGCCGCCGCCGAGATCGGCGTGGGGCTGGCCATCGTGCTCCAGCTCTACCGGCTGCGGGCGAGCGTCGCCGTGGACGAGGTGCCGTTGACCGAGACTCCGGCGCTGGTGCCGGTCGCCGCGCCGACGGCGACCGCCGCCGAGGAGTCGGGCGGGACCGCCGGGGACACGGACGGGCCGGAGGTGCGGCGGTGACCGACGAGATCGGGCGGCTGCTGCCGGCCGTGCCGCTGCTGGCCGGACTGCCCCTGGCCGCCGGCCTGGTCGGGCTGCTCCTGCCGCCCTCGCCGAGGGGCGCGGCGACCGGCGAGGACCGGGCCCGGAAGGTGGCGATCGGGCTCGGCGTGGCCGGTGCGGCCGGTGCGCTGTTGATGGCGCTGGTGCTGCTGATTCGGGTCCACCACCTGGCCGAGGGGTCGACCACCTGGGTCGACCTGGGCGGCCTGCGGGTCACCCTGGGCTACCGGCTGGACGGCACGGCGGTGCTGGTCGCCACGGCGGTGGCCGCGGTGGCCCTGGCGGTGCAGGTCTACTCGGTCGGCTACCTGCGGCGCGGCCTGCACGACGACGTCGAGGTGGACCACCGCTACCCGCCGTACGCGGCGCAGATCAGCCTCTTCACCGCCGCGATGCTGGTCGTGGTGATCTCCGGCGACCTGATCATCCTGCTGGTCGGCTGGGAGGTGATGGGCATCTGCTCCTACCTGCTCATCGCCCACGACCGGCGGCTGCCGGAGGCGCCCGCCGCCGCGGTGAAGGCGTTCCTGGTGACCCGGGTCGGTGACGTCGGCTTCCTGCTGGGCATCGCCCTGCTCGGCGTGCACGCCGGCAGCTTCCGGATCGCCGACGTGCTCGCCCACGACTACTCCACCGGCACGCTCACCGCCGCCTGCCTGCTGCTGCTCGCCGGGGTGGCCGGCAAGAGCGCCCAGTTCCCGCTGCACACCTGGCTGCCCGACGCGATGGCCGGTCCCACCCCGATCTCCGCGCTGATCCACGCCGCCACCATGGTCGCCGCCGGCGTCTACGCGGTGGCCCGGCTCTTCCCGCTCTTCGCGCGCGCCCCGGTGGCGCTCGCGGTGCTCGGGGTGATGGCCTCGATCACCCTGCTGCTGGGTGCCTTCGCAGCCACCGCGCAGGACGACATCAAGCGGGTGCTGGCCTGGTCGACGGTCTCGCAGATCGGTTACATGACCGGTGCGCTCGCGGTCGGCGCACCCACGGCCGCGCTGTTCCACCTGCTCAGCCACGCCGCGTTCAAGGCGCTGCTCTTCCTCGCCGCCGGCGCGGTGATCCACGCGGTGGGCACCACGTTGATGTCCCGGATGGGCGGCCTGCGGCGCGCCATGCCGGTGACCTTCTGGTGCACGCTGGTCGGGCTGGGCGCGCTGGCCGGGGTGCCGCCGCTGTCCGGGTTCTGGAGCAAGGACGGCGTGCTCGCCGCCGCCGAGGCCGCCGCGCTGGACGGCGCCGGTCCGGCACCGCACTGGGTCGGCTGGCTGGTCTGGTCGGCCGGGCTGCTCGGCGTCGCCGTCACCGCCTGGTACGCGACCCGCCTGCTGCTGCGTACCTTCTTCGGCGCGACCCGGATCCCGCTGGCGCACCCGCACGACCCGCCCGCGGTGATGCGCTGGCCGGTGCTGCTGCTCGCGGTCCCGGCCGCGCTGCTCGGCCTGGCGGCCTTCTGGCCGCCGTTCACCGACCGGCTCTTCGCGCCCGCCACCGAGGCGGAGCGGACCGACTTCGGCACCTCGCTGGTGCACCTCGCCCCGGCGGTGCTGCTCCCGCTGGTCCTGCTGGCGGCCGGCGTCGGGCTGGCCTGGGCGGGCTGGCGCCGTGACCCGGCCGCCGACCCGGCCCGCTTCCTGGGTCCGCTGCGGCCGGTCTTCGCCCGGGCGTTCCGGCTCGACGACGTCCAGCACACCCTCGTCGTACGGCCGACGACGGCGCTGGCCCGCGCCGTGCGGGCCGGTGACGAGCTGGGCGTGGACGGCCTGGTGGAGGGGAGCGGCCACGCCGCGGTGGAGCTGGGTGGCGGGCTGGCCGCGCTGCACCGGGCGGCCCTGCCCCGGGCGGCGGCCGCGGTGCTGGCCGGCGCCCTGCTGATCGGCCTCGCCGCCGTGCTGGTCGGAGGATTCGCGTGAGCGCGGCGCCGCGTCGGCGGCGGTCGGGTGCAGAGGGGACGCCGGCATGAACCTCGGTCAGCTGCTGCTGGTCGCCGTCCTGGCGGTGCCGGCGCTGGGCGCGGTCGCCGTCGCGGCGGTCCGGCCCGACCGGGCGGCCCGGATCGTCGGCACCGTCGCCGCCGGGCTGACCCTGCTCGCCACCCTGCCGCTGGCCGGTGGGGAGCACGGCTGGTTCGGCTACGGGCCGCGTCCCGCCGTGCAGCCCTGGCACCAGCTCGACCTGCCCTGGGTGCCCGGTCTGGAGCTGCGCTTCCACCTCGGGGTGGACGGCATCTCCTGGCCGCTGGTGGTGCTGACCGCCCTGCTCACCCTGCTCTGCTGCGCGTACACCCTGGGGCACGTGCCGGGCGGCGGCAGCGGCCGGGCGCTGGTCGCGCTGCTGCTGGTGGTCGAGGTGGGCATCCTCGGCACCTTCCTCGCCCTCGACCTGGTGCTGTTCTTCGCGTTCTTCGAGGTCGTGCTGCTCCCGATGTACGCGATCATCGCCGGTTGGGGCGGCGCGGACCGGCGACGGGCGGCCCGCAAGTTCGCCCTCTACACGCTCTTCGGCTCGGTGCTGCTGCTGGTCGGCGTCTACGTCGTGGTGGCCGCCGCCGGCACCGCCGACATCGTGGCGCTGACCGGTGGGGCCGGGCTGTCCCGGGGCACCCAGGTCGCCGCGTTCACCCTGCTGGCGCTCGCCTTCGCGGTGAAGAGCCCGCTCTGGCCGCTGCACTCGTGGCTGCCCGACGCGCACACCCAGGCACCCACCGTCGGCAGCGTGGTCCTCGCCGGGGTGCTGCTCAAGATGGGCACGTACGGCCTGATCCGGGTGGCGGTCGGGGTGGCCCCGGAGGGCGCCCGCTGGGCCGCCCCGGTGCTCGGGGTGCTGGCCGTCGCCGCGATCCTGGTCGGCTCGCTGGTCTGCCTCGCCCAGGACGAGCTGAAGCGGCTGATCGCGTACTCCAGCGTGGGACACATGGGCTTCGTGCTGCTCGGGGTGGCCACGCTGACCGCCACCGGGCTCCAGGCGGCGCTGATCGGCAACATCGCGCACGGGGTGATCACCGCCCTGCTCTTCTTCCTCGCCGGGGCGGTCAAGGACCGTACCGGCACCGGCGCGCTCGCCGAGCTGTCCGGGCTGCGGGAGACCGCACCCCGGCTCGCCGGGCTGCTCGGCTTCGCCGCGGTCGCCTCGCTGGGGCTGCCCGGGCTGGCCGGCTTCTGGGGTGAGGCGTTCGCCGTGGTGGCCGCCGTCCGGCGGGGCGGCGGGCTCTGGACGACGCTGGCGGTGCTCGCCGCGATCGGTGGGGCGCTGACCGCCGCGTACTTCCTGCGGCTGCTGCGGCAGGTCACCCACGGGCGGCCCAGCCCGGCGGTGCAGCGGCTCGCGCCCGGTCTGGCCGGGGTGGAGCTGACCGCGTGGGCCCCGCTGGTGCTGCTGGCGCTGGCCGTGGGGCTGGCCCCGGCGCTGGTCCTCGGTTATGCCGCCGGCCCGGTCGACGCCCTGCTGGGAGTGCTGAGATGAGTTCCCGGGAGCTGACCCGATGAGTCTGGTGCAGAGCGTGGACAACGTGGCGCTGCTGCCGGCGTACCTGGCGGCGGGGACGGCCGTGCTGGTGCTCCTGGTCGACCTGCTGGTGGCCCGTGCCGCCGCGACGGTGGCCGCGGCGGCGCTCGGCTCGGCGGCCACCGCGCTCGGCGCGGCGCTGGTCGGGGCGGGCGGCGAGCGTCGCACCTTCTGCGTCGGCCCGGACTGCTCCTGGGTGTACGGCAGCCGGGCGGCCCTGGTCGCCGGGCTCTTCGCACTGCTCACCCTCGGCGTGCTGGCGATCTCCGGGCCGCTGCTGCGGGCCGGTCGGGCGCCGGTGGGGGAGTACTGCTTCCTCCTCGCCTGCTCGATGACCGGCGGCGTGGTGCTCGGCGCGGCCGGTGACCTGATCACCCTGGTCGTGGCGTTGGAGACGCTGACCCTGCCGCTCTACGTCCTGGTGGGGCTGCGCCGGGGCAGCCTGGCGAGCGCCGAGGCGGCGGTGACCTTCTTCGTGGTGAGCGTGGTGGCCACCACCCTGACCCTGCTCGGCGCGGCGCTGCTCTACGCGGTGACCGGCGGGCTGCACCTGGGCCGGCTCGGCGCGACCTTCGCGGACCGCCCCGACCTGCTGGACGTCCCGCTGACCTCGGTCGCGGTGGCGCTGGTGGTGCTGGGGCTGGCGTTCAAGGTGGCGGCGGTGCCGTTCCACGCCTGGGCCCCCGCCACGTACGACGGCGCGCCCCTGCCCGTGGCGGCGTACCTGTCGACGGCGTCGAAGTTGGGCGGGGTGGTGGCCCTGCTCGCCGTGGTGCAGCAGGCGCTGCCGGCCACCGTCACCGGTCCGGTGCTGGCGCTGCTGGCGGTGCTCACCATGACCGTCGGCAACCTGGTGGCGCTGCGGCAGCGGCGGACGGTCCGGCTGCTGGCGTGGTCCTCGGTGGCCCAGGCCGGCTACATCCTCGCCCCGTTGGGCGCGCTGGCGCTGGCCGCCGGCCGCACCGCCGACGCCCGATCGGGGGCGTACGCGGCGGCCGTCGCGTACGCGGTCTTCTTCGTGGTCCTGGAGCTGGCCGCCTTCGCGGCGGTGGTGGCGCTGCGCCCGGCGGACGCCGACGGTGGCACCCTGGCCGACCTGCGCGGCGCGGCCCGCCGGCACCCGTGGGTGGGCGGCGCGTTCGCCCTCGCCCTGATCGGGCTCGCCGGTCTGCCGCCCGGCCTGGCCGGCCTCTTCGCCAAGGTGACCGTGGTCCGCGCGCTGCTGACCGGGCACGCCGGCTGGCTCGCCCTGGTGGTGGCCCTCAACGCGGTGCTCGGCCTCGCCTACTACCTGCGCCTGGCCGCCACCCTGTACGCGCCCCCGGCCGGCGAGCCGGCCCCGGCGGTCGCGGGTGCCCGGCCCGCCCGGGTGGTATCGCTGGCACTGGCCGTGGCGACCGCGTTGGCCGTGGTCGTCGGCTTCGCCCCGCAGCTCGTGCTGGACCTCGCCCGCTGAGCGCTCCCGCGCCGACCGCACAGCTCACCCACAGGATTCTCCAGACAACTCTCAGCCATGAGCAGGATGGTTGACGGGTACCGGTGGTGTTGAACCGGGCAGCGGACGCCCGTGCGGGTCCGCGCACCGAAGGAGCGATCGTGCATCACAACCGTCTGAAGACCGCAGCGCTGCTCGGCCTGTTGACCTCGCTGATCCTCGCGGTCGGCTACTGGTTCGGCGGCAGCGGCGGCCTCGTCATCGCCGTCGTCGTCTCGTTGCTGATGAACGGCGTCACCTACTTCTTCTCCGACAAGCTCGCGCTGCGCTCGATGCGGGCGCAACCGGTCAGCGAGGCGGAATTCCCCGAGCTGTACCGGATGGTCCGTGAGCTGGCCACCCAGGCGGGGCAGCCGATGCCCCGGCTCTACGTGAGCCCCACGTCGCAGCCGAACGCGTTCGCCACGGGGCGGAACCCGCAGCACGCGGCGGTCTGCGTCACCCAGGGCATCACCGAGATCCTCGACTACCGCGAGCTGCGCGGGGTGATCGGGCACGAGCTGTCGCACGTCTACAACCGGGACATCCTCATCTCCAGCGTGGCGGCCGGTCTGGCCGGCATCATCACCATGCTGGCCAACATCGCCTGGTTCATCCCGCTCGGCGGTGGCGACGACGAGGACGCCCCGAACCCGGCCGTGCTGCTGCTCACCCTGATCCTCGGCCCGATCGCGGCCACCGTCATCCAGCTGGCGATCAGCCGGAGCCGCGAGTACCAGGCCGACCAGTCCGGCGCCGAGCTGAGCCGGGACCCGCTGGCCCTGGCCAGCGCCCTGCGGAAGATCCACATGGGTACCCAGCGCCGACCGCTGCCCGCCCAAGGCCAGCTCACCAGCACCGCCCACCTGATGATCGACAACCCGTTCAAGCGGGGTGGCGGCATCGCCGGGCTCTTCTCCACCCACCCGCCGATGGAGGAGCGCGTCGCCCGACTGGAGCGGATGGCCGCCAACAGCGGCCCGGTGCAGTTCCAGCGCTGACCCACCCGTACCACCCGCTCCGCCCGGGTTCCGGTTCGCCGGACCCGGGCGGAGCGCGTGTGTGCGCGCACAAACCGTTTTCCCCGTACGCGCCCCGGCGTTAGGGTCGAAACGTCTCTCACCCATTACACCGCTGGAGGTCGACCGTGGCCGCACTGCGCCAGTACCTGGGCGTCTGGCGGATCCCCGGCGCGCCGATGCTGCTGATCCTCGGCGTCATCGGCCGGCTCGGGATCGGCATGACGCCGCTGGCGCTGCTGCTCGTGGTCGAGGAGGTGACCGACCGGTACTCGCTGGCCGCGGTCGCCGGTGGCATCTACGCCCTCTCCGGTGCCGCGCTCAGCCCGGTCGCCGGCCGGATCGCCGACCGGGTCGGCCCCACCCCCGTGCTGCTGGCCACCGCCGTCGCCCACCCGCTCGCCCTCTTCGGGCTGCTCGGGGCGACCCGCGCCGAGGGTGGCAGTCTGCCCTTCATCTACCTGGCCGCCGGGCTCGCCGGTGCCACCTACCCGCCGCTCACCGCCGCCATCCGGGGTGCCTGGAACGACCTCACCGGCGCCACCTCCGGCCGGTACCACCTGCGCAACACGGCGCTGGCCGCGGAGACCTCCCTCTTCGAGATCGTCTTCGTGCTCGGTCCGCTGCTGGTCGCCGCGTTCGTGCTGCTCGCCGACGCCGCCGCCGCGCTGGTCGGTGCCGCCGTGGTCACCCTGGTCGGCACCGGTGCGGTCGCGCTCGGCCGGGTCATGCGCGGCTGGCGGCCGCACTCGCACGAGCACCACGCCAAGGGCCTCGGCCCACTGCGGGTGGCCGGCTTCCCGGCGCTGCTGCTCTGCGTCGCCAGCCTCGGCATCGCCTTCGGCGCCGCCGGGGTGACCGTGCCGGCCTTCGCCGGCAACGCCACCGCCGACGACCCGGAGAGCATGGCCGGCGTCCTGCTCGCCGTCTGGGGCATCGGCAGCGCCGCGGGTGGTTTCTGGTTCGGCGTACGCCGACCCGCGCCGAACATGACCCGCCAGTTCGCCTGGCTGCTCGGTGGGGTGGCCGCCAGCTTCGCCCTCTTCGCCGTGATGCCGACGCCGTCGGCGCTGGGCGTCGCGCTGGTGCTCGGTGGCGCCACCATCGCCCCGGCGCTGACCCTGGAGAACACCCTGGTCGGGCGGATCGCCCCGACGGGCATGCTGAACGAGGCGTACACCTGGGTGGTCACCATGTCGGTGGCGGCGAGCGCCGCCGGCGGCGCGGTCGCCGGCCTGATCGTCGACCACGCCGGTGGCGTGCCGTGGGCGTTCCTCTTCGCCGGGGCGGCGGTCGCTGTCGGGGCCGGTGTGGCGGCGCTCCCGGGCGGCCCGATCGCCCGCGCCGAGGCCACCGCGGTACGCACCGAGCAGCCGGTCCCCGTCTGACGGTGGGTCTCAACGGGTCCCGGACGGGTACAGGACCGGGATGTTCCTCTTCTTCTCGAACCGCATCGGATGTCTCGGCTCGATCCTGATCAGCGCGGTCATCACGGTGGTCCTGCTGTTGATCTTCTCGCGCTGAGCGTCCCGGGCGTCAGGCGATCGCGGAGGCCGTCGGGGTCCGCACTGCCTCAACGAGGGGCGCGCCCGAGTGGGCGCGGAAGCTGCGGCGGGCCGGTCCCAGGCCGTCGGCCGTCCCGCGAAGGGTGACGGTCCGACGGCCATGGGCAACGCGGAGGACGGGCCACAGTGGGCGGTCGGTCGAGCCTTACCGGTAGTTGGTGAACTGGAGGGCGACGCCGAAGTCCTCGCCCTTGAGCAGCGCGATGACGGCCTGGAGGTCGTCCCGCTTCTTGCCGGTCACCCGGAGCTGGTCGCCCTGGATCTGCGCCTGGACGCCCTTCGGCCCCTCGTCGCGGATCTTCTTGCTGATCGCCTTCGCCTTGTCGGTCTCGATGCCCTGGATCACCTTGGCGTCGATCTTGAAGATCTTGCCCGATCCGCGGGGCTCGCCGGCGTCCAGCGACTTCAGCGAGATGTTCCGCTTGACCAGCTTCTCCTTGAAGACGTCCAGCGCCGCCAGGACCCGCTCCTCGGTCTCCGCCTGGAGGCTGATCGCCTCCTCGCCCGACCAGGAGATCTCCGCGCCGGTCCCGCGGAAGTCGAACCGCTGCGCGAGCTCCTTCTCCGCCTGGCGGAGGGCGTTGTCGACCTCCTGGCGGTCGACCTTGCTCACGATGTCGAACGACGGGTTCGCTGCCATGCTGATGCTCCTGCTGTCCGGCGGTCTGTGGTGTTTCGTCGCCCGCTGACCAGCGGTACGACCCCCTGACGGTACCCGCTTGCACGGATCCCGGGGGCAACCGCTATCCTTGCTTCCGCTGCCACGCCACGGCGTGGTGGGTGCCCTGGCGGGTTGCCCGAGCGGCCAATGGGAGCGGACTGTAAATCCGTCGCGAAAGCTACAGAGGTTCGAATCCTCTACCCGCCACCAGGTGCACCAACGGCCCCCGACCAGCAGGAATGCTGATCGGGGGCCGTTGTCGTTCATCCGGCTGTGCCAGCCTCTGGTGGTGGTGTGGGTAACGGATCACAATGAGCCGATCGAGGACGAGCGGACGGGGGCGACCGGTGGAGCAGTTTCCCGTGGTGGTCGGTGCCGGCTCGTTCAGGTCGGTCGATGACGAGGCGATCCGGTTCCCGCACCGGTGGACACCCGAGGGCGTCACGGTCGAGGCGGCCTTCACCGGGGCCCACCTGTTGCACCTCGCCGCTGCGGGCTGCGTCCTGAACGACGTCTACCGGGAGGCCGACGGGCTCGGCGTCCGCATCGACGGCGTACGGGTGTCGGCCGAGGGCGGCTTCGACACCGGGACGTGGGTCTCGCACGGCATCAGCTACCACGTCGAGTTGGACTCACCCGCCTCCGCCGAGGAGCTTGCCCGGCTGCTGGCTCGGGTCGACGAGGTCGCCGAGATCCCACGGGCGATCCGCGCCGGCACCTCGGTACGCAGAAGATGACCCGCCGACCGGGACTGAAAACGGCGGGTTGCGTGTCCGCTACGGGTGGTAGAGGATCTAGGTGGGGATTCAGGCGCTAGGTCGGTTCTTGGGACTAGCGCCCACGGGGGAACCGGTAAACATTCTGGCCACATGACTGGCCGGGTCAGCCGGACGGGTCGAGCCGCCCCCGCGAGTGTCCTGAGCGCACGGCTGTGGCTTTCCAGCGTGCGCGCCCTGTGGCACCATCATGGAATCTCCATTGTTTTCTGCACCCTGCCGACAGGAGCACAGTGATGTCTGGTCGTAGGTCCGGCCGGCTGCTCGGCGTGACGCTGGCGCTCGTTGCCCTTGCCGCCCTCGCCGGCGGTGTCATCGGTGTTGACCCTGACCTGAGCCAGCTCGGATACGACTGGTCCGCAGCGGCGGTGTCCACGCTCGTTCCCTGACCTCCGCGGCACACGCGCGTCCTGGCAGGTCCCGCCAGGCGTCATGGTTTGAGGAGCGGGATGGCAACGAGTCGCCGGCCGGCGCGGAGAACGACTGATTCAGCCTGGCTGATCACCGGTCCACTCGCGCTGATCACCGTCGTGGGTCTCGTCATCCTCAGCCTGGCCAACCCGCCGACCGTGCGGGACGCGGTGGCGGCTCCCGTCCTGCTCCTGGTCCTGGTCGCCGCCGGCACCCAGGTTCTCCAGTTCATCGTGCTCCGGCAGGGGCTCTCCGTCACGCTGACGGAGATCCCCCTCGTGCTCGCCTTCCACTACCTGCAGCCGGTCACCGTGGTCCTCGTGGCCGCGTTCGCCGCGCTCATCGGCCAGATGAGACGCCGGCTGACGCCGACCAAGGTGTGGTTCAACGTGGCGAACGCGGGAGCGGGCGCCACGGTCGCCAGTCTGGTGCTGCTCGCCATGCCCTCGTCCGAGGGCGTCGGTCCACCGATCTGGGGCGTGCTCTTCGTCGCGGTGGGCACCTACACGCTGGTCACCCTCACGGGGGTCGGGGGCGTGATCAGCCTGCTGCAGGGACTGCAGGCAGGCTGGCAGGTCGTCCGCAGCGCGGCGCCCACGCTCCTCGCCGCGGCGGTCAACGTCGCCATCGGTCTGGTCATCCTGATCGTGCTCAGCAGCAGCGGCTGGGCGATCCTGCTGCTCGCCGCGGTGGCGCTGGCGGTGGCCTTCGTCTACCGGTCCTACTCGCGGTTCTTCCGCCAGCACCGGACACTCACCGACCTCTACGACCTGACCAGGGCGGTGACCGAGCGGGGCCAGGACGGCACGCTGGTCGACGCGCTGCTCGGCCGGATCCGCAGCCTCATGCAGGCCGAGTACGCGACGCTCTGGCTGCCGCCGCAGGGCCGGCATCCGGAGGTCCTGCTCACCGCCAAGGTCGACGCTCCCGGCCTGCTGGACTTCGCGCCGGGGCCGGCCGCGATCCGGCAGCGGGTGCTCGAGTCGGGCCGTCGGGTGGCGGTCGGGCGGAAGCTGGGCGACGACGCCGACCTGCCCCGCTCCGGCGCGAACCCGGTCACCGACATCCTGGTCGTGCCGCTGCGCTCCGGTCAGGCCGTGATCGGCACCCTGGAGATCGTCAACCGGCTGGGCGACACCAACCACCTCACCTCCGCCGACATCCCCATCTTCGAGACGGTCGCCGCGCACGCCGCCGTCGCCCTGGAGAATTCCCGGCTGGTCGACCGGCTCCGGCACGACGCCTACCACGACGCGCTGACCACGCTGCCCAACCGGCGGCGGATCACCGGCGCGCTGGAGGAGGCGGTCAAGATCCGGGCGCCGGGCGAGGTGGTGGCGGTGCTGCTCTTCGACGTGGACGGGCTGCGGCAGGTCAACGAGTCGCTCGGGCACGCCGCGGGGGACAAGGTCCTCGTCGAGGTCGCCGAGCGGCTGCGCGCCTGCGCCCCCTCGTCGGCCCTGGTGGGTCGGGCCGGCGGTGACGAGTTCCTGGTGACCCTGCGGCTGGAGAACGCCGAGGCGGCGGTGGAGCTGGCCGCCCAGTTGCGGGAGCAGATCCGCGACGAGATGGTCTTCGACGCGCTCACCCTGGACGTGGACACCGCCGTCGGGGTGGCCGTACACCCGGATCACGGCAGCGATGCCGCGACGCTGCTGCAACGGGTGGACCTGGCCGCGACGGCGGCCAAGTCGGTGCCCGGCAGCGTGCAGCTGTTCAACCCGGCGCTGGAGTCCCGGTCGCTGCGCCGGCTCGGCCTCGCCGGCGACCTGCGCCGCGCGCTGGACGACGGCGAGCTGGAGGTCTATTTCCAGCCCAAGGTGACGTTGCGGGACCGCCGGCTGCTCGGGGTGGAGTGCCTGGCCCGCTGGGAGCACCCGACGCACGGCACGGTCGCCCCGGAGGACTTCGTCGCGGTGGCCGAGCACACCGGGCAGCTGGGCCGGCTCACCGAGGTGGTGCTCCGGGAGGGGCTGCGGCGCAGTCGGGACTGGACGCACGCCGAGCAGCCGCTCGCCGTCGCGGTCAACCTCTCCGCGCGTACGTTCACCGACCCGCACTTCCCGGACCGGGTCCGCGAGCTCCTCGACGAGTACGGGGTGCCACCGCAGCGCCTCACCTTCGAGATCCGGGAGGCCGGGGTGCTGGACGGCACCGAGCGGCCGATACCGACCCTGCGCCGGCTGCGGGACCTCGGCGTCCGCCTCTCGGTGGACGACTTCGGCACCGGCTCCTCGTCGCTGGCCTACCTGCGTCGGCTCCCGGTGCACGAGGTGAAGGTCGACCGGTCGTTCGTGCAGGGCATGGCGACCGACCCGGGGGACCTGGCGATCGTGAACGCGGTGGTGACGCTCTCCCAGCAGTTCGGCCTGGCCGTGGTGGCCGAGGGGGTGGAGAGCGAGCTGACCCTGGAGCTGCTCCAGGACATCGGCTGCGAGATCGGCCAGGGCTTCCTGTTCAGCCGTCCCCTGCCGTACGAGCGGCTGGAGGCCTGGTTCGGCGCCCAGGTGGAGTCGGAGCCGGCCGGTTCGGCGGAGGCGCCGCGGCTCCGGGTGGTCCCGGATCGTTCGGTGACCCTGCTCTGAGCTGGGCGGATCCTGATCTTCCCGGCGAGGGGGGATCCGATTTCACCTCGACGGCACCCGTCGTGTACTGTTCTTCCTGCGCGACACCCCACGGGGTGATCGGGTAGGCCCCCTTAGCTCAGTCGGCAGAGCGTCTCCATGGTAAGGAGAAGGTCTACGGTTCGATTCCGTAAGGGGGCTCAAAGGGTCCGGCTGGACCCGCCACGGCGGTGTAGCTCAGATGGCAGAGCAAGCGGCTCATAATCGCTGTGTCGCCGGTTCAAGTCCGGCCACCGCTACTCTCGTCCTCCGGGCTTTCCGGTGGTCGATGTGATGGGCGCCCCAGGTGCCCATTTTGCATGTCCGCGCCGTCAGCGCGTACGCTGATGCGCCGTAGTTGTTATCCGTAGCGAGGAAGGCACTCCGCCGTGGCGAAGGCGACCGATGTCCGGCCGAAGATCACTTTGGCGTGTGTGGAGTGCAAGGAGCGCAACTACATCACGCGCAAGAACCGTCGTAACGACCCGGACCGCATCGAGCTGAAGAAGTTCTGTCCCCGGGACGGCAAGCACACGATCCACCGCGAGACCCGCTGACGCACGGTCGGTTCGCCGGCCCGCTCCACAGCACCCCGAACGCCGATCCGCACGGATCGTCGGCCCCGCGCCGCCGGTCCCGTACGGATCGGCGTTCGTGTTTTCCGTGTAGGTTCGGCGGCATGTCCCTGGACCCGTCCTTCGTCGGCCGGACCTATCCGCCGACCGCCCCCTATCAGGTGGGCCGAGAAAAGATCCGCGAGTTCGCCACCGCCATCGGCGCCACCGATCCGGCCCACCACGACCCGGCGGCCGCCCGGGCGCTCGGGCATCCGGATGTGGTGGCCCCGCCGACCTTCCCGGTGGTGGTCACCATGGCCGCCAGCCGGCAGATCGTCGAGGACCCGGCGCTCGGCGTCGACTACAGCCGGGTGGTCCACGGCGACCAGCGCTTCGCGTACACCCGGCCGGTGGTGGCCGGTGACGAGCTGGTCTGCGTCAACACCATCGAGGACATCAGCAACCGGGGCGGGCACGGTTTCCTGACCACCCGCACCGACGTGAGCACGGCCGCCGGCGAGCCGGTGGTCGCCGTCTGGTCCAAGATCGTCGTACGCGGGGAGGCCTGACATGGAGCTGCCCACCCAGACCTTCCGGGTGACCCGGGCGGACCTGATCCGGTACGCCGGTGCGTCGGGGGACTTCAACCCGATCCACTGGAACGACCGGACCGCCACGAAGGTCGGCCTGCCCGGGGTGATCGCCCACGGCATGTTCACCATGGCGCTGGTCGGCCGCGCGCTCGCCGCCTGGGCCGGCGCGCCCGACGCGGTGGTCGACTTCAACGTCCGGTTCAGCCGGCCCGTGGTGGTGCCGGACGACGACCAGGGCACCGAGATCGAGGTCTCGGCGGTGCTCAAGGAGACCACCGAGGAGGGCCTGGCCAGGCTGGACGTCACCGCGACCTGCCTGGGGGAGAAGGTCCTCTCGCAGGCGCGGGCGACCGTCCGGGCACCCCGCTGAGCGGGGCGCCGACGCGCGATGGGCAGACCGGTTGGGAAAGTCGCACGACTACCCGTACACTGGTCCGCCGTGGGGCAAGTGACCCCTGCACGGTCTTCTGTGACCGCGTGGGGTGAGAGTTGCCGCACAGGGGTGTAGCTCAATTGGCAGAGCAGCGGTCTCCAAAACCGCAGGCTGCAGGTTCAAGTCCTGTCACCCCTGCGCCTCAGGCCTGACCGTCCCGTGGGTCGCGCCGCCGAACGGCGGCGTCCGGCCCGTGGTGGTGGCGCCGGCGGGGTGGTCCGAGGCAATCGGGCCCTCCCTATCGGTCCGCCGGCCGCGGCCCGTCGCGGGACGGTTGGTCCGGCCGGCGTGACCAACGCCGCGCACGCCCATCGGCGTGCGACCCCGATACCCGCACGGAGGGCTGAAGTGGCCGAGAACAAGCGGCGCGGCGAGGACGCCGACGACGAGCGTCTGCGTGACGACGCGGTCGTCGACGACGAGGCCACCGACGAGCCCACCGACGCGGACGAGCCGGTCGCCCGGGGCGGCACCGCGACCCGCAAGCGGGCCCGCGCCGAGTCCGCCGACGAGCGGAAGACCCGCCGGGACACCGAGCGGGTGGGCCTCTTCGCCCGCATCGCGCGGTTCTTCCGCGAGGTCGTGGCCGAACTGCGTAAGGTCATCTGGCCGACCCGCAAGGAGCTGCTGACCTACACGGCCGTGGTGGTCACCTTCGTCGCGGTGATGCTGACGATCGTGGCCGGCCTGGACTACGGCTTCGCGAAGGCGGTGCTGTGGGTCTTCGGCAACCCCAGCTGACCGGCTTTTGAGCTGATAGTGACGGAAGTGAGCGAGCGTGCCTGAGTACGACGAGACCGCCGAGACCACGGACGAGCAGTCCACGGTGGCGACGGCGGCCAACGATGAGTCGGTCGAGGCCGCCAGCGAGCCGGAATTCCCGACCACCGAGCCCGCCCCGGAAGAGGACTACGACCCGGTTGCCGAGCTGCGCCAGAAGCTGCGCTACGCCCCCGGCGACTGGTACGTGGTGCACTCCTACGCCGGTTACGAGAACAAGGTCAAGACCAACCTCGAGACCCGGATCACCTCCCTCGACATGGAGGACTTCATCTACCAGGTCGAGGTGCCGACCCGGGAAGAGGTCGAGGTCAAGAACGGCAAGCGGTCGCAGATCCAGGCGAAGGTCTTCCCGGGCTACATCCTGGTCCGGATGGAGCTGACCGCCGAGTCCTACTCCTGCGTCCGGAACACCCCGGGCGTCACCGGCTTCGTCGGGGCGACCGACCGGGCCGACCGCCCGGCGCCGCTGAGCCTCGACGAGGTGCTGAAGTGGCTGGCCCCGGCGGTCGAGACCGAGCAGAAGAAGGCCAAGCCCGAGATCAAGGTCCTCGACTTCGAGGTCGGCGACTCGGTCACCGTCACCGACGGCGCGTTCGCCTCGCTGCCGGCGACGATCAGCGAGATCAACGCCGACCAGCAGAAGCTCAAGGTGCTGGTGTCGATCTTCGGCCGGGAGACGCCGGTCGAGCTGAACTTCAACCAGGTCGCCAAGATCTGACGTACGCCTCGCACCGGCGGTGGGCTCCGGCCTGCCGCCGGTGCGTCGTTCCGGCCTCCGGCCGGACCTCGGCGCAGAGGGCGGCGGAAGTCTGCGCTACCCTAGAACGTCGCCGTCGTCGCATCACGCTGACCGTGCGTGCCCGCGACCGGCGCTTTCCCAGTTCCAAGCCCCAGGAAGAGACATGCCTCCGAAGAAGAAGCTCGTCAAGACGTTCACGCTTCAGCTGAAGGCTGGCCAGGCCACCCCGGCGCCGCCGGTCGGTCCGGCGCTCGGTCAGCACGGCGTGAACATCATGGAGTTCTGCAAGTCCTACAACGCGCAGACCGAGTCCCAGCGGGGCGACATCGTCCCCGCCGAGATCAGCGTGTACGAGGACCGGTCCTTCACCTTCGTCCTGAAGACCCCGCCCGCCGCCCGGCTGCTGCTCAAGGCCGCCGGTGTCGACAAGGGCTCGGGCGTCCCGCAGAAGGACAAGGTCGGCTCCGTGACCATGACCCAGGTGCGTGAGATCGCCGAGAAGAAGATGGTCGACCTCAACGCCAACGACATCGACCAGGCTGCGAAGATCATCGCCGGCACCGCCCGGTCGATGGGCATCATCGTCAACGACTGACGTCGGTCAGCACCTTCGTAGACCAGTTCGTGGGAGGGCGCGCGGACGCCGCGGCCCGCCATAGACCACAGGAGTAACCAGAAATGCAGCGCAGCAAGACCTACCGCAAGGCCGCCGACGCGATCGACCGGTCGAAGCTCTACACCCCCGCCGAGGCCGTCAAGCTGGCCAAGGACACCACCAGCACCAAGTTCGACGCCACGGTCGAGGTCGCCATGCGCCTCGGCGTCGACCCCCGCAAGGCGGACCAGATGGTCCGCGGCACGGTCAACCTGCCGCACGGCACCGGTAAGACCGCCCGCGTGATCGTCTTCGCCGCCGGCGCGAAGGCCGAGGAGGCCGTCGCGGCGGGTGCGGACGAGGTGGGCACCGACGAGCTCGTCGCCCGCATCCAGGGTGGTTGGCTGGACTTCGACGCGGCGATCGCCACGCCGGACCAGATGGCCAAGATCGGCCGGATCGCGCGGATCCTGGGCCCGCGCGGCCTGATGCCGAACCCGAAGACCGGCACCGTGACCATGGACGTCACCAAGGCCGTCTCGGACATCAAGGGCGGCAAGATCACCTTCCGGGTGGACAAGCACTCCAACCTGCACCTGATCATCGGCAAGTCCTCGTTCTCCGAGGCCCAGCTGATCGACAACTACGCGGCGGTGCTGGACGAGGTGCTGCGCTCCAAGCCGTCCGCGGCGAAGGGCACCTACCTCAAGAAGGTCACCCTCACCACCACCATGGGCCCGGGCGTCCCGGTCGACCCGAAGCTGGTGAAGAACCTGCAGGAGGGCTCGGCCGAGGCCTGAGCACGCCTGACCTGAAGGGGTCCCGCCACGACTCGTGGCGGGACCCCTTTCTGCTGACCGCTGTGGCAGGCTCGCCGCATGCGGCTCGATGACGTCTGGCTGCGGTACCACCGGCGCGGCCGGTGGGTGCTGCGGGCGGTGGCGGCGGAGATCGGTCCGGGCGAGGTGGCGATCGTGCTCGGCCGTAACGGCGTGGGCAAGTCGACCCTCCTCCAGCTCGCCGCCGGCGTGCTCCGACCGAGCCGGGGCCGGGTGGTCGACCGGCCCGCGGCGGTCGGCTGGGTCCCGGAGCGGTTCCCCGCCGACCAGCCCTTCTCCGTGGCGCACTACCTCACCGCGATGGCCCGGATCGCCGGGCACTCCGCGACCGGCGCGGAGCGCGCCGTGGCGTACTGGACGGAGCGGCTGGGCCTGGGCGGCTTCCGGCACACCCGGCTGCCGCAGCTGTCGAAGGGCACCGCCCAGAAGGTCGGACTCGCTCAGGCGATGCTCCGCCCGCCCGGCCTGCTCGTCCTCGACGAGCCGTGGGAGGGCCTGGACGCCGCCGCCCGGGAGCTGGTCCCCGAGCTGATCGACGAGGTGCTGACCGGCGGCGGCGCGGTCCTGGTCAGCGACCACCGCGGCGAGACGGTCCGGCTGCCCGGCGCGCGGCTCTGGACCGTCGCCGACGGCACGCTGACCGAGGAGGCACCGACCGGCGAGCCGGCGCTCGCCGTGGTCGAGCTGGCGGTGCCGGCCGCGCGGGTGGCGGGCACCGTCGCCCGCCTGCGCGCCGACGGCCACCACGTCATCCGGGTACGCGACCACGCCTTCTCCCCGCCGTCCACGCCGACCGGCCCCGCACCTGTCCCGGATCGTGAGCCGGCTGTCGGGGGCGCGGGGGCGTGGCCGGCCGCCGGACGGGGTGGTGACGGCGCGGCACTGGACGAGCCGGGCGTCGAGGGTCCCGCCCCCGAGGTGACGCGGTGACCGCGCTGGTCCGGCTCCGGCTCGCCGGCTTCCTGCGTACCGGACGGGCGCTGGCGCCGGTGCTCGCCGGCCTGATCGCTCTCGCCGTCCTCTACGGCGGTGGCCGGGCCCAGCCGGCGGAGGCCTACGGCGTCTCCGCGGTGGTGCTCTTCCCGGTGCTGGCCTGGCAGAGCAAGATCCTGCTGGACGTCGAGCCGGACGTGCAGCGCCGGCTGGCCGGGGTGCTGGTCGGGCCGACCCGGGAGCGGGCGGCCGGGCTGCTCGCCGCCGTGGTCGCCGGGCTCGGCACGGTGCTGCTCGCGCTGGTCTTCCCGTGGCTGGTCGGCGGCGTGACGGGGCCGGTGGCACCGGGGGACCGGTCGGTGGCCGTCGGCGTCGCCCTGGGCCTCTGGGCGCACCTGCTCGCCCTGCCGGCGGCGGTCGTGCTCGGGGCGCTGGCCAGCCGGGCCTGCACCCGCAGCGCCGGCTACGGGGTGGCCGTCCTGGTGCTCGGCGCGGTCGGCGCCCTGGTGCTCGGTCTGACCGGCTCGGCGGCGCCCTGGCTGGCCCCGCCGGTGCTGCCGACCGCCCGGGCGCTGAGCGGTGGCCTCACCCCGGCGGCCGGGGCGTTGCTGACCGGCTGGGCGGTGCTGTGGAGCGCGGCGGCCGGTGCCGGCTACGCGTGGCGCCGCCGCAGCCGGGCCTGACCCCCCGGCCCGGCCTGGCGGCCCGGGGGTGGCCCGGCCTGGCGGCCCGGGGGGTGGCCCGGCCTGGCGGCCCGGCGGCCCGGCGGCCCGGTGACCGGGCGCACGTGGGGGGCGATTTGGCGCTGACCCGAGGGTCGCGTAACCTGATGGCGTAGTTCCACCCAGAGACCGCTGGTCACCGTGCTCCGGCACGGTCGAAGGTTCCGCGATGACGGACGACCCGCGCAGGGCGGTAAGCGAAAACTCGGTTCCTCCCATGGTCCGCCGACCGTGGTGATCGTGCCGGCCCTCGCCCCGCGCGCCCTGCGCCGGGGCTTTTCTCGTTGTCGTGTCGCCTCCGCCGCTGTCGAGGAGTTCCCCTCCCCGATGGCGACCAGCCTCGAGCAACGAGAGAGGAGGGACATGGCGGACAAGCCGATCCGGGCCGACAAGGCCACGGCCGTCGCTGAGCTGACCGAGAGCTTCCGTAACGCGGGCGCTGCGGTGCTCACCGAGTACCGTGGTCTGACGGTTTCCCAGCTCACCCAGCTGCGGCGCTCGCTCGGCAAGGAGACCACCTACACGGTTGCCAAGAACACGCTCGCGAAGCGTGCGGCGACCGACGCGGGTATCTCCGGCCTCGACGAGCTGTTCACCGGTCCTACCGCGCTGACTTTCGTTTCGGGCGACGTCGTCGAGGCGGCGAAGGGGCTTCGCGACTTCGCGAAGGCCAACCCGAAGCTCGTCATCAAGGGCGGTGTCTTCGAGGGCAAGGCCATTTCCGCGGCCGAGGTCACGAAGCTCGCCGACCTGGAGTCCCGCGAGGTGCTGCTGGCCAAGCTGGCCGGCGCGATGAAGGGCAACCTGAGCAAGGCCGCGGCCCTGTTCCAGGCTCCGCTCTCCAAGGCCGTCCGCACGGCGGCCGCCCTGGCGGACAAGAAGCGCGAGCAGGAGGGCGCCGAGGCGGCCTGAGGCCCTCCCGGCGCACCACATTCTTAGTTTTCATTGCGAGAAAGGACGCCAGACATGGCGAAGCTCAGCACCGACGAGCTGCTCGACGCGTTCAAGGAGATGACGCTGATCGAGCTCTCTGAGTTCGTGAAGCAGTTCGAGGAGACCTTCGAGGTCACCGCCGCCGCGCCGGTCGCGGTTGCCGCCGCCGGTGGTGCCGGTGGCGCCGCCGCCGCTCCCGCCGAGGAGGAGAAGGACGAGTTCGACGTCGTCCTCGAGGGTGACGGTGGCAAGAAGATCCAGGTCATCAAGGTCGTGCGTGAGCTGACCGGCCTGGGCCTCAAGGAGGCCAAGGACGCGGTCGAGTCCGCGCCGAAGGCCATCCTGGAGAAGGTCAACAAGGAGACCGCCGAGAAGGCCAAGGCCAAGCTCGAGGGCGAGGGCGCCAAGGTCACCCTCAAGTGACCTGAGCTCCACCTGACGCGCGTCCGGCTCACGTGAGCCGGGGCACACGGCGTCGCGGCGGGCGGTGATCCGGGAACGGATCACCGCCCGCTGTCGTTGGTGGGTTCCGGTGACAGCGGCGTGAGCAGGGCGTCCGACGTCGACGTACGGCGGGGGAGCGGGCCGGAGTCGGTAGCCCGACGGTGGGAAAGACACCCCGAGCGGTAACCGGCCCTTGACGCGACACGGGGCTGCCAGGCACGCTGACACCAGCAAGACCTTCCGCGCTTGCAACGGCCATCGCTTGGGTAATGGCAGCGGCAGCACCAGTGCCGCCGTCCCCGAGCGGACCGGCAGGAACATCGCGTTCCGAGCGGCCCGGTAGACCCGGTTTTCCGTGGTCCCGAGGCGAGTTCCGCGATGACCTGTGGGTTGGGCTGGACAGCGGTTAGCCTCTCGGCTACACTGCTAGTTTGCGCTGCCTTCCGACTTGACCCCTGCTCGGAAATGTCCGTTTACGGATATTTCTGGTGGGGTCATTGGAGTGCACGCGTACCAGCCGTTCTGCAGCACCGGTCCTCGGAAGGACGCATCTTGGCAGCTTCCCGCCCTGCGAAGACCAGTCGTACGTCGAGCGCTTTCGCGCCCCGCCGAGTTTCTTTCGGCAGGATCACCGAACACCTCGAGGTCCCCAACCTCCTCGCCATCCAGAACGAGTCCTTCGACTGGCTCGTCGGCAACGAGGCTTGGCAGGGCCGGTCGGCGGACGACCCGCACGCACGCTCGGGTCTCGCGGAGATCCTCGACGAGATCAGTCCCATTGAGGACTTCTCCGGCACCATGTCGCTCTCCTTCTCGGCTCCGCGCTTCGACGAGGTCAAGGCCTCGATCGAGGAGTGCAAGGAGAAGGACCTGACCTACTGCGCGCCGCTGTTCGTGACCGCGGAGTTCACCAACAACACCACTGGCGAGATCAAGAGCCAGACGGTGTTCATGGGTGACTTCCCGATGATGACGCCGAAGGGCACCTTCATCATCAACGGCACCGAGCGCGTCGTGGTCAGCCAGCTCGTCCGGTCCCCGGGCGTCTACTTCGACAAGCAGCCGGACAAGACCTCCGACCGCGACCTCTCCAGCGTCAAGGTCATCCCGAGCCGGGGTGCCTGGCTGGAGTTCGACATCGACAAGCGCGACACGGTCGGCGTCCGCATCGACCGCAAGCGTCGGCAGGCCGTCACGGTCCTGCTGAAGGCCATCGGGTGGTCCGCGGAGCAGATCCGCGAGAAGTTCGGCTGGTCCGAGCTGATGATGACCACGCTCGAGAAGGACCACATCGCCGGTCAGGACGAGGCGCTTCTCGACATCTACCGGAAGCTCCGCCCTGGCGAGCCGCCGACCCGTGAGAACGCCCAGACCCTGCTCGACAACCTCTTCTTCAACCCGAAGCGGTACGACGTCGCCAAGGTCGGTCGATACAAGTTCAACAAGAAGCTCGAGCTGGACGTGCCGATCACCACCGGCACGCTGACCGAGGACGACATCGTCGCCACCGTGGAATACCTCTGCCGGCTGCACGCCGGTGAGGAGGGCTACGAGGCCGACGACATCGACCACTTCGGCAACCGCCGTCTGCGTACGGTGGGCGAGCTGATCCAGAACCAGGTCCGGGTCGGTCTGTCCCGGATGGAGCGGGTCGTCCGCGAGCGGATGACCACCCAGGACGTCGAGGCGATCACGCCGCAGACCCTGATCAACATCCGCCCGGTGGTGGCGGCGATCAAGGAGTTCTTCGGTACGTCGCAGCTGTCCCAGTTCATGGACCAGACCAACCCGCTGGCGGGTCTGACCCACCGGCGCCGGCTGAGCGCGCTCGGCCCGGGTGGTCTGTCCCGTGAGCGGGCCGGCTTCGAGGTCCGGGACGTGCACCCGTCCCACTACGGCCGGATGTGCCCGATCGAGACGCCGGAAGGCCCGAACATCGGCCTGATCGGCGCCCTGTCCACCTTCGCCCGGGTCAACCCGTTCGGCTTCATCGAGACGCCGTACCGGAAGGTCGTCGAGGGTCGGGTCACCGACCAGATCGACTACCTGACCGCGGACGAGGAGGACCGGTTCGTCAAGGCCCAGGCCAACGCGCCGCTCAAGGCCGACGGCACGTTCGCCGAGGACCGGGTGCTGTGTCGTCGTAAGGGCGGCGAGACCGAGGACGTCGTCCCCGGTGCCGTCGACTACATGGACGTCTCGCCGCGGCAGATGACCTCGGTCGCGACCGCGATGATCCCGTTCCTCGAGCACGACGACGCGAACCGCGCGCTCATGGGCGCGAACATGCAGCGTCAGGCCGTGCCGCTGGTCAAGGCCGAGGCGCCACTGGTCGGCACCGGCATGGAATACCGTGCCGCGGTCGACGCCGGCGACGTGGTGGTGGCCGAGGTCGGCGGTGTGATCGAGGATCTCTGCGCCGACTACATCACCATCCACCAGGACGACGGCCACCGTCGCACCTACCTGCTGCACAAGTTCCGCCGTTCCAACGCCGGCTCCTGCGTCAACCAGAAGCCGGTCGTCTTCGAGGGCGACCGCGTCGAGGCCGGTCAGGTCATCGCCGACGGTCCCTGCACGGACGAGGGCGAGATGGCGCTCGGGCGCAACCTGCTCGTGGCGTTCATGTGCTGGGAGGGCCACAACTACGAGGACGCGATCATCCTGTCGCAGCGCCTCGTGCAGCAGGACGTGCTCACCTCGATCCACATCGAGGAGCACGAGGTCGACGCCCGGGACACCAAGCTCGGCCCGGAGGAGATCACCCGCGACATCCCGAACGTCAGCGAGGAGATGCTCGCGGACCTCGACGAGCGCGGCATCATCCGGATCGGCGCCGAGGTCGTCCCCGGCGACATCCTGGTCGGCAAGGTCACGCCCAAGGGCGAGACCGAGCTGACCCCGGAGGAGCGGCTGCTCCGCGCGATCTTCGGTGAGAAGGCGCGTGAGGTCCGGGACACCTCGCTGAAGGTGCCGCACGGCGAGACCGGCACGGTCATCGGCGTGCGTACCTTCTCCCGCGAGGACGGCGACGAGCTGCCGCCGGGCGTCAACGAGCTGGTCCGGGTCTACGTGGCCCAGAAGCGCAAGATCCAGGACGGCGACAAGCTCGCCGGCCGGCACGGTAACAAGGGCGTCATCTCCAAGATCCTTCCGGTCGAGGACATGCCGTTCCTGGAGGACGGGACCCCCGTCGACATCGTGCTGAACCCGCTGGGTGTGCCGTCCCGGATGAACATCGGTCAGGTCCTGGAGACCCACCTCGGGTGGGTGGCCAAGACCGGCTGGAGCGTGGACGGCGACGACGAGGAGTGGAAGCGTCAGCTCCGCTCGATCAACGCGCACGAGTCCGAGCCGGACACCAACGTGGCCACTCCGGTCTTCGACGGTGCCCGCGAGGAGGAGATCTCCGGTCTGCTGGCGTCGACCCTGCCCAACCGGGACGGCAAGCAGCTGATCGGGCGCACCGGCAAGGCGCAGCTCTTCGACGGCCGCTCCGGCGAGCCGATCCCGGACCCGATCGCGGTCGGGTACGTCTACATCCTGAAGCTCAACCACCTGGTCGACGACAAGATCCACGCCCGGTCGACCGGCCCGTACTCGATGATCACGCAGCAGCCGCTGGGTGGTAAGGCGCAGTTCGGTGGTCAGCGCTTCGGTGAGATGGAGTGCTGGGCGATGCAGGCGTACGGCGCTGCCTACGCCCTGCAGGAGCTGCTCACCATCAAGTCCGACGACGTCCTGGGCCGGGTCAAGGTCTACGAGGCGATCGTCAAGGGCGAGAACATCCCCGAGCCGGGCATCCCGGAGTCGTTCAAGGTGCTGCTCAAGGAGCTGCAGTCGCTGTGCCTCAACGTCGAGGTGCTCTCCAGCGACGGTGTGGCCCTGGAGATGCGCGAGACCGACGACGAGGTGTTCCGGGCGGCGGAGGAGCTGGGCATCGACCTGTCCCGGCGCGAGCCGAGCTCGGTCGAAGAGGTCTGAGGTGAGCGGGCGGGAGCCGGTTCGCCGGCTCCCGCCCCCACCCACTAGCTAGCAGTACAGACGACGACATAGGGGACATAGTGCTCGACGTCAACTTCTTCGACGAGCTGCGCATCGGCCTCGCCACCGCCGACGACATCCGTCAGTGGTCGCACGGTGAGGTCAAGAAGCCCGAGACGATCAACTACCGCACGCTCAAGCCGGAAAAGGACGGGCTCTTCTGCGAGAAGATCTTCGGTCCGCAGCGGGACTGGGAGTGCTACTGCGGTAAGTACAAGCGGGTCCGGTTCAAGGGCATCATCTGCGAGCGCTGCGGCGTCGAGGTGACCCGCTCCAAGGTCCGTCGTGAGCGGATGGGGCACATCGAGCTTGCTGCTCCGGTGACCCACATCTGGTACTTCAAGGGCGTCCCGAGCCGGCTGGGTTACCTGCTGGACCTCGCCCCCAAGGACCTCGAAAAGATCATCTACTTCGCCTCGTACGTCGTGACGAGCGTTGACGCCGAGTCGCGTCACCGTGACCTCTCGACCATCGAGAACGAGATCCTCGCCGAGAAGCGGCAGTCCGAGAACAGCCGCGACTCCGAGATCGAGAAGCGGGCCGCCAAGCTCGAGGCCGACCTGGCCGAGCTGGAGGCCGAGGGTGCCAAGGCGGACGTCCGGCGCAAGGTCAAGGAGGGCGGAGAGCGCGAGATGCGCCAGATCCGCGACCGGGCCCAGCGCGAGATCGACCGCCTGGACGAGGTGCTCGACACCTTCCGCAAGCTGGAGCCGAAGCAGCTGGTCACCGACGAGCTGCTCTACCGCGAGCTGCGCGACCGGTTCGGCGAGTACTTCACCGGTGCCATGGGCGCCGAGGCCATCAAGGCCCTGGTCCAGAACATGGACCTGGAGGCCGAGGCCGAGAGCCTGCGCGAGACCATCCGCTCCGGCAAGGGCCAGCGGAAGATCCGCGCGCTCAAGCGGCTGAAGGTCGTCGCGGCGTTCCAGAACACCCGCAACTCGCCGCTCGGCATGGTGCTGGACTGCGTCCCGGTCATCCCGCCGGACCTGCGCCCGATGGTGCAGCTCGACGGTGGCCGCTTCGCGACCTCCGACCTGAACGACCTGTACCGCCGCGTGATCAACCGGAACAACCGCCTCAAGCGGCTGATCGACCTCGGCGCGCCCGAGATCATCGTCAACAACGAGAAGCGGATGCTCCAGGAGGCCGTCGACGCGCTGTTCGACAACGGCCGTCGCGGTCGGCCGGTCACCGGCCCGGGTAACCGCCCGCTCAAGTCGCTCTCCGACATGCTCAAGGGCAAGCAGGGCCGGTTCCGGCAGAACCTGCTCGGCAAGCGCGTCGACTACTCCGGCCGTTCGGTCATCGTGGTCGGCCCGAAGCTGAAGCTGCACCAGTGCGGTCTGCCCAAGCAGATGGCGCTGGAGCTGTTCAAGCCGTTCGTCATGAAGCGGCTGGTCGACCTCAACCACGCGCAGAACATCAAGTCCGCCAAGCGGATGGTCGAGCGGCAGCGCCCGGTCGTGTGGGACGTGCTGGAAGAGGTCATCGGCGAGCACCCGGTGCTGCTGAACCGCGCGCCGACCCTGCACCGGCTGGGCATCCAGGCCTTCGAGCCGCAGCTGGTCGAGGGCAAGGCCATCCAGATCCACCCGCTGGTCTGCACCGCGTTCAACGCGGACTTCGACGGTGACCAGATGGCGGTCCACGTGCCGCTGTCGGCCGAGGCGCAGGCCGAGGCGCGGATCCTGATGCTGTCGTCGAACAACATCCTCAAGCCGGCCGACGGCAAGCCGGTCACCATGCCCACCCAGGACATGGTCATCGGTCTCTACCACCTCACCCACCTCACCCCCGGTGAGAAGGGCGAGGGCCGGGCGTTCAGCTCGGACGCCGAGGCGCGGATGGCGTTCGACAACGGCGAGCTGAGCCTGGGCGCGCCGGTCAAGATCCGGCTGCGCGGCGTCGTCGGGGTCGACAACGGTGCCGGCGCCGAGCCGTGGACCGCGCCCGAGGGCTGGGTCGAGGGTGAGCCGCTGACCGTGGAGACCACGCTCGGCCGGGTCCTGTTCAACGAGACGCTGCCGCAGGGCTACCGCTTCGTGAACTACGAGATCCGCAAGGGCCAGCTCTCCGCGATCGTCAACGACCTCGCCGAGCGCTTCCCGAAGGTGGCCCTCGCGGCCACCCTGGACGGGCTCAAGGAGGCCGGTTTCCACTGGGCCACCTGGTCCGGCGTCACCATCGGCATGGAGGACGTCATCGCTCCGCCGCGCAAGCGGGAGATCCTGGAGCGGTACGAGAAGGAAGCCGACCGGATCGACAAGCAGTACCAGCGTGGTCTGATGACCGCCGAGGAGCGTCGCGGCGAGCTCATCGAGATCTGGACCAAGGCGACCAACGAGGTCGCCAAGGAGATGGACACCGCGCTGCCGCAGGAGAACCCGCTGTGGAAGATGATCAACTCGGGTGCCCGCGGTAACCTGCTCCAGCTCCGGCAGATCGCGGCGATCCGTGGTCTGGTGGCCAACCCCAAGGGTGAGATCATCCCGCGGCCGATCAAGGCCTCCTACCGGGAGGGTCTGTCCGTGCTGGAGTACTTCATCTCCACGCACGGTGCCCGTAAGGGTCTCGCCGACACCGCGCTGCGGACCGCCGACTCGGGTTACCTGACCCGTCGTCTGGTGGACGTCTCGCAGGACGTCATCATCCGCGAGGAGGACTGCGGCACCGACCGCGCCATCCCGATGCAGATCGGGCAGCGTACGGAGGACGGCCGGCTCATCGTGCACGAGCACGCGGAGACCAGCGTCCACGCCCGTACCCTGGCCGACGACATCAAGGGGCCGGACGGCACCGTCGTCGCGCACCGTGGTCAGGACATCAACTCCATCGGGGTCGACACGATCGTCGCCGCCGGGGTGGAGACGGTCCGGGTCCGCAGCGTGCTCACCTGCGAGTCGAAGCTGGGCGTCTGCGGTGCGTGCTACGGCCGCTCGCTGCCGACCGGCAAGACCGTGGACGTCGGCGAGGCGGTCGGCATCATCGCCGCCCAGTCGATCGGTGAGCCGGGTACGCAGCTGACGATGCGTACCTTCCACACCGGTGGTGTCGCGGGTGAGGACATCACCCAGGGTCTGCCCCGTGTCCAGGAGATCTTCGAGGCCCGGGTCCCGAAGGGCAAGGCGCCCATCGCCGACACCCCGGGTCGGGTCCGGATCGAGGACGGCGAGCGGTCGCGGAAGATCATCGTGGTGCCGGACGACGGCAGCGACGAGATCGTCTACGACAAGATCTCCAAGCGGGTCCGGCTGCGTACCCACGACGGCGATCACGTCGAGGTCGGCGAGAAGCTCACCGAGGGCACCATCGACCCGCACGAGCTGCTGCGCATCCTCGGCCCGCGCGCGGTCCAGGTCCACCTGACCCAGGAGGTCCAGGAGGTCTACCGCTCGCAGGGTGTGCTCATCCACGACAAGCACATCGAGATCATCATCCGCCAGATGCTCAAGCGGGTGACGGTCATCGACTCCGGCTCGACCGAGTTCCTGCCGGGCGTGCTGGTCGACCGGGCGCTCTTCGAGTCGGAGAACCGCCGACTCGTCGGCGAGGGTGGCGAGCCCGCCGCCGGTCGTCCGGTGCTGATGGGTATCACCAAGGCCTCGCTGGCCACCGACTCCTGGCTCTCGGCGGCCTCCTTCCAGGAGACCACCCGGGTGCTGACCGACGCGGCGATCAACTCGCGCAGCGACTCGCTGGTCGGCCTCAAGGAGAACGTGATCATCGGTAAGCTCATCCCGGCCGGTACCGGCATCAGCAAGTACCGCAACGTCCGGGTCGAGCCGACCGAGGAGGCGAAGGCCAAGGTCTACTCGATGACCGGCTACCCGGAGACCGACTACGGCTTCGGACCGGCCAGCGGCCAGGCCGTGCCGCTGGACGACTTCGACTTCGGGTCGTACCGCTAGGCAGTGACGACGACGAGGCCCCCGGCATTCCGCCGGGGGCCTCGTCGCGTTCCGGGACGGGAAGGGACCCGGCCCGGGGGGCCGCGGCGGGGCATGATGGTGGGCATGACGAGCGCACCCGGGCCGGCCGCCGTGGCGCACCAGGCACCGCGCCACCCGCTCGACCCCGAGCCGGTCCGGTCGACCAAGGCCCGCGCGGTCTTCGCGCTCGGCCTGATCGGGGCGTTGACCGGGTTCTTCGTCGGCGGGGTGGTGCCCGCGACGATCGCCCTCCTGCTCGCCCGGCAGGCCCGACGGGAGGCGTACGCCTCGGGTGGTTTCCTCACCGGCGCGGACCGGCTGCGTCGCGGTGAGCGGCTGGCCCGGGTCGGCCTGGTCCTGGCGGCCGTCGCGGTGACCGCAGCGGTGGTGATCGGGGTGGTCCGGCTCGCCGAGTCCCCGTTCGGCCACGACTACGCCCCGAACGTGGACTGACCGCCCGGGGGAGGCGTGCCCGCCCGGCCCCGGGAACGGGACACGCGACGGTAGCCTGGCCCCTGTCCGCCGCGCTCCGGTGGACGGCACGCGTCGACAGGAGGACCTCGTGACGGAACCGGCCCCACCGTCGGGAGGCGAGCCGTCCCGGCCGCCCGCCGGGCCCCCGGACGCCGTCGGTCCCGCCCCGGACGCCCCCGGCCGGCCGCCGGGGGAGGAGACCGCCGCGGTCAGCCCCTGGGCCGCGCCGGCCGCCGGCTCCGACGAGGGGCCGAGCGTGCCGCCGGAGACCGCCTCCGTGGGGTACGCCCCGCCGCCGGTGCCGCCGTCCGGCCCGGCGTATCCGGGGCAGCAGCCGGCCGGGTCGTACCCGGGGCAGCAGCCCGGGTACGGGCGCTTCCCGGAGCTGCCGCACCCCGGTTGGTCCGCCGCCCCGCCCTCCGGCCCGTCGCACGGGCAGCCGGGGGCGCAGCCCGGGCAGTTCCCGGGCCATCCCCAGCCGGCTCCGGGTGCCCCCCACCCGGGTCCCCACTCCGGTAGCCCGGCCTCGGGCGTGCCCTATCCCGCGCCGTACTCCGGCGGGCCCTACTCCGGCGGCCCGGCCTCGGGCGTGCCCTATCCGGCGCCGTATTCCGGCGGGCCCTACTCCGGGGGGCCGTATCCGGGGCATCCGGGCCAGCCGGGGGCGTTCGGGGCGTACCCGGGACAGCAGTCACCGGCGGTCGGGCCGTACCCCGGTGGTGGGCCGGCCTTCCCGGGGTCGGCGCCGCCGGGTGCCTGGGCGCCGGCGCCGCCGGCGGTCGGCCCGCGGCCCGGACCGGTGCCGCCGCCTCCGCGCGAGCCGGCCCGGCCCCCGAAGCGGGTCGATCCGGTCCCCGGTACGCCCTTCGGCGTGGTCCACCTCGACGTGCCGCCGGTCACCTCCGGCCTGGCCGTGGGTTCGCTGGTGACCGGGATCGCGTCGATCCTCGTGTCGCTGCTGGTCTTCTGCTTCGGCTTCGGCGGTGCCAACCTGGGCGGGGCGTGGGCGGCGGGTGCCTTCACCGTGCTCGGCGCGGTGGCCGGTACGGCCGCGATCGTCGCCGGTCTGCTCGCCCGCCGGCAGATCCGCCGGCTCGCGCCGCCGCCGGCCGTGCGCTTCACCGGCCGGGGGCTCGCGGTGGCCGGTCTGAGCTGCGGCGGAGCGGGCCTGCTGCTCAGCCTGCTCGGGCTCGGGGTGGCGCTGGCGGTGCAGTTCGCGTGATCGTCATCACGCGGGCGGCCGTCGGTCGATCGGACCGCTCCGACGAGGACCGGGACATCGGGCCCGGTCGGGGCCGCCGGGTCGCCCGGCGGGCCGAGCCGGTACACTTGTCACCGTAGGTGCCCATCACGGGTGGGCAGGGACGACGGGTGAGGCCGGCGGACTGCGACGCAGTCGCCCGGACCGCTCCGTTTTGACCTGCGCGGCTGTGGTAGGTACTCTTTCCCCTTGCGCCCGGGCAAGCCCGGGCAACTCGTGCGTGCGCTGGAGCCGGTTCGACCGGTGATCGCGGGACGGCACGACAGAGCCAAGGATCCGGCGCTCGGTGAACCGCGTGCCGGTGACACAAATCCGGTGCGACGCGTGAGCGGCGGCAACGGGACCGTGATCCGGGCGACACGCCCGACCGCGGGTGCTGGGACCACCGTGAGGTGGACCCGGTTGGAAGGTAGGAGAGCCGTCCAAGAGGCCGGCTACGAGCAGACGGCGCGGTCGCTTCGCAGCGGCCGAAGGGAGCGGAGAAACCCGGTGCCCACCATTCAGCAGCTGGTCCGAAAGGGCCGCCAGGCCAAGACGACCAAGACCAAGACCCCGGCGCTGAAGGGATCCCCTCAGCGACGCGGCGTGTGCACCCGCGTGTACACCACCACCCCGAAGAAGCCGAACTCGGCGCTCCGCAAGGTCGCTCGTGTCAAGCTCAGCAGCCAGATCGAGGTGACCGCCTACATCCCGGGCGTCGGTCACAACCTGCAGGAGCACTCGATCGTGCTCGTCCGCGGCGGCCGGGTGAAGGACCTCCCCGGCGTGCGTTACAAGATCGTCCGCGGCTCGCTGGACACCCAGGGTGTCCGCAACCGCAAGCAGGCGCGCAGCCGTTACGGCGCGAAGAAGGAGAAGAGCTGACATGCCGCGTAAGGGACCCGCTCCGCGGAAGCCGCTGGTCGCTGACCCGGTGTACAACTCGCCCCTGGTCACCCAGCTGGTGAACAAGATCCTGCTGCGCGGCAAGCGTCAGCTCGCCGAGCGCATCGTGTACGCCGCCCTGGAGGGCTGCCGCGAGAAGAGCGGCACCGACCCGGTCGTCACCCTGAAGCGGGCGATGGACAACGTCAAGCCGACCCTCGAGGTCCGCAGCCGCCGTGTCGGTGGCGCGACCTACCAGGTGCCGGTCGAGGTCCGCCCCGCCCGCGCGACCACCCTCGGTCTGCGCTGGCTGGTGACCTACTCCAAGGCCCGTCGCGAGAAGACCATGGTCGAGCGGCTGATGAACGAGCTGCTGGACGCGAGCAACGGCCTCGGTGCCGCCGTCAAGCGGCGCGAGGACACGCACAAGATGGCCGAGTCCAACAAGGCCTTCGCGCACTACCGCTGGTAACACCCTGGTTCCGGCGCCCCCTCCGGGCGCCGGAACCGCCACCAGTTGAGTCGAGACGACGATAAGTAGGGATTGAAGTGGCCGCCGCAGACGCGCTCGCCAACGTACGCAACATCGGCATCATGGCGCACATCGATGCCGGTAAGACCACGACCACCGAGCGGATCCTGTTCTACACCGGTATCACGTACAAGATCGGTGAGGTTCACGAGGGCGCTGCCGTCATGGACTGGATGGAGCAGGAGCAGGAGCGTGGTATCACCATCACCTCCGCTGCTACCAAGTGTGAGTGGAAGGGCCACACGATCCAGATCATCGACACGCCCGGTCACGTCGACTTCACGGTCGAGGTCGAGCGGTCGCTGCGGGTGCTGGACGGTGCGGTCGCGGTCTACGACGGCGTCGCCGGCGTGGAGCCGCAGACGGAGAACGTCTGGCGTCAGGCCGACAAGTACCACGTCCCCCGGATGTGCTTCGTCAACAAGCTCGACCGGACCGGTGCCGACTTCTTCCGCTGCGTGCAGATGATGATCGACCGGCTCAACGCCACCCCGCTGGTCCTCCAGATCCCGATCGGGCTCGAGGGCGACCACATCGGCGTCGTCGACCTGATCAACATGCGCGCCCTCACCTGGCGCGGGGAGACCCAGAAGGGTGAGGACTACGCGATCGAGGAGATCCCGGCCGACCTGGCCGACTCCGCGGCCGAGTGGCGCGAGAAGCTGATGGAGACCCTGGCCGACGTCGACGACGCGATCATGGAGAAGTACCTGGAGGGCGAGGAGATCTCCGTCGAGGAGATCAAGGCCGCCATCCGGCGGGCCACCATCGCCAGCAAGGCCAACCCGGTGCTCTGCGGCTCGGCGTTCAAGAACAAGGGCGTGCAGCCCATGCTCGACGCCGTGGTCGACTTCCTGCCGTCGCCGCTGGACGTCCCGGCCATCGAGGGCACCGCCACCGACGGCGAGACCCCGCTGCAGCGGAAGCCGTCGAAGTCCGAGCCCTTCTCCGGTCTCGCCTTCAAGATCCAGACCGACAAGCACCTCGGCAAGCTCACCTACGTCCGGGTCTACTCCGGCGTGGTCGAGACCGGCACCCAGGTGGTCAACTCCACCAAGGACCGCAAGGAGCGCATCGGCAAGATCTACCAGATGCACGCCAACAAGCGGGAAGAGCGCGGCTCGGCCCAGGCTGGCGACATCATCGCGGTGCAGGGTCTCAAGCAGACCACCACCGGTGACACCCTCTGCGACCCGGCGAACCCGGTCATCCTGGAGTCGATGACCTTCCCCGAGCCGGTCATCGAGGTGGCCATCGAGCCGAAGACCAAGGCCGACCAGGAGAAGCTCAGCACCGCCATCCAGCGGCTGGCCGAGGAGGACCCGACCTTCCGCGTCAAGCTGGACGAGGAGACCGGTCAGACGGTCATCTCCGGCATGGGCGAGCTGCACCTGGACATCCTGGTCGACCGGATGCGCCGCGAGTTCAACGTCGAGGCGAACATCGGTAAGCCGCAGGTGGCGTACCGCGAGACGATCCGCCGCAAGGTGGAGAAGATCGAGTACACCCACAAGAAGCAGACCGGTGGCTCCGGCCAGTACGCCCGCGTCATCGTGAGCATCGAGCCGCTGCCGCTGGACAACGACTCGCCGACCTACGAGTTCGCGAACGCCGTCACCGGTGGCCGTATCCCCCGGGAGTTCATCCCTTCGGTGGACGCGGGTGCCCAGGACGCGATGCAGTACGGCATCATGGCCGGCTTCCCGCTGGTGGGTGTCAAGCTGACGCTGCTGGACGGCCAGTACCACGAGGTCGACTCGTCGGAAATGGCATTCAAGATCGCCGGCTCGATGGTGATGAAGGAGGCGGCCCGCAAGGCCGACCCCGCACTGCTCGAGCCGATGATGGCCGTTGAGGTCACCACTCCTGAGGAGAACATGGGTGACGTCATCGGCGACCTCAACTCCCGCCGCGGAATCATCCAGGCGATGGAGGAGCGCAGTGGCGCCCGCATCGTGAAGGCTCTGGTGCCGTTGTCGGAGATGTTCGGCTACGTCGGCGACCTGCGGTCGAAGACCCAGGGCCGGGCTAGCTACAGCATGCAGTTCGACTCCTACGCCGAGGTTCCGCAGAGCGTGGCGAAGGAGATCATCGCCAAGGCGACGGGTGAGTGACGCTCATCCGGATCTGATCCGATGATCCGAGGCTGGTCGCGGGAGGGAATCCCCGCCCGCGGCCACCTCGATCGGATTGCGTGAGACCGGGCCTGTAGGCTTCATCGCCGCAGAACCCACCAAGCTCTCCGGCCGTCAGGCCGGAAAGGCTGTCGACAGAGTCCTAAGCGCCGACTTGGCGCGCCGGGGCGAACGAACCAAGAAGTCCACAGGAGGACACCAGTGGCGAAGGCGAAGTTCGAGCGGACTAAGCCGCACGTCAACATCGGCACCATTGGTCACATCGACCACGGTAAGACGACGCTGACGGCGGCCATCACCAAGGTCCTGCACGACCAGTTCCCGGACCTCAACCCGTACACGCCGTTCGACGAGATCGACAAGGCGCCGGAGGAGAAGGCCCGCGGCATCACGATCTCCATCGCGCACGTCGAGTACCAGACCGAGGCGCGGCACTACGCGCACGTCGACTGCCCCGGGCACGCCGACTACATCAAGAACATGATCACCGGTGCCGCGCAGATGGACGGCGCGATCCTGGTGGTGGCGGCGACCGACGGCCCGATGCCGCAGACCCGCGAGCACGTGCTGCTGGCCCGTCAGGTCGGTGTGCCGTACATCGTCGTGGCGCTCAACAAGAGCGACATGGTCGACGACGAGGAGCTCCTGGAGCTCGTCGAGCTCGAGGTGCGCGAGCTGCTCTCCTCGCAGGAGTACCCGGGTGACGACCTGCCGGTCGTCCGGGTCTCGGCGCTGAAGGCCCTCGAGGGTGACCCCGAGTGGACCGGCAAGCTCATGGACCTCATGAACGCCGTCGACACCGCGATCCCGCAGCCGGAGCGCGAGACCGAGAAGCCGTTCCTCATGCCGATCGAGGACGTCTTCACGATCACCGGTCGTGGCACCGTGGTGACCGGCCGCGCCGAGCGTGGCATCCTCAAGCCGAACGAGGAGGTCGAGATCGTCGGTATTCGCGAGAAGTCGATGAAGACCACCTGCACCGGCATCGAGATGTTCCGCAAGCTGCTGGACGAGGCGCGGGCCGGTGAGAACGTCGGTCTGCTCCTGCGCGGTATCAAGCGCGAGGACGTCGAGCGCGGCATGGTCGTCATCAAGCCGGGCACCACGACCCCGCACACGGAGTTCGAGGCGACGGTCTACATCCTCTCCAAGGAGGAGGGCGGCCGGCACACCCCGTTCTTCCAGAACTACCGCCCGCAGTTCTACTTCCGGACCACGGACGTCACCGGCGTCGTCACGCTGCCCGAGGGCACCGAGATGGTCATGCCGGGCGACAACACCACCATGACGGTGAAGCTGATCCAGCCCATCGCCATGGAGGAGAACCTGAAGTTCGCGATTCGCGAGGGTGGTCGTACGGTCGGCGCGGGTCGCGTCACCAGCATCATCAAGTGAGTCGGGTAACCCCGATTAGCGTTGCCGCCGGTCGTGCGGCATACTAGTCAGGTTGCGTAACGACGGTCAGTGACCTGCGTCCGGTGAACGCTGGACCTCCGGGAGACTGACAGTCGCGCGCAGGGTGGTTGATCGCCCAGGCGGTCAACCACCCTCGCACGGCGTCCAGGTCGCGGTAACGCGATCGGCGCCATGACCCACCGCGTGGTCAGAGAATCGCTCCGGGCTCCCGGGGCGGAGCCTGGCCCGAGGGCGCGACACGCCCGACCGCGGGGGTCGGCGGAAGTGGGCCTGTACCAGCCGGTACAGGCGCCCGCAACACAGCGGCATCGAGAGAAGGAACAGAAGCCACCATGGCGGGACAGAAGATCCGCATCCGGCTCAAGGCCTATGACCACGAGGTCGTCGACTCCTCGGCTCGGAAGATCGTCGAGACGGTGACGCGTACCGGGGCGCAGGTCGCTGGCCCGGTGCCGCTGCCCACGGAGATCAACCGTTTCTGCGTTATCCGCTCGCCGCACAAGTACAAGGACTCGCGCGAGCACTTCGAGATGCGCACGCACAAGCGTCTGATCGACATCATCGACCCGACCCCGAAGACGGTCGACTCGCTCATGCGCCTCGACCTGCCGGCTGGCGTCGACATCGAGATCAAGCTGTAGGGACCGGACAAATGGACAGGCAAGTCAAGGGGATCCTGGGCGCAAAGCTCGGCATGACCCAGGTCTGGGACAACAACAAGGTTGTCCCGGTGACCGTGGTTCAGGCCGGCCCGTGCGTCATCAGCCAGGTTCGTAGCGCCGAGAAGGACGGTTACTCCGCGGTCCAGCTGGCGTACGGCACGATCGACCCGCGCAAGGTCAAGAAGCCGATCAGCGGGCACTACGCGAAGGCGGACGTCGCGCCGCGCCGGCACATCGTCGAGCTGCGCACCGCCGACGCCGCGGACTACTCGCTGGGCCAGGAGGTCACGGTCGAGGAGTTCCCGGCGGGCGTCACCATCGACGTCACCGGCAAGACCAAGGGCAAGGGCTACGCCGGCCCGATGAAGCGGCACGGCTTCCACGGTCTGCGCGCCAGCCACGGTGTCGAGCGCAAGCACCGCTCGCCCGGCTCGATCGGCGCCTGCGCCACCCCGGGTCGCGTCTTCAAGGGCACCCGGATGGCGGGCCGGATGGGTGGCGTGCGCTACACCGTCCAGAACCTGACCGTCCAGGCGGTCGACACCGAGAACAACCTCCTGCTCGTCCGCGGTGCCATTCCCGGCCCCAAGGGTGCGCTGGTCCTGGTCCGTACCGCGGCCAAGACCAAGGTGAAGAAGGGCGGTGCGGCCAAGTGACCACCGTTGACGTCCGCAACGTCGAAGGCGCCAAGAGCGGCTCCGTGGAGCTGCCGGCCGACATCTTCGACGTCCAGGCCAACGTTGCGCTGATGCACCAGGTCGTGGTGGCCCAGCTCGCGGCCGCCCGCCAGGGCACGCACAAGGTCAAGACCCGCGGCGAGGTCGCCGGCGGCGGCAAGAAGCCGTACAAGCAGAAGGGCACCGGTCGTGCCCGGCAGGGCTCGATCCGCGCGCCGCAGTTCGCCGGCGGTGGCGTGGTCCACGGCCCGGTGCCGCGCGACTACAGCCAGCGCACCCCGAAGAAGATGAAGGCCGCCGCCCTGCGTGGCGCCCTCTCCGACCGGGCGCGTGCCGGCCAGGTGCACGTCGTCGAGGCGTTCGTCTCGGGCGAGAAGCCGTCGACCAAGGCCGCGCTGGCCACGCTCACCAAGCTCACCGGGGCCCGTCGGGTCCTGGTCGTGCTGAGCAGCACCGACGAGCTGAACTGGGTGTCGCTGCGGAACCTGCGCAACGCGCGGGACAGCCGGGTGCACCTCATCGAGGCCGGCCAGCTCAACACGTACGACGTGCTGGTGGCCGACGACGTGGTCTTCACCAAGGACGCCCTGGACGAGTTCCTGGGTGTTCCCGCCGAGACCACCGAGGAGGGTGGCAAGTGAGCACGATCGCCGATCCGCGCGACATCATCGTCGCGCCGGTCGTCTCGGAGAAGAGCTACAGCGAGCTGAACCGGAACTGGTACACCTTCCTGGTGCACCCGGACGCCAACAAGACCGAGATCAAGATCGCTATCCAGCAGATCTTCAACGTCCGCGTCCTGACGGTCAACACGCTCAACCGCGAGGGCAAGCGCAAGCGCACCAAGACCGGGTTCGGTCAGCGCAAGTCGACCAAGCGGGCGATCGTGAAGCTGGCTGACGGTGACCGTATCGAGGCCTTCGGCGGCCCGGTCAGCTGAGGGGTGTAGACAATGGCTATTCGTAAGTACAAGCCGACGACGCCGGGCCGGCGTGGCTCGAGCGTCGCCGACTTCGCCGAGATCACCCGGTCAACGCCCGAGAAGTCGCTGCTGGCTCCGCTGCCGAAGAAGGGCGGACGCAACGCCCACGGCCGGATCACCACGCGCCACCACGGTGGCGGCCACAAGCGCCAGTACCGTCTGATCGACTTCAAGCGGGTCGACAAGGACGGCGTGCCGGCGAAGGTCGCGCACATCGAGTACGACCCGAACCGCACCGCGCGTATCGCGCTGCTGCACTACGCCGACGGCGAGAAGCGCTACATCCTCGCGCCGAAGGACCTGAAGCAGGGCGACGCGGTCGAGTCGGGCCCGGGTGCCGACATCAAGCCGGGCAACAACCTGCCGCTGCGCAACATCCCGGTCGGTACCACCATCCACAACGTGGAGCTGCGTCCGGGTGGCGGCGCCAAGCTGGCCCGTTCGGCCGGCGTCGGCATCCAGCTGCTCGGCCGTGAGGGCGTGTACGCGACCCTCCGTATGCCCTCCGGTGAGATCCGGCGGGTGGACGTGCGCTGCCGCGCCAGCATCGGCGAGATCGGCAACGCCGACCAGTCGAACATCAACTGGGGTAAGGCCGGCCGCATGCGGTGGAAGGGCAAGCGCCCGACCGTCCGTGGTGTGGCGATGAACCCGGTCGACCACCCGCACGGTGGTGGTGAGGGTAAGACCTCCGGCGGTCGCCACCCGGTCAACCCGCAGGGTAAGCCCGAGGGCCGTACCCGTCGTAAGGGCCAGCCGAGCGACCGGCTGATCGTCCGCCGCCGCTACGCCACGCGTAAGCGCGGCTGAGGGAGATAAGACATGCCTCGCAGCCTGAAGAAGGGCCCGTTCATCGACGACCACCTGCTCAAGAAGGTGGAGACGCAGAACGAGAAGGGCTCGAAGAACGTCATCAAGACCTGGTCGCGGCGCTCGACGATCATCCCCGAGATGCTGGGGCACACGATCGCCGTGCACGACGGACGCAAGCACGTCCCGGTGTTCGTGACCGAGGCCATGGTCGGGCACAAGCTCGGCGAGTTCGCGCTGACCCGCACGTTCAAGGGTCACGAGAAGGACGACCGGAAGAGCCGCCGGCGCTGACGCCGCGGGCATACGGATAGAGGAACAAGGGGTTACAGCGATGCCAGGAAAGGGCGACGCTCCGGTGCTTCCGGGCGCGCGGGCGGTTGCGCGGCACGTGCGCATCTCGCCGATGAAGGCGCGCCGGGTGGTCAACCTCGTCCGCGGCCTGCCCGCGAAGGAGGCGCTCACGGTGCTGCAGTTCGCGCCGCAGGCTGCGAGCGAGCAGGTGTACAAGGTGCTCGCGAGCGCGATCGCCAACGCGGAGAACAACGAGCGGCTGGACCCCGATGCGCTGCTCGTCAGCGAGGCGTTCGTCGACGAGGGCCCGACGATGAAGCGGTTCCGGCCGCGTGCGCAGGGCCGGGCGTACCGGATCCGCAAGCGCACGTGCCACATCACCGTGGCGGTGGAGGCGGTCGCTGCGGCGACGCCGAAGAAGGCCTCGGCGAAGAAGGCCGCCCCGGCGAAGCAGGCTGAGGCCGCTGCGACGGAGAGCAAGACGGAGGGTGCCGAGTAATGGGTCAGAAGGTTCACCCCACTGGGTTCCGGCTCGGCATCTCGACCGACTGGAAGTCCCGCTGGTTCGCGGACAAGCTCTACAAGGACTACATCGGCGAGGATGTCAAGATCCGCCGGATGATGTCCAAGGGCCTGGAGCGCGCCGGCATTTCCAAGGTCGACATCGAGCGCACCCGGGACCGGGTCCGCGTCGACATCCACACCGCCCGGCCGGGCATCGTCATCGGCCGTAAGGGTGCGGAGGCCGACCGGATCCGCGGCGAGCTCGAGAAGCTCACCGGCAAGCAGGTGCAGCTGAACATCATCGAGGTCAAGAACCCCGAGTCGGACGCGCAGCTGGTTGCCCAGGGCGTCGCCGAGCAGCTCTCCAGCCGGGTCAGCTTCCGTCGGGCCATGCGCAAGGCGATGCAGTCGGCGATGAAGAACCCGGTCTGCAAGGGCATCCGGGTTCAGGTCTCGGGTCGCCTCGGCGGCGCCGAGATGAGCCGGACCGAGTTCTACCGCGAGGGCCGGGTTCCGCTGCACACGCTGCGGGCCAACATCGAGTACGGCTTCTTCGAGGCCCGTACCACCTTCGGCCGGATCGGCGTGAAGGTCTGGATCTACAAGGGCGACGCCGTCCCGGGCCGGGAGACTCCGGCCGAGGCGGCTCCGTCGCGCGGACCGCGCCGTGACCGCGGCGACCGGCCCGAGCGGCCGCGTCGTGGCCGGTCGGGTTCGTCGGGTACGACCGCCGGTGGCACCGAGGCCGGCCGGGCTGCCGCGACCACCATCGCGCAGCAGGCCGAGACGCCGGCCGGCGAGCCGGTCGACGCCGGGGCTGTCGCCGCGGCCGCCACTCAGCCGGCAGAAACGCAGCAGGAGGGCTGACAGATGCTGATGCCGCGCAAGCCCCCGAAGGGCTTCCGCAAGCCGCACCACCCGGACCGCCACGGCGCGTCCAAGGGTGGTAACCGGGTGGTGTTCGGCGAGTTCGGGATCCAGGCTCTCGAGCCGGCGTACGTGACCAACCGCCAGATCGAGTCGGCGCGTATCGCGATGACCCGTCACATCAAGCGTGGCGGCAAGGTCTGGATCACGATCTTCCCGGACCAGGCCCTCACCAAGAAGCCGGCCGAGACCCGGATGGGTTCCGGTAAGGGTTCGCCCGAGTGGTGGGTCGCCAACGTCAAGCCGGGGCGGGTTCTCTTCGAGATGTCCTTCCCCAACGAGCAGATCGCGCGAGAGGCGATGCGTCGCGCGATCCACAAGCTCCCGATGAAGTGCCGCATTGTTACGCGCGAAGTGGGTGAATCCTGATGGCAGCGGGCGTCAAGCCTTCCGAGCTGCGTGAGCTCTCCGAGGAGGAGCTGGTCACGAAGCTGCGTGAGGCCAAGGCGGAGCTGTTCAACCTCCGCGTGCAGGCCGCAACCGGGCAGCTGGACAACAACCGGCGGCTGCAGGTCATCCGTCGGGAGATCGCCCGGATCTACACGATCATGCGTGAGCGTGAGCTGGGTCTCTCGGCCGCGCCGACTGAGGTGACTGCATCATGAGTGAGAACACCACCACCACCGCTGACGCGCGGGCCCGCCGTAAGGTGCGTGAGGGCCTCGTGGTCAGCGACAAGATGGAAAAGACCGTCGTGGTCGAGGTCGAGGACCGGGTCAAGCACGCGCTGTACGGCAAGATCATGCGCCGGACGCGCAAGCTGAAGGTGCACGACGAGCAGAACTCCGCCGGGATCGGCGACCGGGTCCTGATCATGGAGACCCGGCCGCTCTCCGCCACCAAGCGCTGGCGGCTCGTGGAGATCCTCGAGAAGGCCAAGTAGCGAAGGCTCGAGCTCGGCCGGCAAGGTCGGGCGCAGGTTCCGCCAGGCTCCGGCCGCCTCCGGGCGGCCGGAGAACCGGCAGACATAGGAGATAGACGTGATTCAGCAGGAGTCGCGACTGCGCGTCGCCGACAACACGGGTGCCCGGGAGATCCTGTGCATCCGGGTTCTCGGTGGCTCCGGTCGGCGCTACGCGAGCATCGGCGACGTCATCGTGGCCACCGTCAAGGACGCGATCCCCGGTGCCGGTGTGAAGAAGGGCGACGTCGTCAAGGCCGTCGTCGTTCGCACCGCCAAGGAGAAGCGGCGGCCTGACGGTTCGTACATCCGCTTCGACGAGAACGCCGCCGTCATCATCAAGGACGGCGGGGACCCGCGCGGTACCCGTATCTTCGGCCCGGTGGGCCGGGAGCTCCGGGACAAGCGGTTCATGAAGATCATCTCTCTCGCGCCGGAGGTGTTGTGACCGTGAAGGTCAAGAAGGGCGACACGGTCGTCGTCATCGCCGGCAAGGACAAGGGTGCCAAGGGTAAGGTCATCGCGGCCTACCCGCGGCAGGACAAGGTCCTGGTCGAGGGCGTGAACCGGGTCAAGAAGCACACCCGCATCAGCACCACCCAGCGTGGCGCCAAGACCGGTGGCATCGTCACCCAGGAGGCCCCGATCCACGTCTCGAACGTGCAGGTCCTGGACTCCGACGGCAAGCCGACCCGCGTCGGTTACCGGATCGACGACAACGGCCAGAAGGTCCGCATCGCGCGTAGCACCGGTAAGGACCTGTGATGACCACGGCTACCGAAACGAAGACCATGCCGCGCCTCAAGGAGCGGTACCGCAACGAGATCGTGGCGCAGCTGCAGGAGCAGCACAACTACGGCAACCCCATGCAGGTGCCGCGGTTGGTCAAGATCGTCGTCAACATGGGTGTCGGCGAGGCCGCTCGGGACGCCAAGCTGATCGACGGCGCGGTCCGCGACCTGGCCACGATCACCGGCCAGAAGCCGCAGGTGCGACGGGCGACCAAGTCCATCGCGCAGTTCAAGCTGCGTGAGGGCATGCCGATCGGCGCGAAGGTCACCCTGCGGGGCGACCGGATGTGGGAGTTCCTGGACCGGCTGCTCTCCATCGCGCTGCCGCGTATCCGCGACTTCCGCGGTCTGGACGGGCGCAAGCTCGACGGGCACGGCAACTACACGTTCGGTCTGACCGAGCAGTCGGTGTTCCACGAGATCGACCAGGACAAGATCGATCGCCAGCGGGGCATGGACATCACGGTGGTCACAACCGCCACGACCGACGACGAGGGCCGGGCGCTGCTCAAGCTCCTGGGCTTCCCGTTCAAGGAGAACTGAGATGGCCAAGAAGGCGCTGATCATCAAGGCGGCCGCGAAGCCGAAGTTCTCGGTTCGCGCGTACACCCGCTGCCAGCGGTGCGGGCGTCCGAAGGCGGTCTACCGCAAGTTCGGTCTCTGCCGGGTGTGCATCCGGGAGATGGCCCACCGCGGTGAGCTGCCCGGCGTGTCCAAGGCTTCCTGGTAATAGCTCGGCGCGCTCTGCGCGTTGGCTGAACTGTCTCTTCGCCGTAGGCCCCGGGCGTGCCCGGGGAACCCCGGCGAGAAAGGTTGACGAATTTCATGACGATGACCGACCCGATCGCAGACATGCTCACGCGTCTGCGTAACGCCAACCAGGCGTACCACGACCGGGTGACGATGCCGTACTCGAAGATCAAGGCGAACATCGCCGAGGTCCTCAAGTCCGAGGGTTACATCGCCACCTGGTCGGTCGAGGAGCCCGAGGAGGGCGCCGTCGGCAAGCGACTGGTCGTCGAGCTGAAGTACGGCCAGAACCGGGAGCGGAGCCTGGCCGGCATCAAGCGCGTGTCCAAGCCCGGTCTCCGGGTGTACGCCAAGTCGGACGGGCTCCCGCGGGTGCTCGGCGGGCTGGGCGTGGCGATCATTTCGACGTCCCAGGGGCTGCTCACCGACCGGCAGGCCCGCAAGCGGAGCGTTGGCGGGGAAGTCCTCGCCTTCGTCTGGTAACGGGAGACAGGTAGAAATGTCGCGTATTGGACGTAAGTCGATCCCGGTACCTTCCGGCGTCGACATCACGATCGAGGGCCAGACCGTCAAGGTCAAGGGCCCCAAGGGCGAGCTGTCGCACACCCTGGCCGAGCCGATCAAGGCGGAGCGGGGCGAGGACGGCCAGCTGCACGTCAACCGGCCGAACGACGAGCGCAAGGCCAAGGAGCTGCACGGCCTGAGCCGTACGCTGGTGGCCAACATGATCGTCGGCGTGACCGAGGGCTACCGCAAGAGCCTCGAGATCGCCGGTACCGGTTACCGTGTCACCGCCAAGGGCAAGGACCTGGAGTTCGCGCTCGGGTTCTCGCACCCGGTGCTGGTGCCCGCCCCGGACGGCATCACCTTCACGGTGGAGAAGCCGACCCTGTTCCACGTGGCCGGCATCGACAAGCAGCAGGTCGGTGAGGTTGCCGCCAACATCCGGAAGATCCGCCCGCCGGAGCCCTACAAGGGCAAGGGCGTGAAGTACCAGGGCGAGGTCATCCGCCGCAAGGCTGGAAAGGCAGGTAAGAAGTGAGCGCCACGCTGCTCAAGCGCCGCCGCGGCGTTGCCGCCAAGCGCGCCGTCGGCCGTGCGCGTCGACACTTCCGGGTCCGCAAGAACGTCAGCGGCACCGCCGAGCGTCCCCGCCTGGTCGTCACCCGCTCCCTGCGGCACATCGTCGCCCAGATCGTGGACGACACCAAGGGTCACACCCTGGCGTCGGCCTCGACCCTGGACGCCTCGCTGCGCGGCACCGAGGGCGACAAGAGCGCCCTGGCCGGCAAGGTGGGCGCCCTGCTCGCCGAGCGCGCCAAGGCCGCCGGCGTCTCGAAGGTCGTCTTCGACCGCGGTGGCAACCGGTACGCGGGGCGGGTCGCCGCGCTTGCCGATGCTGCCCGCGAAGCCGGGCTCGAGTTCTAGAAACCCCGTCACGAGAGAGAAGGAAGGCTGCTGATGCCAGGTCAACAGCGCCGTGGCGGCGGGTCCGGTGGCAACGAGGGTGGTCGCCGCGACAACCGCCGTGAGGGCGGCCGCGGAAACGCGCCCGTCGAGAAGACCCCGCACCTCGAGCGGGTCGTCGCGATCAACCGCGTCGCCAAGGTCGTGAAGGGTGGTCGTCGCTTCAGCTTCACCGCCCTGGTGATCGTGGGCGACGGCGACGGCACCGTCGGTGTGGGCTACGGAAAGGCCAAGGAGGTGCCCGCGGCGATCGCCAAGGGTGTCGAGGAGGCCAAGAAGCACTTCTTCAAGGTGCCGCGGATCGGTCAGTCGATCCCGCACCCGGTGCAGGGCGAGGACGCCGCCGGTGTGGTGCTGCTCAAGCCGGCCTCGGCCGGTACGGGTGTCATCGCCGGTGGTCCGGTTCGCGCCGTGCTGGAGTGCGCGGGCATCCACGACGTGCTCTCCAAGAGCCTCGGCTCGTCCAACCCGATCAACATCGTGCACGCCACGGTGGCGGCCCTGAAGGGGCTCGAGTCCCCGGAGCAGGTCGCGGCTCGTCGTGGTCTGCCGGTCGAGGACGTCGCGCCGGCCGCCATGCTGGCGTCGCGGGCGGGGGTGGCTTCCTGATGGCTCGCCTGAAGGTCACCCAGGTCCGGTCCGAGATCGGGACCAAGCAGAACCAGCGGCACTCGCTGCGTTCGCTCGGTCTCAAGCGGATCAACGACGTGGTGGTCAAGGAGGATCGTCCGGAGATCCGGGGCATGATCTTCGCGGTCAACCACCTCGTGAAGGTCGAGGAGGTCGAGTAATGACGATCAAGGTTCACCACCTGCGCCCGGCGCCCGGTGCCAAGACCGCCAAGACCCGCGTGGGTCGTGGTGAGGGCTCCAAGGGCAAGACCGCCGGTCGCGGTACCAAGGGTTCCAAGGCCCGGAAGAACATCTCGCCGGCGTTCGAGGGTGGGCAGATGCCCATCCACATGCGCCTGCCGAAGATGAAGGGCTTCAAGAACAAGTTCAAGGTCGTCTTCCAGGTGGTCAACCTGGACCGGCTCGCCGAGCTGTTCCCGAACGGCGGCCAGGTCGGCCCGCTCGAGATGGTCGAGGCCGGTGCGGTCCGCAAGGGCCAGCCGGTCAAGGTCCTCGGCACCGGCGACCTCGGCGGTGTGGCCCTCCAGGTGTCGGCGCAGGCGTTCAGCGCGTCGGCCAAGGAGAAGATCACTGCCGCCGGTGGTTCCGTCACCGAGCTGTAAGGCAGATACCATGGCGCCCGCTCAGTTGTCCGCAACTGGGCGGGCGCCATGGTCTACCGGCCACATGTGCGCCGGGTAACATCGGATTCGTTTTATGTAGCCGGGCACATCTGCCCGGACCGGGATCGGGCTGTTAGAGTCCCATCCCAGCTATGGATATCGGGCGCTCGCCCGGCACCCACCCCGACCCGCCAGGGATCACCGGCGGCCCGCCTCGCGCAGGAGGAAGAAGTTGCTGTCCGCCTTTCTCAGTGCGTTCCGTACGCCTGACCTGCGCAAGAAGCTGCTGTTCACAGTAGGCATCATTGCGGTCTACCGGTTGGGCGCGACCCTGCCCAGCCCGGGTGTGTCGTACGGCAACGTGCAGAAGTGTCTCGACACCCTCCAGGGCAGCGGCACCGGTGTGCTGAACCTGCTCGACCTCTTCTCCGGTGGCGCGCTGCTGCAGCTGTCGGTCTTCGCGCTGGGCATCATGCCCTACATCACCGCGTCGATCATCCTGCAGCTGCTGACGGTGGTCATCCCGCGGCTGGAGCAGCTCCGCAAGGAGGGCCAGGCCGGGCAGGCGAAGATCACCCAGTACACCCGCTACCTGACCCTGGGCCTGGGCATCCTCCAGTCCTCGGCGTTCGTGGCGCTGGCCCGCTCCGGGCAGCTCTTCCAGAACCGCTGCGACCAGTTCCCGATCGTGCCGAAGGGCACCGGGATCCCGGACTGGCTGACGCTGACCATCCTGGTCATGACGATGACCGCCGGCACCGGCGTGGTGATGTGGCTCGGCGAGCTGATCACCGACCGGGGCGTCGGCAACGGCATGTCCGTCCTGATCTTCACCTCGATCGCGGCCCGCCTGCCCAGCGAGGGCTGGAAGATCAAGACCACCAAGGGCTGGGGGATGTTCTTCCTCGTCATCGCCCTGGTCCTGCTGGTCATCACCGCGGTCACCTTCATCGAGCAGGCGCAGCGCCGGATCCCGGTGCAGTACGCCAAGCGCATGATCGGCCGGCGGATGTACGGCGGCACCTCCACCTACATCCCGCTCAAGGTGAACCAGGCCGGCGTCATCCCGGTCATCTTCGCCTCGTCGCTGCTCTACCTGCCGCAGCTCGCGCTCCAGTTCTTCGACCAGAACAACCCGGGCAAGACCCAGGCCTGGATCCAGAACCACATCGTGAAGGCGAGCGCGCCGGAGCACATCGCGATCTACTTCCTGCTGATCATCTTCTTCACGTACTTCTACGTGTCCATCACGTTCAACCCGACCGAGGTCGCGGACAACATGAAGAAGTACGGCGGCTTCGTGCCGGGCATCCGCCCGGGCAAGCCGACCGCGGAGTACCTCGACTTCATCCTCAGCCGGATCACCCTGCCGGGCGCGCTCTACCTGGGCATCATCGCGATCCTGCCGAACTTCTTCTTCATCTGGCTGGACAACCAGCAGTTCCAGAACTTCCCGTTCGGCGGCACCGCTGTGCTCATCATGGTCGGCGTCGGTCTGGAGACCGTGAAGCAGATCGAGAGCCAACTCATGCAGCGGAACTACGAAGGGTTCCTGCGGTAGATGCGACTCGTTCTGGTTGGCCCGCCGGGTGCGGGCAAGGGCACGCAGGCGGAGTTCATCGCCGCCCACCTCTCGGTGCCGAAGATCTCCACCGGTGACATCTTCCGGGCCAACGTCACCCAGGGCACGCCCCTGGGTGTCGAGGCCAAGCGGTACATGGACGCCGGCAAGCTGGTCCCGGACGATGTCACGATCAACATGGTGCGGGACCGGCTCGCCGAGCCGGACGCCGCCGAGGGCTTCCTGCTCGACGGCTTCCCGCGTACCACGCCGCAGGCCGCTGAACTGGACAAGCTCCTGGCCGACCTCGGCACCGCACTGGACCTGGTGCTGGAGCTGGTCGTCGACGACGACGAGGTGATCCGGCGGCTCTCCGGCCGGCGTACCTGCCGGGGCTGCGGCAAGATCTGGCACGTCGAGTTCGACGCCACCACGCGTGAGGGCATCTGCGACCGCTGCGGCGCCGAGCTGTTCCAGCGCGACGACGACAAGCCGGAGACGATCGCCGCCCGCCTGCGGGAGTACGCCGAGAAGACCGCTCCGCTGGTCGACTACTACGGCGCCCAGGGCAAGCTGGTCGGCATCGACGCGACCGGGCCGGTGGAGGACGTCACCGTCCGCGCCATAGACGCCCTGCGCTCGTACGGCGGCTGACGGCCCGCCGGCCTCCCGGCGGATAGAGTGCGAACAGCGGGGTACGTCCGACGTGCCCCGCTGTTCCGCGCGACGAAAGGTAACGGCTCCATGCGTCGTCCCCAGCTGGACATCCAGCTGAAGACCCCCGACCAGATCGAGCAGATGCGCGCCGCCGGCCTGGTGGTCGCCCGCGCGCTGCGTCGGATGCGGGAGGCCGTCGCCCCCGGGGTGAGCACCGCCGACCTGGACGCGATCGCCGAGGCCACCATCCGCGAGGCCGGCGCCGTCCCGTCCTTCAAGGGCTACCACGGCTTTCCGGCGTCGATCTGCTCGTCGGTCAACGAGCAGGTGGTGCACGCGATCCCGTCGCCGCAGCAGGTGCTCAGCGAGGGCGACCTCATCTCCATCGACTGCGGCGCGGTGCTGAACGGCTGGCATGGCGACGCCGCGATCACGGTCGGGGTCGGCGAGGTCGACCCCGCCCTGCTGAAGATGGCGTCGGTCGCCGAGGACGCGATGTGGGCCGGCATCGCCGCCGCGGCGCGCGGCGCCGCGAACGGCCGGGGCCGGCTCACCGACATCTCGCACGCGGTGGAGACCGCCGTCCGTAAGGGCGGCCGCTACGGCATCGTCGACGGGTACGGCGGGCACGGCATCGGCACCGAGATGCACCAGGACCCGCACGTGCTCAACCACGGGCGTCCGGGCAAGGGTCCCCGGCTGGTGCCGGGACTGGCGCTGGCGATCGAGCCGATGATCACGATGGGCTCGCCGCGGACCGAGGAACTGGCCGACGGCTGGACCGTGGTCACCCGGGACGGGTCGATGGCGGTGCACGTCGAGCACTCGATGGCGCTGCTGGACGACGGGGTCTGGGTGCTCACCGCCGAGGACGGCGGGCGGGCTCGCCTCGGCGACCTCGTCACCTCCCGTCAGCCGGCCGCCTCTCCGGCGGTCTGACCCGACGGCCAACGGCCTCGTCGGCCTGCCGGACCGCTCCCGTGCGGCCGGATACCGTTCGCGCCGCTGCGTGGGAGGCTTCCGCCCGGCGGGCGGCGGTGCGCGGGTCCGCTGGCTCCGGGCTGTTCCGCGCGGCCCTGACCAGGACGATCCTCGGCGTCGGCCCCAAGGTCACTTGTCGGCTGCGCCGGCTAAGGCGGCCGGCCGGCATCCGCGAAGTCCCGATCGTCGACCGGGCCTGCGGTGACCGGGGTGCTCGGCGCGGCGTGCGCAGCGGCAGTGCGGTCGGCGGCGGCCGAGGCGATCGGCCGACCCGGAGTCGCGACGAGCACGACGCCGGTTCGGTGCGACGCTACGAGTCTGATGTCGTAGATGAATCGGTCGGGCCCGGTCCGTCGGGGCGAGGTCCGTCTTCGGCCGGGGCGGTCAGGTCGGATCTGCCCGGGCGTTTGGCCCCAGCCGGCGGGCGTGGCCGGCGCGCAGCTTCGTTGACGGCGCGATTCATCTACGACATCAAACCTGTAGGCGTCTTGCCGGGCCAGGGGTGAGGGGGCGAACCTGGTTCGGGGTCGGCCCTGGCGTGCCCGGCCGGGTGGGCTGGCCGGGTGGCCGGGCCGCCAGGTGAGGGGCCGGGCAGGCGCACCTGGGTCGGGGCCGGTCTTCGGGGGCGGGTCGGCTGGCCGAGGCGCTGGCCTGCCGCGTGGTGGACCGCTTCGTCGGCGCGGGTGCGGGCGGTGGACGGTGGCGGGGCGGTGGCATGCTTGCCGACATGGACGGGCGGGACGGCATGCGGGCGGCCGACGCGGACCGGCAGGAGACGGCGGAACGGCTCCGGGTCGCGCTGGAGGAGGGCCGGATCGACCTCTACGAGTACGACGAGCGGCTCCAGCGGGCGTACGGGGCGAAGACCTACGGCGAGCTGGCCGGGGTGCTGGCGGACCTGCCCGGCCCCGCTCCCGTGGAGCGCTCCGGGGTGGTGCCCCGGCAGCCCGAGGCCGAGCCGGCGGTGAGCGGGGTCACGCCCCATCCGGTGGTGTCGGCCGGGGGCGGTACGACGGCCGGGTGGCTGGTCGAGGCCTGGCTGCCGTGGCTTCGGGTGGCCGCGATCCTGACCGCGATCTGGTTGTTCAGCTCGCTCGGCAGCCGGCACCTCGCGTACTTCTGGCCGATCTGGGCGCTCGGGCCGTGGGGTGCGGTGCTCCTGTTCCGGACCGCCGGCGGGCTGGCCACCGGGGCTCCGGGGCGGGACGCCGAGCGGCGGGCGCGGCGCCGTGCCGAACGACACGAGCGTCGCCGGGCCCGGCGGTCGGGCCGGCGGTAGCGCCGGACCGGGCACGAGCGGTCGGGGGTGGCGCGGGTGACAGCGGTACGGTTGCCGCGGCACCGCCACCTGCTGGCCGTCCGGGTGTCCGTTTTACCCGGCCGGATGACCGGCCGGGTGGCCGGTTTGGCGACGGCGCGCAGGCGGGCGTACACTTTCTGATCGGCGCACAGCGTCCACTCCGGCATGCCCACCCTGCGCTTCGGTGGGAGTCGGAGCCGCGGCTGGCTCGAGCCATCTGATCTTGATCAGGGCTCGTGTAAGACGTTGTGGGCCGTCCGGAGTAACCGACGTCAGGACAGCGGAGGACATGCCGAAAAAAGACGGAGCCATCGAGATCGAGGGTCGGGTCATCGAGCCCCTGCCGAACGCCATGTTCCGGGTGGAGCTCGCGAACGGTCACAAGGTGCTGGCTCACATCAGTGGCAAGATGCGGCAGCACTACATCCGCATCCTGCCGGAGGACCGTGTCGTCGTCGAACTCTCGCCGTACGACCTGACCCGCGGGCGCATCGTCTACCGCTACAAGTAATCCTGACGACGGCCGGGAAGTCCCCGTGTCCGTCTTCGACGTCCGGCGTCGCGCCTGCGCGCCTCCGGGCCAGATGGGAAGTAAGGCAACCGTGAAGGTCAAGCCGAGCGTCAAGAGGATCTGCAACAAGTGCCGGGTCATTCGCCGGCACGGCCGGGTCATGGTCATCTGCACCGACCCGCGCCACAAGCAGCGCCAGGGCTGAACCAGTCCCACCGGTCGTGAACGGCCGGTCGGATCGGCCCGGGTGTCGTAGATCCCGAAACACATCACCAAGCTCGTTCCAGCCACGAGCGGTACGCAGCGCGTACTCAATCGTGGTTGACCCCCGGTCGGAGGCCGGGGCCCGCTCGGGCAGCGACCGATCCCGGTCGCCGGCGCTGATCGCGTCGGAAGGACGGGACGGTCGGTAGCGGGGTGGGACGGGTCCACACCTCCGCCACACATCACGAGGAGTACGCCCGCACATGGCACGTCTAGTCGGCGTCGACCTCCCCCGCGAGAAGCGGATGGAGATCGCGCTCACCTACATCTTCGGGGTCGGTCGTACCCGTGCCCTGGAGACGCTCGCTGCGACCGGCATCTCGCCGGACAAGCGGGTCCGGGACCTCACGGACGAGGAGCTGGTCCAGCTCCGGAACCACATCGAGGGCAACTACAAGGTTGAAGGCGACCTGCGCCGCGAGGTCGCTGCTGACATCCGCCGCAAGGTCGAGATCGGCTGCTACGCCGGCATCCGGCACCGCCGCGGTCTGCCGGTGCGCGGTCAGCGCACCAAGACCAACGCGCGTACCCGTAAGGGCCCGAAGCGGACCGTGGCCGGCAAGAAGAAGCCCGGCAAGAAGTAATAGGAGCGCAGAAGACTTATGCCACCGAAGGCTCGTGCCGGAGCCGCCGTCAAGAAGGTCCGGCGCAAGGAACGCAAGAACGTCGCCCACGGGCAGGCGCACATCAAGAGCACCTTCAACAACACCATCGTGTCGATCACCGACCCGACCGGTGCGGTCATCTCCTGGGCCTCGTCCGGCCAGGTGGGCTTCAAGGGCTCCCGCAAGTCGACTCCGTTCGCCGCGCAGCTGGCCGCCGAGGCCGCCGCGCGTCGGGCCATGGAGCACGGCATGCGGAAGGTCGACGTGTTCGTCAAGGGCCCCGGCTCCGGCCGGGAGACCGCCATCCGTTCGCTGCAGGCCGCCGGGCTGGAGGTCGGGCAGATCTCCGACGTCACGCCGCAGCCGCACAACGGATGCCGTCCGCCCAAGCGTCGCCGGGTCTGAGAGGTAGAGAGAGATGGCTCGTTACACCGGTGCTGACTGCCGCCGTTGCCGGCGGGAGAAGATGAAGCTGTTCCTCAAGGGCAGCAAGTGCGATGGTCCGAAGTGCCCGTTCGAGTCCCGGCCGTTCCCGCCCGGGCAGCACGGCCGCGGCCGCACCAAGGAGACGGAGTACCTGCTCCAGCTCCGGGAGAAGCAGAAGGCCCGTCGTGTCTACGGCGTGCTGGAGAAGCAGTTCCGCGGCTACTACGAAGAGGCCGTGAACAAGAAGGCCAAGACGGGTGAGGTTCTGCTGCAGATCCTCGAGTCGCGGCTGGACAACGTGGTCTACCGGGCCGGCTACGCCAAGTCCCGGGACATGGCCCGCCAGCTGGTCAAGCACGGTCACTTCACGGTGAACGGCAAGAAGGTCGACATCCCGTCGTACCGCGTCAAGGAGCACGACATCATCGAGGTCCGGGGCAAGAGCAAGGAGCTCACCCCGTTCATCGTGGCGGCGGCCGAGGCCGGCTCCAAGACCGTTCCGGCGTGGCTCGAGGCCATCCCCAGCCAGATGAAGGTTCTCGTGCACTCGCTCCCGGCCCGCCAGGTGATCGACACCCAGGTCCAGGAGCAGCTGATCGTCGAGCTCTACTCCAAGTAAGGGCTCGTTGCGGTGGTCCGCCCTCCGGGGCGGGCCACCGGAACAGTTTGTGTCGTGGGCGTCAAATAGCGGGCGCCCCGGAAGAGAAGAGAAGAAATGCTCATCAGCCAGCGACCGTCTCTCTCCGAAGAGTCGATCAACGAGACCCGCTCCCGGTTCACCATCGAGCCGCTGGAGCCGGGCTTCGGCTACACCCTGGGCAACTCGCTGCGGCGTACGCTGCTGTCGTCCATCCCGGGTGCGGCGGTCACCTCGATCAAGATCGACGGTGTCCTGCACGAGTTCACCACCATCCCCGGTGTCAAGGAGGACGTGGTCGAGCTCGTCATGAACATCAAGGAGCTCTGCGTCAGCTCCGAGCACGACGAGCCGGTCAGCATGTACCTGCGCAAGCAGGGCCCGGGCGACGTGACCGCCGGTGACATCCAGCCCCCGGCCGGTGTCTCGGTGCACAACCCGGACCTGAAGCTCGCCACCCTGAACGGCAAGGGCCGGCTCGACATGGAGCTGACCGTCGAGCGGGGTCGTGGCTACGTCACGGCGGCGCAGAACAAGCAGGCCGGCGCCGAGATCGGCCGGATCCCGGTCGACTCGATCTACTCGCCGGTGCTGAAGGTGACGTACCGCGTCGAGGCGACCCGGGTCGAGCAGCGGACCGACTTCGACCGGCTGATCATCGACGTCGAGACCAAGCCGTCGATGGGCCCGCGTACCGCGCTGGCCTCCGCCGGCTCGACGCTGGTGGAGCTCTTCGGGCTGGCCCGGGAGCTGGACGAGACCGCCGAGGGCATCGACATCGGGCCGTCCCCGCAGGACGCCCAGCTGGCGGCGGACCTGGCCCTGCCGATCGAGGAGCTGGACCTCACCGTCCGCTCCTACAACTGCCTCAAGCGCGAGGGCATCAACTCCGTTGGTGAGCTCATCGGGCGTACCGAGGCCGACCTCCTCGACATCCGGAATTTCGGTCAGAAGTCGATCGACGAGGTCAAGATGAAGCTCGCCGGGATGGGGCTCGGGCTGAAGGACTCGGCTCCGAACTTCGACCCGGCGCACGTCGTGGACGCCTTCGGCGAGGCCGACTACGACACCGACGACTACCGCGAGACCGAGCAGCTCTAGTCCGCGCTGCCGCCACACCTGAGGAGCACCAAGCATGCCCACGCCCACCAAGGGCCCCCGCCTCGGCGGCAGCCCCGCGCACGAGCGGCTGATGCTGGCCAACCTGGCCACCGCGCTGTTCCAGCACGGAAAGATCAAGACCACCGAGACGAAGGCCCGGCGGCTGCGTCCGCTGGCCGAGCAGCTCATCACCAAGGCCAAGCGGGGCGACCTCGCCGCGCGGCGTCGGGTGCTGGGCGTCGTCAAGGACAAGGACGTGGTCTACGCCCTGTTCGACCAGATCGCGCCCCGGTACGCCAACCGCAACGGTGGCTACACCCGGATCGTGAAGACCGGTCCGCGCAAGGGCGACAACGCTCCGATGGCGGTCATCGAGCTGGTCGAGGAGCTTCAGGTCGCCGAGCCCAAGGCGAACAAGAAGACCGCCGCCCGCAAGGCCGCCCAGCAGGACAAGGTCGAGGCGCTCGCCCCGGCCGAGGAGACCCCGACCTCGACCCCGGCGGACGCCGACGTCGACCAGGACTCCGAGGCTCCGGTGCACGCCTCCGGTGACACCGCCGCCGCCCGCGAGGACAGCGACGAGGCCACCGAGGCCACCGAGAACAAGGCCTGAGCACAGGCAGCAGCGCCGGGCCCGGCCTCCCTTCGGGGAGTGCCGGGCCCGACGCCGTGAACGGGAGGTACGAGGTGGACGAGCGGATCCGGCTGCGGCTGGACGTCTCGTACGACGGCACCGACTTCTCCGGCTGGGCTGCCCAGCCGACCCGCCGTACCGTGGCCGGCGTGCTGGTCGAGACGCTGGACCTGGTCCTCGGCGCGGGCACCGCGACCGGGTTGACCGTCGCCGGCCGGACCGACGCCGGAGTGCACGCCACCGGGCAGGTCTGCCACCTCGACCTGCCCGCGGCGGTGTGGCGGGAGCACGACGGCCGGTTGCTGCGCCGGCTGGCCCGGCTGCTCCCCACCGACGTGCGGGTCCGGGCGATGACCGAGGTCCCCGCCGACTTCGACGCCCGCTTCTCGGCGACCTTCCGCCGCTACGAGTACCGGGTGACCGACGCCCCGTGGGGCGCCGAGCCGCTGCGCCGGCACGACACGCTCGCCTGGCCGAAGCCGCTGGACCTGGCCGCGCTGAACGCCGCCGCGGCGGGCCTGGTGGGGGAGCACGACTTCGCCGCGTACTGCCGGCGCAAGGAGCACGCCACCACGCTGCGCGAGGTGACCCGGCTGGACTGGCGGCGGGACGCGGACGGCATCCTGGTCGCCACCGTCCAGGCCGACGCGTTCTGTCAGGCGATGGTGCGCAGCCTGGTCGGCGCGATGCTGGTCGCCGGGGACGGCCGCCGGCCGGTCGAGTGGCCGGCGGGGCTGCTGACCCGGCGGGACCGGTCCAGTGAGGTCACGGTGGCGGGTGCGCACGGGCTCACCCTGGTGGCGGTGGGCTACCCCGACGACCCGGCCGAGTACGCGCGCCGCGCCGACCTGACCCGCCGACTGCGGGTCCCCGTCGCCGAGGGCTGACCGAGCCACGTCGTCCGTGGAGAACGGGCCGGTCCACCCCGAGGGGTCGACCGGCCCGTTCCCGACGGAGGTTCAGTTCTCGCTGCGGGTGTCCTCCTGCGCGGCGGTGCTCTCCTCGGGCGTGGGCTGGCCGGTGTCGCCGCTGTTCGCCCGGCGCTCCAGCACCCCGCCGGTGAGGTACTGCTCGATCAGGTCGGTGAGGATCTCCCGCGCCTTCGGGTCGTCGCCGCTGATCCGCTCACCGTCGGCCCGGGTGACCAGGCAGTACGCCAGGTAGTGCCCGCGTACCTGCCAGCCGACCCGGGCCGCCGCCTTCGCCACCGCCTCGGTGTCGTCGCCGGCCGTCATGCCCCGGAACCGGCCCTGCCGCTCGTCGAGCAGCTGCCGGATCCGGTCCCGGGCCCGCTGCGAGCTGGCCAGGTCGGTGAGGTTGAACAGACCCGTGGTGAGCAGGTATCTGCCGTCGGGGGAGCGCAGGGTGGCCCGGACCACCTGGTTGCAGCCGAGGCGGACCAGCAGGTCGGCGACCTCGTCGGTGGCCGCGACCGCGCAGTCGGCGCTGAGCTGGGTCTTGAGCACCCGGTACGCGGGCCGCCCGTCGGTGACCACCAGGGTGCGACCCGGGAAGACCTCCTTGGCGGTGAGCGCCACCTGGTCGGTGTCCCGGGAGTCGAGGTCGTGCCCGCCGGCCGCGGCGGACTGTTCGACGCCGGGCTGGTAGGTGGGGGTCACCGCTTCGGGGGTGACCTGCCGGTCCTTGATCAGTGCCGCGCCGGCCAGCCCGCTGAGGACCAGCAGCGCCAGGACGGCGGCGCCGCCGATGAGCACCCGCCAGGCGCGTCCACCCCCGCCGCTGCCGCTGCGGCCGGCCCGGTCGACCCGGGGCGGCTCGGGCGGTGGTGTGCTCGCGTACACCTGGCTGCGGGAGGGGGGCGTGGGCGTCGGGGACGACGGGACCGGGATGCGGGGCGCGGCGGTGGCGACGGGCGTGGCCGGCACCGGCACGGTGGCCCGGGTGGGTTCGGGCGGCGGGTCGACGTGGACCGACGGTCGGCCCGCGCGGGCGGGTGGGGGGAGCGACGGGGTGGGGAAGCGGGAGGGGGAGGGTCCCGCGGGAGGGGGCGTGCCGACGCCGGGCACCGACGCGTCGGGCCCCGCCTGCGGGGACTCCGGGAAGGCGTCCTCATCGGACTCGTACCGATACACCATGTCGCACACACTAGGGCTGATTATCCCTTTCGGGGGTAATATCGGGAAATTCCGGCGGGGGTGGCGTGGCCGCGCGGCCCCACCGTCGACGAGCGGGCCCTGGCCCGGTGCGACAATGCGCAACGTGACCGGCGACCACTACTTCACCGCTGAACCCGCGACCGACGCCCACCCGCGCGAGGTCGAGTTCTCCGTCGCCGGGCGCGACTACACGCTCACCTCGGCCGGCGGGGTCTTCTCCGCCGACCGGCTCGACGCCGGCACCGCGGTGCTGCTGCGCAAGGCCGAGCTGCCGGCCCCCGACACCGGCGGCGCCCTGCTCGACCTCGGCTGCGGCTTCGGGCCGATCACCTGCGTGCTCGCCGACCACGCGCCGGCCGCGACGGTCTGGGCGGTCGACGTCAACCAGCGCGCCCGCGACCTCACCGCCGCCAACGCCGCCCGGGTCGGTGCCGCCGACCGGGTCCGGGTCGCCGCCCCCGACGACGTACCGGCCGACGTCTCGTTCGCCGAGATCTGGTCCAACCCACCGATCCGGATCGGCAAGAGCGACCTGCACGACCTGCTGCGCCGCTGGCTGCCCCGACTCGCCCCGGACGGCGTCGCCTGGCTGGTCGTCGCCCGGCACCTCGGCGGTGACTCGCTGCACCGCTGGCTCGTCGAGGAACAGGGCTGGCAGGTCGAGCGGCACGCCAGCCAGAAGGGCTACCGGGTGCTGCGGGTCACCCGGTAATCCGGTGTCGGCCGGCCCGGTCGCTCGGGCAGGATGCCGGCGTGGGATACGTGGACGTGGCATCCGTCGGGCACCTGCTCCCCGACGGCCGGGAACTCTTCACCGACGTCTCCTTCCGGGTCGGTGAGGGTGCCAAGGTCGCCCTGGTGGGCCCGAACGGCGCCGGCAAGACCACCCTGCTGCGGATGGTCGCCGGCGACCTGCCGGTGCAGACCGGCGTGATCGCCCGCTCCGGCGGGCTCGGCGTGATGCGGCAGTTCATCGGCATGATCGGCGACGACTCCACCCTCGCCGACCTGGCCCTCTCGCTCGCCCCGCCCGCGCTGCGCGAGGCCGGCCGCCGGCTGGTCGCCACCGAGACGGCGATGCGGGACGCCGAGGTCCGCGGCAAGTACAGCACCGCCGCCGGCAAGGCGCAGCTCGCGTACGCGGACGCGCTCGCCGCCTGGGGGGAGGCCGGCGGGTACGACGCCGAGGTGCTCTTCGACACCGTCGCCACCATCGTCCTCGACCTGCCCTGGGACGCCGCCCGGGACCGGCCCGTCCGCACCCTCTCCGGCGGTCAGCAGAAGCGCTTCGCCCTGGAGCTGCTGCTGCGCGGCGGCGACGAGGTGCTGCTGCTCGACGAGCCGGACAACTTCCTCGACGTGCCCGGCAAGCGCTGGCTGGAGACGCGGCTGCGCGAATCCGGCAAGTCGGTGCTCTATGTCTCGCACGACCGGGAACTGCTCGCCCAGACCGCCGACCGGGTGGTCGCCGTCGAGGGCGGCGGCGCGTGGGTGCACCCCGGCGGCTTCGCGAGCTGGCACTCCGCGCGGGTGGCCCGCCACGCCCGCCTCGACGAGCTGCGTAAACGGTGGGACGAGGAGCACCAGAAGCTGCGCGAGCTGATGCTGATGTACAAGCAGAAGGCGGCGTACAACTCCGACATGGCCTCGCGCTACCAGTCGGCGCAGACCCGGCTACGCCGGTTCGAGGAGGCCGGGCCGCCGCCCGTACCCCCGAAGGACCAGGACATCCGGATGCGGCTGACCGGCGGGCGGACCGGCAAGCGCGCGGTGGTCGCCGAGCAGCTCGAACTCGACGGCCTGACCTACCCCTTCGACCTGGAGATCTGGTACGGCGACCGGGTCGCCGTGCTCGGCGCGAACGGCACCGGGAAGTCGCACTTCCTGCGGCTGCTGGCCCGCGGCGGCACCGACCCCGACCCGGCCAACGCCCCGGTCGACGGCGCGGCCGCGCTCACCCCCGTCGCCCACGACGGCGTGGTACGCCTCGGCGCCCGGGTCCGCCCCGGGCACTTCTCGCAGACCCACGACCGCCCCGAGCTGACCGGGAGGACGCTGGTCGAGATCCTCTGGCGGGGCGACGAGCACCGCAAGGGCATGGACCGGCACACCGCGATGGGCGTGCTGTCCCGCTACGAGCTGGCCGGCCAGGGCGACCAGCGCTTCGGCACCCTCTCCGGCGGTCAGCAGGCCCGCTTCCTGGTGCTGCTGCTGGAACTCTCCGGGGCGACCCTGCTGCTGCTCGACGAGCCCACCGACAACCTCGACCTGGCCTCCGCCGAGGCCCTGGAGGCCGGACTGGCGGCGTTCGAGGGGACGGTGATCGCGGTCACCCACGACCGCTGGTTCACCCGCTCCTTCGACCGGTTCCTCCTCTTCGGCGGCGACGGCGAGGTGATCGAGCCGCCCGAGCCGGTCTGGGACGTCGGGTGAGCCGCAGCCGACCGGCATAGGCTGGCCCCGTGACTGAGATGACCTACCGCCGGCTGGGCGACTCCGGGCTCGTGGTGTCCGTCGTCGGCATCGGCTGCAACAACTTCGGCCGCAAGCTGGACCTCGACGGCACCCGGGCGGTCGTCGACGCCGCCCTCGACGCCGGGATCAACTTCTTCGACACCGCCGACATCTACGGTGAGCCGCAGGGCGGCTCCGAGGAGCTGCTCGGCCAGGCGCTCAAGGGGCGCCGCGACGACGTGGTGGTCGCCACCAAGTTCGGCATGGACATGCACGGGCTCAACGGCCCCGACCACGGTGCCCGGGGCGCCCGGCGCTACATCACCCGGGCCGTCGAGGCGTCCCTGCGCCGGCTCGACACCGACCACATCGACCTGTACCAGATGCACGAACCCGACCCGGGCACCCCGATCGACGAGACCCTCTCCGCCCTGGACGACCTGGTCCGCGCCGGCAAGGTGCGCTACCTCGGCAACTCCAACTTCGCCGGCTGGCAGATCGCCGACGCCGACTGGACCGCCTCCTCCCAGGGCCGGGCCCGCTTCATCTCCGCGCAGAACCACTACTCGCTGCTGGAGCGCTCCGTCGAGGCCGAGGTCATCCCCGCCTGTGAGCGGTTCGGCCTCGGCATGCTGCCGTTCTTCCCGCTCGCCAACGGCCTGCTCACCGGCAAGTACCAGCGCGACCAGGCCCCGCCCGCCGGCAGCCGGCTCTCCGGCGGCGGCCGGTACGCCGAGCGTCTCGCCGCCGCGAAGTGGGACACCATCGAGGCGATCTCGGAGTTCGCGGCGCAGCGCGGGCTCAGCATGCTCCAGGTCGCCATCGGTGGACTCGCCGCGCAGCCGGCGGTGACCTCGGTGATCGCCGGTGCCACCACGCCCGACCAGGTACGCGCCAACGCCGAGGCGGGCGTCTGGCAGCCGACCGACGAGGACCTGGACGCCCTCGACGCCATCCTCTGAGCCCGGCTCGTCCCTGCCTGCCCCGCCCCGGCCCGCTCGACGGCGCCGGGGCGGGGCTTTTTCCGTCCCGGGTGGACGAGGGCATCCGGACAGCATGGGGGACGGGGCGGTCACGCGCTGTCCCGGTCTCCACTCCGGACGGTGAATGGGAAAAACGTCACCGACTCTTCCGCCGACGCGCGGCGCGTCGTACGGTAGGCCCCGCAAGTGACCCACGGGAGCCCGGTGCACCGGGCTGAGAGGGGGGCTGAAGCCCCCGACCGTCGAACCTGATCCGGGTAATGCCGGCGCAGGGAGGAGTGTTGCCGTGCCGTCCCTGGGACGACTGCATCTGATCACCGACACCCGGCCGGGGCGGCAGCCGCTCACCGTGCTGCGGGCCGCCCTGCCGGTGGCCCGCGCCGAGCTGGTCGTCCAGGTCCGGGTGGCGGACGACGCCACCGACCGTGAGGCGTACGAGCTGGCCCGCCGGGTGCTCGCGCTCTGCCGGCCGTACGGGGCGACCTGCCTGGTCAACGACCGGCTGCACGTGGCACTCGCGGTGGGCGCGGCGGGCGGGCACGTCGGCGCGGAGGACCTGCCGGTGCGGGCCGCCCGTCGGGTGCTCGGCTCCGCCGCGGTGCTCGGCGCCACCGCCCGGGAACCGGGTGCCGCCGCCGCGGCGGTCACCGCCGGGGCGAGCTATCTGGGCGTCGGCCCCTGCCATCCCACCAGCACCAAACCCGGCCTGCCCACGCCGATCGGCGCGGCCGGGGTGCGGGCGGTCGCCGAGGCGGTGGCCGTACCGGTGATCGCCATCGGCGGGGTCACGGCGGCGACCGTGCCGGCGCTGCGGGCCGCCGGGGCGTACGGGGTGGCGGTGGTCGGGGCGGTCTCCGGGGCGGCCGACCCGGGGCGGGCCACCGCCGAGCTGCTCGGGGCGCTGACGTGCTGACGCCCGATGTGGCGGTGGTGGGGGCGGGGCCGGTCGGGTTGGCGATCGCCTGGCGGTGCGCGCAGCGGGGGCTGCGGGTGGTGGTGCACGATCCGGCGCCGGGGTCGGGGGCGTCGCACGTCGCGGCGGGGATGCTGGCGCCGGTCGCCGAGGCGTACTTCGGGGAGCCCGAGCTGACCGGGCTGCTCACCGAGTCCGCTGCCCGCTGGCCGGGCTTCGCCGCCGAGCTGACCGCCGCCGCCGGGCGCGGGTTCGGGCACCGGACCGAGGGGACGCTGGTGGTCGGGCTGACCGGCGACGACCTGGCGGAGGCGCGGCGGCTCTGGGCGTACCAGCAGGGGCTGGGCCTGCCGATCACGCCGCTGCGCCCCTCGGAGCTGCGGGACCGCGAGCCGGCGCTGGCCCCCCGGGTGCGCGGCGGTGCGGTCGCGCCCGGCGACCACCAGGTCGACCCGCGGCGGCTGGTGACCGCGCTGCGGACCGCCGCCGAGCGGGCCGGCGCGACGCTGCTCCCCGGTCGGGTCGACCGGCTGACCGACGTGGCCGCCCGGGTCACCGTGGTCGCGGCCGGCTGCGGGGCCGCCGCGCTCACCGGCCTCCCGGTCCGTCCGGTGAAGGGGCAGGTGCTGCGGCTGCGCGCGCCCGGTCGCGGCGCGCCGGGCTTCCGGCACGTGATCCGGGGGTACGCCGACGGCGAGTCGGTCTATCTGGTGCCCCGGGACGGCGGCGAGGTGGTGGTCGGGGCGACCGTCGAGGAGCGCGCCGACACCGAGGTGACCGCCGGGGCGGTGCTGCGGCTGCTCCGCGCCGCCGTGGACCTGGTCCCCGAGCTGGCCGAGTACGACCTGGTCGAGGCGACCGCCGGGCTGCGCCCCGGCACCCCGGACAACGCGCCGATCCTCGGCGCGCTGCCCGGCCGGCCCGGCGTGCTCGCCGCCGCCGGCCACCACCGGCACGGCATCGTGCTCACCCCGGTCACCGCCGACCTGATCACCGAGCTGATCGTCACCGCCGAGCCGGACCCGCTGCTCGCCCCCTTCCGCCCGGACCGGTTCCCCGGGTTGCCGGTCGGTGGGGTGCGGGTGGTGGCCGGCGCGGGCGGGGCCGAGATGGAGGAGGAGACGTGCGACTGATCGTCAACGGTGCGGGGCGGGAGCTGCCCGGCGGGTCGACCGTGGCGGAGCTGGTCCAGGCGGTCACCGACCAGCAGCGCGGCCTCGCGGTCGCCGTCAACGGTGAGGTGGTGCCGCGCGGCGGCTGGCCGGCGACGGTGCTGGCCGACGGCGACCGCGTCGAGGTGCTCAGCGCCGCCCAGGGCGGGTGAGCGGGATGTCGTTCGAGTTGGGCGGCGAGACGTTCGGGTCCCGGCTGATCCTCGGCACCGGCGGCGCGGCCAACCTGCACGTGCTGGAGCAGGCGATCCGGGCCTCCGGCACGGAGCTGGTCACCGTCGCGCTGCGCCGGGTGGACACCGCCCCCGGCACCGCCGGTGGGCTGCTCGACCTGCTGGACCGGTGCGGGGTGAAGGTGCTGCCGAACACCGCCGGCTGCTACACGGCCGGCGAGGCGGTCAAGGTGGCCCACCTGGCCCGGGAGGCGTTCGACACCGGGTGGGTGAAGCTGGAGGTGATCGGCGACGAGCGCACCCTGCTCCCCGACGGGGTGGAGCTGCTGCGCGCCGCCGAGGAGCTGGTGGCGGACGGGTTCGTCGTGCTGCCGTACACCTCGGACGATCCGATCCTGGCCCGCCGGCTCGCGGACGTCGGCTGCGCCGCGGTGATGCCGGCCGGCGCGCCGATCGGCTCCGGGCTGGGCGTCACCAACCCGCACCACATCCGGCTGATCCGGCAGGGCGTGGACGTGCCGGTGATCCTCGACGCGGGCGTCGGCACCGCCTCCGACGCGGCGCTCGCCATGGAACTGGGCTGCGACGCGGTGCTGCTGGCCAGCGCCGTCACCCGGGCCGCCGACCCGGTGGCGATGGCCACCGCCATGCGGCACGCGGTGGAGGCCGGCCGACTGGCGTACGGCGCGGGCCGTATCGCCCGCCGCTTCCACGCCCTCCCCTCCACCCCCGACGAGGGACGGCCCGACCTGTGATCGCGCCACTCACCGCGGATCGCGGACGGCGCAGGCCCTCGGCGGCATCCGGGACCGCCCTGCCGTCGGGCGTCGTGCTGCTCACCGATCGGCGGGTGGCCCGAAGGTCGCTGGTGGCGGTCGTCGGGGCGGCGGTGCGCGGGGGAGTGCGCTGGGTGGTGCTGCGGGAGAAGGACCTGCCCCGCGCCGAGCGCGCCGCCCTCGCGGCCGCGCTGCGCGCGATCCTCGCCGACGCGGGCGGCACCCTGATCGTCGCCGGCCCCGACCCGCTCGGCGGCGACGCCGTCCACCTGCCGTCGGCCGGCCCCTATCCGCCGCCCCGGCTCGCCCTGGTCGGCCGCTCCTGCCACGACGAGGCGGAACTGGCCCGGCTCACCACCGAGGACCACGTCACCCTCTCACCCGTCTTTCCCACGAAGACCAAACCCGGCTACGGCCCGCCCCTGCGTCCACCGGGACTGCGAAGGCTGATCGAGGTCAGCCCCGTGCCGGCGCTCGCCCTCGGCGGCATCGAGACACCGGAGCACGTCAGAGCCTGCGTCGAGGCGGGAGCCGTCGGCGTCGCGGTGCTCGGCGCGCTCATGCGGGCCGACGATCCCACCGAGACAGCCGTCATGCTGACCCGCGCCTTCGAGGGAGCCCTCCGATGACCCCCACGACCGTGCTCACGATCGCCGGCTCGGACTCCGGGGGCGGCGCCGGGATCCAGGCCGACCTGAAGGTCTTCGCGGCCCTCGGGGCGTACGGCACCTCCGTGCTCACCGCGGTGACCGCGCAGAACACCCGGGGCGTCAACGCCGTCCTGCCGCTGCCCCCGCAGACCGTGCGCGACCAGCTCGACAGCGTGCTCGGCGACTTCGACGTCCGCGCGGTGAAGACCGGGATGCTCGGCACCCCGGCCGTCGCCGGCGCGGTGGCCGACGCGGCCCGGGACGGGCGGCTGCCGTACCTGGTGGTCGACCCGGTGCTGGTGGCGACCAGTGGGCACCGGCTCGGCGTGGTGGCGGCGGTCGAGCGGCTGCTGCCGTACGCGATGGTGGCGACGCCGAACTGCGCGGAGGCCGCCGCCCTCACCGGAGGGCCGGTGACCACGGTCGAGGAGATGGTGGTGGCGGCGGAGGCCCTGGCGGCCGGCGGCCCGGCGCACGTGGTGGTGACCGGCGGCGACGTGGACGCGGCCGGTGAGTCGGTGGACGTGCTGGTCGGCGGCGGGACCACCACGCTGCTGCGCGCGCCCCGGGTGGCGACCCGGCACAGCCACGGCACCGGCTGTTCGTTCTCGGCGGCGATCGCCGTCCGGCTGGCGGCGGGCGACCCGGTGCCGGTCGCGGTCACCGCCGCCAAGGAGTACGTCACCCGCGCGCTGACCGGTGCGCGGGAGTGGGAGCTGGGCGCGGGACGCGGCCCGCTGGACCACTTCGGCTGGTCCCGTTGACCATCAGGGAGGCTGTCATGCAGGCACGTCGCAAGGTCTATGTGCAGGGGGCGCGGCCGGACGTCCGGGTGCCGTTCGCCGAGGTGGAGCTGACCGGGGACAACCCGCCGCTGCGGCTCTACGACACCTCCGGCCCCGGCTCCGACCCGGAGGTCGGGCTGCCCCCGCTGCGCGGGCCGTGGATCGCGGCACGGGGTGACGTCGCGCCGGTACGCGGTGCCGGCACCCCGCTGGCGGGAGCCCGGCCGACCCAGCTCGCGTACGCGCGGGCCGGGATCGTCACGCCGGAGATGGAGTTCGTGGCGATCCGGGAGAGCGTGGCACCCGAGTTCGTCCGGGACGAGATCGCGGCCGGGCGGGCGGTGCTGCCGCTCAACGTCAACCACCCGGAGTGCGAGCCGGCGATCATCGGCAAGGCGTTCCTGGTGAAGGTGAACGCCAACATCGGCACGTCGGCGGTCAGCTCCTCGGTCGCCGAGGAGGTGGAGAAGCTGACCTGGGCGACCCGCTGGGGCGCGGACACCGTGATGGACCTCTCCACGGGCAAGCGGATCCACGAGACCCGCGAGGCGATCGTGCGGAACTCGCCGGTGCCGATCGGCACCGTGCCGATCTACCAGGCGCTGGAGAAGGTCGGCGGCGACCCGGTGAAGCTGAGCTGGGAGGTGTTCCGGGAGACCGTCATCGAGCAGGCCGAGCAGGGCGTCGACTACATGACGGTGCACGCCGGGGTGCTGCTGCCGTATGTGCCGCTGGCGGTGGACCGGGTCACCGGGATCGTCTCGCGCGGTGGCTCGATCATGGCGGCGTGGTGCCTGGCGCACCACGAGGAGAACTTCCTCTACACCAACTTCCGGGAACTGTGTTCGCTGCTTGCGAAGTACGACGTCACCTTCTCCCTCGGTGACGGGCTGCGCCCCGGGTCGATCGCGGACGCCAACGACGAGGCGCAGTTCGCCGAGCTGCGCACCCTCGGCGAGCTGACGAAGATCGCCTGGGAGTACGACGTCCAGGTGATGATCGAGGGCCCCGGGCACGTGCCGATGCACAAGATCAAGGAGAACGTGGACCTCCAGCAGGAGTGGTGCCACGAAGCCCCGTTCTACACGCTCGGCCCGCTGACCACCGACATCGCCCCCGCGTACGACCACATCACCTCGGCGATCGGTGCCGCGATGATCGGCATGTTCGGCACCGCGATGCTCTGCTACGTCACCCCGAAGGAGCACCTCGGGCTGCCGGACCGCGACGACGTGAAGGCGGGCGTGATCGCGTACAAGATCGCGGCGCACGCGGCCGACCTGGCCAAGGGGCACCCCGGGGCCCAGGCCTGGGACGACGCGCTCTCCAAGGCGCGGTTCGAGTTCCGCTGGGAGGACCAGTTCAACCTCTCGCTGGACCCGGAGACCGCACGGTCGTACCACGACGCGACGCTCCCCGCCGAGCCGGCCAAGACCGCGCACTTCTGCTCGATGTGCGGCCCGAAGTTCTGCTCCATGAAGATCACCCAGGAGCTGAAGGAGTACGCGGCGCGCGGCATGCAGGACAAGTCGGAGGAGTTCCTCTCCTCCGGGGGCCGGGTCTATCTGCCCCTGGCCTGAGTCCCGTGGGTCGGGCCGGCCCGGTCCACGGGTCGGCCCGACCTCGTCGGGTCGGCGTCAGTCGCGGTGGTGGCGGCCGGTCCGGAGCGTACGGGCCTCGTCGGACTCGGTGTCCCGGGCGGGGCCGGCGAGGCCGGTGACCCAGTCGACGTACTCCTCGTCGTGCGCCGGCACGGCCTCCGGGTCGCGGCCGGTCCGGTCGGTGGAGTGCTCCTCGACGCCCTTCCCCCGGTTCCGCCGGAACAGGCCCCGCCGCAGCCGGAACTTCCCGCCGCCGGACTCGTCGCCGTCCTCGGCCGTCGACCGCTCCGTCGCGTCCGGCGTCGGCCCGTCGGCGGGCCGGGTCGGGGTGCCCTGGTCAGGGGTGCGCGCCGTCGGGACGTCGCTGCCCGTGGCACCGCCGTCCGGGGCGGCGGTGCGCCGGGCGGCGCCGAAGGCGTCCCAGCTGGCCGCCCGGTCCAGGTCGGGCAGCGCCCGGTGCCGGGGCCGCGGCGCGGGGTCGGCCGGCGTACGTCCGTCGCCGCCGTTCGGCGCCGGATCCGGGGTGCCGGTGGTGCCGCGCGGGGTGACCGGCCAGGCCGGTGCCGGGCGGATCGGCCAGGCGGGCCGGACGTCGCCGGGGCGCTCCGTGGCGTCCTCGAAGATCGGGAAACGCGGGCGGGGCGACGGGGCGGTGTCGGTGGTCGGCGTGACCCCGGTTCCGCCGGTCGGCACCTCGCCGCTCACCGCGGCGTCCGCCGGATGGCCCGACGCCGCTGCCGGGTAGCCCGGGCCGTGGTCGGGGGTGGCCGGCTCGGCCGGAGTACGACGGGTGCGGCGCGCGGAGCGGCCGGTCGGGGCCCCGGTGGCCTGGACGCCGTCGGTGTCCTCGCCGGTGCTGGTCGGTGCGCCGGTCGTCGGGCGGTCCGTCTCCGGGGTCGGCCGGTCCGTTGCCCGGTCGGCGGGGGCCTGCGGTGCGGTCCCGCTCACCGCCGACGGGCTGGCCGGGGTCGGTGCGGTCGAGCCGGCGCCCACCGGCAACGCGCTCGGTGCGGCCGACGCCGCGCCCTTCTCGCCCGAGGCAGGGCCGGTCGACGCCTTTCCACCCGGACCAGAGGCGCTGCCGCGCGGGGCCTTGTCGCCCGGGCCGAAGGCGGTGCCGGTCGGGGCCCTCTCACCCGGGCCCGACGCGCTGCCGATCGGGGTCTTCCTGTCGCTGGTCGGGGTCTTTCCGTCCGGGCCCGAGGTGCTGCCTGCCGAGGTCTTTTCGTCCGGGCCCGAGGCGGTGCCGGTCGGGGTCGACGGCGCGGCGGTACGCGGCTTGCGGGCCCGCTTGGCCCGGCCGGTCGGGGGAGCGGTGGCCGGTGCCGGTTCCCCGGGCGGCGCCGGTGTGACCTCCGGTCCGGCCGACGGGGTGTCGCCCGGGGTGGTGGACGGGGCTGCGGTGGGGACGACAGCCGGGCGACCCGACGTCGTGGAGCCCGGCGCGGTGGTCGGGCCCGCCGAGGTCCCGGCCCGGTCCGACCCGTCCTTCGCCGGGGTCGACTCCGCCGCGGCACGGGGCGTGACCGGCTGCGTTGCCGGGACCGGCCGGGCCGCCGTGGCCGACGGAACCGGCTGCTTCGACCGGGCCGCCGACGGGACCGGCTGCTTGGGCGGCGCGGCCGACGCCACCGGGTCGGCCGGGACCGGTGCCAGGAACGAGGCCGGGGCCGGAATGGTGGCCGGCAACGGGGTGGCCGGCGCCGGAGCCGTCGGCGCGACCGGCGTCGGGGCCGAGACACCGGCGCCGGGGGTCCGCGCCGGGGTGTCGGTGTCCGGGGTCGAGGTGTCGGTGTCCGGGGTACGCGTCGGGCGGCCGGCGGCGAGCACGTCGATCGCGGAGGTCCGCCGGGTCGGCGTGGTCCGGAGCGGGTCGTCGGCGTCCGGCTCGGCCGTCGGGCCGGACTGTGCCGGGGGAGGGGTCCCGGGGCCGGCCGGTGCGGCGGGGAACGCCCCGACCTCACGATGGTCACCGACCGGCCGGGGCTCGGCCGGGGTCGCCGGGCTCTCCGCGCCGGACGGAGCCGGGGTGCTGCCGGCGCTGACCGGCCAGTCCCAGTGCGCCGGGGTGGGCCGGTCCGCGTCGGGGGATCCGGCGGCGACGAGGTCGACCGGACCGGTGGCGTGCGGCGCGGCACCGGGGACGGCCGGGTGGGCGAGGTGCGGCAGTCCACCGGCGTCGCCGGGCAGCGGCTGGAGGATCTCGCTCGGTGCGATCGCCGCGGTGGCCGGTTCGCCGGCCGCCGCGGGCCGGCGCAGCACGGTCGCGGCCGTCGAGCCGAGCGCCCCGGCGGCGACCGCGATCAGGGCACCGTAGTAGGGCGCGAGCTGGTAACGGTCGGTCCCGTCGCCCGGCCCGGCGGTCAGGTAGGCGAACGCCACCAGGACCGGGCCGGCCGCGCCCGCGGCGCCACCGACCAGCGGGGTGTGGCCGTGCCGGCGGGCCAGCGCGCCGACCGCCGCGCCGGCGAGCAGGGCCAGCGTGGGCAGGATCAGCATGGCCAGGCGCTGGGCGGTGGCCGCGTCCAGCCAGGAGGGTTCGAGGACCCCGAGTCGTACGGTCGGCAGCGGGCCGGTCGAGGCGAGCGCCGGCGCCACCGAGATCAGCGCGAGCAGCCAGACGACCCCGGTCGTCATGGCGACGTTCCAGCCCAGCGGGGGACAGAGCAGTACGGCGAGCGCGGCACCGGCACCGACCACCGCGCCGAGGACGGCGCAGATGCCGACCGCCCAGACGGGGTCCACGGTGTTCAGTTCGGCGGCCCGGGCCGGCTGCATGCACAGCGGCGCGACGATGGTGGCGCCCAGCGCGGCGGCCCCGGCGACGGCGAGCTGCTCGCTGGTGCCGCCGGGGAAACCCTCCCGACGGGCCAGCCGTTCGGTGAGCACGGCACCGGCCACCGCGGCGATCGCCGCGGACCAGCCCACCCAGACGAGCTGGGCGGGCCACCGGTTGACCGTCCCGTCGGTGAACGCGCCACCCAGGCGCACGATGCCGAACCCGTACGCGATGCCGAGCTGGCCGGCCCCGGCCAGCACGCTCACCCCGAGCGCCGTGAGCAGCAGTCTGCCCCACGTCCGAAAGGCCATGTCGGGCACGTTACGGCCCGGTGCGCCCGATCGCCACCTTGGCGCAGCGCGGCGCGGCGACGTGCCGTCGGCGTGGCTACTTCAGCTCGACCAGCCGCGCCAGATAGGTCGTGTCGCCGACGTTGGTGAGCATGTGCACCGCACCCGGGTCGCGGTAGACGACGCCCCCGGTCGGCTCGTCGGCGTCGATCCGGGTGCCGTCGACGGTCTGCACCACGTTCTTCGCGCCCTCGATCGCCACCACCAGGTACGGGTGGTCGTGCCGGTGCAGCGGCTGCCGCTCGCCCGGCGCCAGGCGGATGTGCCAGACCCGGACCCGGTCGTTCTCGAAGACGATCTCCTGCCCGACCGGGCCGAGTTCGGGTGTGTCGGAGGCGGCGGTCATCGGGCACCGTCCAGCTGGGGGAGCACCTCGGCGGCGATGAGCTCCAGGTGGTCGAGGTCGTCGAAGTCGATCAGGCGCAGGTGCACCCGGGTGGTGCCGATCGCGGCGAACTCGCCGAGCCGGTCGACGAGCTGCGCGGGGGAGCCGACCACCGGGTCCTCCGGCGGCAGGGCGCTCTTGACGTGCAGCGGCGCGGCCCGGCGCTGCGCCTCCGCGTCGGTACGCCCGATCGCCACCACCACCCCGGCGGAGAGCACCAGCGGCGCCCGCCCCGACGCGCTGCGCCCGGTCCGCTCGCTGGCCTCCCGCACCCGCTCGTACGCGGTGGCGGTCTCGGTGATGCTCTTGAAGGGCATGTTGAACTCGTCGGCGTACCGGGCGGCCAGTTCGGGGGTGCGCTTGGGGCCCCGGCCGCCGACGATCACGGGTGGGCCGGGCTGCTGCACCGGCTTGGGCAGGGCGGGGGCGTCGACCAGCGTGTAGTGGTCGCCGGTGAAGCTGTACGTCTCGCCGGGCGGGGTGCGCCACAGCCCGGTGACGATCTCCAGCTGCTCGGCCAGCCGGTCGAACCGTTCGCCGACCGGGGGGAAGGGGATGCCGTAGGCGGTGTGCTCGCGCTCGTACCAGCCGGCGCCGATGCCCAGCTCGACCCGGCCGCCGCTCATCTGGTCGACCTGGGCGACCAGCACGGCCAGCGGTCCGGGCAGCCGGAAGGTGGCCGAGGTGACCAGCGTGCCGAGCCGGATCCGGGAGGTCTCCCGGGCCAGCGCGGCCAGCGTCAGCCAGGCGTCGGTCGGACCGGGCAGCCCCGGGTCGTCGCCCATCGACCGGTAGTGGTCGGCCCGGAAGAACCCCTCGTAACCGGCCGCCTCGACCAGTCGGGCGAAGCGCAGCTGGTCGTCGTAGCTCGCGCCGCGGTGCGGCTCGGTGAAGACCGACACCCGCATGGTCACCGCCCTCCCGCCCCGGCGGCCAGGTCCACCGGCGCGTCCCGTTCCATCAGCAGTTCGTGCAGGTCGGCGCTGACCCGGGCCACCTCGGCCAGGTGCGCGTTGCGGCCGAGGGTGCGCGGCCGGGGGATGTCCACCGGCACGATCCTGCGGATCCGGCCGGGGCGTGGGCTGAGCACCACCACCCGGTCGGCGAGCAGCACCGCCTCGTCGATCGAGTGGGTGACGAAGACGATGGTCGCCTTCGTCTCCATGTGCACCCGTTGGAGTTCGCCGGAGAGTTCCTCGCGGGTGAGCGCGTCCAGCGCGGAGAAGGGCTCGTCCATCAGCATCACCCGCGGCTCGCCGACGAGGGAGCGGCAGAGCGACACCCGCTGCTGCATGCCGCCGGAGAGCTCGTGCGGCAGGCGCTTCTCGAAGCCGCCCAGCCCGGCGAGGTCGAGCAGCTCGCGGGCGCGTTCCCGGTGCTTCGCCCGGCTCCAGCCGAAGATCTCGACCGGCAGCAGGACGTTGTCCAGCACCGAGCGCCACGGCAGCAGGGCGGGGCGTTGGAACAGCATGGCGATGTCGCGGCGCGGTTTCGTGATCGGCGTACCGGCGACGGTGATCTCGCCGGCGGTGACCGGCAGCAGGCCGGCGACCATGCGCAGCAGGGTGGACTTCCCGCAGCCGGAGCGGCCGAGGACCGCGACGAACTCACCCTCGGCGACGTCGAGGTCGATGCCGCGCAGCGCCTCCACCCGGCCGGACCGGCCTTCGAAGGTACGGGACACGCCGGACAGCCGGATCATCTCCGCCGGTCTCCCTCCTGCTCGACGTCGCGAGTCGGGCAAGGTTAACCGCCATCGCTCCCCATAGCACCGTCCGGGGTGGACTGGTGTCAGTTTCCGTCACGCAACTTCGTTTCCGTTCCGCAACCGGTACGCACGAACACGTTCTGCCAGCCTTCTCGTACGCTGTGCCAGCGAATAGTCCCCTCACGACGGTCCGGACGGCTCCCCCCTCCTGCCGTCACCGTCGGCCCCACGACCCGTCCGGGTGAAGACGACCTGGTCGGAAAGGACATGGTGCACTGATGAGAAGGCTGACCCGTACGGTCGCCGCCGCCGCGCTGGCCACCGCCCTCGCCCTGGTCTCCGGGTGTGGCAGCGACTCGGACAAGTCCGACGCCAAGGCCCCGAACGGTGCCGCGCTGGAGAAGGTGACCTACCTCACCTCCTTCGGCAACTTCGGCCGGGACTCCTACGCCTGGGTGGCGAAGGAGAAGGGGTTCTTTAAGGACGCCGGCTTCGACGTGGAGATCAAGCCCGGTCAGGGCACCGGCTCGGTCATCCAGACCATCGTGGGCGGCCAGGCCGACTTCGGCCCGATCGACCTCACCGGCGGCCTGCTCCAGTTCGGCAACGGCCAGGCCAAGGACTTCGTCGCGGTGGCGGCGATCCAGCAGCGCACCATGGCCGCCATCGTCTCGGTCGAGGGCAAGAACATCGCCACCCCGAAGGACCTGGAGGGCAAGAAGCTCGCCGACGCCCCCAGCTCCGTGGTGAAGAACCTCTTCCCCACGTACGCAAAGCTGGCCGGCATCGACGCCAGCAAGGTGACCTGGGTCAACGGTGAGCCGGCGACGCTGATCGGCACGCTCGCCTCCGGTTCGGTCGACGGCATCGGCCAGTTCGTCGTCGGTCAGCCGACCGTCGAGGCGGTGACCAAGAAGAAGCCGGTGGTGCTGCCGTACAGCAACGTGATGCAGGACCTCTACGGCAACGCGCTGATCACCTCGACCAAGATGGCCAAGGAGAAGCCGGACACGGTCAAGCGCTTCACCGCCGCGCTGCTCAAGGGCCTGGAGTACGCCCTCGCGCACCCGCAGGAGGCGGCGGACATGCTGAAGAAGAACGTGGACGCCACCAACCCGGCCGCCGCGGCCGCCGAGCTCCAGCTGATGGCCGCGTACGTCCGGTCCAGCAACTCCGGCACCGCCCTGGGCACCCTGGACAGCGGCCGGGTCGCCAAGAGCATCGCCCTGCTTCAGGGCGCGGGCGCGCTCAAGCAGAACTTCACCCCCGACCAGATCATCGACTTCGACCTCGCGCCGAAGGCCTGACGGGTCGGTTCGGAGACTCCGGGTGCGGCCCGCCGGGGGGTCCGGTGGGTCGCACCCTTTCGCGTACCGGTCGTCGACCGGCCCTGACGAGGAGGACACGATGGCGGAGCAGGCTCCGACGGTGGCCGGCGCCCCGGCACCCGACGTCGCGCCCCCGCGCCGCGACGGCGTACGCCCGGCGGCGGTGGGGCTGCCGGCACTCGGCCTGGTGATCGCGGTGGGGGTGTGGTGGCTGGTCACCTCGGGCCTGCACCTGGTCCACCCGGCGTCCCTGCCGCCGCCGCAGGCGGTGTGGCGGGCGTTCACCGGGAGCGGGCACGTGCTGCTGCCCGCGCTGGGGATCACCACGCTGATGACCGTGGTCGGCTTCGCGCTCTCCGCGGTCGCCGGGGTGCTGATCGGGATGGCCCTGGCCGCGTCGCGCCGGGCCGAGCGGATGTTCGCGCCCCTGCTGGTGGCGGTCAACGCGGTACCGAAGATCGCTCTCGGCCCGCTGCTGGTGGTCTCGGTGGGCTGGGGGCACAAGCCCATCCTGACCATGGTCTTCCTGCTCTGCTTCTTTCCGATCGTGCTCTCCACCGCGACCGGCCTGACCACCACCCCGGCGGACCTGGCCGAGTTGGCCCGGTCGCTGAACGCCTCGTGGTGGCAGTCGTTCCGCAAGGTGCGGTTCCCGGCGGCGCTGCCGCAGATCTTCGTGGGGCTGAAGGTGGCGATGCCGCTGGCGGCGATCGGCGCGGTGATCGGCGAGTTCTATTCCGACCAGCCGGGCCTGGGCTTCCAGATCCTCCAGTACAACGGCATCGGGGACACCGCGACGGCGTGGGCGGCGATCGTGCTGATCGCGCTGATGAGCATCCTGCTGTACGCCGCGCTCACCCTGGTCGAGCGCCTCGCCCTGCCCTGGGTGCGGGCCACCACCTCGGCCCGCTGACCCTCCCGGTGCGGCCCGCCGGCGGATTCCGGCGGGCCGCGGCGGACGGGCTCAGCCCGAGAGGCGCCAGCGACCGCCCCGGGCGACCAGCGTGGTCAGCGCCTGCGGCATCAGTCCGGAGTGGTTGTCCGGGGTCATCCTGATCGGCCCGGAGAGGCCGTCCAGCTGCGAGGTCTCCAGGACGTCCCGGACGGCCTCGCGGTCCACCTTGCCCGCGGCTCCACCGGCGCGCAGCTCGGCGTCGGCGATGAGCTGGACCGCGTCCGCGGCGAACGAGGAGTAGCCGTTGTAGCTGCCGAAGCGGGCGGTGTAGTCCTGGAACCACTGCCGGCGGGCGGCCTTGGCCGGGGTGGTGGCGATGACGTCGTCGATCACCATGGTCTGGGTGAAGACCAGCGTGGCCCGCTCGACCGAGCGGGCCGAGCCGCCCAGGAAGAGGTCCCCGGCGGCGGACGCGTCGAAGAAGAGCGAACCGGTGAACTTCGCCTGCTGGGCGTTGGCGGCGGCCAGGGACGCCTGCTCCGGTGGGGTCCAGACGACGAGCGCGTCGGGCTTGCGGCCGACCAGCGCGCCGACCTGACTGCTCACATCCGTGTCGGTGGTCCGGACCGACTCGGCGCGCAGCAGCTTGATGCCGGTGCGGGCGAACTGGTTGCGCAGCGCCGAGAGCCCCTCCTGGCCGTACGTGTCGGCGCTGTTGAGCACCGCCACCTTGCGGATGCCGCGCCGGGTCAGTTCGTTGGTCAGGGTGGCCGCGCTGTCGGCGGCGTTGGGGGCCAGTTTGAAGACGTAGCGACGTTCGGCGACCGGCTCGGTGATGCCGCTGGCAGAGGCCAGCGCGATGGTCGGAATCCGCTTGTCGACGATGGTCCGGGCCGCGCCGACCGCGCATTCGTTGCAGCCGCCCATGATGATGGCGCTGACGTGGGAATCGTTGCTGAAATCGTTGATGTTCCGCAAGGATTCACTGGCGTCGGAGCGGTTGTCCTTCACCTTGAGCTCGATCTTCCGGCCGCCGAGCGCGCCGGAGGAGTTCAACTGCTCGACCTTCAGATCCAACGCCCGCTGGTACGCCTTCCCGATGGGCGCGGCGGCACCGGACAGTTCGAGGTCCGCGGCGATGACGATGGGACTGGTGTCCTGCTGCTCCTCGCCGAACTGGCAGCCGGTGAGCGTGGTGGCCAGTACGGCCGAGGCGAGCGCCGCGACGCTCGCGGAGCGGATGGGGCTCAACTTGGGTCCTCCAGGTGCGGCGCGGGCGGAGCCCGGACACCGCCGCTTGTCCGTCCTCAGTGGAGGAACGGGATTGGTCTGCCGTACGGTGTGCGCGAAGCCTGCAAAACCTTGCCAATGCCGGGCCCTGTGGTCAAGCGCGGGTGGTGGAGCTTTTCGGGACGCCCATCCCACATCGTGGGGTAACGGAATGTTTACGAACCATCACTTTGCAGATGCGAGTGACCACTCTGGATATACATCCCCAGTTCAGGGGCGTGGAGAAAAGTAGGTATTTCTTGACCGGATCACGGGTTCCGTCCCCGCCGACCGATTCCTGCCACACCGCCGCTTCCCAAACAGGATCTTCTCTGATGAAATCGCGGCCGTGCCGCGCGTGGCGCTGGCCGCTGCACCAGGCGCGGGTCAGCGGGTCAGGCGTGGAAAGAACGACGGAGGCGATGTCGTGAGCGGACCTACGACCCTGCCCGAGAGCACCGGCGCGGGAGAGCGGAACCGCCGACGGATGCCCCGGATCCGGGATGCCCGCATCCGCTCCAAGCTCGCCCTCATCCTGGTCGTCCCGGTCGCCGCCGTCATCGCACTGGCAGGTATCCGACTCGTCTCGGTCGGTGAGGACGCCTCCGACGCCACCCGGATCCGGTCCCTGACCGCGCTCTCCATCGACATCTCCGCGCTCACCCAGGACCTGCACAAGGAACGCATGGCGGCGGCGACCTACCTGGCCCTGCCGAACCAGCGCCCGGACGACTACAACCTGCGGGTACGCCGTACCGACGAGCGGATCGCCGCGTACCGCGACGAGCGGGGCCGGCTCAACGACCTGCCCGCGGCGGTGCGCGACCGGCTCAAGGTGATCGACGACCACCTGGCCACCCTCAACGGCACCCGCCAGGAGGTGCTCGACCGGCAGCAGATGCCGGTGGCCGAGGCCAGCCTGCGCTACGGCATCATCCTCACCGACCTGGTCGCCTACGGCGACGTCCTGGCACAGCAGCCCGGCGCGGAGAGCCTCGCGGCCGACCTGCGGGCGGTCGCCGCGTTCAGCCGGGCCAAGGCGGCCGTGGCCGAGGAGGAGGCGGTGGCGTACACCGCGCTCCTCGCCGGCCGGGTCGACGACGAACGGTTCTCCTCCTTCGTCGCCACCCTCACCGGGCAGCAGGAGGCCCTGCTCACCTTCTCCCGCTCCGCCGACCCGGACCAGCGGGCACTGGTCGACCGCACCGTCTCCGGCGACGCGGTCACCCTCGCCGACCGGGTGGCCGGCGACATCTCCCGCTCGGTCGGTACGCGGCCGCTGGTGAGGCCGGAGGAGGCCACCGCCGCGATCGGCGCGGTCGACGACCTGATGCGGTGGGCCGAGATCCAGCTCCAGGACGGTCTCCTCGCCGACGCCGAGCAGGCCCGTACCGACGTGATCCGGCAGGCGGTCGTCGAGTCGCTGCTGGTGCTGCTCACCCTGATCATCGCGGTGACCCTCGCCGTGGTGCTGGCCCGCTCGCTCAACCACTCGCTGCGCCGGCTGCGCGAGGGCGCCCTGGCGGTGGCGAACCACGACCTGCCCGACGCGGTCGCCCGGCTGCAGAACGTCAACGCGATCGGCGACGGCGGCGTGGACGAGATCGTCCGGCAGGTCCGCGACCCGATCCGGCTCACCAACCGGGACGAGGTCGGCCAGGTGGCGGTCGCCTTCAACGTGGTGCACCGGGAGGCCGTCCGGGTCGCCGCCGAACAGGCCGCGCTGCGGACCAGCGTCTCGGCGATGTTCCTCAACCTCGCCCGGCGCAGCCAGAACCTGGTCGACCGGATGATCGGCGAGCTGGACGCGATCGAGCGCGGCGAGGAGGACCCGAAGCGCCTCGCCCAGCTCTTCGAACTCGACCACCTGGCCACCCGGATGCGTCGCAACGACGAGAACCTGCTGGTCCTGGCCGGTGCCGACTCGACCGTGCCGCGCCGCGACGACGCCCTCCTGGTGGACGTGCTGCGGGCCGCCCAGTCCGAGGTGGAGCTCTACAACCGGATCGAGTTCGGCACGGTCGACACCGACATCTCCGTCGCCGCGCACGCCGTCAACGACGTCGTCCGCCTGGTCGCCGAGCTGCTCGACAACGCGACCCGGTTCTCCCCGCCGAACACCACCGTGGTGGCCGACGGCCGCCGGATCCGCGACTACGTGCTGATCCAGGTGGAGGATCGGGGCCTCGGGCTGACCGACGAGCAGATGGACTCCCTCAACCGGCGGCTGGCCGCGCCGCCGAGCGTGGACGTGGCGGCGTTCCGGCTGATGGGTCTGGCCGTGGTGAGCCGGCTCGCCTCCCGCTACGGCATCCGGGTGGAGCTGCGTCGCAACGTCGAGGGCGGCACCGTCGCCCAGGTGACCCTGCCGAACTCCACCGTGGTCCTGCCGGCGGGTCGGGGCCGCGACCAGGCCTCGCTGACCCGGCCGCGGCAGCCGGCGGCCGTCGAGCAGACGCCGCTGACCCCGCTCGGCCAGTCCGACCCGCTGGTCGGCGCCGGTCGTACCGCGACGCTGACCGAGCAGTGGCGCAGCGCGGCACCGGCGGCGCCCGCCCCGTGGCAGGCCCCGGCCGAGCCGCGGGAGACCGCCCCGGCGGTGCAGTTCGGCGGCACCGACGCGCTGCCCCCGCTGCCGGTCGCCCCGGTCTCCGCGCCGCCGGTTCCCGCGCAGCCCGCCTTCGCCGACAACGGCGGGGTCTCGGTGGGCACGCCCACCGTCGCGTACTCCACCCTGCCGCCGCTGCCCAAGCGGACCCCCGGCAGCGCCGACGCCCCCGCCCCGATGACGTCCGCCTTCGCGGCCGCCGCACCGTCGGCTGCCGCACCGTCGGCTGCCGCACCGTCGGCCGCCGCGGCGCCCGCCGCCCCGGTGCTCCCGGTCGGCCCGGTGGCCGGTGCGACCGCCGCCGCCAGCCCGCCGAGCGTGCCCGTGGCGCCGGCCGCCCCGGTCCTGGCCCGGCCGGCCCTCCCGGCCGAGGCGCCGATCTTCCGGGAGATGGAAGCGGTCTGGTTCCGCTCGCACGGCGACGACGCGACGGCCATCTTCACCCGTCCCGACTTCGACCAGCCGCCGGCCGCGGCGGCACCGCAGCCGGCCGCCGCGCCCGCACCGCAGCCGGTCGCGACCCCGGCCCGGCCGCCGCTGGCCACCCGGACCCCGGGCGCCCAGGCGGACGGCGGCGGGACCACCCAGCCGCCACCGCCGTCGTACACTCCGCCGTCGGCGTCGCCCGCCGCCCCCGTACCCCCGCCCGTGACGCCCGTGTCGGCGCCGCCGGCGGTGGATCCGGAGGCCTGGCGGACGGCGGCCGACGAGGGGTGGAACCGGGCGTCGAAGGCCGCCGAGCCGGCGACCGCCGGGACCACCCGCTCCGGGCTGCCGAAGCGGGTGCCGCAGGCGCAGCTCGTGCCCGGCGGCATCGAACCGAAGGGCGGCCGGGACCGCAGCCGGCGCACCCCGGACGAAGTACGCGGCCTGCTCTCCGCCTACCACCGCGGTGTGCAGCGCGGCAGGACGGCCGGCGCGGACCTGAACAGCACCTCGACCAAGGAGACGAACCGATGAACAGGCCAGCGGCCATGCAGGACATGGGTTGGCTGCTCACCAACTTCGCCGACAGCGTGGCGGGCATCGCCCACGTGGTGGCGGTGTCGGCGGACGGGCTGCTGCTCGCGTCCTCGCGGGACCTGCCCGGGGACCGGGCCGACCAGCTCGCCGCCATCACCTCCGGCGTGGTGAGCCTGACCGAGGGTGCCGCGCGGATGTTCAGCGCGGGCGGGGTGCTCCAGACGGTGATCGAGATGGACAGCGGCTACCTGTTCCTCATGTCGATCAGTGACGGCTCCTCGATGGCGGTGCTCGCCGCGCGCAGCTGTGACGTGGGCCAGGTCGGCTACGAGATGGCGCTGCTGGTGGAGCGGGTCGGCGCGGCCCTGGTCCCGCTGCCCCGGGACGCCGTCCGGTCCTGACCACGCACGTCACAGGGGAAAGGTGATCCGGAGCCGACCCGGCTCCGTACGGAGGGAGGTGATCGCGAATGGACCAACGGCGGGACCCGCGCGGCGCGCTGGTGCGACCGTACGCGGTCACCCGTGGCCGCACCGAGCCCCTCCAGGACATCGCCCTGGAAGCGGTGCTGTCGTGCACTCCCACCCAGGTCGCCGAGTCCCGCTTCGCCGGGCACGACAAGTACCGCATCGCCACGGTCTGCGAAGGCCGGGCACAGTCGCTGGCGGAGATCGCCGCGTACACCCGGATGCCGCTCGGCGTCACCCGGGTACTGGTCGCCGACCTGGTGGCCGAGGGCCTGCTGACGCTACACACTGCCGCTCCCGCTGAGGGGTTCGAGGAGCGGATGAACCTGCTTGGAAGGGTGCTAAGTGGACTTCGCGAACTATGACCCCGCCGGGGCACGCCGCAGCCGGGAGATCATCTCCGCGAAGATCGTCGTCGCGGGTGGCTTCGGCGTGGGCAAGACGACCCTGGTCGGTGCGATCTCCGAGATCACACCGTTGACCACCGAGGCGTTGATGACCGCCGCCGGCGTCGGCATCGACGACCCGTCCAAGGTGCCGGGCAAGGAGACCACCACGGTCGCCATGGACTTCGGCCGGATCACCATGGCGCAGGACCTGATCCTGTACCTGTTCGGCACGCCGGGCCAGACCCGCTTCTGGTTCATGTGGGACGAGATCATCCGGGGTGCGGTGGGCGCGGCCGTGCTGGTCGACACCCGGCGGATCACCGACGCCTTCGCACCGCTGGACTACTTCGAGAACCGCAACCTGCCGTACGTGGTGGCGCTGAACCGGTTCGACGGTGCCCCGCAGTACGAGCTGGAGGAGGTCCGCGAGGCGCTCGCCATCTCGCGCGACGTGCCGCTGGTGCAGTGCGACGCCCGACACCGGGACTCGGTCAAGCAGGTGCTGGTGACGGTCGTCGAGCACGCCATGCTGCGCCTCCAGGCGGAGCACGGCCGGGGCTACCCGGCCCCCGTCGGCTGAGCCGGCGACCCGGCTCCCGGACGGGCCCCTTCGCCACCCCGGTGGGAAGGGGCCCGTCCGTCAGTCGACCCGGAGCCGGTAGCCGCGCTTGACGACGGTCTGCACCACCCGGGGGGCCCGCAACCCCACCCGGAGCCGGGCCACCGCCATCTCCACCGCGTGTTCGTCAGCGCCGCGCGGCAGCGTACGCAGCAGCGCGGTCCGGGACAGCACCCGACCGGGGGTGGCGGCGAGCGCCCGCAGCACCGCCATCGGCGCGGGGGCGAGCGGACGCAGTTCCCCGTCGACCACGGCGGCGTGCCCGCGCAGGGTCAGCAGGTGCCCGGCCGCCTTGACGGTGACCGTGCGGCGGGGCAGCTCGTCGACGATCTGCCGGACCAGGGCGCCGAGCCGGGCCCGGGCGGGGGCGCTGACCGGCACCCCGCGCCGGACCAGGGGTTCCGCGGTGACCGCGCCGACGCAGCTGGCCAGCACGTCCCCGCGCAGCGCCGCCAGCACCGTCTCGGTACGGTCCCCGGCCGCCCGCAGCAGCGCCTCGGCGGCCGGCGCGGAGGTGAACGTCACCGCGTCCACCAGCCGCCCGGCGACCAGGTCGATCAGCCGGTGCAGCGGGGCCGGATCGGTCGGCGGGGCCCACCGGTAGACGGGCACCTCGATCACCGTCGCCCCGGCCGCCTCCAGCGCCTCGGTGCACTCCGGCTGCCGGTCGCCGTGCAGCTGCATGGCGACGACCTGCCCGGCCACTCCGCGCCGGCACAGGTGGGCGATCACCTCCTCGCAGCTCTCCGAGTCGGGCGACCACTGGTCGTGCAGCCCGGCGGCCCGGATCGCGCCGCGCGCCTTGGGGCCACGGGCCACCACGTACGACCGGCCGAGCACCGACCGGAGCGGCTCGGCGAGCCCCCAGCCCTCGGCCGCCTCCAGCCAGCCGCGCATCCCGATGCCGGTGTTCGCCATCAGCACGTCCGGCGGCCGGTCCAGGCAGGCCCGGGTGGCCTCGCGCAGGTCGGTGTCGTCGGCCAGCGGCACGATCCGCAGGGCGGGGGCGAGCACCACCCGGGCGCCGCGCCGCTGGAGCAGCGCGGCCAGCTCGTCGCGGCGCCGGTCGGCGGTCACCCCGATCGTGAAGCCCGCCAGTTCGTCCGCCATCACTCCTCCTGTCGCAGCCGCACCTCGACCACCCCGTCCCGGCAGCGGACCTCGTGCCGGCGCAGCAGCACGCCGGAGAGGTCCAGGCAGCGCCCGGTCCGCAGGTCGTAGACCTGCTTGTGCAGCGGGGACGCGAGCGTGGGCACGCCGGCCCGGCTGCCGACGATGCCGCGGGACATCACGTACGCGCCGCCGACCGGGTCGAGGTTGTCCACCGCGTACAGCTCGCCGCCGGTGCGGAAGAGGGCCACCTGCACGCCGTCGACCAGCGCGGCGACGCCCCGGTCGGGGTCCAGCCGGTCCAGCCGGCAGACCGGCGTCCAGGTGAGGGTGTCGAGGGTGATCATCCGCGTACCTCCGGGAGTCCGAGCGCGACCGGCTGCCGCCGGCGTTCCGTGGTGGCCGTCGGCGTGCCTGCCGGTACGGGCTGGCCGCGTTCGACGGCGAAGGTGATGGAGGGGTCCGGCACGTCCGGCGCGTTGACGAAGGAGGTGAAGCGGCGCAGCCGGTCCGGGTCGTCGAGGACGTCCCGCCACTCGTCGGAGTACGACGCGACGTGCCGGGCCATCGCCGCGTCGAGGTCGGCGCAGAGCCCGAGGGAGTCGTCGACGATGACCGCGCGCAGGTGGTCGAGGCCGCCCTCCATCGCCTCGATCCAGGCGGCGGTGCGCTGCAACCGGTCGGCGGTGCGGACATAGAACATCAGGAACCGGTCGATCAGCCGGACCAGTTCCGCGGTGCTCAGGTCGGTGGCGAAGAGGTCGGCGTGCCGGGGCCGGAAACCGCCGTTGCCGCCGAGGTAGAGGTTCCAGCCGGTGTCGGTGGCGATGATGCCGAAGTCCTTGCTGCGTGCCTCGGCGCACTCGCGGGCGCAGCCGGAGACCGCCGACTTGAGCTTGTGCGGCGCGCGCAGTCCCCGGTAGCGCAGCTCCAGTGCGACGGCCAGCCCGACGGAGTCCTGAACCCCGTACCGGCACCAGGTCTCGCCGACGCAGGACTTCACCGTGCGTAGCGCCTTGCCGTACGCGTGGCCGGACTCGAAGCCGGCGTCGACCAGCCGGCGCCAGATCTGCGGCAACTGCTCGACCCGCGCCCCGAACAGGTCGATCCGCTGCCCACCGGTGATCTTGGTGTAGAGCCGGAAGTCCCGGGCCACCTCGCCGATCACGATCAGCTTCTCGGGGGTGATCTCGCCGCCCGGGATCCGGGGCACCACCGAGTAGCTGCCGTCGCGTTGCAGGTTGGCCAGGAAGTGGTCGTTGGTGTCCTGCAACGACGCCGCCTCGCCGTCGAGCACGTGCCCGGCGCCGAGCGAGGCGAGGATCGAGGCGACCACCGGCTTGCAGATGTCGCAGCCCCGGCCGCGCCCGTGCTCGGCGACGAGCTGGGAGAAGGTGCGGACGCCACGGACCCGGACGATCTCGAACAGCTCCTGGCGGCTGGCGTCGAAGTGCTCGCAGAGCGCGGTGGACTGCCGCACCCCGGCCGCGTCGAGGAGCTGCTTCAGCATCGGCACGCAGGAGCCGCAGCTCGTACCGGCCCGCGTACACGCCTTCAGCGCCGGCACGTCGGCGCAGCCGTCGGCGATCGCCGCGTCGATCTGCTCCCGGGTCACCGCGTTGCAGGAGCAGACCTGCGCCGCCGCGGGCAGCGCGCCCGCCCCGGCCCCCGCGCCGCCGGCCGGCGCCAGCAGCGCCAGCGGGGGACCGGGCAGCGGCCCGCCCACGCTGGCCCGCAACGTCGGATAGGCGCTCGCGTCCCCGACCAGCACGCCGCCGAGCAGCGTCCGCGCGTCGTCGGAGAGGACCAGCTTCGCGTACGACCGGGTGGCCGGGTCGGTGAAGGTGACGTCCAGGCAACCCGGGGTGGTGCCGTGCGCGTCGCCGAACGACGCCACGTCCACCCCGAGCAGCTTCAGCTTGGTGGCGGTGTCCGCGCCGGGGAAGGTGGCCGCCCCGCCGAGCAGCCGGTCGGCGACCACCTCGGCGGTGGCGTAGCCGGGGGCGACCAGGCCGTGGCAGGTGCCGTCGACCGCCGCGCACTCGCCGACCGCCCAGATCCGCTCGTCGGCGGTCCGGCAGGTCGCGTCGACCAGCACCCCGCCGCGCGGGCCGAGCGCCAGCCCGGCCGCCCGGGCCAGCTCGTCCCGGGGCCGGATACCGGCGGCCACCACCACCAGGTCGGCGTCGACCGTGCCGCCGTCGGAGAGGTCCAGCGCGGCGACCGCGCCGTCCGGGCCCGGCCGCAGCGCGGTGGTGGCCACCCCGAGGTACGTGCGCACGCCCAGCTCCTGCACGTAGCGCCGGAGCATCGCCCCGCCCGCCTCGTCCACCTGCACCGGCATCAGCCGGGGCGCGAACTCGACGACGCTGGTCGCCAGGCCGAGCAGGCGCAGCGCGTTCGCCGCTTCCAGGCCGAGCAGGCCGCCGCCGATCACCGCGCCGGTCCGCCGACCCTCGGCGTGCGCCCGGATCGCCGTCAGATCGTCCAGCGTCCGATAGACGAAGACGCCCGGCAGCTCGGTGCCGGGCACCGGGGGCACGAAGGCGGACGACCCGGTGGCGAGCACCAGCGCGTCGTACGGGTGCTCCCCGGCCGCCGTGGTCACCACCCGCCGGGCCCGGTCGATTCCGGTGGCCGGCTCGCCGAGCCGCAGCTCGACCCCGTCGTCGGGGGTGTGCAGGTTCAGCTCGTCGGCGTCCACCCCGTCGAAGAAGGCCGACAGCCGCACCCGGTCGTACGCGGGCCGCCGCTCCTCGGCCAGCACCGTCACCCGCCAGCGCCCGTCGGTGTCCCGGGCCCGCAACGCCTCGACGAAGCGCTGCCCGACCATGCCGTTGCCGATGACGACCAGCCTGCCGCCGTTCATCCCCACCTCCACCGCATCGGGGTCCATCCCGTCACCTCCACCGGGTCGTCGGGTCATCGCTGCCGCCGCCGCGCGGCGGGTCGCCCGGTCATCGGGTCGCCACCGGGTCGGCCTCGGCGAGCCAGCCGGCGATGCCGGCGAGGGCGTCCCGGCAGCCGCCGCAGCCGGTGCCGGCCCGGGTCGCGGTCGACAGCGCGTCGACCGTCCGCGCGCCCGTACGCCAGCAGGCCACCAGCTCGCCCTTGCTGACGTCGTTGCACTGGCAGACCGTCGCCGCGTCCGGCATCAGCGCCGGGGACGCCGCGGGCGCCGCCGGCACCGCGCCGAACGCCCGGCCCAGCAGCAGCGAGCGGCGGTCCGCCGGCACCGGCGCGCCGCGGTCGAAGAGCTGCACCACCGTGCCGACGGCCGGGTTGTCGCCGAGCAGGATCGCGCCGGTCACCCGCTCGTCGCGGATCCGCAGCCGGGCGTACGTGCCCCGGGCCGGATCGGCGAAGGTCAGCTCCTCCACCGGGTCCCCGGCGGGCGGGTCACCCACCGCGTCGCCCATCGCGGCCAGGTCGATCCCGGCCGCCTTGAGCCGGGTCACCGCCGGACGGGGCCGGTAGCGGGCCAGCGGGTCCGCGCCGGCCAGCACCCGGGCCACCACCCGGGCCTGCGCCCAGGCGGGGGCGACCAGCCCGGTCAGCGTCCCGTCGTGCTGGGCGCAGTCACCGATCGCCGAGATCCGCCGGTCGCTGGTGCGCAGCCGGTCGTCCACCACCACGCCCCGGTCCACGGTGAGCCCGGCGGCGGCGGCGAGGGTGGTGTCGGGGCGTACGCCGCAGGAGAGGACCAGCAGGTCGGCGTGGAGGTGGCGGCCGTCGGCCAGGTCGAGGCGGACCCCGTCGGCGTCGGCGGTCACCCCGGTCGCCGGGACCGCCAGCGAGGTCCGCACCCCCAGGCGCGCGAGGGTGCCGGCCAGCACCGCCCCGGCCACCGGGTCGAGCTGCCGCTCCATCAGGTGCCCCGTCGGGTGCACCACGGTCACGGCCAGCCCCCGCGCGGCGAGCCCGCGTGCGGCCTCCAGGCCGAGCAGCCCACCACCGAGCACCAGGGCGCTGCGGGCGGTACGGGCGACGGCGAGGATGCGCCGGCAGTCGTCCAGGGTGCGGAACGGGACCACCCGCTCGGGCAGCGGGTCGAGCCCGGGCAGCGGCGGCACCAGCGCCCGGCTGCCGGTGGCGAGGACCAGGTGGTCGTAGCGGTGCCGGTCGCCGTCGTCGGTGCGTACCTGCCGGGCGGCCCGGTCGATCGCGGTGACCGCCGCGCCGGTCCGCACGTCCACGCCCTGCCCGGCGAGGTCGGTCAGCTCCACGTCCGGCTCGTCGAGCTTCCCGGCGAGCAGGGTGGAGAGCATGATCCGGTTGTACGCCCGGTGCGGCTCCGCCCCGAGCACGGTGACCTTGCGGTCCCCGCCCAGCGCGTGCAGCTCGGCGGCGAGGCGGGCGCCGGCCATGCCGTACCCGACGATCACGATCCGCTCGCTCACGGCTCCGCCCTCTCGACGCGTACGGCGCAGATCTTGAATTCCGGCATCCCGGAGACCGGGTCGACGGCGTCGTTGGTGACCGAGTTGGCGCGGGCCGCGCCCGGCCAGTGGAACGGCGCGAAGACGGTGTCCGGCCGGATCGTCGGCGTGAGCCGGGCCGGTGCGCGCAGCTCACCCCGGCGGGAGACGACGCGTACCTCGTCGCCGTCGGCCACGCCGAGTCGGGCGGCCAGGTCGGGGTGCAGCTCGACGAAGCCGCCCGGGGCGGCCCGGCGCAGCGCGTCGACCCGCCGGGTCTGCGCGCCCGACTGGTAGTGGGCGAGCACCCGGCCGGTGGTGAAGTGCAGCGGATGGGCGGCGTCGACCGGTTCGGCCGCCGGGCGGTGCGTCACCGGCCGGAACCGGGCCCGCCCGTCCGGCGTGGGGAAGGAGTCCACGAAGAGCCGGGGGGTGTCCGGGCCGTCGACCACCGGGCACGGCCAGAAGACACCGGTGTCGGTGTCGATCCGGTCCCAGGTCACCCCCGCGTAGTCCGCCGGACCGCCGGCCGAGGCGCGTCGCAGCTCCTCGAAGACCGCCCGCGGATCCGCCGACCGGGGATCGGACGGGTGGGCGGAAGCGTCCAGCCGGGCGGTGAGGTCGGCGAGGACGGCGAGGTCGGTGCGGACGCCGGGGGGCGGTTCGCGCAGGGCGCGGCGGCGCAGCACCCGACCCTCCAGGTTGGTCATCGTGCCGTCCTCCTCGGCCCACTGCGCGACGGGCAGCACCACGTCGGCCAGCTCGGCCGTCTCGGAGCGCAGGAAGTCGGCCACCACCAGCAGGTCCAGCGCGCGCAGCCGGGACTCGACCCGGGCCGCCCGGGGCGCGGAGACCACCGGGTTCGAGCCGAGGACCAGCAGTGCCTTCGGCCCCTCCGGCGTGCCGAGCGAGTCCAGCAGCTCGTACGCCGGCACCCCCGGCCCGGGCAGCTCGTCGACCGGCACCCCCCAGACCCCGGCCACGTGCGCGCGGGCCACCGGGTCGTCGATCCGGCGGTAGCCGGGGAGCTGGTCGGCCTTCTGCCCGTGTTCCCGACCGCCCTGCCCGTTGCCCTGCCCGGTGAGGCAGCCGTAGCCGGAGCCGGGGCGGCCGGGCAGGCCGAGGGCGAGCGCCAGGTTGATGAAGGCGGTGACGGTGTCCACGCCCTTGGCGTGCTGCTCGGCGCCCCGGGCGGTGAGGATGATCGCCCGGTCGGCGGTGGCGAGCGCCCGGGCGGTGGCTTCCAGGTCGGCCACCGGCACCCCGGAGAGCCGTTCCACCTCGGCCGGCAGGCAGCCGGCGACGGTCCGACGGACCTCGTCGAAGCCGGTGGTGCGGGCGGCCACGTAGTCCCGGTCGAGCAGGCCCTCGGTGAGTGCGATGTGCAGCAGCGCGTTGGCGACGGCGAGGTCGGTGCCGGGCAGCGGTTGCAGGTGCAGGTCGGCCTGGCGGGCGGTGGCGGTGACCCGGGGGTCGACCACGATCAGTCGACCGCCCCGCCGCCGCTGGTCGGCGAGGTGCCGCATCAGCGGGGGCATCGTCTCGGCCGGGTTCGCCCCGACCAGCAGCAGGGTGTCCGCGTGGCCCAGGTCGGTCAGCGGGAAGGGCAGCCCCCGGTCGATGCCGAAGGCCCGGGTCCCGGCCGCCGCCGCCGACGACATGCACCAGCGGCCGTTGTAGTCGATCAGCCTGGTCCGCAGCGTGACCCGGGCGAACCGGCCGAGGGCGTACGCCTTCTCGTTGGTCAGTCCGCCGCCGCCGAAGACGGCGACCGCGTCCCGCCCGTGTCCGGCCTGGACGGTGCGGATGCCGGTGACGATCCGGTCCAGCGCCTCGTCCCAGCTGGCCGGGCGCAGCTCGCCGCCGGGCCGGTCGCGCAGCAGCGGGGTGGTCAGCCGGTCCGGGTGGTCGAGCAGCTCGGCGGCGGTCCAGCCCTTCTGGCAGAGCCCGCCCCGGTTGGTGGGGAACTGCCGGGGCAGCACCTCCACCCGACCGTCGGTCTCGCGCAGCGTCATGCCGCACTGGAGCGCGCAGTACGGGCAGTGCGTGGCCGCCTGGCGGGGCGCAGGCCCCGGTCGGGTCGCCGTCCGTGCACCGTCTGTCATGTCGGCAAAGCGTGCCGTCGGGCAGTTTCCGCTCCGGGTCCCTTCTGTTTCGGTCCTGTCAAGAGCGCCTCACACCGCACGACAGTGACGGAACGGTCCGCACGGTTTAGAATGTGGGACAAAAATCCTGAATAGTGGGAGACATGATGAGTGTGGCGGACGCGTTCGACGCGGTGGCGGGCAGCTACGACCAGGCCCGCCGCCGGCTGGTGCCCTGCTTCGACGCCTTCTACGGCACGGCGGTCGAGGTGGCCGCCCCACCACTGCGGGCGGCGCTGGCCGCCGGGCGTACCCCGGAGGTGCTGGACCTGGGCGCGGGCACCGGACTGCTCTCGCTGCTGCTCGCCGCGGCCGTCCCCGGGGTGCGGCTGACCCTGGTCGACGGCGCGCCCGGCATGCTCGCGGTCGCCGCCGGCCACCTGGCCGAGCGGGGCGTGCCGCACCGCACCGTGCTGGCCGACCTGACCGACCCGCTCCCCGCCGGGCGGTACGACGCCGTCGTCTCCGCGCTGGCGATCCACCACCTCGACGACGACGGCAAGCGGGCGCTCTACCGGCGGGCCGCCGGGGCGCTGGTGCCCGGCGGGGTCTTCGTCAACGCCGAGCAGGTGGCCGGGCCGACACCGGCGCTGGACCGCCGCTACGACGAGGTCTGGACGGCCCGGATCACCGAGCTGGGCTCGGACGCCGAGGAGATCGCCGCCTCCCGGGAGCGGATGCGGTACGACCGGCCGTCGACCGTCGCCGACCAGTGCCACTGGCTCACCGAGGCCGGGCTGACCGACGTCGACTGCTTCTTCAAGGAGTGGCGCTTCGCCGTCTTCGGCGGGACGGCGGTTTGACCGGTTCGACGACCGGTGCGAGCGGGGATGACTGGCGGTCATACCGGTGGGTAGTCTCACCGGCATGACCGCCAAGGTGACACTCTCGTTCTCCGACGAGACGATCGAGGAGGCGCGCCGGTTCGCCAAGCGCGAGGGCCTCTCCCTCTCCGCGTGGATGGACCAGGCCGCCCGGGAGAAGGCGCTGCGCGAGGTCTTCACCGCCCACGCCGCCGCCGTCGAGCGCGCCGGGATCGACCTGGAGTCGGCCGCGCTCGCCGACGCCCAGGAGGTCGGCATGGTCGACGACGTGCTCTTCGGTGGGCGCCCGCGTGCTGCGTAGGGGAGAGGTCTGGCGCATCGAGGGCGCCCGGGAACGGCTCGGCCTGGTGATCAGCTCCGACGTCTACAACTCCACCGACGTGCCGATCGTGATCGTGGCCGAGGTGGTCGACGAGTCGCTGCTGCGCGACTCCCCGCTCGCGGTGCCGATGGACCGCTGGGTGGTGATGCCCGACCGGCTCTCCTCGCCGATGAAGAAGTGGTTCACCGAGTGCGTCGACGTGGCCGACACCGAGACCATGCAGCGGGTCGGCCGGGCGCTGCGGATCCTCCAGGAACTCTGACCGGCTCACCACCGCCGCCGGGCGGACGTGCGATTCCCGTTTCCGGAACGACCCGTCACGGGCACGCCCGGGAAACCGCCCGTTCCTAGCGTCCCCCTCGTCATCGACGAGGAGGAGTCGCCGTGAGCACGCTCGCCCCCAGCGCCACCCTGGCCCCGGCCGCCGCCGGCCGCCGGGCGCCGATCACCGACTGGCGTCCCGAGGACCCGGAATTCTGGCGTACGACCGGAGCGCCGATCGCCCGCCGCAACCTGTACGTCTCGATCTTCGCGGAGCACGTCGGCTTCTCGGTGTGGAGCCTCTGGTCGGTGATGGTGCTCTTCCTCGGCCCCGCGTACGGCATCGATCCGGCCGGGAAGTTCCTGCTCACCGCCGTACCGGCCGCGCTGGGCGGGCTGCTGCGGCTGCCGTACACCCTGGCGGTGGCCCGGTTCGGCGGGCGGAACTGGACCATCGTGAGCGCGCTGCTGCTGCTGGTCCCGGCGGTGCCGATGGCGCTGCTGATCGAGCCCGGGGTGTCGTACTCCACGCTGATGGTGCTGGCCTGCCTGACCGGGGTCGGCGGCGGCAACTTCGCCTCCTCGATGGCGAACATCAACCTCTTCTTCCCGGACCGGCTCAAGGGCCGGGCGCTGGGGCTCAACGCGGGCGGCGGCAACCTCGGCGTACCGGCGGTGCAACTGGTCGCGCTGGCGGTGCTGGCGACGGCGGGGGCCGCGTACCCCCGGTTGGTGCCGGCGGTCTATCTGCCGCTGATCGTGCTGGCGGCGCTGGCCGCGGCGCGCTGGCTGGACACCGTCCCCGGGGCGCGCAACGAGCCCGGCGCGCTGCGCGAGGCCGCCCGGGAACCGCACACCTGGGTGATGTCGGTGCTCTACATCGGCACCTTCGGCTCCTTCATCGGCTTCGGCTTCGCCTTCGGCCAGGTGCTCCAGCTCCAGTTCCACGACCGGTTCCCCACCCCGGTCGACGCCGCCTGGCTGACCTTCCTCGGGCCGCTGATCGGCTCGCTGGTCCGGCCGCTCGGTGGGCAGCTCGCCGACCGGCTCGGCGGGGCCCGGGTGACCTTCTGGAACTTCGTCGCCATGGCCGGCGGCGCGGGGCTGGTGCTGTACGCCGCCCGGGACCGGTCCCTCCCGCTCTACCTGGCCGGGTTCCTGGCGCTCTTCGTCCTCTCCGGGATCGGCAACGGGTCGACGTACAAGATGATCCCGGCGATCTTCCGGGCCCGGGCCGCCGCCGAGGCGGAGCTGACCGGCGACCGGGAGGCGGCCGACCGGCGGGCCCGGCGGCTCTCCGGGGCGCTGATCGGCATCGCGGGCGCGGTCGGCGCCGCCGGCGGGGTGCTGGTGAACGTGGCGTTCCGGCAGTCGTTCCTGACCGCCGGCACCGCCGACGCGGCCTACCTCGCCTTCATCGCCTGGTACGCCCTCTGCTGCCTGGTGACCTGGCTGGTCCACCTGCGGCCGGGGTCCCGCCGACTGGCCGGCGTGTGACCTCTGCCATGATGAACCCGCAGGCCACGCGGGCCGACCCCCCGTTTTGACCTGTCGACACGACGCCGGGTATCGTTGCCTGCTGTTGTACGACATTCAGAGGCGTGCCGCATCAGGTACGCTTGGTCGTTCGTGCGCGCTGGCCCGGCCGGGGAAGCCCTGGTCACCTCGGCGCGCGACCCCAGACCGACGACGAGACAAGGTAGACCTGTGCGTACGTACAGCCCGAAGCCGGGTGAGATCGAGCGTCAGTGGCACGTCATCGACGCCTCTGACGTCGTGCTGGGCCGCCTCGCGACCCACGCCGCCACGCTCCTGCGTGGTAAGCACAAGCCGACTTTCGCGCCGCACGTCGACACGGGCGACTTCGTCGTCATCGTGAACGCGGGCAAGGTCGCGCTGACCGGCAACAAGCGCCACACCAAGATCGCCTACCGCCACTCCGGCTACCCGGGCGGTCTGAAGCAGGTCGGCTACGACGAGCTGCTGACCAAGCGTCCCGAGCGGGCCATCGAGCTGGCCGTGAAGGGGATGCTCCCGCACAACAAGCTCGGCCGTCAGCTGATCAAGAAGCTGAAGGTCTACGCCGGTGCCGAGCACCCGCACGGCGCGCAGCAGCCGGTGCCGTTCGAGATCAAGCAGATCGCGCAGTGAGCGCGGGCGAAGGAAACAGCATGACCGACATCACCGAGACCGAGGTCGCCCCCGAGGCCACCGAGGCGCCGGCGCCCGTCGCCCGCGCGCCGCGTGGTGACCGCCCGATCCAGACCGTGGGTCGGCGCAAGGAGGCCATCGTCCGGGTGCGTATCGTCCCCGGCAGCGGTAAGATCACCTGCAACGGCCGCGACCTCGAGGCCTACTTCCCGAGCAAGGTGCACCAGCAGCTCATCAAGGACCCGCTGGTCACCGCCGAGAAGCCCGAGGCCTTCGACGTCATCGCGAACCTGCGGGGCGGCGGCACCACCGGCCAGGCCGGTGCGCTGCGGCTGGCCATCGCGCGGGCGCTGATCGTCAACGAGCCCGACGACCGCCCGGCCCTCAAGAAGGCCGGCTTCCTGACCCGTGACGCCCGGGTCAAGGAGAGCAAGAAGTACGGCCTCAAGAAGGCCCGTAAGGCTCCTCAGTACTCGAAGCGCTGATCACCACCAGCGCGTTGTACTTCTGACGGACGGCCGGTCCGCCTCCCCTCCACTCGGGGAGGTGGCCGGCCGTTCCGCTTTCTCCTCTCTACGGCACTTCCATCGGAGGTTGGCGGGTATGGGCCGGTTGTTCGGCACGGACGGCGTACGCGGGCGGGCGAACGCGGATCTCACCCCGGAGTTGGCGCTCGCGGTGGCGGTGGCCGCCGCGCACACCCTCGCCGAGACGGACCGGAGTCATCCCCCGCTCGCCGTCGTGGGCCGGGACACCCGGGCCAGCGGCGAGATGCTGGAGGCGGCCGTGGTGGCCGGCCTCACCAGCGCCGGCGCGAACGTGGTCCGGGTCGGCGTGCTGCCCACCCCCGCGGTGGCGTTCCTCACCGCCGAGGCCAAGGCCGACCTGGGCGTGATGCTCTCGGCCTCGCACAACCCCATGCCGGACAACGGCATCAAGCTCTTCGCCGCCGGTGGGCACAAGCTCCCCGACGAGCTGGAGATGAAGATCGAGGCGGCCGTCGAGGCGAACGCCACCACCGCCTGGGACCGGCCGGTCGGTGCCGGCGTCGGCCGGGTGCACGACCTGCTCGACGGTGCCGACCACTACGTCCAGCACCTGATCGGCACGGTCCCGCACCGGCTCGACGGGATCAAGGTCGTGGTCGACTGCGCGAACGGCGCCGCAGCCGAGGTCGCCCCGGTGGCGTACCGGGAGGCGGGCGCCGAGGTGATCGCGATCTACGCCGAGCCGGACGGCCTCAACATCAACGACGAGTGCGGCTCCAACCACATCGACGCGCTGCGCGCCGCCGTGGTGGAGCACGGCGCCCACCTGGGCCTCGCCCACGACGGCGACGCCGACCGCTGCGTGGCGGTCACCGCCGACGGCGACGAGGTGGACGGCGACCAGGTGATGGCGATCCTCGCGCTCGCGATGCGGGAGGCCGGCGAGCTGACCCAGGACACCCTGGTCGCCACCGTGATGAGCAACCTCGGCCTGCGGCTGGCGATGTCCGCCGAGGGCATCCGGCTGCTCGAGACCAAGGTCGGCGACCGGTACGTGCTGGAGGAGCTGCGCGCCTCCGGGCTCGCCCTCGGCGGCGAGCAGAGCGGCCACATCGTCATGCCCGCGCACGCCACCACCGGCGACGGGGTCCTGACCGGGCTGCACCTGATGGCCCGGATGGCCGCCAC